>JBHJNQ010000038.1:0-62218 GCA_050330635.1 Acidimicrobiales bacterium | reverse complement strand
CGGCTTCGAGGGTTTCGGCGTGACCGAAAATGCTTGCGGCGCAGGCGTCTCGCACTGCGGGGCTGGTGTCGAACGCCTCCTGGGTCATGGTCCCGACCAGGCACGTGTACTCGGCCGGCGTGCCCGAGATCAACGACGCCCGGAACTCCAGATAGCCGAACACCCGATCGGCCGGATCGTCGTAGTCGTGGTACGGCGCGGCCGCGAAGAGCGCTCCGGTGGTTCTTGACCAGTGATCCGCTGCGGCCACAGCGAGATCCTCTTTGGAGGCAAAGTGATGGAAGAACGCTCCCTTGGTCACCCCCGCTGCCGCGCAGAGGTCATCGACGGTGGTGGCGTGCAGCCCCTGGGCCCGGACCAAATCGACGGCGGCGTCGAGGAGCGCAGCCCTAGCCCGGCCCTGCCGGGGTCGCTCGACGGCAGCACTCACCCCGGTGAACCTTCGGCCGCGGCCCGCATCGCATCGAGATCGAGCTTGCGCATCTGCAACATCGCCTCCAGCGCCCGGGCGGCCCGCTCGGGGTCGGGATCGCCCAGGACCTCACCCAGCTGGTTCGGCACGATCTGCCACGACACCCCGTAGCGGTCCTTCAACCATCCGCACTGGCCCTCCTCGCCCCCGTCGGTCAGCGCCGCCCAGAAGCGGTCGACGTCGGCCTGGCCTTCACACGGAACGACGAGCGACACGGCCTCGTTGAACCGGTACTGCGGGCCACCGTTGAGCGCCTGGAACGGGCGTCCCATCAACGTGAACTGGACCATCATCGGGCCGTCGGGCCCCGGGCTCACGCCATCGATCCAAGCGTCCCCGAACAGCGACACGTAGAACTCGGCCGCTTCCAGACCGTTGCCGTCGAACCACAGACACGGAGTGATCGTCGTCATGCTGGACATCATACCGACTGGTTGGTACGGTGTCCAGCATCATCAATTCGCTGCCCGCCGACGGGCTCCCAACCGAAAGGCCACCACGATGTCGCGCACCGTCACCGCTCACCTGTTCTCCTCGGTCAACGGCGTCTCGGAATCGCCGCACCTATTCCAGTTCGACTGTTTCGGGGAAGCCGAGGGCGAACTGATGGACCGGTCGCTCGCCGGTGTCACCGACGTCGTGATGGGGCGCCGCCTGTGGGAGGAGTGGTCGCAGTACTGGCCATCGAACCCCGGGGACGGCTTCGGCGACTTCATCAACCCAGCCCGCAAACACCTGATCTCCTCCAACTTGTCCGGCGAGCTCGGTTGGAACAGTCGGCTCGTCGACGGCGACCCAGTCCGCTACCTCGAGACGCTCAGGGCAGCCGACACCGATGGCGGCATCATCGTGGCCGGCGGCGTCGAAACGGTCCGCCGCCTCTTCCTCGCCGGCGTGATCGACACCCTCACGCTGACCATCCACCCCGCCGTGACCGGCGAGGGACAGCGCCTGTTCGACGACTCGGTACCCGTCACCCGACTCGATCTGGTCGACAGCGTGATCACTCCCGCCGGCAACGCCGTGCTCACCTACACGCTGCGCACCAGGTAACCGACCGATGCCAGAACGCACACGCCCCACCCACAACACCACCACCGAGACCGAAACCGCAGTGCCGCCGTTGACGGCCGGTGCGACCATGGACTCGACGACGAACTCGATCAGCTTCGCGGCCGTCCTGCAACAGGCGACCGGCAAGCAGGCCATCGACGCACTCCGCATCGGGTTTCGGACTCATTGGCATGGCCGAGCGGGCCAAGCTCCTCGGCGGCACATTCCACGCAGGCCCGAGCGCCAGCGGCGGCTGGACCGTCGAGGCCACACTTCCCCATCGAGCGGCGACCAGATGACCATCCGGGTCCTGATCGCCGACGACCAGGACATCGTGCGCACCGGACTGCGCATGATCCTGGACGCCCAGCCCGACATCGAGGTCGTGGGCGAGGCAGTCGACGGACGCGACGCCCTTGAGCTCGCTCGCAGTTTGCGCCCCGATGTGTGCCTCTTCGACATCCGGATGCCCGAGTACGACGGCATCGAGGTCACCCGCCGACTCGCAGGACCAGACGTCGCCGACCCACTCCCCATCGTCGTCATCACCACGTTCGACCTGGACGAATACGTGCATGGTGCGCTCAAGGCGGGAGCCCGCGGATTCCTCCTCAAAGACGCCGGACCCGAGCTACTCGCCCAGGCCGTGCGCTCCGCCGCCGCCGGCGACGCACTCATCGCTCCGAGCGTCACCGCCCGCCTGCTGTCGGCATTCTCCGAACTCGGCGCGTCCACCAGGGAGCAGGCAGCGCAGCCGATCGACCCTCTCACCGAGCGGGAGGAAGAGGTGCTCGTCACCGTCGCATGCGGCCGCACCAACGCAGAGATCGCCGATGACCTCCACATCAGCCTCAGCACCGTGAAGACCCACCTCGCCAGCCTCATGAGCAAACTCGGCGCTCGCAACCGCGTCGAGCTGGCAATGTGGGCCTACGAGACCGATCGAATGCCGACCAACTGAGACAGCGCGTCTGAGCGGCCGACCAGAGATCGATGCCATCACTGAACCCAGAAATCATGTACGAGAGCGACTTGGTCTTCGACATCTTCGGGCAGAAGCTCACCCCTGCCACTGAGCGCCTCGTGTTCGACACAGTGGTTCCGACGATCGACGAGACCCGGCCCGATGGTTCTTCCGTGTGGTGTTCAAGCCAGGCGGCGGCGACCGATTCGTGCGCTCGCTCGCACGCACCTGAGTACCAACATCTCGTCGGTACCGCACGGATGCAGATCGACGGCCACACATCCCTCTGCACGCCGTCGAGCGAGACGTCGATGAGAACCACAGCCCCGAGGTCGGCTTCGGAACGTGGCACTCGCGCACCAGATCCGCACATAACGCGCACTCGGCAACCCGGTCACCGGAACACCGCTGGTGTCCGACTTCGGCCCTTACGAGCGCCTTGCCTGCACACCGGAGCCGCCCGGTATCACCACGGGTGCAGGGCGGTCGAAGGCGCTCGGGTGCCGGCGTTCTGGCTCGGCCTGACCACCCGGGAACGCGAACGCAGACGGTGAAACCGGAGGGTTGCCAGCTTCGCGCCGGCGCCCTGTTCCAGCGATGCGTCGGTTTCAGAGGTCGCCGAGTTGGGTGAGTCCGGTGCGAAAGGCGAGCACGACGAGCTGGGTGCGGTCGCGGGCGTGGAGCTTGGTCATCGCTCGGCTGACGTGGGTCTTGGCCGTCAGCGGTGAAAGATACAGCCGCTCGGCGATCTCCTGGTTGGAGAGGCCTTGGCCGACGAGCGCGACCACCTCGCGTTCGCGAGCGGTCAGCGTGGCGACGGCATCCTCGTCGACCGGGATGGCGGCCGGAGCGTGGTCGATCGACGCGAGGAGGGCGCGAGTGGCACGCGGCGTGAGCAGGGCGTCGCCCGCGGCGACGACGCGGATCGCGTCGAGCACGACGGCGGGGTCGACGCCTTTGTCGAGGAAGCCGCTGGCACCGGCGGCCATCGCTGTGACGACGTACTCGTCGAGCTCGAACGTCGTCAGCACGATGACACGAACGCCGGCCAGGTCCTCGTCGGCCGTGATGGCCCGGGTCGTCTCGATGCCGTCGCGACCCGGCATGCGGATGTCCATCAGCACGACGTCAGCCCGCGCCTCGCGGATGACGCCGAGGGCGTCGATGCCGTCACCGCATTCCGCGACGACCTCGAGATCCTCGGCGGAGTCGATGATCGCCCGGAACCCAGCTCGGATCAGGGCCTGGTCGTCGACGAGCACGACACGCACGGTCACGGTCGGACCTCCGTGGGGTGCGGTGCGACCGGCAGACGGGCGCGCACCTGGAACCCCGACGACGTGGGACCCACCTCGAGCGAGCCGCCGTTGGCGACCGCCCGCTCGCGCATCCCGACCAACCCGTGGCGCCCCGAGGGGGCCTCGTGGGTGGCGGCGCGGATGGGTAACGGGTTCGCCACCGTGATCGCCAAGCTCTCCGTCGCCCACTCGGTGGTGAGCTTCGCCGTGCCGTCGCCGTGCTTGGCGGCGTTCGTGAGCGCTTCCTGGACGATGCGGTAGGCGGCGAGCGAGACGGCCGGTGCGAGAGGACGAGGCTCGCCGACGTCGGTCCAGGCGATCGCGAGGCCGGCCGATCGCATCGTGTCGATGAGCGAATCCAGGTCGTCGACGGCGGGCAACGAGGCGCGAGGCGCCCCTCCGCCGGCTGCGTCAGGGTCGTCGGTGTCATCGCGCAGGACGGCGAGCAGGTCGCGCAGCTCGTCGAGGACCGAGCGACCGGCGTCACGGGCCGCCGTCAGCGACTCCTCGGCGCGGTCGGGATCGGACCGCAGGAGGTGCAGCGCCGCGCCGGTCTGGACGTTCATGACCGAGAGGTTGTGGGCGAGCAGGTCGTGGAGCTCGCGGGCGATGGTCAGGCGCTCCTCGGTGACCTGCTGGCTGGTCTGAGCCTCTGCGGCGAGCACGGCGGATCGGACCTGGGCTTCGGCCGACTCGCGGTAGCGTCGCCACGACCGCACGGCGTCCCCCATACCGACCGCCGCGCCCGCCCACACCACGCCGATCAGCACTCGCCCGTCCCCGGGGGCGAGGTCGTCGTTGACGGTGATGGCCATGACATAGAGGACCAGGGCGACGGTGATGCCGAGCACGATGGCTGGGACGCGATCGAGGTGGACGCAGGCGGTAGCCAGCAGGACGAACACGGCGAAGACCATGATCGAGGGACGGTCCCAGATGGCGACGTACACCGCCGACGAGGCCAGGGCGATGGCCAGGAGCAGCAGCGGCCACCGCCGCCGCACGAGGACGACCACGAACGCGCCGACACCGGCGGCCACCTCGGGCCAGCCGGTGTCGAGCCCGTCGGCAGAGGCCGCCAGCAGAGCGACGGCCACCGCGACGGTCGCGGTCGCAATGGTGACATCCGTCCGCCGCGCGTCGGCCGTCCAGCGCGCCCACGGCGACGGACGGGCGGCCGAGATCGTCATGCGTCTCGGGTGCGCAGCAACACGCCCGCCGCGACGAGCAGGCCGACGACCCAGGCGGCGAACACGACGTAAGCGGTTCCGGTGCTGAGCAGGTCGGGATCGGACACCGTGGACATGATGGCCGATCCCGCCTCCGACGGCAGGAACTTGAGCACCTGCTCGGAGAAGAAGCCCGGCAGCAGGGTCATCAGCGGGGGGCCGACGAAGATGCCCCCGACCAGGACCCCGATCGCCGAGGCGGTCGAGCGCAGGATCGTCCCCAATGCCAGACCGATCAGGGCGATGCCGGTGACGTAGACGGTCGTGCCGACCACGACGTCGACGGTGTTGGAGTCGGTCAGCGCCATGGTGGCCTGGTCGCCCCGGTACACGGCCTGGCCCAGCCACAACGCCAGCACCGTGGTCACGCTCATCACCGCCGCGGTGACGCCCGCGAGCACCCCGGCCTTGGCGGTCAACAGGCCCAGCCGGTCGCCGACCGCGGCGATCGTCGTGCGGATCAGCCCGGTGGCGTACTCACCGGCCACCAGCAGCACGCCTAGCACCCCGACCAGCATCGCGGTCAGGTCGATCGCACCGAGGGCGAGCTGGACCGGATCGGTCAGCACCGCCGCCCGGGCGGGCCCGTCGGTGGAGCCGGCCGTGGCCGAGAAGATCATGCCGAGCCCGATCGTGGCCGCGCCGGTGAGGATCAGCAGCAGCCGGGTCGAGCGCACCGACCGGAACTTGATCCACTCACCCCTCGCAAGGTCGCGCACGCGAACCGGGCGGCCACGCCGACGAGACGTGGCGGCCGTCCGCGTGGTCGTGGCCGTCCTCGTCGTGGCGGTGGTCATCGTGGGCTCCCGTTTGATGGTGGTCATCGCGGTGGGGGTCGTGGGGTCCATGGCGTTGCTCCGGGTCGAGGCGGTCGTGGTTCGGCTGGTCGGGTCGGGCGTGAGCGGGTTCATCGGGCTGCTCCGGTCAGTTCGGCGTGCTCGACGAGCTCGGCGCCGTGGTACTGAACTGTGCTCGCGGTCAGGGACATGAACACGTCCTCGAGGGTGCGCTCCTGGGGCACGAGCGCGGTGAGTGCGATCCGTGCTTCTCGCGCCACCTGTCCGATGGTCGCGGCATCGACGCCGCGCACGGTGATCGTCTCGCGGTCGGTCGAGGTGATCTCGGCGCCGTCACGCCGCAGGTGCTCGACCAGCTCGTTCAGCGAGTCGGCCCGCACCAGCGTCTGGTCGCCGGCTGCCATCTCCCGCATCTCCGCAGCGGAGACGTCGGCGAGCAGGCGGCCCTGGCCGACGATCACGAAGTGCTCGGCCATCAGCTCCATCTCGCTCATCAGGTGCGAGGACACGAAGACGGTCCGACCCTCCTGCGCCAGCGCCTGCAGGAGGCGGCGGATCCACACGATCCCCTCCGGATCGAGACCGTTGACCGGCTCGTCGAGCATGACGATCTCGGGGTCGCCGAGGAGCGCGCCGGCGATGCCGAGCCGCTGACCCATCCCCAGCGAGAAGCCACCGCCGCGGCGGTGGGCCACCTCGGTGAGGCCGACGAGGGCGAGCACCTCGTCGACGCGCGATCGGCCGATCCCGTTGGTCACGGCGAGCGCCAGCAGGTGGTCGTAGGCCGAACGGCTCGGGTGGATGGCCCTGGCCTCGAGCATCGAGCCGAGGACGGTGAGGGGTCGATGGTGCTTGGCGAGCGGCCGACCGGCCACGGTGGCGGCCCCGTCCGTCGGGGCGTCGAGTCCGACGACCATGCGCATGGTCGTCGACTTGCCGGCCCCGTTCGGTCCGAGGAAGCCCGTGACGATGCCTGGGCTGACGGTGAAGGTGAGGTCGCTCACGGCGGTGGTGTCGCCGTAGCGCTTCGTGAGGTGCTGGACGTCGATCATGGCTCCATCGTGCGCCGCAATCGGGCGGCCGTCGTCCGCTGCCGGGAGGCTTCACGGCTGCTCCCCGGGGAGTATTCGGTCCCGCGTGTATGCCCGTCCGAGAATCCGGCGCAGCGGACGAACCGCCCTCGCAATGGTCTCCTCGCTCGTCGCGTACGATCCAAGATCCTTGGGGCGGAGACGATGAAGGAATCGGTCAACCGATCCCTCGAAGAGGTCGTGCTGGCGGCACGCCGGCGTCAGCACGCCGACCGGTTGAGCGGACTGCGCGATCTCGATCTGGCCGATCCCGAGGTGATGGCAGGCGCGTGGCGCTGAGGGCACGGTACCTGGCCGACAGGAGCGCACTAGCTCGCATGCCCGTGCCCGCCGTAGCGGCACGGCTGCGTTCTCTCATCGAAGACGGTGCCGTTGGGACGTGCGCCATATTCGATCTCGAGGTCCTGTACAGCAGCAGGAACCTGGCCGCCTACGAGGCCGTTCTCCAGGAGCGGATGAGCTTCGATGCTGCCCCGATCACGCCCGAGACAATGAGTACCGCGATCGAGCTCCAGCATGCGCTAGCCCGACGTGGGCAGCGCCGCGTGCCGATCCCAGACCTGATCATTTCTGCTGCTGCGTTGCGGGCCAACCTGATTGTGCTCCACTACGATCCCGACTTCGAGCGGATTGCAGCGGTTGGCGGCGCCGCCCACGAATGGGTTGTCCCTCAGGGCTCCGTGCGAACCGACCAGGCCACGACGTGGTTCTGAGCGGCGCAAGGAGCAGATCGGCTGATAGCCGCCGGCCAGGCCGATGGCCGGGAACAACGCTCAAGATTCCGGGCCCGGCGCGCTCGAGAGGGGGTCCCGGCGTAGTGGCCCGGGGTCGACGATCCGAATGCGGCGACGGCCGGTTTCCACCAGTCCGTTTCGGCGAAGGCGCTGCAATGCGATCACCACGGCATCGCGGGAGACCCCGAGCCAGTCGGCCATCTCCTGCTGGGTCAGCGAGGGCTGGAGCTCCACCGAACCATCGGGTTCGACCGGTAGGCCTCTGACCAATTCGAGCAGTCGGCCGCAGAGCTGGGCCATCACACCGGCCGCGCTCGCCTGACTCCGCCGCTCGACCGATTGCCGCAACCGGACGGCCAGACTGGCCGACACGGCGAGCGCAAGAGCCGGTCGCCGGGTCAGCCGATCACGGAAGTGCGCCCAAGGATCGAGAGCACCTCGACGGTGCCCAAGGGCCCGTCCCTGTCTGCGGGCCGTGGGCAACGGCCGACAGGCGCGCGGCGACGTTGACACAACACGCCCTCGATGCCGAACTGGGCACGACCGGCGGCGACGTCACCGCCGCCCTCACCCCGGTGTGGGAGACTCGCATGATCGATGCCGACGACATCGGCTCCCTCCAGTGGGCGAGGCCCGCTCCGTCGGGGCGTGCCCGGCCCCGCCGCCGATGGTCGACGGCGGGGTGGTCGCCTACGATCGGGCCATGGACGACATGGCCCACCAGATCGACACCGCCGTCGAGGCCATGGGTCGCGACGGGTGGGTGGTGCTCGACGGGCTGGTCGACGAGGCGGTGATCGACGCCGCCGAGGAGGCGATCCGGGCGCTGCTGGTCGACACCCCGACGGGCCGCGACGACTTCGAGGGGTTCGACACCCGCCGGATCTACGCCCTGGCCGGCAAGACCCGGGCCGTCGACCCCCTCCTCACCCACCCGGTCGTCACCGGGATCTGCGAGCGGGTCCTCGGGGCCGGGTTCCGGGTGTCGTCGGCCACCACGATCGCCATCGGGCCCGGCGAACGGGCCCAGTCGCTCCACTACGACGCCCAGGTCTACCCCCTGCCCCGACCGGAACCGGAGGTGGTGGTGAACTCGATGTGGGCCCTCACCCCGTTCACCGACGCCAACGGTGCCACCCGCCTGGTGCCGGACAGCCACCGGTGGCCCGGCGAGCGTCGCCCCGAGCCCGGCGTCGTCACCGTCCCGGGCGAGATGGGCCGCGGCTCGTGCCTCGTGTACCCCGGCAGCCTGTGGCACGGCGGCGGGGCCAACACCACCGACGAGGTCCGTGTCGGGGTCAACCTCGAATACGCCGCAGGGTGGGTCCGTCAGCAGGAGAACCAGTACCTGGTGGTCCCACCCGACCGGGTGGCCGGCGTGCCCGACGAGGTCCTCGCCATCCTCGGTTACCGCACGACCCCACCGTTCCTCGGCTACGTCGACGCCCGCGACCCGCTGCGGTGGTTGGCCCGCGAGGGCTACCGGTCAGCGGGCGGGAGCCCGGAGTAGGCCCACGAGACCTGGCCCCTCGAGGGCTGAGTCCGAGCCCCCGTCGCCCTACCGGGCGCCGTGGCCGCCGGCGGGTCAACCCGGGTCAGGTGGGATCGAAGCGCAGGGGGAGGCGGGCCGGGCCCCAGATGCCGACCCCCGCCGGTTTCCAGGTGACGTCGCCGTCGAGGCGGAGGTTGGGCATGCGGCGGGCCAGCACCACCAGGGCCTCCTGCAGCTCGGCTCGGGCCAGGTTGGCGCCCAGGCAGTAGTGGAGCCCGAAACCGAGGGTGAGGTGGGAGGCGCCGGAACGGTCGGCCGAGATGTCGAAGCGGAGAGGGTCGTCGAACACGCCGACGTCGTGGTTGGCGCCGACGAAGCTGGGGAACACGAGGGTGCCGGCGGGAAACAGGACGTCTCGGTAAACGATGTCCTCGGACGCGAACCGGCCCGTGCCCCTCACCGCCCCCAGGTAGCGGAGGCTCTCCTCGGTGGCGCGGGGCGCCAGCTGGGGGGAGCGCGCCAGCTCGGCCCACTGGTCGGGATGGTCGGCGAACACCGCGAGGGCGCAGGCCAGCTGTTTACGGGTGGTGTCGGTGCCGGCCAGGATCACCGCCTCGACCAGCATCACCAGCTCGGGGGTCGACAGCCGGTCGCCCTCCTCCTCGGCCGCGATCAGATCGCTCAGCAGATCGTGGTGGGGTTCGTGACGGCGGGTCTCGATGAGGTCGACCACATAGTCGTCGAGGGCGTCGCCGGCGTCGCACACCTCGTCGACCCGTTGGGCCAGGTCGTCGTCGAAGATGCGGAAGATGGCGGTGGCCCACCGGCTGAACCGCTCCCAATCGTCCTTGGGGGCGCCCAGCAGCTCACAGATGATGGGGATCGGGTAGGGGTCGCAGATGTCGGCCACCAGCTCGGTCCGTCCGGTGGGGGCGACCCGGTCGACGAGGTCGGTGATGACCTGACGCATGACGGGCCGGAAGCGGTCGGCGGCCCGGGGGGTGAAGGCGGGGGCGACGAGGCGACGGAGACGCTGGTGCTCGTCGCCCTCGGACGACAGGATCGACGGCCGTTGCTGGCGGCGCAGGAACCGCTCGTCGCTGATCTGGTTCATCTCCGCCAGCAGGCGCGACGCCTGGTGCCAGCGCTGGTCCTTGAGGACGGCGATGCAGTCCTCGTGGCGGGGCAGCAGGTAGCCGAAGGGGTTCCGGACGATCCAGCTCCGGGCCGCCAGCTCGGCGACGACGCCCCTCGAGTCGGGGCCGGCCGAGACCGCCTGGCGGACGTCGACCTCAGGGATGTCGAGGTCGCTGACGGTCGTGGGCATGGTCTGCAGCCTCCCGCGTGGCTTGCCGGGGTGACGAGGGATGACGTCCGGCCTCCCCTGGACCATACATCGTATGCCGCCTTTGTTGCCGGGCGAGACCGACCGGTGGACACCGCGAGAAGGACGGCTTTACATTTACACAATCGGGTGGAAGATGCGTTTCATCTGCAACGTAACAACCGGTGTCGCTACCGCTACGTATGCGTCCCCGTTGGCGTAGTGGCGAGCGGAGCTTTTCATCTCGGCGCCGCTTCTCTACCTCCTTCGAGTATTCATGTCCCGCTCGAACGGCAACTACGACTGGGGCGACGCCAGCGCGCTCGGCCTAGCCGCCGGAGTCGTGATCGTCGGCTTCGTCCTCGTCGCCTACGAGGGGTCTCGCAGGAAGGGGTGAGATGCCTGGTGGGCCCGGGCGACGGCCGGGCCAAGCCGGATGGCATCTGCGTTCGGAGATTCCTCCCCGTCGGGCCCGCTGATGGCAGCCCACCGACCGTCAGGGCTGATGGCCACGGTGAGGGTCGACGAGTGCACGCTGAGTCGTAGCTACGTCAGGATCGTGTCGAGGTCCTGGGTGATCCCGGCCGAGCGGTGCACGACCGTCTCCTCGTTGCCCGAGACAACGACAATCTCGCTCTCGAGTTCGTGCCGACGAACATAGACGAGCCGGGTGCCGTCCCAGGCCGGTGAGCCGTCGAAACCGGCACGACTCGTGACCCTGGTCTCCTCGCCGGCCGGGTCGACGATGAACACCTCGAGATCGCCGTCGATCCGGCGTTCCAGGGCGATCGACCCGTCGGCGGCGACGGCCGGTTCATCGTCCTGGAGAGGACTGGTGGTGACCTGGCGGACGGCCTGCGTCGTCAGCGTGAGCTGGTAGATGTCGCCCGAACCGGTGCGATCGCTGCGGAAGACGAGCGATGCGCCATCCGGTGACCAGCGTGGGCTCCGGTCATCCGAGGTGCTGGTCACCACCACGGTCTCGGTGGCGGTGGTCAGATCATGGATGACGATGTCCCAGTTGCCGAGGTCTCGCGACACCCAGGCGATCTGATCCCCGTCGGGGGACCATGCGGGCTCGATGGCCTCGGAGCCCTCGGGCGACACTCGCCGCGGTGGCGTCGAACGGTCGACGGGAGCCATGTAGACGGCACGGGTACCGCCCTCGTTGCTCTCGAACGCCACCTGCAGACCGTCGGGCGACAGGCTCGGGGCGTAGTCGTCGCCGGGCGAGTCGACGATGACGTCGACCGAGCCATCGGGCTGATGCAAGTAGATGTCGAGGTTGCCGTGCCGGTCGGATGCGGCCACCATCACCGCACCCGGCCCGGCTAAGTCGGGCGCCACCTGCACCTCACCCGTGGTGCCGTCGTTTCCCGTGCCGTCGGTAGCGACGTCGGTCGAGGTGACGGTCGAAGCTCGTGCGTCGCCCGAGGCGAGCGCCACCCCCGAAGCGGTGCCGTCGCCCCGGTTGGGCCAGCGGCCCGTGGCCAGGACGGCACCGGCGACCACGACGACGATCGCGGTCACGATGGTCGTGGCCGCGAGCCAGCGACGGGTGCGACCGTGCCGTCGGACGGGGCTGACCAGCTCCGCCACCACTTTGTCTGGCCTGGCGGCGACCGAAGCGACGACCGTCGTGCGCGACGGGAGGCCTGCCTCCCCTCGGTCGTCCATGGGCAGCGTGCCGTCGGAGCGTCGATGCTCCGGCGTCCAGTCCAGCTGCCGGCCGACCGGGAACGTCGTCATGGGCCAGCTCCGGCCCACCTCGCACTGCTGGAGGAGGCGGCCGAAGTCGAGCGCCGGCTCGTCGCCCAGCGTCGATTCCTCCGGAGTTGAGGGCATCGCTGGTTGGAAGGCCTGGCGAAGGTCGGGCGAGATGTCGTCCCATCGGATGCCGCCGGGCTCCCATTCCCAGTGGTACCAGATGAGGGAGGCCGCCAGCGACCACACGTCGCTGATGCGATCGGCGGGACGCCCGGGAATCCACGGAGGCGACCAGCGGGGCGTGTGGGCGATGTCGGCCCGGAAGCGGGTCATGGCCTCGACCCGGGCCGAGCCGAAGTCACTGAGCAGAGGTTCGGCATCGTTGTGCCACAGGATGTTGTCGGGCTTGATGTCGCTGTGGACGATGCCGACGTCGTGGGCGACGGCCAACGCCGAGCAGAGCTTGACCCCTACCGCCACCGTCGTCCTGAGCGGCAGGGGAAGGGCCGGCGGGTTCGGATCGGCCCGCTCGAGAACGAGGAACCTCGGTTCGGCGTCGGTGCGGCCGGCGTGTATGGCGACGAGGTTCGGATGCCGCAGACGGATGGTCGAGGCGATCTCGCGCTCGGCCGACTCGATGCCGGCGAAGATGGCCGAGTTGAAGACCTTCACCGCCACCGGGCGGTCGCCGACGCCAGCCTGCGTGGCGGCGTAGACGGTGCCGCTGGCTCCGCCCCCCAACCGTTCGGTGAGGCTGAGACCGAAGGCGGAGAGGTCGGGAAGGGGGGTCATCCAGTGGTGGTGGTGGTGATGCCCGTGCCGCCCAGCAGTTGTGCGTTGGCGAGCCCCAGCTTCGTCTCTCTACCCGACAGAATCGAGGCGGTGATATTGAGGCGCAGGATGTCGGTGACGTCGACCTCGGCGTCGATCGTTTGGCCGAACGAGACCGTTTCGCTGTAGAGTACCTGGCCGTCACCTTGGATCTCGACCTGAACGGCGGCGTTGGCGTCGAGGCGATCGTGGAGCCCGGCTGTCAGCTGCAGACTGCTCCAGTCGCGTCCCAAATCGAAGCTCACGAAACCTGGCTTACAGTAGCGGTCGAGCAACGCCAATGACTTCGGATAGAGGTTGCCATTCAACGGCATGTCCTCGACCACGAAGCACTGCTTGTCGACGGGCGTGAGGTTGGCCAGCTCGACGATCGTGGGCGCCTGGGCAATGGCCAGCACCAGCTCCTCACTGGCCGCTGCACCGGCGGTCGGGATCTGCTCGAGCACGGTGCCGGTGCCCGAGTCGGTCACCAGCTTGGTCTGCTCCCTGATCTCGATGCCCCGGGGGTCGGCCCAGGCTCTGGCCTCGGCGATCGGCTTGCCGACGAAGTCGGGCACGGCCGCGACCGCATCGGCGACCACCAGGCTGACGGTGCCGGTGACCACCCGGCCGCCGCTCGGCAACTGTTCGAGTACGGTGCCCGCCGCCTCGAACGACTCGCGGGTCGTGATCACCGGCTCGTCGAACCCGAGGTCGGTCAAGGCCAGTCGGGCCTCGGCCTCGGTCATGCCCAGCAGTTCGGGCATCTCGACCGGTTCCGGGCGGGTGGTGGCCGTCGTCACCACCGACTCCGTGGTCACGACGCTGTCGCTCGCCGGAGCGTCCGGGTTGTCGGCGGCGACCTCCCCGGTGCCCGACTCGGCCCCGGTGCCGCACGCAGCCACAACGAGACACAGCGCCGTGATCGCCACGCCGGTTCGCCGCCGTGGCCTAGGCCGCGGTGCAGGATCGCTTCGGTGATTGCGCATTGGTGAGCCCCTTCGGTTACGCCTCGTGGTCGCGCCCGCAGCCTTCCTGCCGACGATGCCGACTCCGTTCGGCGGGTGACCGGGCGCCCATGGGAGTCGTGTACTGGCAAACGTCTGGTGAGAAGAATTGATCATGTGACCGCTGGTGGGCTCGCTGGTTGTGTCGGCCGGGCTGCCGTACAGTCCTTCGGCGAACACAACCTGGTACGGAGCGGTTACCGGATCGCAACCGAGCGAGGAGTTGGCCATCCATGGACGAGCGACCGGGTCGATCCGACGACGATCTCTCGGTCGAGTTCCTGGGCATGCGCACCCGCGCCGTCGGGGAACTCGGGTTCGGCCGCCAGGCGGACATCGTCCTCGACCCTCACAACCGCTATCTCCACGGGGAGGCGGGACGATTTCGTCGCGAATCGTCGGGATGGGTGCTGCACAACACGGGCACGAGGCTGCCTCTGCGGCTCCTCCATCAGACCGGCATGCGCTTCGAGCTGCCGCCCGGAACCCACGCCGCGGTTCCGGCCGGCCACGCCCGGGTGCAGCTACAGGCGGGGCCGACCCTGTATGAGCTCGAGGTCGTGCTCGACACCCCCGAGCTGCCGCCCGACGTGATGCGTCACCGGACCGGCACGCTGTTCTACGGCCGTGACCTGAGCCCCGCTCAGGTCGACTACGCCGTCACCCTGGCGGCGCCCCGCCTTCGGGGCGAGCCGGGGCCTCTGCCCACTCAGGCCGAGATCGCTCGACGCTGGGGGGTGAGCCAGGGCACGGTACGACGGACCTTCGAGAACATCCGGGACCGTCTCCGCGACGAGGGTGTCAGACGCATCGACACGCCCGAAGCCCTCGTCGACTACCTCGTCGTCAACGGCATCGTCACCCGAGCGATGCTCGACGATGCTCGACTCGATCGGCCGGGCGGCCCGGTCCGGCGAGCCGAGTTGACCGGGGACCGATGACTGGCCCACCCGCACGGCGCGGCGTTCGCCGCTCCCACGCAAACGTCGCCACCGGATCATCGCCCTTGGAGTCGAGCCCTCGTACCACGTCAGTCAACACGGGTGTAGGTGCCGTTGATGACCGGCCCGTCGATGGTCAGCGCGTTCCCGTCCACCTCGACGATGGCGTCCAGGATGTAGCCATCCATCAACCCGCACCGGATGTAGTCGGTGTCAAGGGTGGCGATGTTCGTGTCCATCGCCGACAGGTGATAGGAGCCAGCGCAGGTCCCGTCGTTGATGTCGATTCGCCCACCGTCGCTGAGGCGAAGTGTGTCGACCGTCGTATTGCCGCCTTCCCACGTGCCGTACAGGCTGTCGGGCATCGCCGTTGGTTGGAGGGAGCACGCTCCCAAAGCGACTGCACTCGCCGCCCAGGCGACGGCGAACCAGGGGCGCGCCGACGATCGATCTCGGCGCTGCGCGGCGGTCATCGGCACTCCCCGGCGATGTTTCGCGAGGCCGATTCGGCCGACCCGATGCTGACCGACACGATGAAGTCGCCGTCGCCGTCGGCCAGCTCCTCGAGCCGGTCACCATCGCTCTTGACGGCGGGATTGTCCGGGTACCGCTGGGCGACGCCGGCTAGGTCCTCCATGACATCGAAGGCACCCGAGTCGAAATAGCCGCTCGAGGGCGAGTAGTCGAACCACTCCTGAGCGAAGTCGGCATAGGCCGAGCACAGGTCCTGTCGAGTCGTCGGAGAGTTCAGTGCCTTGTTCACGACGGCGACACAGCCTCCGATGACGAGGGCGACAACGACACACCCGACGATCAGTCGCCCGAGCGCGCTGTCGGTGTCGCCCGCCGATCCCGGCGTGGAGCCCGGCCCACCCCGGCTCGGCGGTCTGCCGGGGCCAGTCGGGCCCGTCGGCGGTGGCTGGAAATGGCTGGCGCTCATGGCGCACGCTCCTCTCGAGGTCCGGCGCCCGTTGGCGTCCGACCGTTGGAGCGACCCGCACTCGCCGAGTCGCCCTGTGACAAGCCACCTTGGGAAGAAGCCGTTTCCAATCGATAACCGTCGTCCACCAACCGATACGGCGCCGATGCAGACCCGGTCGAGCGGCGGGGTGCTCGATGGGTCGACGTGCGGGCCCGCCGGGACATCGACTAGGAACCGGGGTGTGACCAGCAACGCCGACCTCGACGCCACTACCCCGACGTTCCTCCGCAACAAGTACGCCATCGTCGGCATCGGTGAGACGACCTACCGGCGGGGCTCGACCGAGACCACTCGCAACCTCGCCACCTGGGCGGTCGGCAACGCCCTGGCCGACGCCGGCATGACCGCCGACGACGTCGACGGCATGCTCAGCTATTCCGGCAACGACTCGACGTTCTCCCCGTTCGTGGCCGGCGACCTCGGGATCCGCCTCAACTTCTACATGGACGTGTTCGGCGGGGGCTCCTCCACCGAGGCCCTCGTCGGGATCGCCATCGGCGTCATCGAGGCCGGCATGTGCAACGCCGTCGCCATCTTCCGCTCCATGAACGGCTACACCCAGGTCCGCATCGGGGGCACGGGGGCCCGGGCCGCCGCCCCCATCTCCGGCGACGCCCTCCACGGCCGCACCTATGGCTGGCAGAGCGCCGGTCAGATGTTCGCCCCCGCCTTCATGCGCCACATGTACGACTAGGGCACCACCCCCGAACAGGTGGCGGCGGTCAAGGTGGCCCACGCCAAGCACGCCTCCAACAACCCCAAGGCCTACTACCGGGAGCGGCTCACCGTCGACGACGTCGTCAACAGCCGCATGATCTGCGCCCCCCTCCACCTCCTCGACTGCTGCGTCGAGACCGACAACGCCACCTGCCTCATCGTCACCCGGGCCGACCGGGCCCCCGACCTCCGCCACCCCCCGGCCCTGATCCGATCGGTGGTCGGCCGCTGCTCGAAACCCCGGCTCGACATGCACTACCAGCACGGACCGATCTCCACCGTGGCCGGCCACTACGCCCGTGACATCCTGTGGCCCAACGCCGGCGTCGGACCCGACGAGATCGACATCACCGGCTCCTACGACGCCTTCACCTTCACCACCATGCTCCAGCTGGAGGACTACGGCTTCTGCGCCAAAGGGGAGGGCGGCGACTACGTCTCCAGCGGCGTCATCGAGCTCGGCGGGGCCCGACCCAACAACACCTCCGGCGGTCACCTCTGCGAGGGCTACACCCACGGGATGAGCATGGTCATCGAGAACGTCCGCCAGCTCCGGGGCGAGGCCGACGACTCTTGCCCGATCGGCTCCGACGGGCGCCGGGCCCACACCTACGACTACCGCGAGGGCGGGTGCCGCCAGGTCCGCGATCCGGAACTGACAGCCAACCTGGGGTGGGCCACCCCGGCCACGGCGTCGGCCCTCGTGATGCAGAAGGCGTGAGGGAGACAACGACATGAGCGACGACCACACCGTCAACCAGCCGGTCACCGGGGAGTACCTCGGGATGCCCCTGTCGATCTCGAACGTCGACGGCGAGAACCGGGCCTATTTCGCCCACTGCGCCCGGGGCGATTTCCGCCTCCAGCGCGGCACCGAGTCGGGGTTGCTGCGCTATCCGCCGACGACGGCGTGTCCCTGGACCGGCGACCGCAGCTACGACTGGGTCTCGGTCGAGGGTCGGGGCGCCGTGCACAGCTACACCGAGGTCCACCACGCCATCCAGCCGGCGTTCCGGGCCCACACTCCCTACCTGATCCTCCTCGTCGACCTCGACACCCAACGGGGCCAGCCGACCGAACACGAGGCCCTGCGAGTGGTCGGCAACCTCGTCACCGCCGACGGGGAGCTCGCCCCGCCGGAGCTGGTGGCCCAGGTGGGCATCGGGACCCGGGTGACGATGGTGTTCACCCCCGCCGCCGACGGGCTCGCCATCCCCAACTGGACGATCGACACCGACGCCGACCAGCCCGAACCCTGGCGTTACCCCGGCTGATCCGGGGTCCAGGTCGTACCGGGGCGTCGTTCGCCTCGACGGGGCCGCCTCAATCCCGGGGGTCGTCGAGGCCGGCGGCGTCGAGGGCTCGGGCTCGGGCGGCGGTGAGGTCGTAGCGGGCCCGGGTCACGATGCGCTGGGCGAACAGGCCGCCCCCGCCCTGGAGGATGGCGACCGTCTTGTGGCCGGCGTGTTCGCTCGACGTCAGGTCGCGCACGGCGTGGAAGAGGCGGGCCCGGTAGTCGCCGTCGATGTCGGCCCCGCCGGCCAGGTACTTGCGGATCTCGGGCCCGATCTCGGGATGGGCCAGGTCTCGACTGGAGGGGGCGGTGGTGAGGGAACCGCCGGCGATGTCCTGGAGGTGTTGGATCATCTGGGCCCGGTGGGCCGCCCCCTGGTACTTGCCGGCGTTGGCGTACAGCTCGTTGGGTACCACCACCCCCTCGGCGCTGATCTCGCTGTTCGACAGGGCCGCCTCCAGCGTGGCCCGCACCAGGGTGGCGTGGATGACCATGTCGGTGATCTTGTGGCGGACCCCGTCGGCCCTGGCCAGCCCGTTGGCCTCGGCCAGGAGCTGGGCGAACCCGACGAGCAGGTCGGCCTCGTCGGCCATCGACTTCAACCCGTTGAGCCGCACCCACAGGCCGAGGGAGTGGGCGAATATGGCGGCGGCCGCGGTCTCCCCGTCGAGGAACACCCGCTCGCTGGGAACGAACACGTCGTCGAAGATGACGAACCCGACGGGGGTGTGGGCGTCGGCCGACAGGGGCGCGTCACGGAGGTTCTCCTCCCCGATCGGTTGGGAGGTGACGTTGACGACCTTGATCCCGGGGGCGTCGACGGGGACGGTGCAGGCCACGGCGTAGTCCTCCTCCCCGGGCTTCATCGACTTGGTGGGGATGACGAGCAGCTCGTGGGCCAGGGGAGCGCCGGAGATGTGGAGCTTGGCCCCCCGGACGACCACCCCGTCGCTCTGGCGGTCGACCACCCGAAGGTAGGCGTCGGGATCGGGCTGGGCCGCCGGGGCCTTCGACCGGTCGCCCTTGGCGTCGGTGATGCATTCGGCCAGGCGGAGGTCCTTGGCCCGCACCTCCCGCACGTATTCCCGGATGGCCTCGCTCGACTCCGGTCGGATGTGCTCGATCCGGTCGGCCGAGGTGAGCAGGGTCATGTGCGACCCGTAGGTGGTGGCGGTCAGGGTGTCGACCATGATCTCGGAGTGCGTCCGCAGCTCCTCGATCGAGCCCGGCGCCCGGAAGTACTCGCTGATGGCGTCGGGGGCCGAATCGTAGAACCGGTCGTAGGTGCCGGCCACCACGTCGATCGGGCGACGAAAGATGCCGTGGGAGGTGACGTCCACCTCCTCTCCGTCGAAGAACACCCGTCGGTCGTCGTGGAGTGAGTGGCGGTACTGCTTGCCGGTCAACATGGCACGGCCCCCCTGGTCGCGGTCGCCGTCGATCCTAGTGATCGGGCGGTTGCCGGACCTCAGTGGGACACGCTCGAACGACCCCTCGCCATCGTCGGACCGCAGAGGTCCAGAGACGGCGGGGGGTCGAGCTGTCGCCCGAGCTGTCGCCCGAGCCGTCAAACTAGGGCCGGGGCGTAACCAGCTCGAAACCATCCGACGGTCCGGGACCCCAAGCCGGAGGGCAGGCGCCTCATGGCAGCTCGGCTCCCCGCCGGACCTCGCCACTAGTGTCGGGCGGGTGACCGACACCGCACCCGACTCCAGCCGCCATCCCGCCCGTGCCCTCGGGGCCGCCCTCGAGCCGGTGATCGGGCAGGTCTACTTCGCCCCCGAGTGCCACGCCCGCTATGCCGAGCTCGGGTTCGCCCCGAGCCCCGGCGAGATGAACGGGGTGGCCCTGCCCGACGGGCCCGCCTACTTCACCAGTCGCGGTTCGCTGCTCGGTCAGGTGCCGGGGGAGGTGGTGGCGGCCGCCTTCGCCGTGTTCAACCCCGAGGTGGTGGTGCCGTCGGTGGCGTTCGGGGCCAACGTGGTCGACGCCGCCACCATCTGCGCCGCTCGGGACGCCGGCGCCCTGGCTCATCTCGAACGGCACCTCGGCGGCCGGCCCGACGGACTCGACCGGGTCGAGGCGCTGCTGCGGCGGGCGTGCGAGCCCCTCGCTCCCGCCGGTCGGCCCCTGGCCGCCGGCCTGCTCGCCCTCCCCGAACGCGACCATCCCCTCGGCCCCCTGTTCCGCCTCGGTGACCGGTTGCGGGAGTACCGGGGCGACAGCCACACCGCGGCGTGGACCGCGGCGGGGTTGTCGGCCACCGAGATCGGCCTGCTCACCGAGCTCTACTGGGGGCTCCGGGCCCGGAGCTACTCCCGCACGAGGGCGTGGACCGATGACCACTACGAGGCGGCCGAACAGCGTCTCCGGGCCGATGGGTTCATCGCCGGCGGTGGGGACGACACCGACCCCACCGCCTTCACCGATGCCGGTCGACAGGTCCGCGAGCAGATCGAGATCGACACCGACCGCCAGATGGGGCCCGTCATCGCCGCCCTCGGCGACGACCTCGACGACCTGCTCGCCATCCTCGGCGGCTGGGGCGCCACCATCCGCGCCGGCCACGGCTACCCTCAGTCGGGCCCCCACCAGCTGGCGACCCGGGGCGGGGCCCGGGGGTGACCTAGTACTCGACCGTGCCTGCGCCGTCCTCGCCTGCGGACCCAGTCGTGTGGAGCCTCACGTTCAGGACCTCCAGCCCGGCGCTCCCGTCGCTGAGGTGTGACCGGCCGATGATGGCGACAGCAACGCTGAGGGCGGCCCCGAAGATGGGGAGGAAGGCGCCGAGCGAGAAGATCCCCAGGTCGACGCCGACGTCCTGAGCGGCGTCGAGGATGATCGAGTGGTAGGAAGCGGCCCCGACGAGCAGCAGGGACCCCCGCATGACCAAGCGCCACTGGGCCTCCTCGTCGTCGGTGCGTCGAGCGGCGGTCAGCGCAGCGAACAGGGCGGCGATCGCCAGTAGCCCGCTCGGCCACCAGGCGGCCTCGGAGATGGCAGCCTGGCTTCCCGGAAGATCGACGATCGGCAGCACTGCTCCCAGGAGCGACATTGCGGCGCCGCCAGCGAGGAGATAGGCGGCGACCGGAGCCGGGGTCGGGATCGTACTGGGAGTCCCCGTTGCGTGACCGATCTCGGCGAAGACGAGCGCCGTCGCCCCCATGCAGGCGACGCCGGTGACCACGTGTCCGATGGCGAACGTGTCATTCATCGTCATCGTCACCGCGAACATGGCGCCGACAATCGATGCTGCGCCCGCCAGCCACAGGCCCAGACGCTCCGGAAGGTTGGCACCGGTGAGGGCAGCGACGACACCGCCGGCGATCATGGCCACGAGCACCGATCGGCCGCCGATCGGGGCCGACAATGCGCTCGCCGTCCCCCCGGTGAATGGCACGTCCGTCCAGGGGAGCAGGAGGCCCACCGCTCCGATGACGAACAGGCCGACGAGGACCCAACGCAGTTCCATTCGTGCGGTGTTCATCGATGGTCCCCTTCAGTCACTATGAGGTCGCGTTCTCTTGGGACTGGCCGAGTCGTCGGCTGCGGCAGCCACCACGTCGCTGCCGCGACGGCGCCAGTGCGGGATGGCTAAGCGGCTAGCAGGGACACGACAGCGACCGACTGTCACGTGACTGCTGTGCCGCTCCACCATCGATCGTCGTCATGAGCGGTCGTTTGGGTCCGGCCTCGAGGGCGCTCCCCGGTCCCCTCATCAGAACCAGCGCCACTGCCCCCACTCCCTCGACACATCCGGAGCGGCCTCGGCCGCAGGAATGACGACGGCTCGGCCCGCTTTGTCGTGGACCATCTGCCGGCGCGGGTCCGACAATAGGAGTATGAAGTTCACAATGTTGATCAGGCCGCAGGTGAGGAATGGGCTCAACAGCGCCATCATCGCCCGGACGGTTGCCGGTTGGGGAGGCAGCGGTCGCAGGCTCTCCTCGTCGACGAGCACCTGACTCATCACCTGCTTTCCGATCGTTGTGCCGTTCCACACGGGGTGCAGAACATGGAGGTACGCGACGCTGGCGATGATGCCCAGGAGCACCACGACGCTCGTATCACCGAGGAGCGAGTCGACCACGCCGAAGGGAATCAACACGACGACGAGGACCACGAAGTCGATGAGGTAGGTCACGATCCTGGTGACCAGGTCGGCGTAGCGGGGGGCGGTCACCTGAGAGCCACTCGTCATGGCAGGTGAGAGCGGGGCCGTTGGGGTTCGCTGGTGGCGCTGCTCTGACCAACGGGTGCCGTCCCACCACCGGTCGACGCTGCCGTTGTCCGGATCGGGGTACCACCCGGGCGCGGGTGTCGGCTGATTCGTCATGGCGTGGGCTGCCCTTTCCTGTCGGCTGCGAGTTCAACGTAGGCACAGGCCGTTACCAGCTTGAAACCAGTGGTGTTCCAGACCGGCCCGGCTGCAGGCTGGCTGGCAGGCTGGCTGCAAGGACCCCGGTGAGGTCGCTCAGCCTTTGATCAGCGGTGCGAGCAGGGGGCGAACCCCATGAGCGAAGTGGTGCATATCCGCCATCGTCGGCCTGGCCAGCCCGGCGGAGCCGAGTGCATCGAGCAGGTCGTCCCGGTATGCCCTGACGGTGTTGACGGACAGATGACCGTGGTCGGCGACCTGGCGGTAGCTGGGCGGTTCGTCGAACGCCAGGAGGGCCCGCCAGAGCTTGGCGTGACCACCATGGCGGACGAAGCGGGCCAACGGGGGGCCCTCGCCGCCCGGGACGTGGGCCGTCGTCAGCCACGGTCGCAGGCAGGGGTCGACCTCGGCGGCCCGACCGTCAACCACAGCTTCGAGCGTCGCCAGGAGCAGGTTGAGCGGCGACGACTTCGCCACGGCGGTCCGTGGCCGCAACGCATCCCAGGCCGTCCGAACGACCGGAGACGGTCGGCCGTTGGCATCGGTCTGGACAAAGAACACCAGGCACGACTCTGGGCACCATCGGAGAAAGTGCACGGCGCTGTCGAGACCGGACGTCGCTCCGGCCCATACCTCGGGATCGACGATCACGGCGTCGGGTGGTTCCTGGTGGCGTTTGCGGGCTTCGTCCAGCGCCTGCTCCGGCGTCGTCAGGGCCACCGCACCGCGCCCCTGGTCGTGGAGTCGCTCGGCCAACAGGTCGGCCAGCGTCCCTGCGTTGTCGATGAGTACCAGCTCCGTCACGGGGAGAGACTCCGCCTTCGTCGGTCGGTCGAGCCGAGACTGAACGACGAGGGTTTCCCGATCGCAACCGTCACCGCGCGACCCGCGCAGTGACAGCCGGCCGGCACAGACGGGTCACACCGAACGGCGGGCGACCCGCTACCTGACCCCGACGAGGCGACTACGCCAACGATGCCCGATGCGGCTCGTTGCGCCCGTCTCCGACGCCCGACCTCGCAGGATCGGGTCGAAGATCGATGACCGGCCGGTCGGGAACCAGCACTGCCAGCGCCGTGTCACCGGCACGCTCCGCGGCGTCGATGATCAGCTGGTCATCGCCGGTCACTGACGCCAGTTCCAGCCTGGCTGTGACCGCCAGCGCACGGTGTCCGGTTTCGTCCCCGAAGCGGATCGCCCGCTCGAGCGCTGAGCTTCGGCGCTCGTCGAGGCCGAGTTCGGATCGGTCGTCGATCGCCGAGAGCGCCAGGTCGACGGAGGCGATCATGCCGATCCCGGCTCCGATGACGAGGCCACCGCGCCGGAGCGGCTCCAAGGCAAGAGCAACTCGTCGCTTCAGCTGATCGTTCGGCGAGTCGGCCAGGACAGGCAGTACGATGGCCAGGCTCTGGATGCTCGTGGCCGACGGCTTCGTCGTGGCCGCCTCGGCGATGGCGACCGCCTCGGCGATGGCTTCGTCCCATCGACCGGCGGCGTGGAGAACCGACGTCCGGGCCGATCGGAAGAGTTGCGACCCGGCGTCCGCCATCGGTACGTGCTCGATCGCCTCCGCCAGCTCGTCCAGACGACCAAGGAGGCGGAACCGGAAGTATCCCTGGGCGAGACGCACGATGTCGGCCTCGGAGACTCCAGAGCTCCGACCGATCGACCGCGCCTCGTCCGCCCGGGCATCCGCCTCCTCCCAGCGACCATCGATCTCGGCCATCAAGGCCTGAAAGAGAAGTGCATGCCAACACCTGATCGGATCGGCCGTCGCTCGGGCCAGGCGCTCGAACTCATCGAGTGCCGACGTTGCCCGATCGAGTTGGCCGAGCTCGAGAAGATCGATGGCCCGGAACTCCTGGAGGCGGCAACGTAGGCGGTCGTCGACGGACAGGGCATCGGAATGCTCGAGACGTTCGAGTCGCTGGATCGGTGGCCGATCGATTGCGTTGACGAAGCGGTGAGCCAGCACCGCTTCGCCTCGCTGCTGATCGGAAGCAGCCAACTCAGCGGCCTTGTTCGCCCAGGTGGCGGCGTGGTCGACCAGTCCGAGCTGGGCCGAGATCCGCAACGCAGCAAGGGCCTGGGTGAGCTGTCGATCGGTGGCGAGGCCCTCGGCGGGGATGATGAGCAACTGATCGAGGCGATCCTGCTCACCGTCGGGGTTCTCCGCCTCGGGCAGACCGCTCAGCGCAGCGGCGAGCGCCGTGGTCCAGTCCTCATCCCGCGCCGCCGCCTCGAATGCCTGACGCCGGATGGTGGCGCTGGCGGCGCGTGAACCCGACAGGGCGAGTGCCCGGGCGAAGTCGACGAGCACCCCGGCCTCGACAGCGGGTCCCTGACCCCCGCTCGACTCGGCGCTCACACCGATCGTCTGCCGGAACCGCCAGACGCTCTCCCAGAACGAGCCTGCGGCCAGGTGGACCCGGGCGGAGGCCAGCACCGCGGACATCGTCTCGGCGACAGGAATCAGCCCGTCCGCTCCGACGTGGTGATCGGCGAGGGCGTGCACGTCGGTCGTCAGCTCCGCGGCGCGCCGGTGGAGGCGGGCGCGCCGGGATGCGGTCATGGTCCGCCAGAAGGCCTCGGCGATCATGCGATGGGTGAACTCGAACTCGTCGAGTTGTCCGGTCTCCACGAGGTGACCCTGTCCCACGAGCTCATCGAGAACGTCGAAGAGGCTTGCCTCCTCTTCGCCGAGGAGAGCGACCAGCTGCGCGATCCGAAACCGCTGGCCGAGAATGGCCCCGGCCGCGCCCACGGTCCGTGCACGGGGGGAAGCCGTTTGTACCAAACGGTGGAACACCGCCTCGATGCCCTCGAGATCGAGGGCGGTGGTCTGTCCAGCCACGGAGGTCTCGTGACCGCGATCGCCCTGCTCCTCCCACAACCGAAACAGGGCGACGGCCACCAGGGGCAGTCCGCCGCTCGTCGTGGCCAGCCACCGAGCGAGCTGTGCCCGTCCGCTCAGGGACAGCTCGGGGCGGTGGTGGGCCACGAGCGCGGCGAGGTCTTCGACGGTGAGGGGGTCGAGGTCGAGCTGGCGAGTCGTCGGGTTCGAGTCGAGTCGCCGGTCGAGCTCGCCCCAGGGCGAGCGGTGCTCGGCAATCGTCGGCGTTGCGAACACGATCAACGTCGTCGGTTCGACGCCGTAGCTGCACAACAGCTCAAGGAGATCGCAGCTGCCGGTGTCGAGAAGGTGGGCGTCGTCGACGAAGATCGCCAGCGGGCGGCCGCCGCACATCTCCGCCAGGTGTGCCCGCAGTCGAATGCCCAGGTGCCCGAGGCGGGCAGTCGCATCGAGGCCCAGGCTGTTCGCTCGTTCGACCTCGGCTCCGAAGCCCCGTACGCCCGCTGCGATCGACCCGAAGCCGGCCCGACCACCGGCGGTGCCGACCAGGAAGATCGGATGTGCGTCGGCTTGCGCCAGCCTGTGGGCGACCTCGGCCAGGAGGGACGACTTGCCAGATCCAGAGGCGCCTCGAATCACGGCGACGGCGGAGCCAGATCGCTCGAGGAGCTGGTCGAGTGAGGCGAGCTCGGCATCTCGCCCGACGAACAGCTCGGGCCGGCGCCGCCCCAGTTCGGCCGGTAGTCGCTCCGCCCCGGGGGGCTCCGCGAGGGCTGATGACCGTCGGAATCGATGCTGGTCCTTGCGTTGCGACGACGGCGGCCAACCGCTCGAGCTGGGGCGACAATCCTTCGCCGCACTCGGCCTGGCACGCCCGTCGACACGTCTCGATGAGCGTCTGTGCCTCACCAGGGGCACCGCTGGCCAGGTAGATCGACACGACGGCCTCGACCAGATCGGTATCGGTGGGATCGCTGGACACGCTGCGGGCCAGCGCCAGGAGCAGGCCGGGTTGGTGGGGAGCGCCTTCTTCGGCCAGGCGGCGGATGATCAGCCGACGCCAGCGCTGCGACTCGGCTTCGCTCTGGACGAGCGCGGGAGAGAGCTCGATATCGGGATAGGCGTCGGGGGAGCTGAGGAGTCGCTGTAGCTCATCGTCGCTGACTGCCGACCCTGCGGCGACGCGCTCCAACTGCCACAGATCGACCTCGTCAGTGCCGACACCGAGGGCATAGCGGCCGTTGGTGAACGGGATCCGTAGACCCGAGCGCCGTCGGAGACGGGATACGGCGACACGTACCGATGCCCGCCACTCCTTGGGTAGCGAGTCGGCCCAGATCTCATCCGCCAACCATTCCGTGCTTGCCCCTGAGGTGCCTGCTGCGATCAGCAGTGCCAGCAGCTGTCGCTGCCCCGGCTGTAGTTCTATGGTCTCATCGTCTCGCTCGATGCCGACGATGCCGAGTGCCCGTATCATGATGTGCCCCACTGTCATCAGCTGTTGAAGGTTAGCGTGTGACGTTGAAGCGTTCGACGAGTGTCTTCGAACGCCAGAGGTCGCCGGGTGTTATCCAGCGGATATGATCGATGCGCTCTCTGCGTTCAATGGCTCCAGCGTTGCGGACATCGAAGCAGCCGGCGATCACCCCTCTGACGAGGCTTCGGACGAGGAATCTCAGTTGTGTTTCGGTTATATGTGATCCGCCACCGGCGCGAACTGGCCGCGGCCTCGACCTCACCAGATCAAGGAGCGTCGGCCTCGATTCCGCGCTTCTCGGCTCGAACAGATCGACCTGTACCGGGAGCCCGACGTTTCGCATGGCGTTGGCGATGAACGACGAGCAGGTCATGCTGTCGATCCCTGGCGGGCCGGTCCGCTGAGCGGCGATCAGGATCGCTTCGGCGATCGCTCGTTCGAGGACGTCTCGCTCCTTCGGCAAGGCATAGAGCCTGGTGGCAGCGATGAAGCCGGACAACACGACGTCGTCCCAAGCGTAGTGCTGTTGCTCGCCCGCCTTGGCCAGGCACCAGGACGCGGCCCGGCGTGCGGCGGGGCGATCACCTGTGGCGACACGTCCTATTGCCACTGCCTCATTCGCCGCTAGCACGTCGTCGATCGGACGAGACCCGAACCTGGCTCCGGCGACTTCCGCAATGACCAAACCATTGCTGTCTCTGCCTACCAGACCGACATGACGCCACGGTTCTCCCGCTCTGGTGCAAAGTTCCTGGAGCGGGCTCGGTCGGGCGCAGAACATCATATCGCCTTCATCAATTTCTTCCTTCCCAAGCCATCCATTGATCTCCGGGGCGTCCGGTGTGATACGACACATCGATATGATTGGAGGAATATTGCCCATCTCTTTTCCTTTCGGTGGTCTTCGCCTGGACGTCCGTTGTGTCGTCTGGCCGACTCAGTCCGGCACGCCGACATGGACGTAACTCGCCCAGCCCGAAGGGGAGAGCGAACGATGCAGCAGCTGTGCCTGGCGGAGCGCCTCGGCCGGACCGATACCGGCAGCGATGCGGGCATGAAGGGCAGCCATCACCGCGGAGCCCGACCAGTCGTCGACCGGCCACAGGGTGCATGTCGCCGAGGCGACACCAGGTATGAGGCTTGACGGGATCGATGAGCAGCCGCTCAGCACCACGTGCGCCGCCTCCCGGCGGTCGAACGCCACATGGCTGAGCCGTGGATCATGGCCGGCGAGATGGACAAGTCGCTCCGACGGGTGGTGCGCCGGGCCACCGTTCGACCGGTGTGCCGCAACCACGAGCAGCCGTTCGAGTGCCGTGGCGATCAATCCCTCGTCGTCACCCCGCTCGAGCCGGAGCGTGAACGAGCGACGGGTAGCGTCACGCCGCGGACGCCAGCGAGGCGAACCGACGAGCCGATGGATCTGCATCAGCTCGAACAACGCAGGGCCGAGATCGTCGTGAGCGGTCTCGATAGGTAGGAGCGTCAGCAGAGGGTCGCCGATGGCGAGGGCGGCGCGACCAAACCCAGCGAGCAGCTCGACGAGGTGTCGCGAGACGGCGTCATAGACGGCTGCAAGAAATTCCTCCGTCGGTGACTCCCAAAGCGCCACTCCCCCGGGTGCCGATCGCCGGGCGAGCGTCCCCTCGTGGTGGTCGAGCAGTCGTTGGACGGTTGCAGGTGTGCAGCCGATCGTGCACGACCGTTGGCGCCCGTCGCCGGTCCGCACGACGGCCCGGATCGAGTCGCCGACGAACCCGAGGGTGCACGTGGGCCAGTCGTGTGGCTGAGCGAACGAAGCGTCGGTGCCTTCGTGGGCAGATCTCATGTTCGTGATGGTGAGCCGAACCGGCCACCGTCACCATGTGATGGCCACCACATTGCAGGTCATGGGCTCGGCCTTCGGCAGCTCGGGCCAACGGCCGACCGGGGCATCGACGTCAGCCCTTGATGTGATGACATGCCCGGTCGGCGCCATCGTGGGCGCTCGTCGTTTCCCCTCCGTTACGCGGTCGGCGCCTTCTCGGACGGCTGGGGCTGAGACGAGGGTGACCCGCCACGGCGGGACAGCTCGCCCGCCGCCGGTCACCGGCGCAGCACCAGAATTCCGGGGTGCCGGTGTGTCGGCTCGGCTACGTTGAGCCCACCTCGACATGCAGTCGAGCGGGGGACGGGCCATGGATCCACGGTCAGACAGTCGCCAGTGGGTGCGCAAGATCGACGGCGATCTGCACATCGTGGCCGAGCAGCCTCGGATCCGCTACTACCCGGCCGACCTGGAGCAACTGCAGCGCAGCGTGGAACTTGCTCGCGATGCCGACCCGCCGGTCGAGGGTCGTGCCATCGGCAGCCACTGGGGCATCTCCCACTGCGGGGTCACCCGGGGGACGATGATCGAGACGGCCACCCCGGTCCACGAGGCCGGTGGCGACCAGACCGCACCCCGCCTCAATCGACAGCTGTTCACGGTGGTGCCCGACTGTCTGTCGTCGCAGGCGCTGGCGTTCTTCCAGCGTCAGGACGTGACGGCCTTCGATCCGACGGCCCCGCCCGACTTCACCGAGAACTACCTGTTCCACGTGGAGGCCGGCATCCGGATCCACGAGCTCTACGCCCTCATGGACGGCGACGACGGCGCCCGCCCCGGCAGCCTGGCCGACTGGATCCGCCGCAACCCCAACCACGACTTCCCCGATCGTGACTACGCGGGCCCGTGGGCCATCGAGACGCTGGGCGGTGCCGGGGGCCAGACCCTCATGGGGGCCGTGGCCACCGGCACCCACGGCGGCGACGTGAAGGCCGGCCCCCTGGCCGATGCCGTCGTCGCCCTCCACCTGATCGACGGTCGGGGCCGCCATCACTGGATCGAACGGACCCAGATCCGCCCCGGCACGATCCCATTGCCGCTGACCGATCCGGGCAAGCTCGACACCGCTTATCCCGGCATCGAGCACCACGCCGACGACGACCTCCTCGACGCCGCCGTCATCGCCTGCGGTCGCATGGGGGTGATCTACTCGGTCGTGGTCCGGGCCGTCCGCCAGTTCGCCCTCCGGGAGGAGCGGTCGTCCAACCACGACTGGCACCACTGGCGGACCAACCTGGTGGGCTCGCCCGTCCTGTCCAACCACTTCGCCCAACTGGTCATCAACCCCTACGGCACGTTCTGGCACGCCGACAGCCACACCTGCTATCTCACCACCCGCACGGTCGAACCCCTCGCCGTGGCCGGCGACCCGCCCCTGGGCCGCCTCGAACGGGGCACCAACCCCGGCACCGGCAAGCCGCTCGGCAAGCGCACGAACTTCAGCAGCCGGGCCTGCGCCTCCGATCACTGGCTGCGCGACGAGATCGATCACCAGCTCGAGATCGTGCGCGACGCCCGCGACGCCGCCCTCGTCACCTGGGCGGCGGCTGCCGCCGTGATCGTGTTCCCCCTGACCCCCGAGCCGCTGCGCCAGGCCGCCATCCAGACCCAGAACGCCGCCGCCGGTACGATCGCCATCACCACCGGACTGATCGACGCCATCGGCCGGCTGGTGATGGCCCTCGTCCCCCTCGGCACGTTCGGCGACACCCTGGCCACGGCCATGAACTTCTGCATCGACTTCCAGGACCCTCTCCTCGGGATCGACCCCCTCCTGCCCCTCATGCGGGCCATGATCGGCAGCGGGTTCGACGGCGACCAGGAAGCGGATCCCGACGATCCCCACACCCCGGCCATCAGTTACGCCACGATGGACATCCACGACTACACCAACATCGGGTGCAACAAGCCCGGCGACTCGGTCGAGGTGTTCTTCGAGGTCGGGCCGGGGCTCATCACCTTCATCGACCGCATCCTCGATCGGGTCGACGACCTCTACGAGGGCGGGATCACCGGCGAGCCCGGAGGGTTCGGCGGCTACATCGCCCTGCGTTTCATGACCCGCAGCCCGGCCTTCCTGGCCATGCAACGCTGGCCGCTCACGTGCTCGGTCGAGGTCGGTGGGCTGTCACGGGTCGACGGGAGCGACGCCTACATCGCCCGGGTCCACGACGACGCCCTGGAGCTGGGCGGGGTCATCCACTGGGGTCAGAAGAACGAGTGCACCCAGGCCGACATCGAATCGGTGTTCGGGTCGGGTCCCGGCACCGCCCTCCACCGCTGGCGTGCGGCGCTGTCCGAGCTCACCGACCACGGGTCCGACGCCCTGTTCTCCACCCCGTTCACCCGCCAGCGGGGCCTGGAGATCACGGAGCCCCGGATCTCTGCCCTGTCGTCGGTGAGGCGGGTGGCACCCAAGGGTGAGGTGGCCCAGGTGAGCTGGGATGCCACCATGAACCCGCCCGGCACGACAGCCATCCTGGAGGTCGGCAGCGGTGTGGGGCCGTCGGTCCGCTACCCGGTGGACCTCCAGGGCACCATGGGGGTGACGTTCCCGGGCACCCGGTTCCCGGTGAGGCTCGAGCTCGATCGGGAGCTCAACGGCAACCACTACGGGGCCAGCCGGGAGATCGAGCTACGGGGCTACGACCGGGGCGACGAGTGGGTGTTCCGTTTCGAGACCCAACGGTTCCAGTTCCAGGGAGCCGAACGGTGGTTGGTCGACATGAACATGGAGGCCGACTCGATCTCGCCCGCCCTGCTGGTGTCCGAGGTCCGGGTGGCGGTGGGGGGCGTGCCCGCGTGGATCATCCGTCACCAGGACGGCGGCGACCACCGGGTCACCGCCGCCGCCCCCGCCGTCGCCTTCGCCGCCCCGGTCCGCTTCGCCCGCAGCTGGCGGATCTTCTCCGAGGCCCCGGCCCAGGGGACCTCGGCCCCGATCGAGCTCCGCTTCAGGATCACGTTCTGAACGGTAAGCGCCCCACACCCGGCCGACAACGAGGCCGATCACGAGGAGCACGAGGTAGGACATGAGCGAATCCGGGACCCCTGGCATCGAGCAGATCACCCGAGACCTCCAGCGCTTCACCGAAGGGCCCGGAGCCGAGGCGACCGCCCTCGACCTCGTCAGGGTCACCCTCGACGGGCGCATGCAGGTCAGTGCGGTCCGCATCCTCGACGACAGCGTGCCCGCCGAGACCCGTGAGCGTCTGGAGCAGGCGTTCGCCGAGGCGATGCGGGCCGCCCAGGCCGACCTGGTTCGCCAGGCCGGCGAGGCATTGACGAGGCCTCACGATCCCCCGTGGTGAGCGAAGCATCGAGCATGGCCGTTTCGCAGCCGCTGGGAGGGCGTGGCCTCGTCGGTGGTCAGCACGTCAGCCCGGGGGCGCCTGCACGTCGGACTCGATGAAGGGATAGTCCTCCTCGTCGTGAGGATCGTCCGGGGTCCAGCGGTCGGGGTCGAGGGCATGGATCACGTCGTCGGTGTCCATGGCCAGGCGCTCGGGATGGAGGTGGTCCTCGTGCTCCTCGCCGGCGTGAGGGGCGACGCCGGGCGTCCGATCGGGGGCCTCGTCGTGGGTGTCGTCGTGGTGATCGGTCATGAAAGAGAGTCTTCCCACCCCGGCGGCCGCTCAAACGACCGGACCTCCCAGAGCGGCCCTCCCGGCCGGGCCGCCGGCCCCCGCTAGCGTCGGAGGGCACCGGAGAAGGTGCGGCCCGATGCGGCAGGACGACGGGGTGGCGATCGTGAGCGGTGGCACGTCGGGGATCGGTCGGGCCATCACCCTGGCCCTGGCCGGCGCCGGATGGCGGGTCGTGGCGTTCGGCCCGAGGGGCACCAGGTGGGCAGCACCGCCGCCGGGGGCGTGGCCGCCACCCGGTCCGAGCTCGACGCCGCCGGGCTCGACGCCGCCCTGCTCGACGCTGACGTGACGGTGGGCGCCGACATCGCCCGGGTGGTGGACGCCGCGGCCGGGTTGGGTCCGCCGGTGCGGGCGCTCGTCAACAACGCCGCCATCCGCCCCCGGGCCGATGTGCTGACCACCGACGAGGCCACCTGGCGCCGGACCCTCGAGGTCGACCTCACCGGCCCGTTCCTGCTGACCCGGGCGGTGTTGCCCCACCTACGCCGACGCCGGCCCCATTCCCGCCGAGCGATTCCCGGTGGGCCCGGCCGACGTGGCCGCCGCCGTCGAGTACCTGGTGTCGGACCGGGCGGCGCAGGTGACCGGGGCCGTGCTCAACGTCGGCGGTCACTTCATGCAGGCGGGCCGCCAGTGATCTCGCCGCTGATCTCCGGGCTGATCGCCTCGCCGACGTCCTCGAGGCGCAACGCCCGGGCCGGGCAGCGGTCGACCGCCCGTTCCAGCTGGTGGCGCCGGGCCGCCGGGTACCGGTCGGCACCGGTCACCGCGATGTCGTGATCGTCGAGGTCGAACACGTCGGGCGCAACGTCGAGACAGTTGGCGTAGCCCCGGCACCGGTCACGCTCGACCACGACGCGCAGCATGCCACCGCCGGGCTGGTCCTCGTCGGGCCCGCTCACGTGTCCGCCATCAGCGCCGCCCACGGGTCGCCCCGCACGAACTCGTGCCACCGCCGGTAGAAGTTGCGGGCGTTCTCCTCGGTCATGAAGTAGTCGGATTCCACCGCACCGCGCAGTGTCGACGGCTGGGTCATTCCCAGGCCGAGCTGGTAGTTGTAGGGGTGGCGGCGGGCGATCGTGCCCCGGCTGGCCTCGGTGGCGTAGTCCCAGTTCTCCATGTCGTCCTGCTCCACCAGCCCCCCCGGCCCGGAGTAGCGCAGGTAGTAGCGGCGCAGCCAGTCGGCCACCTCGGGCGGGGCGTCGGCGTCGACGAGGTACCAGCGCCACACCTCGGTCTCCCATGGGCTGATCGGGTGGGCCACCAGCAACGCCCGGGGGAACGGCCCGGCGTGGAACGACATCGACGGGAACAGGGTGGCGGGCCCCATGGCCCCCACCGGTCGGTCCTCGGCCTCGAAGCGTGCGGTGCGGGCCTCGAAGGCCCGGGCGAAGTAGTCGGTCAGCTCCGGCTCCTCGAACGTGGGGTAGCCGATGAAGTACCGGACACTGCCGGTGGCCCCGTGGCCCAACCGCACGAACGACGTCGAGGCGATGCTGCGCTGGCGCCCCGGCGCCGCCCCGTGGCGGGTGGCCGCCCCCGTGCCCCCCGGTCCGATGCCCACGGCGTCGACCGAGGCGTGCGACGGCGGCCCGTGATAGTTGTCGCCCAGGAAGTTCTCGGCGACGAACTTCCAGTTGGCCCGGATCCGCCACTTCTGCACGCCCCGGATGGCGGTGACGGCCCCCCGTTCACCCGACGCCGACGAGGCCAGGTTGTCGAGCCACCAGTGGAAGTCGCCCACGTAGTCCTCGAACGGGGCGGCGTCCGGGTCCCAGGTGGCGAACACCAGGCCGTGGTGGTTGGCCAGCTTCGCCACCGGCACCAGGCCCCAGGCCGAGCGGTCGAGGTGGCCGCCGTAGCCGGACCGGAAGTGGGGCACCCCCAACAGCTCCCCGGCGATCGACACCAGGGCACCGTCGGTCGAGTAGCTCCAGCCGTGGTAGGGGCAGGTGAACGACAGGGTGTTGCCCTCGTCGTAGCGGCACACCTTCATGCCCCGATGGCGGCACGAGTTGAGCAGTACGTGCAGCTCGCCCTCGCTGTCGCGGGTCAGCAGCACCGATTCGGTGCCGAGCCGGGAGGTGACGAAGTCGCCCGGTTCGGGCACCTGCGACTCATGGCCGACGAAGAGCCAGGCCCGGGCGAAGATCTGCTCCAGCTCGATCCGGAACAGCTCCTCGTCGACGAAGACCTCGCGGCTGACGACGCCCCCGTCGGCGTCGACCAGTTCGGCCAGTCGGTTGGGATCCATGGGTCTCTCCTCAGGAGCGGGTTCGGCCGGGCGGACAGGTTGGAGCCCGGTTCAGAACAGCGGCCTCAGAACAGCAACGTCAGGTTCTTGGCCAGCAGGACGTTCTGGTCGAGCAGCAGCTCACGCCGGCGCAACTGCCAACCGTCGGCGACTCGACGCAGGGTGTCGCGCCGTCGGCCGACGAAGAAGTCGGTCTCCGCCGCCACCCGGTTGCGGTGCACGACGAACCGGCAGGACACGTCGACCTCGTCGCCGTCGACGGCCACGATGCGCACATTGGTGACGAGGTGGCTGACCCGTGACAGCGGTTCCTCGGCCCAGTGCAGGCCGGTGCGGAGCTGGGCCACCCGCTGGCGCAGCGTGTCCTTGCCCTCGTCGAACCAGCACACCTCCTCACCGGGTCGGGTGGTGGCGCCGCGGGTGGCCAGGTCGTCGACGGCGACGTCGAGGCGCAGCGGCATGGTGTAGCGGAGATCCTCGGCGAGCAGGTCGAGCCACTCCTCGTAGCGGCCCTCGTCGAGGAGGTCGGCCTCGCGGTGGAGGAACTCGGTCACCTCCTCCCGCAGCAACAGGCGCTCAAGCGCATCATCGGACACGCCGCCAGTCTCGCGCCCCCGCACCCGGGCGGTCGAGGAGCTCAGGAGGACGACGGGGGCAGCCGGACACCACACAGCGGGCCGGGGGCGCGGCCGATGCGGGCGTCCAGGGTGACGAGGTCGGACCCGAGCCGTTCGGCCAACGCGACGTAGGCCGCGTCATAGATCGTCAGGTTGTGCCGTAGCTCCCACGCACGCGGGGCGAGCGAGGAGTAGCGGTAGAGGTCCACGCGGAGTCGGTCGAGGCTGCGGTGGGCGAGGGTCGCCATCTCCGTGGTGATCTCCTCCGACGCCTCGGCTCGTCGCAACACGTTCGCCACCTCGTAGGGGAGGAGCTCAGGGGCACTCAGGCCGCCGGCCGCCAGGATCGTCTCGGCCCAGCGCCCGACGGCCCCGGAGTCCACCAGGGCCGAGACCACCACGCTGGCATCAACCACGGGCATGGGCGCCATCACCTCTCGGCCGCCGTTGGAGCGGACCGGTTGCGGTCAACGGCGATCGGTGTCGCGATGGGCGAGAATGCTGTCAGCGGCAAGATGCGAACCCAGCTCGCGCTTCACCGCCGAAACCTCGACCATGAGGTCATGGGGCGAGGGCCTCGCCGCCAGCTCGATCAGTGCGGCGCGGAGATGTTCCTGCAACGACTGACCGGCTCGGGCCGCCCGGCCGGCCAGCTCGTCTCGTACCTCGTCGGGCACGTCCCTGATGGTAACGGACGCCATGCAGTCACTTTAGCAGCGCTCGCTGCAGTCCGAATGCTCGGACGTTCGCCGCAGTCCGGGCGGCCACCCGGAGTCGCCCCGGTGGCCGAGGGCCACCCGGACCGCCGGACCGGTGGGGGAGTGGTGCTCCGTCGGCTCGTCGTGCTCCACGGCCCCGGCCCTAGAAGAGGCTCTCCACCCCGAGGCGCTCCAGACTGATCTCGGCCGTGTAGGGAAGCATGAGCGACCCGCAGCGGCTGTCGCGATAGAGGCGCTCGAGGGGGAGGGAGCGCATGATCGAGCGGCCGCCGCAGGTGCGGATGGCGAGGCGGCAGATGTCGTTGCAGTGCTCCATCACCGTGTACTGGGCCGAGAACATCCGCAGGCGCTGCTCGCCGGTCGGGTCGACGCCGGCCTCGCCCAGCATGGTGCGCCACAGGGCGTCGGCCTGGTCGAGCTTGAGCCGCATGTCGGCCACCGCCAGCTGCTTGATGGGGCTGTCACGCCGAGCCTCCGACGGTCCGCCGTCGACCTCACCCCGCAGGTAGGCGACGGTGAAGTCGAAGGCCGCCCGGGCGATGCCCATGTAGGCGGGGGTGAGGGTGACGAACATGTGGGGCCAGCGCCGGGCGGCCTGGCGATAGGCCCCACGCGGCATGAGCTGGTTTCGCTCGGGCACGAACACCTCGTCGAACTCGAGCACCCGACTGACCGTGGCCCGCATACCCACCGGATCCCACGTGCCGGAGATCGAGAAGCCGTCGGCGCCGCCGGGGATGATGAGGAACAGGGTGCCGTCGGCCCCGCCGGTGCCGGCCCCTTCGGTGGGGGCGCCGTCGGCGGTCTGGGTGCAGGTCACCGAGTAGTAGTCGGCGGCGCCCGACAGGGAGGCGAAGTGCTTCCGGCCGCTGACCCGCCAGCCACCCTCGACCGGAACCGCCTGGGTGGCGAACGGGTGCCGGCCGCTGGCCGCTCCGCTCTCCGGCTCGGAGAACGGTTGGGCGAAGATGGCGCCGTCGTCGAGGACCCGCCGGTACCAGTACCGGCGCCGCTCGTCGTGGGCCGCCCGATCGTCGTCGCCCAGGTCGAGGTCGTCGACCAGGCCCGAGCTCCACAGCATCGACACCGAGTGCATGTTGAACGTGAGGGCGGTGGCCCCGCAGTGCCGGCCGATCTCCGCCGCCACCAGGCAGTAGGACTCGAAGTCGGCGCCGAGGCCGCCGTGTTCGGCGGGGACGCACAGGCCGAGCAGGCCGTATCGGCGCAGGTCGTCGTAGTTCTCGAACGGGAACGTGGCGTCGAGGTCGTGCTGAGCGGCCCGGGGAGCGAACCGCTCTCGACCGAGGGTGGCGGCGAGGTCGATCAGCTCGGCCCGGCGGGCGGGGGACAGCGTCATCTCAGGCCCCGCCGTCCGGGCCATCCGGGCCATCCGGCTGGCCGGTGCGCCCGGCCTCGAAGTTCTCCATCGCCCGCTGGACCATGGGGCGGCGCCGACCCCCCGGTTCGACCACGGCCGAGTCGGGGTCGCGCTCACCGAGGCGACCGAGCACGTACATGGCGTGGGCCGCCGTCATGTGGGCCGGGTAGCCCTGGGCGTCCTGCACCTGGTTGGCCGCCAGCTTCGTCATCCGCAGCTGGAACGGGTCGTTCTCGGCCACCCGCCCGGCCCACGCCAGGGTCTCGTCGACGAGGCGGTGCCGGGGCACGACCCGGTTGACCAGGCCACACCGCTCGGCCTCGGCGGCGTCCATGAACCTCGGCTCGTACAACAGCTCCTTGGCCTTGCGGACCGGGAGGTCCCAGGGCACGCAGAACCACTGGAAGTGGCTGCCGAGGAACATGGCGTCGTCGGCGGCGAAGATGACGTCCATGGCCGAGGCGATCATCCACCCCCCGAAGATGCAGTACCCCTGCACGGCCGCCACGGTCGGTTTGGGCAGGTTGCGCCACCGCATCGTGTTGTCGAAGAACATCTCGTACGTCGTCTCGTACCAGCCGCGGATCCCGCCCCGCCACGGCCGTTCGGCCTGGTCGGCCAACTCGTCGGGGGTGCCCAGGTCGTGGCCGGCCGAGAAGTGCTCGCCCGCCCCCAACAACACGATCACCCGCACGTCGTCGTCCCGGCCGAGACCTGTGAGGGCCTCGTCGAGCTCCTCCAACAGGATCCTGCTCTGGGCGTTGCGGTACTCCGGCCGGTCCACCGTGACCCGGGCCACGTGATCGACCGTCTCGACATCGATGAAGCGCATCGACCGAGACTAGGAAACCGTGTCGCCGGTGTCGCCTCCGCTGCCGACCCCGACCGTGCGACGACCCGCCTCCATCGCCGGGCGGTACCGTGTACGGGACGAAGCACGCGCAGAACTCACCGCTGTGGCGGGCACCGGCCAACCGACCAGCGCAACCCAGGAGACCACCATGCGTCCCGACACCCAGCGTCCCGACACCCAGCGTCTCGACCGCCGCCTCGACGAGCTGGAGGCACAGCTTCCGTCCCTCCCCGCAAGTGCCCTCCGCCTGCAGCGTCAGCTGGCTCGACGGGTGTGCGCCGCCTATGCCGAGCTGGCCGATAGCTGGCTCGGCGCCGGACGCCGCACCGCCAGGGCCACGGGCAAGGGCATGGGCAACGTCGCCGAAACGGCCCACCAGGCGAGCGGGCGGGCGGCCGAGCGGGCCGCCGCCGGCGCCGAGCGGGTGGCCGAGGAGACCGAGCGGACCGTCGACGAGGCCGGCGACGCCATGGCCGGCGTGGCCGAGGAGGCCCGGGCCCAGTCGGCGGCCGTTGCCGACACCGCAACCACCGCCTTCGCCGACGCCGTCGATGACACCGAGGACCTGGTCGACGATCTGGTCGGGTCGGGCGACGTCGAGGCGGAGGACGTGGGGGCGGTCGACGTGGCCGCTGGCGACATGACCGCCGAAGACGATGCGGCCGAAGATGTCGCCGTCGAAGACGATGCCGCCGAAGACACGGCCGACGGGTCGGAGCCGGCCGCCGGGTCGTACGACGACATGACCAAGGCCGAGCTCTACGAGCGGGCCACCGAGCTCGACATCGCCGGCCGGTCGAAGCTGTCGAAGGCCGAGCTCATCGAGGCGCTGCGGAACCGCTGATGGAGTGCACCCTCAGCCCCTGATCGAGCCGGTCACCTTCTGCCCGTCGCTGGGGCCGATGATGCACACGGTGCGGACAACGCCTTCGAACGGCTCATCCCGGGTGATGGTCACGACATCGGCCTGCCAGTCGGGCGTCGTCCCGGCCAGATAGGTCTCGGCCTGGCGCTGGCAGTGGTCGCCCGCCGGTTCGCTGCCCAGCGCGGCGTAGACGACCTCGCCGCCGTGAGGTGCCTCGCACGGCACCAACGTGGTGCCGGGAGCATCGTCGCCGGGGAGGGAGAGCACGCACGACCCGGAGGTCACGAACGTCCAGGTGGTCTGGCGGGCGCCCGACGGCAGGCTCGAGCCCGACCCGCCGGACTCAGCCGATTCGGACGTGCTCGTGTCGGTCGTGGTCGTGTCGGTCGTGGGCGCGGTGGTCGACGGGTCGCGGACACGGTCGACATCGTCCAGGCAGCCCGTGGTCAGGCCGATCTCCCGCCAGGCCACGTCCGGAGAGGTGACGGGGCCCGCCAGGTCCAGGCGGGCCTCGAGGACCGTGGCCATCTTGGTCGTGTTGGCCCCGCCCGCCGTCGCCCACTCGCGGCTGACGCAGCGCTCGATGTCCCCGTAGCGGAGCGACGCCGGCGTCCCCAGCTCGGTGGCGTACATGGCGATGATGCGCCCGAACGTCGCGTCGCTCACGCAGCCGGTGATGACCCGCGCCGCCGTCCACGACCCACCCTCCCGGCTGTTGTCCAGCACCTCGCCCACGTCGATCGTGTCCGCCACACAATCGACGCCGGGGCCCGACATGCCGGGCAGGAGGTAGGCGGTCAGGTCGGCGGCGTCCCCGATCTCGCCGGCCGGATCCGTGAACTGGCGGATGTCGTCGGGACTGCCGATGACCTCACCACCGCCCTCGGTCTGGTCCGCAACGGTCGTGGCGACGTCGTCGGCGCCGGTCCCGGACGCTGCGCTCCCGGCGGCTACACCGGCGTCGTCGCCGCAGCCGACCAGTACGGCCGACAGTGCCACGGCGGCGAGGGCGCCGCCGAATGGGTGCCGGTGGTGCGGCCCTGCCCGAAGCTGCATCGTTGCTTGTTCCCCGTCATCGGGAGCTGGTTGCGTCCCGGCCCACAAGTATCGAGAGCCGGTGGCGTCGATGCGATGGGTCGTGCTCCCGCCGCCGGTGGGTCGTTCAGCGGGTGAGCCACCCGTGGGCCTGGGGCTTACGGCCCGCCGCCGGATCGAGGCGCACGTGCACGATCGACGGGCCGTCGAGCGAGGCCGCGGCGTCGAGGGCCGTGCGCAGATCGTCCGGGTCCTCGACGTGGAACGCCCCCGCCCCGAAGGCCTCGGCGATCTTCTCGTAGCGGGCGGTCGGGAGGTACATGTTGGGCGGGATCGGCCCGTCGGTGGGGAGCTCGTCGAGGCCGCCCCCGATGCCGTTGTTGTTGAGGATGATCACGGTGACCGGGAGCTGGTAGCGGCAGATCGTCTCCATCTCCATGCCGCTGAACCCGAACGCCGAGTCGCCCTGCACCGCCACCACCCGCTGGCCCGGGTTGCACACCGCGGCGGCCACGGCGAACCCCAGGCCGATGCCCATCGTGCCGTAGCTGCCGGCGTCGAGACGGTGCCGGGGCGCCACGTTGGGCATCTGGGTGCGGCCGATGTCCATCGTGTTGGCCCCCTCACCGATGATGATGTCATCGGGGCGGAGCCACTCGGCGATGTCGCGGAAAGCGCGGTAGTAGTTCATGGGGGCCGAGTCGTCGGCTTTCATACCGGCCACCGCCTCCTCGTTGGCGGCGATCTTGGCCGCGATCGAGCTGCGCCACGGGGTCTCGGCGTCGTAGCGCCACGGGTCGTCGGCCAGCTCGGCGTTGAACTGGCCCATCACCGCCCGGCCGTCGCCCACCAGCGCCACCTCGGCCGCCACGTTGTGACCGATCTGCTCGGGGTGGGAGTCGAGCTGCAACACCTTCACGTTCGGGTTGAAGCGGGGATCGTGACCGAAGTGCATGATCCAGTTCAACCGGGCCCCGGCCAGCAGGATCACGTCGGCCTCGGCCAGGGCGTGGGAGCGGGCCGCCCCCACCGACAGGGGATGATCGTCGGGCACCACCCCCTTGCCCATGGGCGAGGCCAGGAACGGGAGCTGGGTCCGGTCGATGAACTGGCGCACCTCGTGCTCGGCCCGGGCCCAGGCCATGCCCTTGCCCACGATCACCAGCGGCTTGTCCGCCGCCTTCAGCACACCGATGGCCCGGCGCACCGACTCCGGTTCGGCGTGCATGCGGGGCGGATCGCCGACCACGGTGGCGGTACCGATCGTGGCCTCGTCGACCTCACCGTCGATCACGTCGGCCGGCATGTCGAGATACACCGGCCCCGGACGGCCGAACAGCGACGTCCGCACCGCCTGCTCCACGTAGTAGGGGATCCGGTCGTGGCTCTCCACCCGGTGGGCGTACTTGCACCACGGGCGGGTCGCCGCCACCTGATCCTCCTCCTGGAACGCCCCCATGCCGTTCTGATCGGTGGGCGACGCCCCGCCGATCAGGATCATCGGCCACAGGTTCTCCTTGGCGTTGGCCAACCCGGCCAGGGCGTGGATGACCCCCGGCCCCGACACCACCAGGCACCCCTGGGGCCGGCCCGTCAGGTAGCCGGCGGCCTGGGCGGCGTACGACGCCGACTGCTCGTTGCGCATCCCGATGAACGTGATGCCTTCCCGCTGGCAGGCCCGGGCGATGGGGACCACGGGGAACCCGACGATCCCGAACACGTAGCGGACGCCCTGGTGGGCCAGGTTGCGGGCCAGCAGGCGGGCCCCGGATATGTCAGCCATCGTGAACAGCTCCTCGTTCGATCAGCTCGTCGATCTCGTCGTTCGCTAGGCCCAGCTCGTCGGCCAGGACCTGGCGGGTGTGCTCGCCCACCAGGGGCGCGGCGGTCAGGGGCACGTCACCGTCGGACATGCGGAACGGTTGGCGCATCAGTAGCAGCTCGCCCTTGGTGGGGTGGTCGACGGTGGTGAAGAAGTCGCGAGCCCGGAGGTGGGGGTCGTTGAACACCTCGGTCGTGTCGAGGGTGGCGGCCGCCGGTACCCCGGCCTCGGCCAGCTCCGTCCAGGCCTCGTGCTTGGTGCGCTCGGCGAACCAGGGCTCGAGCAGCTCCCTCATCTCGGCCCCGTGCTCCAATCGGGCCCGGGGTGTGGCGAACCGCTCGTCGTCGATCAGCTCGGGCCGGCCCACGGCCCGGCAGAAGGCGGCGTAGAGGGCGGGGGTGGCGATCGTGACCAGCACATGGTCGGCGTGGCCACCGCCCCGGCACGCCCACCGTCCGCTGGGGGCGATCCCGTCGCCCCGGGGGGCGACCGGTTCGGCGTCGGGGCCCCACGCCATCGTGGACAGGGTGCGGGTGAACATCGTCATGACCTCGTGCATCGACAGCTCGATGACCTGGCCCCGGCCGGTGCGCTGCTGCTCGACGTAGGCGGCGGCGATGGCGAACGCCCCGTGGATGCCGGTACCGGTGTCGGCGAACGTGCCGCCCGGGCTCAGCGGACCGCTCTCCGTCGTGCCGGTCATGGCCGTCACCCCCGACGCCGCCATGGCCAATGGGTCGAAGCTCTTGTAGTGGGCGTAGGGGCCGCTCAGCCCGAACCCCTTGATGCGGGCCACGATGAGGCGGGGGTTGACGGCGTGCAGCTGGTCGGGCCCGAACCCGAGACGTTCGATCACCCCGGGGCCCTGGTTCTCGACGACCACGTCGAAGCGGGGCAGGAGCCGGCGCAGCAGATCGGCCCCGTCGTCGGTCTTCAGGTCGAGCACGATCGACCGTTTGTTGCCGTTGTGGTTGCAGAAGTACTGGGAGTCGGTGTCGTCGGTGGCCAGTGCCCCCCGCCCCGGGTCGCCGCCGGGCGACTCGAGCTTCACCACGTCGGCCCCGAGCCACGCCAGGTACTGGCTGCACGTGGGCCCCGCTTCCCACTGGGTGAAGTCGAGCACTCTCATCGTCTCAAGAGCCGGCATCGGACCCCCCTCGGCGCAGCCTGCGCCCGAGGCTACGCCGGAGCGGTGGGGTGAGACCAGGTGAGCGGGAACGGGCCATCACCGGCGGGCCGTGCGGCGGAGCGACCACTCGACCGCCACGAGGTTGGGGATCCAGCTGAGGAACGGGGTGAGCACGTACATCTGGTCGAACGCCACGCTAGGGTCGGTCCCCGAGACGGCGACGCTGATGGCGACCCACAACCCGACCCACAGCCGCAGGGTCACGGCGGCGAACGTCAACGCCATCACCCGCACGGCCCATCGGCGGTGGGTCGCCAGGTCGCCCCGGCGGGCCCCGGAGATCGCCCGCCAGGTGGCGTAGACCCACACCACCGACAGGGTCGAGAATCCGATCCGGCCCGACAACCCGGCGTAGCTGACCTGGGCCACGACGAGGCCGGTCGCCGCCCCCAGAGCGATCGCCAGGGCCGACACCCGCCCCGAGGCCCGGTGCAGGGCCGGCCACCGGCGCCGGGACGATCCCTGCACCGGGGTGAGCACCATGGCCAACCCGGCGAACCCGGCGTGGATGAGTAGAGCGGTCCGGATGGGCGCCGGCTGGTCGACGTAGTGGGCGGCCAGGCCCTGATCGGCGGCGGCCAGGTCGTCCCACGACACCACGAAGTAGGGGAGGGGGGCGCCGAACCCGATCGCCAGGCACAGCACCACGAACCCGGCGCCGGCCAGGCGCCGGCCCCGTCGACGACGTCGGGTACCGGTGACGGCCGGCGGTGACGTCGGCGACGGCCCCGATGCCGTCCCCGCCACGTCGACGGGGGGCGTCGACGTGGCGGGGACGGGGGTGAGGGGGATGGAGGTGGGCGAGGTCACGATGACCATGGTGAGCGGTGCGGTCGCCCCCGTCGTCGTGCCTCGGCCGGAACTCCGGGACGATCGTCCGTCACGGTCCACTCGGCCGTCCTACCGGGGGAGGAAGGGGCCGGCACCCGGATCGCACCGGGGGAGGACGAGCCCGACCGCCGCCGCCATCTACGCTGAGCGCATGGACCCGATGGCCTCCGCCCCCACCGGTCGGCGGCTCCCGCTCGGCCTCACCTCGACCGGTGACGTGGCCTTGGCCGTCGCCCTCGGGGCCCTCGCTCTGCTCGGTGTCCGCCTCGGCTCCCTCGTCGGCGCCTCGGCCGACGCCGGCGCCGAGTACGTCCTCGTCGTCGCCCTGTTCGTTCCGCTGGCCTGGCGGGCCAGCCACCCCCGGGCGGTGGCGGTGGCGGCGGCGGCCGCCGCTGCCGTCATGTGGTTGGTGGCCGAAACCGACTGGCACACCGCCGTGGCCGGCGGGATCGCCATCTACGGTCTCGGACGTTTCGTCGAGCGGCCCTCGTCGCTCCGCTGGTTCGCCGCCATCCTTTTCGGCCTGGCCTCGGTTGCGGCGGCCCAGGTGGTGATGTCCGACGTCGGCCACGGGTTGTTCGCCGTCGTGGCCCGCAGTGGGCTCGTCGTGGCCGCCTTCTGGTTCGGTGACGCCCAGAGGTCGCGCGACCAGCTGCTGGTGTCGTTGCGCGATCGGGCCGAGCGGGCCGAGGAGCACCGGCGGGTGGTGGAACGTCAGGCCGTGCTCGACGAGCGCAACCGGATCGCCCGCGAGGTCCACGATGTCGTCGCCCACTCGCTCAGCGTGATGGTGGTGCAGGCCACCGCCGCCGTGCGCCTCGCCCCCCACGACGCCGACGGGGCCACCGCCGCCATGCAGCGCGTGGCCGACGTCGGCCGCTCGGCCATGGGCGAGATGCGTCAGGTCCTCGGCCTCCTCGACGGCGACCGGGCCGGCGGTGGCGAACCGGTCGGTGACGCCTTCTCCCCCCAACCGGGCCTGGCCGCCCTACCTACGCTGATCGACCGCTACCGGGCGGCCGGCCTCGGCGTGACCGTCGACGGGCCCGACCGCTACCCGGCGCTCGGCGCCAGCGTCGAGCTGGCGGTGGTTCGCGTCGTGCAGGAGGCCCTGACCAACGCCCTGCGCTACGCCCCGGGGGCGGCCGTGGTCGTCCGGCTCCGCTTCGGCCACCGGGTCGAGGTCGACGTCGTCGACGACGGCGCCGGCCAACCGACCGACCGGGGCGGTGGCAGTGGGCGGGGCCTCGTCGGCATGGAGCAGCGGGTCGGGTCGCTCGGTGGCACCCTCGACGTGGGACCCCGCCCGGAGGGCGGTTTCGCGGTGCGGGCATCGTTCCCCGCGGTACCGGATCGGAGCGTGAGCGCCACGCCGGGGCCGCCTGCCCCCCCGAGCCCGACCCCGGAGCCCATCGGCGGTGGCGGCGGAGGGGAACGGTGACGATCCGGGTGCTCGTGGTCGACGATCAGGCCCTGGTCCGCACCGGGTTCACCGCCATCCTGTCGACGGAGCCCGGCATCGAGGTGGTGGGCGACGCCGCCGACGGGGCCGAGGCGCTCGAACGGTGCGCCGCCCTCGACCCCGACGTGGTGCTGATGGACATCCGCATGCCGGTGCTCGATGGCGTCGAGGCCACCCGCCGGCTGGTCGAGGCCTCGGTCGGGACTCGGCCCCGCGTCCTCATCCTCACCACCTTCGACGACGACGAACTGGTCCACGCCGCCCTGCGGGCGGGGGCCGCCGGGTTCCTCCTCAAGGACGCCCTCCCGGAGGACCTGACCCGGGCCATCCGCGTCGTCCACGACGGCGACGCCCTCCTCGCTCCCTCCGTCACCCGTCGCCTCATCGACCGCTACACCAGCCAACCGGCGACCCCACCCCCCGCCGGGGCCGAGGCTGCGCCTCCCGCCGGGCCGGAGGTGGCGCCCGCCGCCGGGGCCGAGGTCGTGGTCGACGCGGCGGCCCGCGTCGCCGTGGACCGGCTCACCGACCGGGAGCGGGACGTGCTCGTGCTCATGGCCCGGGGACGGTCCAACACCGAGATCGCCGGCGAGATGTACGTTGCCGAGACGACCGTCAAGACCCACGTCGGCCGGATCTTCGCCAAGCTCGGCGCCCGCGACCGGGTCCAGGCCGTCATCGTCGCCTACGAGGCCGGCCTCCTCACCCCCGGCGCCGACACCTGACCCCACCCACTCCGACCTGAGCCGAGCCCGGCGCCCACCATCCCGGCCACCTCCCACTCCCGTCGGTACTGTCGGGTCCATGGCCGCCGCCAGAACCGACCGCGGCGCTGGCGCCGCTCCGGGCGGTCGACGGCGCCGGCCCCGGACGCTTTTGCGCCGGATCATGATCGCCGCCATCCCGCTGCTGCTCGTGGCCTCCCCGCCCTTCATCGCCACCATGCGTCACCGCAGCGCCGCCGAAACGCTGCTGAACGAGGTGGTCGGCCTCGACCACCAGGCCTTGGGCGCCACCCTCGTCGCCAGCGAGATCGATCATTGCAACGATGACGGCGATCGTGCCGGTCGCCTCCTGGCCACCCCCGTCGCCGGCACCGACGCCACCACACTCCTCGACCGCTACGCCACCCGGCTGGAGTCGGCCGGCTTCTCGGTCACCGCCCGCTCACCCGACCGGCGCCACCTGACCCGCGACCGTGACGACGACCTCGACACCGACATCGTCGCCCTCGGCGTCGACGGCGCAAGCGTGGAGATCACCACCGACGTGGTCGACCGCGACCTGGTGTTCTGCCCGCCCTGGTGACCCGAGCCGAGCGCGCCGACCTGCTCAGCCGCCGACCGCTCAGCCGCCGACTGCTCAGCCGCTGAGCAGGGTGCGGGCGCCGCCGGCCAGGAGGGGTAGACGATCGGCGATCGTCTCGTGGCGCTCGTTGGCCGAGTCGCCCATCTTCCACCGGTGGTGGAGCTGCTGGACCACCACCGCCGTCTTCCACTGGGCGAAGGCGTCGTACCAGGCGGCCTGTGACACGTCGAGGCCCGTCCGCTGGCCGTACCGTTCGGTCACCTCGGCCCGGGTCGGCAGGCCCATGCGGGCCATGCCGTCGTGGCTGAGGCGCTCGGTGGCCTCCGGGTCCGACGGGTCGGGCCAGTAGTTGAGCAGGGTCCCGAGGTCGGCCATCGGGTCGCCCAGGGTCGTCATGTCCCAGTCGAAGAACGAGATCACCCGGTCGGGATCGGCGGGGTCGAACATGCAGTTGTCGAGCTTGAGGTCGTTGTGGACGAGCGACACCCGCTGGGCCTCGGGCAGCGACGCCTCCAACCGGGCGTGCACGTCGGACATGAGCTCGTCGTGGACGGGGTCGGCCACCAGGTCCCACCGCTTCTTCCACCCCGACACCTGGCGGGCCATGAACCCGTCGGGACGGCCGAGGTCGCCGAGCCCGACGACCTCGGGATCGAGGAGGTGGAACTCGGCCATGGCGTCGACCAGGGCCATGCCCACCCGGTGACCGACTTCTTCGTGGTGGCGCATCGACGGTGGGATCACCCCCCGGATCACCTCGCCGCGGCGCCGCTCCATCACGAAGAAGTCGGCCCCGGCGATGTCGTGGTCCTCGCAGAACACGTAGGCCCGGGGGGCCTTGTCGAAGTGCTCCCACAGTCGGGACAGCACCTTGTACTCCCGCTTCATGTCGTGGGCCCCGGGGGCGATCGTGCCGAACGGGGGCCGGCGCAGCACCAGCTCGTTGTGGCCGAACGCGATCAGGTAGGTCAGGTTGGCCGACCCGTTGGGGAACTGGCTGACCGTGAACTCGCCACCCGTGGTCAGCTCCGTCGGCAGCTCGGCCCGCAGGTAGGCCTCGATGGTGGCCCAGTCGAGGGCGTCGCCGGGGCGAACGGCGTCGGTCTCCGGCGGGGCCTCGTCGGCGAACGGGTCGACGGGTGCTTCCTGCGTGCCATCCATGCCCCGAGCATCGATCCTGGGGCCCGTCGGCGCAAGTGTAGGGGGACCGGGCCGGTCGATCGCCGTCGCCCGGTCGGCCCGCTCGGGGGCGACGCTCGCCGACCTGCCGGTGGTCGACGCCGTCCGCTCACTAGCCTCGGCCCGGTGCGGACACGGATGGCGGGTCGGGTGGCGGCGCTCGGCGTGAGGCCGAGACCCGGGCCGGAACCGGGTCGAGGCGGGAGTTGAACACTCTCTCCACCCGATCGCCCGGGCGTGGGAGATGACGTTCGCCGAGCGGGGGACCGCTACCCCCGATCTACACCAGCTCGGTCGGGGGGTCGACGTGGCCGAGGTGCAGGCCCTCGAGAGCTGAACCGGGTCAGGCCACCCGTTGGCCGTCGAGGGCGCCGGTCAGGCCGTCGGCGGCCTTGCCGGCGATGCGGTTGAAGACCACGCCGAGCAGTGGATCGAACAGGCCGAGGGGACCTCGGAACGTCAGCTCGGCGTCGTAGGTGACCCGTGAGCCCTCGCTGCGGTCCTCGACCACGATCCGGTCCTTCGAAGCCAGGGCCCGGGTGCGGGCCACGACCAGGGCCATCCGGCCCGGATCGTACTCCTCGGTGCGATAGGTCAGGTCGACGCCGTTGGCCTTCACGTCGTAGGCCGCGCCCGGTCCGGGGCCGTCGCCCTCGACCTGACGGGACGACGAGACCCCGGGGTCCCACCGCTCGAAGTTGCGGAGGTCGGCCAGGTACTCGAAGGCCTCCTGGGGCGGGCGGGGGGTGTCGATGACTGCGGTGTAGCGGGCCACGGTGCGTCCTCCTGCGGGGGACCATACCCCGGTGGCCCCCGTCGAAACGAGCCCGGCCTTTTCTGGCACGAGCACCGGTCGGGGCGTTGGCTCCGCTACGAGCTGGCCGACGGGCTCGTGACCCGGGCCACCAGCTCCGACGGGTCGGGTCTGCACCTACCGCTACGACCGGGCCGGCCACTGCATCGCCGTCGACCGCACCGGCCCGATCTCCTGACGTTGGTTAGGGTTGGTCGGCGTCTCGAGGGGAGCAGGCATGGATCTGGGATTGACCGGCAAGCGGGTGCTCGTCACCGGAGGGAGCAAGGGCATCGGGCGGGCCATCGCCCGCAGCTTCCTCGACGAGGGGGCCCGGGTGGCGATCTGCGCCCGGGGGGAGGCCGACCTGAAGGCGGCCGCCGAGGAGTTGGCGGCCCACGGTGAGGTCCACCACCGGGTGGCCGACATGGGCGATCCCGACGCCCCGGCCGAGCTGGTGGCGTGGGCCGCCGACCGGCTCGGCGGGCTCGACATCGTCGTCTCCAACGTCAGCGCCGGCGGCGGCCTGGACTACCAGCGGTCGTTCCAGGTCGATATCGACGGGGCCCACGGCCTGATCCGGGCCGCCCTCGACCGGATGGACGACCACGCCGACGCCAGCATCGTGTGCATCGGGTCACGAGCCGGCAGCATCGGGGTGCCGTGGATGGGGGCCTACGCCGCGGTGAAGGCGGCCACGGTGTCGATGGTCAAGTCGTTGGCCTTGGAGGTGGCCAAGCGGGGCATTCGGGTCAACGCGGTGTCACCCGGCGACATCTACTTCCCCGGCGGCACGTGGGAACGGGCCGAGCACGACAACCCCAAGCTGTTCCAGGGGGTCCTGCGCCAGAACCCGTTGCGGCGGATGGGGCGACCCGAGGAGATCGGCGACGTCGTGGCCTTCGTCGCCAGCCCCCGGGCCAGCTTCATGACGGGGGCCAACGTCCTCGTCGACGGCGGTGCCACCCCCGGCATCCAGCTGTGATCAGCGGCCGACGATCTCCCTGCTGACGGCCGGTCAGGGCTGGAGACGGCGGGTGATCAGCGGACGGGCCACCGCCAGGCCGACCACCCCCACGGCCACCAGGTAGGCCACGGAACCGAGGGACGTCCACCCCACCGTGCCGAGGGTGAGGTCTCGGGCCAGATCGACGCCGTGGTAGAGGGGCGTGACCTGCACCACGAGCGCCACCGGCCCCGGGTAGCGGTCGAGAGGAAAGAAGCTCGCTGACAACAGGAACATCGGGAACGTGGCCAGGGTCACGAACTCGAAGTCGAGCCAGCTCCGCAGCATCGAGGCGGCGATGAACCCCACGCTGCCGAAGGCGAACGCCACCAGCACCGCCACCGGCACCAGGCCCAGCCCCCACCACGACTCGATCAGGCCCATGGCCAGCATCGTGACCACGAACGCCGTGCTCTGCAGCGACAGGTAGCCGAGGATCCAGGTCAGCTCGCCCCACATGACGTCGCCCACCCCGATGGGGGTGGCCAACATCGAGTCGTAGCTCCCGACCCACTTGAGCTTGGCGAAGAAGTCGATGGCGGTGGCGAACACGGCGGCGTTCATGGCCGACGCCACCAACAGGGCCGGGGCCACGAACGTCCGGTAGGGGATCGGGGCGCCGTCGGGCCCGGGCAGGGTGCCGACGAGGGCGCCGACCCCCACTCCCACCGAGAACAGGTAGAGGAACGGCTCGAGCAGGCGGGTCAGGAACACCTGCCAGTAGTGGCGGTTGATCACGGCGTTGCGCTCCACCACCCGCAGCGGCACCCACCCGCCGCCCGGCCGGGCGCTCACGGCGTCAACCGGGCGGCGAAGGTGCGCCGGGCCACCAACCACCCGCCGGCGGCCCAGACCACGATGACGACGAGATGGAGGCCCGGCGACCACGACGGCGACCGGCCGGCGGTGGCCCACCGGGCCAGCTCGATCCCGTGCCACAGGGGGAAACACGCCATCAGGCCCCGCAGCCCCAGCGGCAGGGTGTCGGCGGGGAAGAAGGCCCCCGAGAACAGGTAGAGGGGTTGCGCCACCACCCGCATGATCGGATCGAAGGCCCGGTCGGAGTCGCATGTGGCGGCGTAGGCCATGGTCGGGGCGGCGAACGCCACCGCGGTGAGGGCGGCTATCGCCACCGCCGCCACCGCCCACGGCGACGTCACGGCCCCGAGCACGACGGCGAAGCTCAGCACCACCCCGGCCTGGGCCGCAGAGCGGACCCCCACCCACCCGATCAGGCCGGCCACGATCGACGACGGTCGGATCGGGGTGGTGACCATGGCCCGGTGGAAACCGACCCACCGGTGCCCGGCCATCACCGGCCACAACCCCGTGCCGGTGGCCAGCTGGGCGGCCGCCCCCACCATCAGGCCGGGGGTGAGGAACGTGACGTAGTCGAGCCCGTCGAGGCTGGCCCGGTCGTCGATCAGGCCGCCCAGCCCGATCCCCAACGCCACCAGGAACAGGCAGGGAACCCCGAACAGGGTGACGACATTGGCCCGCCAGGTGGCGGCGAAGAACCGGATCTCCCGTTCGGTCACCCGGGCGGCGGCGGTCATTCGGTCAGCGACCGCCCGGTGAGGGTGAGGAACACGTCCTCCAGGGTGGCCCGGCGGACGAGGACCGACGAGACGGCCCCCGCCTCGTCACCCTCGAGGCGGCCGACGACGGCATCGCCATCGTCGCTGTAGACGAGGAGACGGTCGCGGAGGCTCTCCGACCGCAGCCCGAGGGCGGCGGCCGCCGCCTCGGCCGCGACCTGACGGTCGGGGTGGCGGTAGCGGAGCTCCACCACCTCCCGGGTGCAGTGGCGCCCGATCAGGTCGCGGGGCGTGCCCTCGTCGACGATGCGGCCCTGGTCCATCACCACCAGCCGATCGCACAGCTGCTCGGCCTCGTCCATGTAGTGCGTGGTCATGATGAGGCTCACGCCCTGCGACCTGAGGGTCCAGAGCTTCTCCCACAACACCTGCCGGGCCTGTGGGTCGAGCCCCGTGGTCGGCTCGTCGAGCAGGATCAGCTCGGGCTCGTTGATGAGGGCACGGGCGATGGCGAGGCGGCGGCGCATGCCGCCGCTCAGCGGGTCGACCTTGCTGCGCCGACGTTCCGCCAGCTGGGCGAACTCGAGCAGCTCGTCGACCCGGGCGCCCAGTTCCCGGCGGCCCAGGCCGAAGTAGCGACCGTAGATCGACAGGTTCTGCTCCACCGTCAGGTCGACGTCGAGGTTGTCGACCTGGGCCACCACCCCGAGACGGGCCCGGATGGCCGGACCATCGCGGCCGGGGTCGAGGCCCAGCACCCGCAGCTCCCCGCCCGACACCGGTGAGGTGCACCCCAGCATCCGCATGGCCGACGTCTTGCCCGCCCCGTTGGGGCCGAGGAAACCGAAGGCCTCGCCCCGCCGGACCTCGAAGTCGATCCCGTCGACGGCGACGAACCGGTCGAAGCGCTTGACCAGACCGCAGGCCCTGGCCACGAGATCGGGCCCGGCCGGGCCACCAACCCGTGGCTGCGTGGCCCGTGGCTGCGTGTCCGGTGGCGTCCCGCCTGGTGTGGTGGCGCCGGTACGGTCGTCCATGGCGTCCGATTGTCGCACAGGGGGGTGACGCTGCCCCCGTCGATTCCCGGGTGGGGTGTAGGGAACGGCCGTGATCGGACGATGGAGCAGACGATGAGTGACGCAGCAGCATCCCGGCCGGATCACCGGCGTCGGCTCGTCGCCCTCTACGACACGGCGCTGCCCGAGGTCTACGGCTACCTGGCCACCCGCTGCGGATCGCCGTCGGTGGCCGAGGACCTCACGTCGGAGACGTTCCTCGCCGCCGCCGCCGCCGTGGAGCGGGGCAAGGTCTCCGACCTGACCGTGGCCTGGCTCATCGCCGTGGCCCGCAACAAGCTCGTCGACCACTGGCGGCGCCGGGAGCGCGAAGACCGGGCCCTCACCGTCGTCGGCTCGGAACCCGACCCGGCCGACGATCCGTGGGACGTCCGCCTCGACCTGCTCACCGCCCACCGGGTGCTGGACTCGCTCGGCGCCCACCATCGCAGCGCCCTCACACTGCGCTATCTCGACGAGCTCCCCGTGCGCGACGTGGCCCACCACCTCGGCCGGACCGAGGGGGCCACCGAGGTGCTCCTGGTGCGGGCCCGCTCGGCGTTCCGGGCCAGCTACGAGTCCCTCGGCGACGAGACCAGCGGAGGGGAGACCCGATGACCGGCACCCACGATCCGTTCGACGACCTGGCATCACCCATCGTTCCCCACACCCCCGACCCCCGCTTCGTGGGCCGTCTACGGGCCCGCCTCGTCGACGCCCTCGGCCTCGATCCTGCCGCCCTCGATCCTGCCGCCCCAGCCATCGCACTCCCCGAGAGGAAACCCATGACCACCACCTCCCGACCCGACGCCTCCCCGGCGTCGAGTGTCACCGCCTCCCTCACCCCCTACCTCGCCGTCGACGATGGGGCCGCCGCCCTGGCCTGGTACGTCGAGGTGCTGGGGGCGGTGGAGCAGATGCGGGTCGTCGGCGACGACGGCCGCATCGGTCACGCCGAGATCATGATCGGCGGCGCCCGCCTCTACCTGTCGGACGAGTACCCGGAGATCGGGGTCACCTCGCCCCGCACCCTGGGCGGGACCGCCCTCGCCCTGCACCTCGACCTGGGCGCGGGCGGTCCGGGGTCCGACGTCGACGCCACCTTCGCCCGGGCCGTCGAGGCCGGCGCCACCCCGCTCGCCCCGCCGGCCGACCAGCCTCACGGGGCCCGGCACGGCACACTCGTCGACCCCTATGGTCACCGCTGGATGCTGTCGCAGCAGGTCGAGGCGCTGACCGTCGACGAGTACGCCCGCCGCTCGGCCGGCACCGGGTACGAGGTGGTCGGTCCCCTCGCCGACGAGACGGTCACCGCCGCCGACCGGCCCGGCACGGGGGGCGGGATCTGGGCCAACGTCCACTACCGCGATCCTCTCGCCGCCATCCGGTTCCTGGTCGACACCTTCGGTTTCGAGGAACAACTCGTCGTCACCGGCGACGACGGCACCACGGTGGTGCACAGCCAGCTCCGCTGGCCCGAGGGCGGCATCGTCCAGGTCGGCACGGTCGATCCGGCCAACCCCTTCGCCCACGACCCCGGGGAACAGTCGCTCTACGTCGTCACCGCCGACCCGATGGCGGTATGGGAGCGGACCCGCACCGCCGAGGTCGAAGCGTTCGCCCCGCCCCACGCCCCCGACTACGACCCGGAGGGCTCGATGTTCACCGTACGCGACCCGGAGGGCAACCTGTGGACCTTCGGCAGCTACGGCCTGGGCGAGAGCTGAGCGCGGCGCCGCCCGGGCCGGTCAGTACCTGCCCCCGTAGGTCTGCTCACCCCGGTGGACCCCGTTGAGCACGTAGCCCAGCACGGTCGAGGGGCCGGCCTCGTCGAGCAGGCGGAGGGCCCGCTGCACGGCCCGACCCCGTGACCGGCGGGCGAACAACGACAGCAGCACCGCATCCGACACCGCCGCCAGCTCCAGGGCGTCGACCACCGGGAGCAGGGGCGGTCCGTCGATGATGATGTGGTCGCAGTACCCGCTCAGCTTCTCGATGAGCGCCGCCAACTCCGCCGATCGGAGCACCTCGGCCGGATTGTGGTCGTTGCGGATCTCGCCGGCCGGCATGGCCACCAGGTGACGGCGCCAGGTGACCCGGTGGAGGCACCCGTCGAGGGCGGTGTCGCTGGTCAGGTAGTCGGCGAGACCCGGACCGCTCTCCGTCCCCACGGCCTGGGCCAGGGTCGGGCGCCGGAGATCACCCCCCACGATCAGCACATTGCGCTTCTCGTTGGCCAGGGCCATGGCCAACCGGGTGGCCGTCGACGTCTTGCCCTCGCCCGGCTGGGGGCTGGTGACCAGCAGCACCTTCTGGGCCTGACCGGCCGCCTTGGCGAAGTCGATGGCCGACACGATCCGCTGGAACGCCTCCTCGGTCAACGAACCGGGGGCCAGGTCGAGGGGCAGCTTCTTGGTCCGCCCGTAGGGCACGGTGGCCAGGCTCCCGATGGGGGTGGCGGCCTCGACGTCGTCGGTGGTCCGGAGGCGGTCGTCGAACGAGGCGACGGCGACCACGGCCGCCACCGCCAGGATGGCGCCGACGACGGCCCCCAGGGCGAGGTTGCGGACCGGCTGGGGTGACGCCGGGCCGGTGGGGACCTCGGCATCGGTGTTGACCCGGGCCGACACCGCGGGGTTGGTCAGCAGGTCGGCCAGGAGGCGGTGTTCGGCCAGGTCGGTGTTGACCGTGGCCAGCTGGGTGTCGATCGGCTGGAGCTGGGCGTTGAGGGTCTGGACGAGGGCCACCCGCTGGGCCGACAGCTCCGAGGCGGTGGCGGCGTCGTCGGCCTCGGCGATCTGCTCGTCGAGGCGCTCGATGGGGCCCGCCACCCGCCTCCGTTCCTCGTCGAGGGCGTCCCGGGTCGCCTCCAGGCTGGCCAACGTGGCCTCGGCGTCGGCCAGGTCGATGTCGTGGCGGAGGTCGATGTAGGTCTCGGCCCACGCCTGGGCGGTGGCGGCCGAGCGCTCCGGCGTCGGTGAGGAGGCGGTGAAGGTGATGATCGACGGCTCGACCCTGGCCGCGATGTCGCCGACGTCGATGTCGACCTCGTCGTTGTTGCCGGCGGCGACCCGGGCTTCGGTCAGGTACTCGGTGGAGGTGAGGAAGTCGGCCTCGGCCGCCATCATGCGGCCCGGCACGTCCCGCCCTCCGAGAGCGAACAGCTGGCCCGACGAGGCGGTGCGGATGAGCACCGTCGACGACGCCTCGTAGGTCGGAGCCTGCAGGAGCGTCACCGTGGCCACCCCGCCCACCACAACGAGCAGGATGGCGATGGCCAGCCACCACCAGCGGCGCAGGAGGCGGGCGTAGTCGGCGAGCGACAGCTCGTCGTCGAACGGCGAGGCATCCCGTCGGCTGGGCACCATCCGGGGCCACCAGGCCTCGGGAGGCGCGGGCCGTCCGGAACGAGCGGACAAAGAAGGCGAGGAAGACACGGCGGGAACTCTCGATGGTCGGGCGCGGCGCGGCGGGAAACACGTCAGCTGATCCGCCCCACGGAGCACTCCGGACCCGGGGCCACCATAGCCGTCGCATTGGGCGCGCGGGGCGTTGATCTGGTCGACTTGGCCCATGTCCGAGCCCCTGCACCCTCAGATCGTCGCCCTGGTGTCCGCCATGGACCGACCCGATCGACCACTGCTCCACGAGCTGTCGGTGGCCGACGCCCGCAAGGTCTACGGCGCCATGCCCCGATTCCTCGGCCCCCTCGACGGCACCGCCACGTCCGAGGACCGCACGATCCCCGGTCCCGCCGGCGAGATCCCGATCCGGGTCTACACCCCCGATGACGACACCCCTGACGACGACACCCCGGACGGCGACACCCCGGACGGCGACACCCCCGAGGGTGCGAGCGCCGGCGGCGAGGGGCGGCCGGTCGTGGTGTTCTACCACGGGGGCGGGTTCTGCATCGGCGACCTCGACACCCACGATCGTGAGTGCCGGGCCATCGCCGCCCGCTCGGGGGCGATCGTGGTGGCCGTCGACTACCGCATGGGCCCCGAGCACGCCTATACCGCCGACGCCGAGCGACCTGCTTGGATCGACGACGCCTGGGCCGCCTTCACCTGGGTGGTCGACAACGCCGCCTCCCTCGGGGGCGACGCCGACCGGCTCGTCGTGTGTGGTGACTCGGCCGGCGGCAACATCTCCGCCGTCGTGGCCCAGATGGCCCGCAACGCCGATCTCCCCCTCGCCCTCCAGGTCCTCGTCTACCCGGCGACCGACGTGCGCGACGAGGCCTACGACCTCTACCCGTCCTATGCCGAGTGCATCGACGCGCCGATCCTCGAACGCCCGATGCTCGAGTACTTCCGGTCGAACTCCCGGCCCGACGGCGACCCCACGTCACCCTTCATGTCGCCGGCGCTGAACGACGACCTGTCGGGGCTCGCCCCCGCCTTCGTGCTCACCGCCTCCCACGACCCGCTACGCGACGACGGCGAGGCCTATGTGGAGCGCTTGCGGGCGGCCGGCGTGGACGTGGTCCACGTCCGTTACGAGGGCATGCCGCACGGCTTCTTCAACTTCGGTCCGGTCGTCGACGCCGCCAACGAGGCGGTGGCGGCGGTGGCCGACGCCATCGCCGCCGTCTGACGGGCGGGCCTGATTCGCGGGGTGGGTGGGGGTCGGGCCCCACTACCCGACCCCCACCCGATCCCCGCAGGGTCCGCCGCCCGAACTGTCGAACGGTCGGCCCGAGCCCCGACCACGCTGTGTGTCGGCGCTCGGGGCCTTGCCCGTACTTGATCGGCCCCGTCCGGTCGGATGTGAGGACTCGGGCCGGGACGGGTGGCCCGGACGGGTGGCCCGGACCGTCCTGGGACACCCGGGGGCCCTGGTAGGGTCACCCCCGAATGGGACGACCCGATCACGCCCACCTCGTTCTCCACGCCCTCAGGCTGAAGGGCTTCGCCCCGGCCGGGGTCGTCGCCGATCTCTACGACCTCGACCCGGCGGAGGTCGCCTCCGCCCTTCCCGCCCTCGCCGACGAGGGTCTGGTGAGCGCCAGGCGGGGCGGCATCAGCCCCCAGGGCTGGACCCTGACCGCCGCCGGCCGGGCCGAGGACGACCGCCTGAGCGGGGCCGAGCTCGATGCCGCCGGCACCCGCCCCCTGGTCGAGGACGTCCACCGACGCTTCCGGTCCCTCAACCGGATCGCTCTCGACGTGATCACCCGGTGGCAGGTCGTCGACCCCGACGAGGGGATCCTCAACCACCATGACGACCCCGTCCGCGATGCCGCCCTGCGGGCCGAACTTGCGACGGTCGACGCCGAGGCGCAGGACCTGCTCGACGACCTGGAGACGGCCCTGCCCCGCACCCGGATCCACCGTCCCCGCCTGGCCGCGGCGCGGGCCCGGGTCGACGATGGCGACGTGGAGTGGATGGCGGGGGCCAGCATCGACTCGTACCACACGGTGTGGTTCGAGCTCCACGAAGACCTCCTCGTCACGCTCGGCATCGACCGATCCGACGAGGGCCGGACCTGATCCAGCGGGGGCGATGGTACCGGCCGCCACTACGATCGGTGTCCATGGCACAGTTCGGACCCGTCCTCACCGCAATGGTCACCCCCTTCGACGAGCACGGCGACCTCGACCTCGAACGGGCTCAGGCCCTCGCCCGCTATCTCGTGGCCAACGGCAACGACGGGGTCGTGGTGGCCGGTACCACCGGTGAGTCGCCGACGCTGACCCACGACGAGCAGGCCGAGCTGTTCGTGGCGGTCAGAGAGGCGCTGCCCAACCACGCCGTGGTCGCCGGCACGGGGTCCAACGACACGCGAGCCGCCATCCTCAACACCGAGCGGGCCACCGAAGCCGGTGTCGACGGCCTCCTGGTCGTCACCCCCTACTACAACCGCCCCTCCCAGGCCGGCCTCGAGCGCCACTTCCGGGCGGTGGCGGCCGCCACCCGTCTCCCCATCATCCTCTACGACATCCCGGTGCGCACGGGCCGCAAGATCGAGACCGAGACGCTGCTGCGATTGGCCGAGGTCGACAACATCGTGGCCATCAAGGACGCCACCGGCGATCCGGCCGAGACCGCCTACCTGCTGTCGCGGGCCGGCGGGGCCTACGAGATCTACTCCGGCGACGACTCGCTGACCCTGCCCCTGTTGTCGATCGGCGCGGTCGGAGCGATCGGCGTCGCCACCCACTGGGTGGGAAGGGAGACGAGCGAGATGATCGCCGCCTATCACAAGGGGCTGGTGGCCGAGGCCACCGCCCTCAACGCCACGATGATCCCGAGCTACAACTACGAATCGATGCCGGATGCCCCCAATCCCGTGCCGTCCAAGGCGATGATGAACCTCCTCGGCGTCCCGGTCGGCGAGTGTCGCTCTCCGATGGGCCCGGCACCGGGAGACCTCGACGAGCGGGCGAGGGCGGTCCTGGCCGACCTCGGTCGCCGCCCGGGCGAGGCGGGCGCCACATGAGCAGCCCCGTACGCGTCGTCTTCCTCGGCGGCCTCGGCGAGATCGGGCGCAACTGCGCCGCCATCGAGGTCGAGGGCAGGATCATGCTCATCGACTGTGGGCTGATGTTCCCCGACGACGACATGGCCGGTGTCGACCTCGTCCTCCCCGACTTCACCTACCTACGCGAGAACGCCCACCGCATCGAGGGGATGGTGGCCACCCACGGCCACGAGGACCACATCGGGGCCCTCAGCTTCCTGCTGGAGGAGGTGCCGCTCCAGATCATCGGGTCGCCGCTCACCCTCGGCCTGGCCCGCAACCGCATCGAGGAGCGGGGTGTCCTCGACCGGGCGACGTTCGTCGAGGTCAGCGACGGCGACCGGATCGACGTGGGCCCGTTCGACCTCGAGTTCTTTCCCGTGACGCACTCGGTGCCCCATGGGTTCGCCACGGCCTTCCACACGCCGCAGGGCGTCATCCTGCACTCCGGCGACTTCAAGCTCGACATGACGCCGGTCGACGGGCGGCTGACCGACCTGGCCGGCATCGGCCACCTGGCCAAGGACGACGGGATCCGTCTCTTCCTGTGCGACTCGACCAATGCCGAAGAGCCCGGTTTCTCCGCCTCCGAGACGTCGATAGGCCAATCGATCAACGATCTGTTCCTCCAGCGGAACGAGCAGCGGATCATCGTGGCCTGCTTCGCCAGCCATATCCACCGGGTCCAGCAGATCGCCGACGCCGCCGTGGCCAACGGCCGCACCGTGGCCACGCTCGGGCGGTCGATGAACTCCAACGTCGCCCTGGCCCGCAGGATGGGCCTGCTCCGCATCCCCGATGACAAGCTCCGCAGCATCGAAGACGTCGCCGACATCCCCGACGGGCGGTTGTGCGTGATCTCCACCGGCTCCCAGGGGGAGCCGATGTCGGCCCTGGCCCGCATGGCCACCGGCGACAGCCGGTGGCTGGTGGTCAGGGAGGGCGACTGCGTGATCCTGTCGTCGCACCCGATCCCCGGCAACGAGTCGAGCGTGTCGCGGGTGATCGACGGTCTGCTGCGCAAGGGGGCCGAGGTCGTCCACTCCGCCAACGCCAACGTCCACGCCACGGGGCACGCCAAGTCGGAGGAGCTCAAGGTCCTCCACTCGATCGTCCAGCCCGAGTGGTTCATCCCCGTCCACGGCGAGTACCGCCACCTGACCGAGCACGCCCGTCTGGCGGCCCGGATGGGTACGAGAGCCGATCACATCCTGTTGTGCTCCGACGGCGACTCGGTCATCGTCGACGACGATGGCGTCCGGCGGGGCGAGAGCGTGCCGGCCGAGTACATCTACATCGATGGCACGGTCAGTGCCCTCGATCACAACGTTCTGCTGGAACGGCGCATCCTGGGCGAGGAGGGCTTCGTCAGTGTGGTGGTGCCCGTGTCGATCAAGGGCACCAGGGCCGAGCTGCTCGACGAGCCGGCGGTGTTCAGCCGGGGGTGGGTCGACGGCGACGACGGCGAGCTGTTGCGCAAGGAGGTGGCGCTCGCCGTGCGGGAGGTGGTCGAGCGGGCACTGGGCGACGGGGTCCGCACCCGCCAGGAGCTGGAACGGCTCTCCCGTCGGGCGGTGGGGCGCTTCATCAACCGCCAGACCCGTTTGCGGCCCATGGTCGTGCCCGTGGTCCTCGGAGCCCACGAGGGAGACAGGGCGTAAACCACCGCGGAAAACCGCTGCGTAAAACTACCGCGTAAACCACGGTGAACCCACGGGGTGACCGACGAGCGAACAACGATTTCCGTCATAGGTCTCGTTACGGGCGCTTTCGACAACTACATTCAATAGCAATGGCTCCCTGGTCTTCCGCCGGAGACCTTCTCCGGTGGTGGCGACAAGACATTCTGGGATGGTCGCAGACACAGGCCGCGGCGCGGCTATCGGTCCAGCCGACCGCCCTGTCCAACTGGGAGAACGCGGTCCGGGCCATCTCCCTCGACGTCGACGCGCTCGACCGTGCCCTCGACGGTGAGGGGGTACTGGCCGGGCTCCTGTGGTCGTTCAAGACGCCCGTCGGCCTCGACGCCGACCGGACCTGGACGAAGGTCTTCACCGGCTCCTCGACCCCCGTGTGGCTCTGGATCCGCAGCGACCGGCGCCGCGTCCGTTTCGAGGGGGAGTGGGGGGTGGCCCGGATCGAGTACGACTACGAGCTGGGGGACAACGGGGCCTTCCTGAGCATCGGGGCCTCGGTCTCCCACTCGCCGGTCGTGATCCAGCTGTCCGAGCCGGGGTGGGTCGACTTCGGCCGTGGTCCGCTGCCGTCCAGGATGCCCGACGCCCCGGTCGTCACCGCCATCGAGGTGGTGACGCCCAGCGGGAGCAGCGGCAGTTTCATGGACATGTTCTTTGGGAACCTGGTCGAGCGGTTCAAGCGCTCCCGGCCCCAGGACGTGGCCAACCTGGACCGGTCGGCACCGGGAGCGCTGGCCCGGTTCTTCTCGGCGTTCGACAATCGACGGGCGGAGCAGCACCGTCCGTGGCCTCCGCTGCCAACGGGGGCCGACGAGGTGGAGCGGCTCTGTTTCGCCCGCCTCCGGCGGGCCAGGAGCCTGTCGTTGCTCGAGACGGCCGAGCGGCTCGCCGCCCTGACCGGGGTGACGGTGAGCAAGGACACCCTCCGCCGGTTCGAGACCGACGTCGGCCAGCCCCACGACCGCCTCCTCCCGGTCGCACTCGACCATGTGCTGGGAGCCGAGGGCAAGCTGGCGATCGTGGCGCTGCGCTCCGACGCCGGTTCGGGCGCCGTCCGCTTCCCCCCGTACTGGCACGGCCCGATCTGGATGTCGTTCGAGATCGATGCCACCACCCCCCGGGCCCAGATCGAGCCCGTGGTGATCGAGTTCGGCGACTGGGCCCGGGAGCTGTCGATCACCACCCCCCGCCTCCTCATCCACCACTACTGCGCTCCGACGGTGCCCCTGCGGATCACGGCCCCGCCGACCGTGCGCTGGACGGTGGGGATCGGCCGGCGGGCCGGGGCCGAACCGATCGACCATGGTTGGGTGCCGGTCAGCGTCGATGTGGCGCAGAGCGCCCTGTCCGACACCGAGCAGGCCCTCCTCGACGCCCTGGCTGCCGCCTCCGAGCGGTCTTCCGAGCAGTCTTCGGACGAGCCGAGAAGCGGACCCGGCCCGGCGGCCGTTTCCCGACCCGATCCCGACGATCCCGGTGCCGAGGTGCCATGACCGGACGGTCCAAGGGCCTCCCGTGTCGGCCCGCCTCCACGCTTCGTCTCATCGAGGTAGACGCCCGGCGAAGTATCGATTAAATCGTCGTGTAGCGCGGATACTTCCACACAACGACAACCGAAGGATCGCCCCGGTATGGCCGCCGCACTTACCGTTGGACGTCTGTCATGAGCGCGACCCTACGACTCGCGCTCGATGGTGGGCAGCCGCACCTCGCCAACACCACGTTTGCTGCCCCCGCCCCGTCCTGGCTGGGTGACGTCCCGTTCGCCGATGCCTTGGTCCAACGAGCCGAGTCTCGCCGCATCGGTTCCGTTCGAAGCCCCGCCGAGTCCCAGGCCCGGCGCCTCGAACGCGCCTGGCGTCACTCCACCGGCGCGGCACACGTCGTGGCGTGTCGCTCCGGTGCGGTCGCCGCCAGGCTCGCCCTCGCCGCCCTCGAGATCGGCCCCGGCGACGAGGTGATCTGCCCCGCCGACTCGTTTCTCCTCACCACCGCCTTCGCCGCCGCCAACCGGGC
>JBHJNQ010000037.1:0-66708 GCA_050330635.1 Acidimicrobiales bacterium | reverse complement strand
CCCACCCCCGCCCCCACCCCCGCCCGGTGCCAGCGGACCCCTGGTCTACGAGGGCCAGTTCGCCGCCCTGAACGACCTCGAACGCTGCTTCGAGGTCGAGACCCCCGGCACCGCTGGCTCCACCACCACCGACGTCGACTGCGACGATGCCGCCGCCCAGACCGTCGGCGCCTTCGGCACCGTCACCGAGGTCACCCTCATCTTCACCGCACCTCCCAATGACACGCTGTGCATCTCCAGCGAGATCGACGGCTCCAACCTGGTCAAGGTGAAGCCGTGCGACGGGGCCGACGACCAGATCTGGGACGTCACCGACACCGGTGCCGGCACCTACCGGTTCGCCAGCCGCAACGTGGCCGGCCAGTGTCTGCGATCGACGAACTCGGGGCTGACGCTCGATTCCTGCACCGACAACAACAGCCTCAGGTTCACGTTCTCCTGACCCCCCGCCGAGCCGGTCGCCCCGCCGTGCCGGCCGCACCAGGATCGGCCACCAACCCCGGACCGGATCGCTACCCTCCCTCCGGTGAGTCGCACACTGGTCATCTGCAAGCCCGACGCTGTCGAACGTGGCTACGTCGGTGAGATCCTCTCCCGGTTCGAACGCAAGGGGCTGACCCTCGTCGCCGCCGAGCTCCGTACCCTCGATGCCGACACCCTCGCCCGCCACTACGAGGAGCACGTCGGCAAGCCGTTCTACGAGTCGCTCGTCGCCTTCATGAGCCGGAGTCCGGCGGTGGTCGCGGTGGTCGAGGGCCCGGACGACACCTTCGCCATCGTCCGGACGCTGATGGGTCCGACCAATCCGGCCGTGGCCCCCCCGGGCACCATCCGCGGTGACCTCGGCACCGAGATGACCGAGAACCTCGTCCACGGCTCCGACTCCAACGAGTCGGCGGAGCGGGAGATCGCCATCTTCTTCCCCGCCCTCGCCGCCTGACTGGCGCCGCCAGCGCCCGGGCTCGCGCCCTTCCCGCCCGGGCTCGCGCCCAGTTCCTGCGCGAAGGGTGTGGCGGCACGCGCGGTTCGTGACATGCATCCACCGGTGGGTCCGCTGAGCCCCCTACGATCGGCCGTGGCAGTGCTGGACGTGGGATTGGTGCGATGGCCAAGTGGTCGCAGGTGTGGAGTGGAGTCGGGTCTCGCGACCTCGCCATCGACCTCGCCATCGACCTCGGTACCGCCAACACGCTTGTCTACGTGAAGGGCGAGGGCATTGTCCTCGACGAGCCCTCCGTGGTCGCCATCAACCTGAACACCGGCCGGCCGATCGCCGTCGGGGCCGAGGCGAAGCGCATGGTGGGTCGGACTCCGGCTCACATCGCCGCCGTGCGTCGGCGCGGGACTCCCCGTCGACGAGCCGATCGGTTCCATGGTGGTCGACATCGGCGGCGGCACCACCGAGGTGGCCGTCATCTCGCTGGGATCGATCGTGGCCAGCCGTTCGGTCCGCATCGGTGGCAACGACGTCGATGCCGCCATCATGGCCTACGTCAAGAAGGAGTTCAGCCTGGCGGAACCTTCCGCTGGGCCCGTGCCGCCGCCGTGGCCGTGGCCGAGCCGGCTCGCCTGGCGCTGTCACACGTGGCGGGCACGATCGCCGGGGCGTGGCACGGCGCCGTCGACCACCATCGCCTCGAGGCCGAGAACGCCCGGCTCCGGGCCCGGCTCGAACGAGCCGAGGCTGCCGGGGGCCGCCACGATGACCTCGCCCTCGAGCTCCAGCGGGTCGGTGCCGCCATCGATATCGACTTCGTCGACGACCCGCCCCGCACCACGGCGCGGGTGGTCATCCGCTACCGTTGGTGTCCTACGGGGGCAGTTCCCTGCTCACGTGCTTCACCGCCGTGGGGATCGTGAGGACCGTGGCGGCGGGTCGCACACGGTTGCCGGAAGGGCCCTGGCGGCCCGCTGGCCAGGGCCTTCACTGGTTGGGGGCAGCCGGCACCCGCCCATCGATCCAGTGGGCGCGATAGGCTAACAAAGAATGACCTCCGTATGGTCTCGACTCGAGCCGCTGCTGCCCAGGGTCCAGAAGCCGGCCCGCTACATCGGCTGCGAAGATGGCGCCAACGCCAAGATGCCCGACCCCGCGCTGGTGAACTGGTGCTTCATCTACCCGGACACCTACGAGATCGGTCTCCCCAACCAGGGCCTCCAGATCCTCTACGAGATCATCAACGAGCGGCCCGACGCCACCGCTGACCGGGCCTACGCCCCCTGGACCGACCTCGAGGCCCTGCTCCGGGCCGAGGGGATTCCGCTGTTCTCCGTCGAGCACCACACCCCGGGCCACGAGTTCGACGTGCTGGCGCTCAACGTGTCGGCCGAGCTGACCTACACCAACCTCCTCAACTGCGTCGATCTGGCCGGGGTCCCGGTACGTTCCGCCGACCGCGGTCCCGGGCACCCCCTGGTCATCGCCGGGGGCCACTGCACCTACAACCCCGAACCGCTCGCCGATCACCTCGACGCCGTGGTCCTGGGCGACGGGGAGGAGGTCGTGGGCGAGATCACCGAGGTCATTGCCGCCCACCGGGCCGCCGGTGCCGGTCGCCCTGGCGCCGGCCTCGACGACCGTCGTCGCCTGCTCCTGGCCCTCGCCGGCATCGACTCGGTCTACGTCCCGTCGCTCTACGACGTGTCGTTCGACGGGCCCCGGGTGGCGTCGATCGTGCCCCGCGGGCCGGGCGTGCCCGAGCTGATCGAGAAGCGCACGATCGCCGACCTGGCCGACTGGCCCTACCCCCGCCGCCAACTCGCCCCTCTCACCGAGGTCGTCCACGACCGGCTCAACGTCGAGGTGTTCCGGGGCTGCACCCGGGGTTGTCGGTTCTGTCAGGCCGGGATGATCACCCGGCCGGTGCGGGAGCGTCCGGCCGATCAGGTGCGGACGATGGTGGCCGACGGGTTGGCCCGGACCGGCTACGACGAGGTCACCCTCACCTCGCTGTCGACCGCCGACTTCAGCGACATCGTCGGCGTCGTCGACGGGATCATGAACGACAGCGAGCAGGACGGCGCAACCGTGTCGGTCTCGCTGCCCAGCCTCCGGGTCGACGCCTTCGGTGTGGGCATCGCAGCCCAGCTGCAGCGGGCCCGTCGCAGCGGGCTGACCTTCGCCCCCGAGGCCGGCACCTGGCGGATGCGTCAGATCATCAACAAGCTGATACGGGAGGAAGACCTCTATCAGGCCGTCGACGCCGCCTACTCCCAGGGTTGGCAGCGGGTGAAGCTCTACTTCCTCATCGGACTACCGTCGGAGACCGACCAGGACACCCTCGGCATCGCCGAGCTGGCCCGCAACTGTGTGGCCATCGGCAAGCGGCACAATCGCAGGGCGAGTGTGACCGTCTCGGTCGGTGGTTTCGTGCCCAAGCCGTTCACCCCGTTCCAGTGGTTCGGGCAGAACACGATCGAGGAGCTGCAACGCAAGATAAACCTCCTGCGCGACGCCACCCGGCGGATGAAGGGCGTCAACCTCAAGTGGCATGACCCCAAGGCGACATTGGTCGAGGGGATCATGAGTCGGGGTGACCGCCGGATGGGGGCCGTCATCGAACAGGTATGGCGCCGGGGCGGCACGTTCCAGGAGTGGTCGGAGCACTTCGACCTCGGCCTGTGGCTGGAAGCCATGGGCGACGCCGGGCTGTCGGTCGACGACGCCGTCCACCGACACCGCACCGAGGACGAGAACCTCCCCTGGGATCATCTCTCCGCCGGTCTCCACAAGGACTTCCTCTGGCAGGACTGGCGAGACGCCCTGGCCGAGCTCGGTCTCGAGGACTGCCGCTGGACCCCGTGCTACGACTGCGGGGCCTGCACCGGCTACGGCATCGAGCATGTCGTGGCCTCGGCCACCCCACCGGCCGGCGGAAGCCAGGGCACGGGTCAGGACCTCAGCGTCGGTGGGGCGGTCCCCGTCCAATTGTTGTCCACCGCCGAGCGGGGCGCCCGCCACGACGAGGTGTCGGTCCGGTGACCGGCGCCGGTCCCATCACCATTCGCATTCGCTACGCCAAGGCTGGCCGAGTTCGCTTCGTCAGCCACAGAGATGTGGCCCGCCTCTTCGAGCGGGCCCTGCGAAAGCTTCGACTCCCCGTGGCCTACACGGAGGGCTTTTCACCGAGGCCGAAGCTCAGCTTCGGCCTCGCCCTCACGGTCGCTCACGAGTCGGAAGCCGAATACCTCGACGTCGAGCTCACCGAGTCGATCGACCTCGAGACACTGCCCGACCGGCTCACCGCGGCTCTACCCCCCGGCATCACCGTCGATGCCGCCGTCGCCATCGAGCCAGGAACGGCATCCCTGCAGCAGGCCATCGTCTGTTGCGACTGGCACATCGAGGTCCTCGGCGCCACTTGCGCCGAGATCGAGAGCGCCGTCGCCGATGTGCTCGCTGCCACGGCGCTCCCGCAGGAGCGAGTCCGGAAAGGCAAGACCGCCGTCGCCGATGTCCGCCCCGCAATACTCGGAATCGAGGTCCGGGGGCCGACGTGCGACGGTGTAGACGTGTGGGCGCGACTGGCAACCGAGTCGGTCTCGCTCCGCCCGGCCGAATTGGTCCGGGTTCTCGGCGGCGACCTCGACGAGGGTCGGGTGCGCCGCACACACCAATGGATGATCGTCGACGGGGCCCGGTGTGAACCGGTGAAACCGCCCGGCCCCTCGACCAGGCACGGCCAGTTGCGTGCCTCATGAGAAGGGAACACCACCATGTCCGACGTGTCGGCGAGCGGAGCAGCGAGCTCCGACCGAACACCAGGAGACCAGGGCGCACGTAGCGCAACCACCAAGCCGAAGATCGGGGATTCCAGGCCGGCCCCGGCACCGCCGAAGCAGGAAGGACCGGAACGCAACGGCCAGGGCGACACCGCTGGGACCCCGAGTCAGTCCCGCCGACGCCGACGCCGTCGGGGCACCACCGGCCAGGCGGGTGGCGGCCAGGTGGCCTCTGGCAACGACGATGAGCAGGGCGCCAACCAGGCCAGGAAGCGTTCGGGTCAGCGCCGGTCGCGCACCCGCAGCGGAGGCAACCGGTCCGACGCCGCCGAGCCCATCGGTCAGATCCTGGCCGACAACCACATCGAGCTCGACGAGGACGACCTGAAGAACCGCCGGGGTCGCTCCCGCAAGGGCCGCCCCGTCGGCCGGTACATGATGGTGGTCTCCAAGCGGGAGGACGCCACCCACATCGCCGTGCTCGAGGGCCGCACCCTCATCGAGTACTACGTGTCGCGTCCGAGCGACGACGTGTTCCAGATCCACGGCAACATCTACCTCGGCCGGGTCCAGAACGTGCTGCCCGGCATGGAGGCGGCGTTCGTCGACATCGGCACCCCCAAGAACGCCGTCATTTACCGGGGCGACGTCCAATACGACAAGGACGACTTCGACGGCAAGTCCGACCAGCCGAAGATCGAGCAGATGCTCAAGGCCCGTCAGACGATCTTGTGCCAGGTCACCAAGAACCCGATCGCCCACAAGGGTGCCCGCCTGACGACCGAGGTGTCGCTTCCCGGCCGCTTCGTCGTGCTGGTCCCGAACTCCGACACCTACGGCATCTCCAAGCGCCTCCCCGACGACGAGCGCAAGCGTCTCCGCCAGATCCTCGACCGGGTCCGCCCCTCCGGCCACGGCCTCATCGTCCGCACCGCAGCCGAGAACGTGACGGCGGCCGAGATCGAACGCGACGTCGCCGGGCTCGTCCAGCAATGGACCGAGATCGAGGCTCTGGCCCGCAGGAGCAAGGCGCCCTCACTGCTCTACCAGGAGCCCGACATGTCGGTTCGGGTCATCCGGGAGGAATTCAACAAGGAGTACCGGGGCGTCGTCATCGACGACCCGCGGCTCTTCGACGAGGTGCGGGAGTACGTCGCCATCATCACCCCGGCCCTCGCCGACCGGGTCGAGCTCTACGACAAGGAAGCGGAGAAGATCTCGCTCTTCGAGCGGTTCCACGTGCACGAGCAGCTCCACAAGGCGCTCGACCGCAAGGTGTGGTTGCCGTCCGGCGGGTCGCTCATCATCGAGTCGACCGAGGCGCTCACGGTGATCGACGTGAACACCGGCAAGAACGTCGGCTCCTCCAACCTCGAAGACACCGTGTTCCGCAACAATCTGGAGGCGGCCGAGGGCATCGCCCAGCAGCTCCGCCTGCGCGACATCGGCGGCATCATCGTCATCGACTTCGTCGATATGGAGAACAAGAGGAACCGGGAGGAGGTCATGCGGGTCTTCCGGTCCGCCCTGGCCCGCGACAAGACCCGCACCCAGGTCTTCGACATCTCCGAGCTCGGTCTGGCCGAGATGACCCGTAAGCGGATCGGCGAGGGCCTCCTCGAGTCGTTGTCGACCGGCTGTCCCCACTGTGATGGCCGGGGCCTGCAGATCGACGCCCCCATCCTGAACACCTGAACGGCCGGTCCGCCCGCCCCCGCCGTCGAAACTCCGACGGTGGGGGCGTGAGGGTGCGCCGACGACGGTAGATTGAGACCCTTATGTACGCAGTGGTAGCCACCGGTGGCAAGCAATACCGGGTAGAACAGGGTCAGACCCTGAAGGTCGAGCGGCTCGGTGCCCCCGGCGACGATGTCGAGCTCCAGCCGGTGATGCTGGTCGACGGCAGTGATGTGCTGGCCACCCCGGCGCAGCTCGCCGGCGTGACGGTCTCGGCCCGCGTGGTCGAGGAGACCAAGGGCCCGAAGATCGACGGCTTCATCTACAAGTCGAAGTCGAACAACCGTCGCCGGTACGGTCACCGCCAGACCTACGCCACGATCGAGATCACGGGAATCGAGAGGGGCTGAGATGTCGAAGACAAAGGGTGGTGGTTCCACCAGGAATGGCCGTGACTCCGAGAGCAAGCGCCTCGGGGTGAAAGCCTTCGACGGCGAGCGCCTCGAGGCTGGAGCCATCATCGTTCGCCAGCGCGGCACCAAGTTCCATCCCGGCGACAACGTGGGTCGGGGTGGCGACGACACCCTGTTCGCCACCGCGCCGGGCAAAGTGAAGTTCGGGTTCCGCAAGGGCCGACGCCTGGTCGACGTCCTCACCGACTGACGAACTGAGCTCGGCAGGACACGAACGGCCCGGGCCCCGCTCGGGTCGTTCGGCGCGTCCGGGTCGGGGGCCGACCCGGGCTGGCCCCGGGGGGTGGGGCCGATCGTGGGCCAGGTGGCCTGGGCCTGACGGCCCAACGGTCCGCCGCTGATTCACCCAGCTGCTAAACCGATCAGCGACCGGGCCCGATAGGTCCTCCATGGGTCGACGGCGCGCCGAGGGGCGCAGACACGAGCGTGGCGCAGCCCTGATCGAGGCGGCGTTCGTCACCCCCGTCTTCTTCCTGCTCCTGTTCGGTATCTTCGAGTTCGGGCTCCTGTTCCGCAACTCCCTCACCACCAACAACGCGGCCCAACAGGGAGCGAGGGCGGCCAGCGTCGGTGGCCGGGCACCCGACACCGACTACCTGGTTCTCCGGTCCATCGAGCACGGCGTCAGTGCGATGGGGCTCCAGGAGCTCGAGGTCGTCGTCGTGTTCCGGGCACAGAGCCCCGATGACGCCGTCCCCCCGGCCTGCCTCACCAACTCGGTCGCCGCCACCTCGCCCACCTCGGTGGCCTGCAATCGATACACGGCGTCCGACTTCTTCCTCGAGATCGAGGACCCGGCAACCGGTGTCGCCACCGGCAACTGGCAGTGCGGAGCCTCCGCCGTCGATCGGTTCTGGTGCCCTTCCGGCCGCGCCACCAGCCTGAGCACGGGCACCGACTACCTCGGCGTCTACGTCGAGACGGACCACTCGTTCATCACCGGGTTGTTCGGTGGTGGCCGCCAGCTCTCCGAGACACGCATCGTGCGCCTGGAACCGGACGCCAACTGATGAACGACTCCGCCGGCCCAACCCGGGGCACCGTCCCCGCCACCTCCTGCTCCACCTCCTGCTCCTCCTCGAGCACCCCCCCCTCCGCCACCGTCGATGACGGGGAGCGGGGTGCCATCCTCGTCGAGTTCGCTCTCGTAGCCCTGTTCCTCGTGACCCTGGCGCTGGGTGTGTTCGAGATCGGGATGATCTGGAGCGACCACCAGGTGCTGACCCAGGCCTCCCGCAGCGGGGCCAGGGTGGCGAGCCAGCTCGGGACGGCGCCGGAAGCCGACCGGGAGACGCTGCGGGCCATCGAGGCCGGCTTCGGCGGCGTCACCGCCACCATCGACCGGATCGTCGTGTTCGAGGCCGACGCCAACGGTGCCATGCCAGCGGCGTGTGAGACGGCGTCCGCCGGCTACAGCGGACCGGCCAACTGCAACGTCTACGACGCCACCGACATCGCCGCCCTCGGCACGGACTCGGCCTGGGGCGCCGGGACCAGCTGCGGCACCGCCGACGACAACTGGTGCCCCGTCACCGACCGCGACGACGCTCAGGCCACGGCCAGCTATGTCGGCGTCCGGATCGAGATCGACCGCAGCTACCTGACCCAGCTCTTCGGCGGAGGTACCCACGCCATGACCGAGACCACCGTCATGCGAATCGAGCCGAACGTATGATGGGTCCTCACAGCGAAACCGGACGACGGACGACGGTCGACGGGCGGGACGAAGGGGGCTACGTCCTGCCGATGACCGCCATGCTGTTGATCCCCCTCATGATCTTCGCCGCCCTCGCCACCGACGTCGGGGCCTGGTACATCAGGGCCGACCAGGCCCAGAAGGCGGCCGACGCTGCGGCGCTGGCCGGCACCGTGTGGCTCCCCGACCAGTCGATGGCCACCACCGTCGCCCTCGACGTCGCCGCCCGCAACGGGTTCCGGGATCCGGCGTGGGTGGCCGCCAACGGGGGCGTCGCCAACGCCGACATCACCGTCAGCGAGACCGACGGCAAGTTGCGGGTCGACATCGTGAGCACCACCCCCTCCTACTTCGGGTCGGTCGTCCTCGACGACATCGACATCGAGCGCCGAGCCATCGGCGCCGTGACCCAGGCGGTCCGCATGGGCAACCCGAGCAATGGCCTCGGGACCGGTAACCTGTCCGTCGACGAGCTCGGCATCCCACCGGACGGGGTCTGGCTCAGCCTCAATGGCCGATGCCAGGACCACCAGCAGGGCGACCCGATCTCGGTCAGCTTCTACGGGGCGGTCCAGGCCGGCGGCAATTTCTGGGACGCCTGCAACTCAGCCAACCTGGGGGTCAACCCCACGTTCGACAGCGACGGCTACATCTTCGTCGTGGACGTGCCCCCCGGGGCCGGCCAGGTCAACCTCGAGGTCCTGGAGCCCGGCCTGTGCAACGACGCCGACACGAGCGACACCCTCTACAGCGCCTCCGATGCCTCGGCCACCGGTCCCCGCCTCAACTTCCGCGTCTACGCCAACGACAACACCCTCCTCAATCACGCCGACAACCTGGTCCAGACCCCGGTGGTCGACACCCTGTTTCCCACGAACGCCTGCACCGGAGGGGTCAGCGTCGGTGGCGGCCGGTGGTACACGATCTACAACATCCCGGCCGGCGCCGCCAACGAGGGCCGCTGGTACATCCAGGCCAACGTCCGGTCGGACGTCGCCGAGCGGTCGCTCAACAACTTCGCCCTGCGGGCCCGCCCCTCCGGCGACACCCAGCTCTGCTCGTCGATGACCGATCCCGCCTGTCCCGACCTGTACGCCCTCGAGTGGCTCTCGGTCTACCGCCCCAACTTCGGTGGAGGGGCCATGGCCGGGATGCCGGCCGAGTTCTTCCTGGCCGAGGTCGACGAGGTCCACGCCGGTAAGTCCCTCGAGATCACCCTGTTCGATCCCGGCGAGGGCATGAACAACATCAAGTTCCTCGACCCGGCCGGCACCGTCGTCTCCTTCGAGCAACGGCTGGCGAACTGCACGGTCGGCGGCATCTGCGGCCACGCCTACTGGCCCGAGACGGCCAACGGCCCCGACGACGACTGCAGCGGTGTGCCCTGCCTCGACGTCACCGGCAACCGGTTCCAGGGCCAGTGGGTCGTCGCCACCGTCGACCTGCCCGCCGGCTACAGCTGCGGCGGCAACTGTTGGTGGCGAGTCCGTTACACCCCCAACAGCACGGGTACGGTCACCGACCGGACGACGTGGGGGGTGCGGGTCGTCGGGGGACCGGTCCACCTCGTCGAATGACGCTCGACGCCGGGGCCGTATCCTGGTTCAGGTGTCGAGTTTCGTGGACGAGTGCAACTTCAGTGCCCGAGGGGGCGACGGCGGCGCTGGCGCCGTGTCGTTCCGGCGCGAGGCGCACGTCCCCTTCGGCGGTCCCGACGGTGGCGACGGTGGCGACGGCGGATCGGTATGGCTCGAGGCCGACCGCAACGTGGCGTCGCTCCTCGCCTTCCGCGACCACCCCCACCGCATCGCCACCAGCGGCACCCATGGCCAGGGGAGCGGGCGCCACGGCAAGCGGGGCGACGACGTCGTGGCCCGGGTCCCCGTGGGCACCGTCGTCCACGATCACGAGAACGGCGAGGTCCTGGCCGACCTGGCCCGCGCCGGGGATCGCTGGTTGGCCGCGGCCGGGGGGCGGGGTGGTCGGGGCAACGCCCGCTTCCTCGCCAACCGGCGGCGGGCGCCCGCCTTCGCCGAGCAGGGCGAGAAGCGAACCGACGAGTGGTACCGACTGGAGCTGAAGCTGTTGGCCGACGTGGCCCTCGTCGGCTTCCCCAGCACGGGCAAGAGCACGCTGATCTCCGTCATCTCGGCGGCCAAGCCAAAGATCGCCGACTACCCCTTCACCACCCTCGAGCCCAACCTCGGGGTGGTGCGGCTCGATGACGACAACGAATTCGTGGTGGCCGACCTGCCGGGCCTGATCGAGGGGGCGAGCGACGGTCACGGGCTCGGCGACCGCTTCCTCCGCCACACCGAGCGGGTACGCGTGCTCGTCTATCTCATCGACCTGGCGGCCGTCGACGGCGCCTCCCCCCGCCAGCAGCTCGAGGTCCTGCGCCGCGAGCTCGGTTCGTACCGCCCGGAGCTCCTGCAACGTCCCAGCCTGGTGGTGGGGAGCAAGGCCGATCAGCTCACCCCGGACGACTGGGGCGACGAGGCACCGGTCGATCTCGCCGTCTCGTCGATCACGACCGACGGCATCGACGAGCTGACGTGGCGCATGGCCGAACTGGTCCGCCGGGCCAGGGCCGACGAGCACGTCGACCGTGACAGCTTCGTAATCCACCGACCGGAACCCGAGGGGGTCGTGATCGTCCGCGATGACGACGGGGCGTGGCGGGTGAAGAGCAGGGCGGCCGAGCGGGCCGTCAACCTGTCGGACATGACCGACCCCGGAGCCCTCGACTTCGCCCGCAGCCGCCTCGACCGCCTCGGCGTCGACAAGGCGCTCCGGCGGGCCGGAGTCGCCGACGGCGACGAGGTCCGCATCGGCGACTTCGCCTTCGACTACGAGGACGACCTGTGACCGTCGGGACCGACGTCGTCGTGGGGGGGAGCAGCCGGTGACCATCGTCGTCAAGATCGGGACGTCATCGTTGACCGACGTCCACGGGGCGGTCAACCCGGCCGCCGTGACCAAGCTGGCGGCCGAGGTGGCCGCCCTGCGCCGTCGCGGCCGGCGGGTCGTGATCGTGACCTCGGCCGCCGTGGCCGCCGGCCTCGCCCCGCTCGGCTTCGCCACCGGGGTCCGCCCCCGCGACACCAACCTCCTACGGGCCGCCTCGGCCGTCGGCCAGATCACCCTGATGGCCACCTATCGCGACGCCCTGGCCGCCGAGGGCCTCGTGGCCGGGCAGGTGCTGCTGGCCCCCACCGACTTCTGGTACCGCAACCGGTACCTGAAGAGCCGGGGCACCATCCAGGCCCTCCTCGAACGGGGAGCGGTGCCGGTCATCAACGAGAACGACGCGGTGGCCGACGACGAGATCCGGTTCGGAGACAACGACCGTCTGGCTGCCCTCGTGGCCCACCTGATCGACGCCGAGCGGCTGGTGCTGCTCACCGACACCCCCGGTCTGTTCACGGCCGATCCCCGGATCGACGAGTCGGCGTCGCTCATCGAGGAGATCGTCGAGTTCGACCAGCGCTTCGAGGCCATGGCCGGGGGGCCGGGCTCGTCGGCCAGCCGGGGTGGGATGGCGTCGAAACTGGCGGCGGCCAAGATCGCCACCTGGTCGGGGGTCGAGACCATCATCGCCAGCTCCGACCGCCCCGACGTGCTGGCCGACGCCGTCAACGGGATCGTGGGCGTCGGCACCGTGTTCCGCCGCCGCCAGACCCGGCTCCCCGCCCGCAAGCTGTGGATTGCCTTCGCTCTTCCGTCGTCGGGGCGGATCGTGGTCGACGACGGGGCCCGCACGGCCCTCGAGGAGCGCCAGCGATCACTGCTGGCGGCCGGGGTCAAGACGGTCGACGGTGCCTTCGGGCCCGACGACGCGGTGGAGATCGCCGACGGCCACGGCGAGGTGTTCGCCAAGGGCCTCACCCGGTGGGGGAGCGACGACCTCGTCGCTCACGCCGGCAAGCGCACCGCAGAGCTCCCCGAGGACCTGGTGGACGAGGTCGTCCACCGCGACGACCTCATCGTCCTCCCCACCTGACACGCCGTGCCGGTCAGGCCGTGCCGGTCAGGCCGTGGTGCCCTCGCCCTCGGCTTGGGCCACCGCCGGCTCGCTGATCGTGTCGCTGACGGCCGGCGCGCTGGTGTCGGCCGGGGCCTCGAGCCCGAGCTGGGCCCGGATCTCGCTGAGCCGGGACTGGGCCTCGACGTTGAGCGACGCCTGTTCGACCTCGAGCATCCGCCCTTCGATGGAGGACTCGGTCAACTCGGCGGCACCGCGGGCCTTGGCATAGCGGGATTCGACCTTCTCCCGGATCTCCTCGAACGAGGGGACCTCCTCGCCCACCTTCTCCGACAGCGAGCTCATGGCCTTGTTGAGCTGCTCCTGCATCTTGGCCTGATCGAGCTGCGACATGAGCTTCTGCCGCTCCGACAGCTTCTGCTGGAGCCGGGCCGAGTTCTGGTTGACGGCCGACTTCGCCTGCTCGGCCGCTTGGGAGGCCTGGAGGTGGAGCGACTTGAGGTCTTGGACCTCACGCTCGATCCCGATCATGCGGTTGGCGAAGGCCTCGGCCGCCGTCGTGTACTGCGACAGCTTCTCCTGGTCGCCCTTCTTCTGGGCGTCGTCGGCCATCATCACCGCCTGCCGGGCGTTGGCCGCCACCTTCTCGTACTCCTCCATCGCACGGTTGAGGCGGATCTCGGTCTGCTTCTGGTTGGCGATCACGTTGGCCGCCTGCTCCTTGAGCTGGCGGTGCTGCTCGTGCGCCTCCTGGATCGCCTGCTCCAACTGGATCTTGGGATCGGCCCGGGTATTGAAGTCACCGGTGGCCTTGGCCACCATGTAGTTCCACCATCGCCGAATCAGCTTGATCATGGCGACGATGCTAGCTGGCGACGCCCCCGCTCGGGAGGCATCGGAGGCTAGCCTCGGCGGGGATGAGCGGCTCGTCCACCATCGGGAAGGCAGCGCTCGTCGTCTCCGCCGGGATCCTGTTGTCGCGAGTGCTGGGCTGGGTTCGCAACGCCGCCATTCTCGCCCTCCTCGGCATCGGGCGGGAGTCGTCGCTCTACATCACCGCCTTCACCATCCCCGACTTCTTGACGTTCCTCCTCGCCGGCGGCTACCTGTCGATAACGCTGGTTCCTCTCCTCAGCCGTCACCTGGTTGTCGGCGACGACGACGAGACGATGCGGACGTTCACCGCCGTGTTCCGCATCGTCGGTCTGGCGTTCGTCGTGCTGGCTGGAGTGACGATCGTGGGGGCGGGGTGGATCGTGGCGACCGTGTTCCCGGAGGTGGAGGACCAGGCCCGGCTCACCTCGTTGACCCGCATCGCGCTCGCCTCCCAGGTCTTCTTCGGCACGGGCATCCTGTTGATGGCGGCCCAGTACGCCAAACGACGCTTCACGCTCCCCAGTCTCGCCCCGCTGGTCTACAACCTCGGAATCATCGGTGGTGGACTCGTCGGTTGGGCCCTCGGCGATCCCAGCCCCGAGGCGTTCCTGTGGGGCGGTCTCGTCGGTGCCGCCGTCGGCAACTTCGGCCTCCAGGCGCTGGGGGCCCATCGGCTGGGCTATCGGCTGATCCCCAGTACCCCATGGCGCCACCCGGCCGTGAAGGAATACTTCACCTTGGCCCTGCCGTTGATGCTGGGCATCTCCGCCGTCGCCCTCGACGAGCAATGGCCCCGGTTGTTCGGCCAGTACGCCGGGGAGGACGGAGCGGCGGCGCTGGCATCGGCCCGGACCCTCAACATGCTGCCGGTCGGCGTCATCGCCCAGGCCGCCGGTGTCGCCGCCTACCCGTTCCTGGCCGGGCTCGCCGCCGAGGGGCGGATCGCCGAGATGGGCTCGACCCTGCTGCGGTCGGTGCGCAACTCAGTCGCCGTCGGTGGTCTGGCCGCGGGGATCGTCGGTGGGCTGACGGTGCCGATCGTGACGCTGGCCTACGGCTACGGCGAGGTCACGAGCGACAACACGACGGCCCTCGCCAGTCTGCTGCTGTTCTACTGCGTCTCGATCCCGTTCTGGCCGGCCCACCAGGTCTACACCCGCGGGTTCTACGCCCTGCAGCGGATGTGGACGCCGGTGCTCATCGGGTCGGCGGTGACGGTCGTCCTGGTGCCGATCCTATGGTTCCTGGTGAATCGCAACGGCGCCGCCGGGGTGGCAGCCGGGAGCACGTTCGGCGTGATCCTCTACACGGTCTGCGTCGGCCTGGCCTGGCACGTGCTGGTGTCCCGCGTCGATGCCATGGACATGATCCTGTTCGCCCTGCGGGTCCTGGTGGTGGCCGTCGGCTGCGGCCTCGCCACCTTCGGGGTGTCCGTCGGCCTCGACGAGGCTGGCCTCCCGTCCCTCATCCGCCTGGGCGCCGGTTCGGTCATCGGGGCCGTCGTCTATGTGGCGGCGGCCCAGCTCGTCGGCGTCGGCGAGGTGCGCCAGGTGCTCGACCAGGTCGTCGACCGGGTCCGCCGCCTCCGCCACCGTTCCGAGGATCCCGCCACCACGCCCTGAGCCGGGCCGGCCCGAACGTCGCCCCCTACCCGCTACTCGGCCCGTCCGTCGGCGTCGCCGGCCGGGGGGCGTCCTCCTCGGCGACGGGCACGGCGGCCACGTCGACCGCTTCGAGGGTGGTGAGCTGCTCGTCGGTCGGGTCGGTGACCTCGACGAGGCGGGTGGCGTGGCGGGACACCGCAGCCTCGAACAGGTTGCGGGCCAGCCGGCCGTTGCCGAACCCGTGGCCCCGGGGATGGGCCCCGAACCAGACCGCGGCGGCCTCCCGGGCGTCGGCGGTCAGGTGGTAGGTGCCCTTTTCGGTGAGGAGGTCGAGGATCTGCACCAGCTCGCCGTCGGAGTAGTCGGGGAAGTGGATCGTCTTGGGGAACCGGCTCTGGAACCCGGGGTTGGTGGCGACGAGCTCCGCCATCTCCCGGGGGTAGCCGGCGAGGATCACGACCATGGTGTCCCGCCGGTCCTCGACGTTCTTGACCACGGCGTCGATCGCCTCCCGCCCGAAGTCACGCTCGCCACCCCGGGTCAGCGAGTAGGCCTCGTCGATGAGCAGCACCCCACCGTCGGCCCGATCGAAGACCTCGGTCACCTTCGTGGCGGTCTGGCCGACGAAGCCGGCGACCAGGCCGCTGCGGTCGGTCTCGGTCAGGTGGCCCTTGTCCACGACCCCGAGGCTGCGGTAGATGCGGGCCAGGAGTCGGGCCACGGTCGTCTTGCCCGTACCGGGGTTGCCGCTGAAGATCAGGTGCATGTTCTTGTCGACGACCGGTAGGCCGCGCTGCTCCCGCAGGCGCTGGACCCGCAGCAGGGCGCTGAGCAGGCGCACCTCCTCCTTCACGGCGTCGAGCCCGATGAGGGTGTCGAGCTCGGCCAGGAGGTCGTCGAGTGGTTCCGGCGGCTCGAGCGGCTCTGGTTCGGGTTCGGCCGCTACCGGTTCCGACGCCGCCACCTCCGTCCCTTCGGCAACACCCGCCGGCATCCCGTCGACCGGGGGCCGGGGCCGGCCGGTGGGGAGGGCGGCCAGCAGGAGTCGTTGGAACTCGATGATGGCGTGCAGCTCCTCGTCCGACGGGTAGCGGTCGAGGGAGGCCACCATGTGGGCCAGGGTCATGGCCTCGTCGTAGTAGACGCGGGCGTGGGTCGTGCCCCGGACCTGGTCGGCGTGGCGGAGGGTCTCGAACAGGTCGGACGTTTTGCCCAACCAGGCCTTGCGCCCGGCCACCAGATCGTTGTCGCGCAGGGCCTGGGGGGTTGCCTCGCCAGGGAGGACACCGTGGTGGGAGAAGGCGGCGATCACGGCCCACAGCTCGTCCTCGGTGTGGCGGTCGTCGCTGTCGACGAAGGCCAGGGTGAGGTTGAGGGCCTCGAGGACGGTGTCGCGGTCGAGGTCGCTGGGGGCTACCGATGTGCCGGCGGCGGCGGTGCGGAGGGCGCGGCCGACCCGGTCGACGAACCGCTCGGCGGCCCTGGTCAAACCTCTGTCCATGACCGCCCGAGCGTAGTCGGCCGGCATCGTATTGACCCTGCAACCAGGTCGTCTTGTACGGTGTCTCCCATGACCCACCGTTTCGACACCGTTGACGCCGTGCGCGACGGGCTCCGTAAGGTCGACTACCTGGCAGACGAGTCCATCGCCGGTGTCACCTTCCTGGCCGACCGTCTCGCCAAGCCAATCCTGGTCGAGGGCCCGGCCGGCACCGGCAAGACCCAGCTGGCCAAGTCGGTCGCCGAGATGTCCGGCGCTCGGCTCATTCGACTGCAGTGCTACGAGGGTCTCGACGAGTCGAAGGCACTCTACGAGTGGAACTACAAGAAGCAGCTCCTCCGCATCCAGGTGGAGAAGGGCGACGAGGACACCTCGTGGACCGACATCAAGGACGATATCTTCTCCGACGAGTTCCTCCTGCCCCGGCCCCTCCTCGAGGCGATCACGGCGGACGATCCGGTGGTGCTGCTGATCGACGAGGTCGACCGGGTGGAGCTGGAGACCGAGGCCCTCCTTCTCGAGATCCTGTCCGACTACCAGGTGTCGATTCCCGAGTTGGGCACGATCGAAGCAAAGCAGATTCCGATGGTGTTCCTCACCTCGAACAACACCCGGGAGCTGTCGGAGGCACTGAAGCGGCGTTGCCTGTTCCTCCACATCGACTATCCGGATCTGGACCGTGAGAAGGAGATCGTCCTCACCAAGGTCCCCGACATCACGGAGAAGCTGGCCGATCAGGTGGCCCGCATCGTCCGGTCGGTACGGCAGTTGGAGCTGAAGAAGTCGCCGTCGGTGTCGGAGACCCTCGACTGGGCCCGCACGCTGGTCCTGCTCGGCATCCAGAACATCGACGAAACCGACGCCATCAACACCGTCAACATCCTCCTCAAGTACCGGTCCGACATCGAGAAGGCGATCAAGGAGTTCAGCTCCAACGCCCCCACCCACTTCGAGGGCGCCGGGTCCTGATCCCGGCCTGCCCCACCGCAGAGAGGCCCCACCACATGACCACCGCGTCGGCCGAGCCGTCGAGTACCGAAAAGCCACTGTTCGACCTGCTCGAGGGCTTCGTGGTCGAGCTCCGCAACGCCGGGTTGCCGGTGTCGCTGTCGGAGAACATCGACGCCGCCGAGGCGGTGCGTCACATCCCCCTCGAGGATCGCAACGCCTTCAAGTACGCCCTGGCGGCCACGCTGGTCAAGAACAACTCCCACTGGAAGACGTTCGAGACGCTGTTCGAGGTGTACTTCTCACTCCGGGGGACGGAGTACTCGCTCGATCCCGACTCCGACGACCCGTTCGGCGATCTCGACTTCGACCCCGACGCCGACGAGGGCGAGGAGGGCCAGCAGGGCGAGGGTGGCCGCGGCGGTGGCAACGGCCTCACGCCCGAGGAGCTGGCCGAGCTGCTCTACCAGGCCCTGCTCCGGGGCGACGACACCCTCATGCGGGCCCTGGCCCGTCAGGCCGTCAAGCGCTTCGCCGGCATGGAGCCGGGACGACCGGTGGGTGGAACCTACTACCTGTACCGGACGTTGCGGAACCTCGACCTCGATGGCGTGCTCGAACGGCTGATGGAACAGGCCCGCCAGGACGCTCCCGACGGGCTGACCCCGTTCGAGGAGCGGCTCGAGAAGGACGAGTTCGAGGTCCGCATCGATCAGTTGCGCAAGGAGATCGAAGCCGAGATCCGGCGTCGCCTGGTGGCCGACCGGGGGGCGGAGGCCATGGCCAAGACCCTGCGCAAACCCCTTCCCGAAGACGTCGACTTCATGCATGCCAGCCGGGAGGAGATGGCGGCCCTGCGCAAGGCCATCTACCCGCTGACCCGAAAGCTGGCGGTCCGCCTGGCCCGTAAGCGCAAGCACAAGCGCAAGGGTCCGCTCGACTTCCGCAGCACGGTCCGCCATTCGTTGAGTTACGGTGGCGTGCCGGCCGAGCCCCGGTTCAAGCACCCGAAACCGGCGAAGCCCGAGATCTTCGTCATCGCCGACATCTCGGGGTCGGTGGCGGCGTTCGCCCGCTTCACCCTCCACCTCGTCTACGCCATCTCGAGCCAGTTCAGCCGGGTCCGATCCTTCGTGTTCATCGACGGGCTCGACGAGGTGACCGACTACTTCGAGGGGGTCGACGACATCACCGAGGCCATCCATCGCGTCAACACCGAGGCCGACGTGGTGTGGGTCGACGGCCACAGCGACTACGGCCACGCCCTCGAGGTCTTCTGGGAGCGCTACGGCAAGGAGGTCGGGCCGAAGACCACGGTGCTGATCCTTGGCGATGCCCGCAACAACTACCACGCCTCCCAGGCCTGGATCACCAAGGAGATCCAGCACCGGGCCCGGAAGTTGTTCTGGCTCAACCCGGAGCCGACCGCCTACTGGAACACGGGCGACTCGATCGTCGGCGACTACGGCGCCCACTGCGACGGCACGTTCGAGGTTCGCAACCTGCGCCAGCTCGAGAAGTTCGTCGACAACCTGGTCTGATCCAGGGCCCGAGACGGGCAGCGCGGCCGCTGCGGGCGCCGGCCCCTTCGATGGCGACGTTGCAGCGAATCCATGGCGGCCTCGCCGTCGGAGGAGGAGGTGATGACATTCCTTCTCCCCCCGGTTGCGGTCCCGGTTGCCCTCGTCGGCGTCACCGGCCGTTATCCTCGCGGGGTGGGGGTCGCGCTGGAGGATCGGTTGCGGGCGGGAGACCGCTCGGCGCTGCGGGACCTGTTCGAGGAGTTCGGTCCCATGGTGATGGGGTTGTGCCGGCGCATGGTGGGGAACGAGGCCGAGGATCTGGCCCAACAGGTCTTCCTCGACGCCTGGCGATCACGTCATCGGTTCGACCCGGAGCGGGGCACGATCGGCGCCTGGCTGACGGGGATCGCCCGGTTCAAGGCGATCGACCACTACCGGGCGGCCGAGCGGCGGCCGTCGGTTCCGGTGGCCGACACCGGGGTCGAGGTCGCCAGCGGCGAGGCGGGAGTCGAGCGGATCGTCGATCAGCTCGTGATCACCCGGGCCCTGGGCACCCTGCCCGACATCCGCCGACAGGTGGTGGAGCTCGGGTTCTACTCCGAACTGACCCACCCCGAGATCGCCGAGCGGCTGACGCTACCGCTCGGTACGGTCAAGAGCCACATGCGCCGCGGCCTCGAGGCTCTGCAGCGGGAACTGGAGGTCAGCCGTGGCCGCTGATCGCGAGTTAGAGGGCTTCGAGGAGTTGGCGGCGCTGCTGTCCTCCGGACCGTCCGACGTGATCGACGAGACCCCACCGCCCGGGCTCTGGGAACGGATCCTGGCCGACCTCGACGCCGAGGCGGTCGCCGACGACGCGGCCGGTGGGCGCCGTGCTGGACGCGGTGGCGGCGACGCCAGCGGGGGGAGGAAAGCGCCCGGTTCGATCCTGCGTTCGACGCCGAACGTGGTGGTACCGATCGAGGAGGCCCGGCGGCGTCGGCGGGGTCCGATCACGGCGGCCATCGTCGGGATCGCCGCCGCCCTGTTGCTGGTCGCCCTCCCGTTGGGGCTGGCCGTGCGGTCGAGCCCGTCGGAGCCGGACGCCTTCGCCACCCTCGACCCCCTCGGCTCGTTCACCGGCGATGGTTGGGCCGAGCTCGACGGGCGGGAGCTGACCGTGGCGGTGGAGGGGTTGATCCCCACCGATGACGCCTTCTACGAGCTGTGGCTCCTCGACCTCGACGGGTCGGAGCTGCGTGACCTGGTGTCGCTGGGCGCGATCGGGGAGGACGGCACGTTCGAGGTGCCGGAGGGGATCGATCTCGACCGCTTCAGGGTGGTCGACATCTCGATCGAACCCGACGATGGCGATCCGACCCACAGCGGCGACAGCATCCTCCAGGGCGAGCTCGCCTAACGGTCGACATCCGTTTTCTGTCGCGTTGCCGACCCCCGGAGTCGATAACGCAACGAGGTTCACATCGTGTCGCGTTATGGCGACGGGCAGGTCAGGTCTGCTGGAGCAGTGCCGCGGTCCGGAACGCCAGATCGAGGCTCTGGCGACCGTTGAGGCGCGGATCGCACATCGTCTCGTAGCGCTTGGCCAGGTCGCTGTTGCCGACCGGGTGCTCACCGCCGAGGCATTCGGTGACGTCGTCGCCGGTGAGCTCGATGTGGATGCCGCCGGGCCAGGTGCCGACCGAGCGGTGGGCTTCGAAGAAGCCGGCGACCTCGGCGGTGACGGCGTCGAGGTGGCGGGTCTTGTGGCCGCTGTCGGAGGTGAAGGTGTTGCCGTGCATGGGGTCGCAGGCCCACACCACGGGGTGCCCCGACTCCCGCACGGCCTCGAGCAGTGGGGGCAGGCCCTCGGTCACCTTGTCGGCCCCCATACGGGAGATGAGGGTGAGGCGCCCCGCCTCCCGGTCGGGGTCGAGGACGTCACACAGGGACAACACCTCGTCCGGGGTGGCGGTCGGGCCGATCTTGCAGCCGAGGGGGTTGCCCACCCCCCGCAGGAACTCCACATGGGCCCCGTCGAGCTGGCGGGTCCGCTCACCGATCCAGAGCATGTGGGCCGAGCAAGCGTACCAGTCACCGGTCAGGCTGTCGCGACGGGTCAGGGCCTCTTCGTACTGAAGGATGAGGGCTTCGTGGCTGGTGAAGAAGTCGGCCTCGTGGATCTCGGGATGTTTGGAGGAGATCCCGGCCGCCTCCATGAACCGCAGGGCCCGGTCGATGTCGGTGGCGAGCCTCTCGTAGCGCTGGCCTACGGGGGAGCTGGCCACGAACTCCTGGTTCCAAGCCTGGACCCGGTGCAGGTCGGCGAACCCGCCCTTGGTGAACGCCCGTAGCAGGTTCAGGGTCGACGACGACTGGTGGTAGGCCCGCAGGAGGCGGTCGGCCTGGGGTCGGCGGTCGCCGGGGGAGAAGGGGAGGTCGTTGACCATGTGACCGAGGAACGAGGGCAGTTCGGTGCCGTCGACGGTCTCGGTCGGCTGGGACCGGGGCTTGGCGAACTGGCCGGCGATGCGGCCGACCTTCACGGCCGGCACCCCCGACGAGTAGGTGAGCACGACCGCCATCTGCAGGATGACCCGCAGCTTGTCGCGGATGGCGTCGGCCTTGAATCCGTCGAACGACTCGGCGCAGTCTCCCGCCTGGAGGAGGAACGCTTCGCCCCTGGCCACGCCGGCCAGTTGGCTGCGCAGCTCCCGGGCCTCGCCGGCGAAGACGAGGGGAGGCAGGGTGGCGAGCTCCTTTTCGACCCGCTCCAACTCGGCGTCGTCGGGCCACGTCGGCTGCTGGGCGGCGTGCCGGCTGCGCCAGGTGCCGGGGTCCCAGTCGGGGGCGGGAGGGGTGGTGGATGTGTGGTTGTCGGCGCCGGACTGTTCGTTCACCCGCACAGTCTCACGTCTCGCCGGTGCGGTGGCAACGCGGTTTCTCCGGTGGTCACGAGGGTGACATGGATTCCGGGTCCCTGTCGGTCTGGGCCCGGGGCGCAAAACGGGCCACCCCCGGCAGGGGACGGCCCGTTCGACGTGCGTTCAGATGACGGGTCAGGCGGCGTCGAAGTCGCTCATGACGTCGCCGGCCTGGTCGCGGACGGCGCTGACGGCCCGCTTGACCAGACGGCGGGCGGCTTCGGCGGTGACGCCGAGCTCTTCGCCGACCTCGCGGTAGCTCCGCTTGCGGCCGTCGTTGAGGCCGAAGCGCTGCTCGACGGCGTACTTGGCCCGGGGGTCGAGCACGTCGAGGAGGCTGGTGACCATCGTCTCCTCGGCCTTGGCCATGACCTCGAACTCCGGGCCTGGGGTGGCGTCGGGGAGGAGATCGACCAACTCGTTGGAGTCGTCGTCACCAATGGTGCGGTCGAGCGAGGTGGGTGTCGTCAGCCGGTGGAGCCGTGCGTGCTCGTCGTCGAGCTCGTCACCGTCGCCCGACACCTGACGGAGGGCGGCCCGGAGGCTCGCCGACCGATCGCCCGGCAGGCGGACGAGGCTGGCCTTCTGGTCGAGTGCCCGGCCGATGGCCTGGCGGATCCAGAAGGTGGCGTAGGTCGAGAACTTGAAGCCCTTCCGCCAGTCGAACTTGTCGACTGCGTGCTCCAGGCCGAGGTTGCCTTCCTGGATCAGGTCCAGGAGCTCCATAGACGGTGGGAGCGGGTAGCGGCGGGCAACGCTCACGACGAGGCGGAGGTTGGCGCGGATGAAACGATCCTTGGCGCGGGCGGCGGCGCGTACGGCTCGTCGATTGCCGGCGGAGTTGTCGCCGGCATCGATCAGCTCTTGGGCGTCGCGACCCTTCTCGATGATCTGGCTCAGCTCGCGTTCTTCGTCCGCGGTGAGCAAGGGCACGAGGCCGATCTCGTTGAGGTATTGTCCTACAGAATCACTCATGGGGCATGCTTCTTTTAGCGGGCTGCTTGTGGGGGGCTGGACAAGGAAGATTTCCCTATCGGATCGGACTTGGTAGGCTCGCTGGTACCGGCGTGGGTTTCGGATCGGAATTCCCGTGGTGACAAGCGTCAGGGCGGGATGGAGCCGCTACAGGTCCAAACACTCTTTTTAGTATGAACAGTCCTCGCTGGGTAGTGACATGCGTCACTTTTTGCCGTCTTTTCTCAAGTTCCCCGCTAGGCGGGACGAGAGTCCGGGGATTGTGTGCCCTTCGGGGCGACGGACAGGGTGCTCGATGACACTAGTTGTTCGATGACACAGGGTGGTCGATGACGCGGCGCATCGGCTTGCTGGGCGGCACGTTCGATCCACCCCACCTCGCTCATCTCGTCGTCGCCGACCAGGTCCTCGACCAGGTCGGGCTCGACGAGGTTCGCCTCGTGGTGAGCAACCGCCCCTGGCAGAAGGAGGGGAGTCGGACGATCACCGCGGCCGCGGAGCGGTTGGCGCTCGTCGAGGCCGCGGTCGACGGGCTCGACCGGGTGACGGCGTCGGCGATAGAGCTCGAGCTCGGCGGCGCCAGCTACACGATCGCCACGGTGGAGGAGCTGCAACGCCGCGAGCCCGACGTGGCGTGGTCGATCGTCGTCGGCGCCGACGCCGCCGCCGGCCTCGACACCTGGCACCGGGCCGACGAGCTGCGACGGCGCCATGAGATCGTGGTGGTCAACCGCCCCGGCACCGACGGCGGCCCGCCCTCGGGATGGCGGTGCCGTCACGTCGAGATCCCCGGCCTGGCGCTGTCGAGCACCGAGCTGCGGGCCATGGTGGCGGCCGGTCGGTCCATCCGGCACCTGACCCCCGAGCGGGTGGTGCAACTATTGACGACCGGAGCGCTCTATCGTCAGGGCTCTTGAGTTGGCCTGCCGCCCTGCTCACGAAACGCCGTCGGGTCATGGCCCTGTTCGTTGGTGCCGAACTGTTGCTGGTGATGTCGATCCCGTTTCTGGCCATCGCTGGCTACCACGCGCTCCTCGACTCGCACGCCGGGCACTTCGTCGAGGAACCACAACCGGGCGAACCGGGGTGGCGGGCCGTCGTCGACCCGAGCCCGTTGCACGCCGTGGTCGAGATGTACGACGGCGACCTCACGGGGATCGCGCTGCTCGTCGGACACATCGACGACTCGACCGGGGGGACGGTGGTGGTGATCCCCGGGACGCTCGTCGTCGAGGGTGAGCCCCTGGCCGGGCGCGACCCGGCAGCCGCCGTGGCGTCGCTGGGTCGGACGTTGAGGTTGCGGATCCCCACCCACGACGTGGTCGACGCCGAGCGATGGCCGGCCGTGCTGGGCTCGTCGACGTACGCCGTGAGCAATCCCGACCCCGTCGCCGGCCCCGACGGGCAGCCACTGTTGGCGGTGGGGCCGATGACGGTCGACGGCGACAACGCCGCCCTGTTCCTGGGCCGTCCGGCCCCCGGTTCGGATCCGGTCACGGTGCTGTTCCGTCGGCACCTCTTCTGGTCGTCGACGCTGGCCGACCCGCCCGCCGGTGACGACCCGTTGGCGGCGGTGATCGCCCAGGTGAGCGGGCCCTCGGCCCAGGTGGTCGACCTGCCGCTGGTGGCCGTCACCCCCCGTCCCGAGCCCGACGCCGATGCCGTCGAGGCCCTGGTGCGCGAGATCGTCCCGATCCCGGCCGGGGCGGTGCCGGGCGATCGGATCCAGGTACGGGTCGTCGACCGAACCGGCACCGCCGACCTGGCGACCGTGGCCGCCGACCTGGCGGCCACCGGCGCCGAGGTGGTCGAGATCGGCAACGCCCCGACGTTCGATGGAGGTACCACCGTGCTGGTCGTACCGCCCGAGGTCGATCAGTCAGCTGTCTCGGACCTTGCACTGGCGGTGGGGGCGACTACTGTTGCCGATGACGAGGCCGACGGCGATGCCGTGGTCACCTTGCTCATCGGAGTCGACCTCGTCACCGACCGCTGACGGTCGGGGCAGCACGAGTGATCTCCCGGAGGAGAGCGACCTGAACGACGAGGAACTGCGGCACTGGGTCCACCTGGCAGTGGACGCGTCAGCCGAGAAGCTGGGACGGGACACCGACGCCTTCTTCGTCGGCGAGATCCTGGGCATCACCGACTGGTTCGTGGTGACGTCCGGGGGCACGGCCCGTCAGGTCAGGGCCATCGTCGAAGGGATCGAGGAACAGCTCACGACGGCCGGTGGACCGAAACCGATCCGGATCGAGGGCCTGGCCACGGCCGAGTGGGTGCTGATGGACTACGGAGCGTTCGTCGTCCACGTGTTCGAGGCCGAGGCCCGCCGCTACTACGACCTCGAGCGGCTGTGGAAGGACGTGCCCCGCCTCAACGACGTGGCCTGAGCGAACCCGCTTGAACGACGGGGCCTGAGCGAGCTGGCCTGACGCCGGTCGATCGTCAGCCGGCGGCGACGATGTTCACCAGCTTCGGGGCCCGGATGATGACCTTGCGGGGTGGGGTGTCGCCGAGGAACGAGCGGACCGCCTCGGAGGCCAGGGCCACGGCCTCGGCGTCGGCGTCGCTTATGGCGGCGTCGACCTCGATCCGGTCGCGGACCTTGCCGTTGACCTGGAGCACCATGGTCACGGTGTCGACGGCGAGCTTGGCCTCGTCGGCCACGGGCCACGTCTCGGCGTGGATGTGGGCGCCGCGGTGGCGCTCGGCCCACAGTTCGGCGGTGATGTGGGGCACGGCCGGGCACATCACGAGGAGGAGGGCATCGACGGCGGCGGCGATCGTGGCGTCGTGGGCCCCGTCGTCGCTCTGCACGTACTTGTAGAGCAGGTTGGTGAACTCCATGAACCCGGCGACGGCGGTGTTGTACGACCAGCGGTCGTAGGCGTCGGTGATGCGCTGCACGAAGCGGTGGGTCTCGGCGTCGATCGTGCGGTCGGCGTCGGTCGGCTCACCGGAGCGGACGTGGGGCAGCAGGTCGGTGTCGGTGCGGGCCAGGCGCCACACCCGAGCCAGGAACCGGGAGCAGCCCTCGAGGCCCATGTCCTCCCAGTCGACGTCCTCCGACGGCGGCTTCACCTGGAGGTGGGCCAGGCGGAGGGTGTCGGCGCCCTGGGTGTCGATGATCTCCTCGGGGGCGACGACGTTGCCCTTCGACTTCGACATCTTGGCCCCGTCCTTGTGCACCATGCCCTGGGTGAACAGGCGCTGGAACGGCTCGCGCAACTCCTTGGGGGCCACGCCGAGATTGGCCAGGGCCTTGGTGAAGAACCGGGCGTACATGAGGTGGAGGATGGCGTGCTCGACCCCGCCGATGTACTGGTCGACGGGCAGCCACCGGTCGACGGCGTCGATGTCGAAGGGGGCCGACTCGTTGTGGGGGTCGGCGAAGCGGAGGAAGTACCACGACGAGTCGACGAACGTGTCCATGGTGTCGGTCTCGCGCCGGGCCGGTCCCTCGCAGCGGGGGCACGTGGCGTGGAGGAAGCCCTCGTGGGTGGTGAGGGGCGACTGGCCGGTGGGGGTGAACTCGACGTCGTCGGGGGCCAGGATGGGGAGCTGGTCCTCGGGCATGGGCACGATCCCGCAACGGTCGCAGTAGACCATGGGGATGGGGCAGCCCCAGAAGCGTTGGCGCGACAGCAACCAGTCGCGCAGGCGGAAGTTGATGCGGCCCTCGCCGATGCCCTGGTCCTCCAGCCAGGTGATGGCGGCGGCCTTGGCCTCGGCCACCCCCATCCCGTCGAGCCAGGCGCTGTTGATGGCGGGGCCGTCGCCGGTGTAGGCGTCGCCGTCGAAGTCGTCGGGGGGTTGGACGGTGCGGATGATGTCGAGCCCGTAGGCGGTGGCGAAATCCCAGTCGCGCTGGTCCTGACCGGGGACGGCCATGATGGCCCCGGTGCCATAGGTGGTGAGGACGTAGTCGGCCAGGAACAGCGGGATCGACGTGCCGGTGAACGGGTTGATCACGTTGGAGCCGGTGAACACGCCCCGCTTGTCGATCTGGCCCTCGCTAGAGAGTCGGTCGATCTCGGAGCGGCGGGAGACCTCGTCGCGGAAGGCGTCGACGGCGAGGCGCTGGGTGTCGGTGGTGACGGCGTCGACCATCGGGTGCTCCGGTGACATGACGGCGAACGTCATGCCGAAGCTGGTGTCGGGGCGGGTCGTGTAGACCCGCACCGGCTCGATATCGGTGCGGGCGTTGCCCTCGGCGTCGGCCACCGGGAGGCCGAACTCGGCGCCCTCCGACCGGCCGATCCAGTTGCGCTGCATCGTCTTGACCTTCTCGGGCCAGTCGACCGTGTCGAGGCCGTCGAGGAGCTCCTGGGCGTAGTCGGTGATCCGATAGAACCACTGCTCCATGTTGCGACGCTCGACGAGGTCGCCGGAGCGGTCGCAGGTGCCGTCGGCGTTGACCTGCTCGTTGGCCAGCACCGTCTGGCAGCCGGGGCACCAGTTGACGGGGGAGTCGGCCCGGTAGACGAGCCCGGCCTCGTAGAACTTGAGGAAGATCCACTGGGTCCAGCGGATGTACGACGGGTCGTGGGAGCGGACGATGCGCCGCCAGTCGTAGCTGGCCCCGATCCGCTTCAACGAGCTCGACAGCTCGGCGATGCGCTCCTCGGTGAACACCCGGGGGTGGGTGCCGGTCTGGATGGCGGCGTTCTCGGCCGGGAGGCCGAACGAGTCGAACCCGATGGGGGAGAGGACGGCGTCGCCGTGCATGGTGCGGTACCGGGTGAGCAGGTCACCGAAGGTGTAGTTGCGGACGTGGCCCTGGTGGGCCGGGCCGCTGGGGTAGGGGTACATGCACAGCACGTAGTAGCGGTGGCGGGGGTCGTCGTTGTCGACCTCGTAGGTGCCCTCGTCGAGCCACCGCTGCTGCCAACGGGGTTCGATCGCGGTCGGCTCGTAGCGGAGCGTTTCGTGGGCGGGACTGTCGGCCATGCACAAAGGTTACGACCTCGGCCCCGGGCTCCACGTGCCATTCGACGCCGCCGATCGTCGCTGTCGACGGCGGATCTCGTCGCCACTCCCGGTCAGGGCCCTCGATGGGCGACGCTCATCGTCTTGGCCGGGGGTCCGGAGTCGCCGGCGACACCGTCGTTGTCGATACCGACCGTGCCGAGCAGGAGCTGGGCGGCGAGGGCGGCGCTCGCCAGCAGGGCGACGATGCCGGCGCGGTGCTTCGCCGTCGACCACGAACTGGGCGTCCGCCCGGTGAGGTTGGCCGTTCCCCAGAGCTGGGTGTAGTACTCCCGGTCGGTCAGGGCCGGCCGGTGATGGGCGTTGGTGGACGTCATGAACCACCTCTTCGTGCTTCGACCGCCCGCGTGGCGCAGCCGACAGTGTAGATGTCGGCGGACCTGTCTCTCGTCACATCGAGCGCCCCTGGGATGATCTCCTCCCGGTCCTTGTCGACGGAACCTCGATCCGCCCGCTTCGCGCCGTCAGCGGTCCGGCCGCCGCCGCGGCGGCGGTCCGGTGTTGGCTCGGCCGACCGGAAAAGTTTGGCGGGGGTGGTGCGGCGTCGCCGGAGCCCTTGGTACGCTCGGTTTTCCCTTCGGGGCTATAGCTCAGTTGGTAGAGCGCTTCCATGGCATGGAAGAGGTCAGGAGTTCAATTCTCCTTAGCTCCACAAGCAAAACCCCAGGTCAGCGAGTTGGCGGGGGCCCCAACTTTGGGCCAACGAACCTGGAGGTGAGCAAACAGGTGAGCAGCGGCCCGGGCTCTGTAACACGATGGTGGGGCGGCAGGGGGAGCTGGTGATGCCTATGAACCCTCAGCCCGAGGACCAGCCTTTCGACGGACGATGGTGGTGGCCGGGCGACGCCGATCTTGTCGTTGGCGGCAGGCTCTTCAGAGACGGCGGATTCTGGCACCTGGCACTTCTTGGCTGGCTCGGCCCATACTCCAGTGCTGACAGCGAGCTAGATGTCCCAGATGTTCTCCATGGCCAGGTCGGAACGACCCCTTTCACTCTCCTCGACCTGGTGTACCAAGGGTCGACGCGTGGGGGTCAGGAGCGTCCATACAGGACGAGCATCATTGCGAACAGGGTCTTGGCCGGGGCACACGTGTTCGCCGACACCAGATTCAATTCGGCCTCTGTGCGACTAGCGAACCTCAACGAGTGGGCCAATCGGAGGCCCTGGGAGTTCTCATTTGATCGAGTGGACGACCGTCGGGAAGAGTCGGTCGCGTTCTCGGAGCCGCCACCGCTGACGGCACAATTGCCGGGAGCTGGCGTACAGCTTTGGCGCAACTGGGGTCGTTCTGGTGGCGGACTATCGGACGTGAAGCTCTCCAGCAGCGAGATCATCCATTTCGACCTAGAGACACCTCGGAGCCTTGAGGAAGTCGAACACGAGTGGGTCCGACCCTTTAGGCATTTGTTGGAGCTAGCTGCATCGGCTAGGTGTCCCGTTATCGAGCTTACATTGACTCTGGAAAGAGACTCCAACTACCCAGACCTAGTCACGGTGTTCTCTGCGGTTGGTGATCAACACTCGGAAGTCAAGCAGTCCTTCTTCTTCCTATTCACGCTCGAGGAGGTTGACTTCTCGGAAGTCGTTGAGGCTTGGTGGGAGCTGCACTCTGATCTCGGGATCGTGCCAGATCTAGTTGCAGAGTTGCGCAAGTCGGACCGTCATGGTGGTGCACTCTTCCTCACTGCTGCATCCGCTGTCGAGGGCTATCACCGTCACCGGAATCGCCGGCGCAAGGCAACTCCTGATCACAAGAGGCGCTTGGCGGGAATACTTGATTCAGCACCAGTGGCGGATAGGGAGTGGTTGCGAGAGAAGCTTCGGTTCAGCCACGAGCCGACCTTTGCGGACCGTATCAGCGAGGTTGTTCTCTACGCCGGTCCTATGTTCGCAGATTTGGTCGGAGATCTGGAATCCTGGATTCAGTGGGTCAAGAATAGTCGAAACTCGGTTGCTCATCGCGACCCGAAGATGAACCGGCCCGAAGACGATTGGAAGACCACTATCTGGGTTACAGAGAGCATTCGGTGGCTTATGACCCTGGTTCTGCTGAACGAGCTTGGAGTCCCAGCTGATATTGTGGAAGGAGGCGTCCGACGTGAACGGGGTTTGGCGGGAACGAGACGAGCACTCCAGTCGGTACAGCCTCGATGGTACGGAATCTCACCAACCGGACAGTCGTCGTGAAGCGGTCCGCCTTGCGTCAACGCCGTGTCAATTGGAGTCCTCAAGATCGGCTACGTAGCTCTGCAGCTGGTTCTCAGTGATGAACCGACGGCCACCCACCTTGACGCTTCTGAGTTCCCCTGAGCGGATCAGCCGGTAGGCGAGCGTTCGTCCGATACCAAGCGTCTCCGCCGCCTCACTCACAGTTAGCGTCAGTCGCCGCTCAGTCATTAGTTCCACCTCTGGTCTTTGTCGATCGTGACGAGGTCGGCCAGTTGGCCCCAGTCGACGGTGTCGAGGTCGGGTACGTCGGTGGTGATGGGGAAGGTCTCGCCAACTTGGTCGAAGAGTTGGTACAGCTCCTGGACTTGCTTGCGGACCTGGCGGGCGACGCCGTTGCGGGTTCGTCCGTCTTCGGCTGCGAGGGGTGCGAAGCGCAGTTGGAGCTTGGCTGCGTAGTGTTCGGCTTCGCAGGATCCGAAGAACACGATCATGCGAGCGGTGGGGTCGTCTGCGGTCATTGGTCCACCTCCGTGGATTGGTTGGTTGTGGCTCCGTACCAGGCCCGTGCGGGCCGGTCCGAGGTCATCGAGGGCGATCGGCTCGGCATCGTTCCTGAGGTCGGGCTGCCCCACGTAGTGACGGCGGTCGGCCAGGTTGGCGTACTGCAGGTGCGGTAGCCCGGTCTCGTGATGGGTGACCACCTGCACGAGCTTGTCGAGCCGGTCGGTGATCACCTCGGCCATGGCCTCCGGTCCGTCGGTCTCCAGGGCAGTGATGGCGTCGGCGGTGACGGGGCTGGTGTGGCGGTCTCGGTGGTTGAGCAGGTCGGTCCAGACATCGGCCGAGATCGAAGCGATGTCTTCGCCGGGGTCGTTGTCGTGGGCTTGGTCATCGTCCATAGGTTGGTCTCCTCCCAGGAGTCGGTTGAGTTGCGCGTCGGTGGGTTCGCCGTAGTGGGCGGCGAGGGATCCACCGCTGGTGACGACGTTGCGTCCCTTGGTGGCTCGCAAGTACTCGCACCACAGGGCTGCGTCCCGGGCGTCTCCGGTATCGGCGGCGTCCAAGGCGATCTGCCACGGTGACCGTGAGGTCGTGGCCCGGCCGACTTTGAGGTCCTGGCGGGTCATCTCCAGCTGGATCTTCCCCAGGTACCGGGCCAACGCTTCATCGCCGTCACCCCTCGGCGTGGTGCGGACGGGCGCGAGGTCGACACCGTGGATCTGGTGGACCGTGCGGCCGAGGTGGCGGTCGATCTGACGGGCGAACGCCTCATGCAGCGCTCCCCGTAGCTCAGCGTTGTCGCCGTACTCGATCTCCAGGTGCTCTTCGTGGAAGAACAGCACGTGCAGGTGCGGATGCCACCCGTTCCGGCCGTGCGTAATTTCGAGAGCAGCGATCCAGCCGATGATCCCGTGGTCGGCTTCCGCGTCTTTGTAGACCTTGAGGTGGCGCATGTCGGTGAACGCCTTGCGCAGACCTTCCAGCAGGTCCGCCAGGGAGTCGGTGGGGTAGTGGGCCAGGGTGAACGACCCGAACGAGACGCCCTTGCCTGCGGTCTGGTGGGCTTGGACGTAGTACTTGACCATCGCTGACTTGAGCGCCCGTCGTCGAGCGGCACAGCCGAGGCAGCCCCAGACGCTCTTGCAGGTGGCGATCCCGCCTGGTCGCACCTGTCCGTCGCCTCCTTGGCGCATCAAGATCGTCGACCCGAGGGCGTTGCCGCATCGTGCGATCGACTTCAGGTCGGTGTCGCCGTTGAGCAGGGACCGGTTGAACTTCCGGAGCCGGATGGCCATACGTCTCCGGTCGATGATCCGCCGCAGGACGTCGCCGGCAAGTTTCGGGTGAGCCTTACCAAGGAGACCGATCAGCGCAGCGGTCATGACCTGCCCTTTCGCTCGTGCGGCAGTGGAGTTTCCCGATTACCGATTACCAAGCAGCTGGGCCGCTCCGTGGGGCGGGAAGGGGATCCGAGAGAACAGTGAAGGAGGGGTGGGGGAGGGGGTTTCGGGAACCGCCCGCCCATGGGCGGCCGGCTGCAGCCCTTCGGGCATTCCGCCGGCCGCCAAGACGAAGGGGCAAGACAAGAAGCAGCGGTACGGCCCACGGGTACCGCTCAACCGGCCATGCCGTGAGAGCACGACAGCGCTGATTGGTCGACGCTCCCGGTCACGTTCATCACCGCTGGTCCGTAGAGCTCCTGGGGCGATGTCGACCTGGCCCCGGTCGTTGGTTCGGCAGTGCGTTTGGCATCGGTCATTGTCTGCCAGTTCTCGGCGGTGGGCACTGGGCCGTTGGGGGCTGCTGGTGGGCGAGCTGGTGTGGCTGGTGTGGGTGCTCGCTTCGGCGGGGTTGGTGTTGGCGGTGAGGATGGGTGTGGGACGCCACTGCTTGGGTGGGGCGACTTCCGGTGTCACGCCGTGGCCCTCACGTCGGTGTTCTCGCTGGGTTGGGGCGCCTATGGCGGGCGCCCCAAATGAACGCCCAATCCCACAGTCAACGGGGCCGGCTGGTACCGCCGGGGTTGTAGTTGGTGGGGTCATCGAGAGGTGGTCTCCGTCAGCCCGAAACTGCACACGCAGGCCTGTCCGCTGGTTTCGTCGATCCCGATACCGCCGCAGTCGGTGCAGGGGGCCCAGGTCGATCGGCGATGCAGGGTGATGCAGCGGGGTTGGTTGCACCAGCGGTCACCGCACCAGCCGCAGAACCCGGCGAAGTTCAACCGAGACGGCCGAGCCAACGGCTTGTCCACCCACTCCGAATGGGTCAGCTCGACCAGCCCTGAGGTGCAGGTGCAGAGCACTTCGGCGTTGCGGTCATAGCCCGACCCATCGCAATACCGGCACACCGCCCACACCGAATCCGCGTACAGGGTCCGGCACTGGTCGGCTTGGCAGCTCCACTCCAAACACATCACGCAATACCCCGCCGCATTCCACCGAGCCGGGCGGAACACCGCCTCACCAACAAGGTCATCCGGCCCGACCGGGGCCAGGGCAGGCGGGTGGTGGTGTGGGTGGGCGCGTTCGAAAAGGGGTTCGTGTACAGACATGGGTTGTTCACCTCGTGTTCAGACGGGTCTACGTGTTGCCCCTACGGGCGTCCCCGAAAGCGCCTTGCTGTCCGAGGGTTGTGCTCTGCCCGGGAATCGAACCCGAGAACCCCACCGAGCTGCCGCTGCACAGCCCATTGGGTCGGTGAACCATCTCCAGAGCTACCAGACCGGGGTGCTACGCGGCCTTCTTCTGGGCCGGTGTCGGAGGTTGCTCCGGCCCGGTCGTGGATCGGGTGACCGAGGGAGGCTCGCCGACGGCGAAGGTGTCAGCGGTGAAGCTGACGATGTTGCGGTTCCCATCGGCGTAGGTCGACGCCCGCAACCCACCGAAGTGAATCCGACCGATCCCATCTATCGCCGGGGGCGTTGCCGAGGCGATCCGCACCTTGAAGTTCGTCACCTGCCGGCCCACCTGCTCGGTGCAAAATACATCCCACAACGGCTCGTTGTCAGCGTTCGTGCGCTGCTCTGAATCTTCCGGTCGTTGGCCGGCCACATATACCGTGGCTCGATCGAAACCGGTCACCGCGATCTCCTTTGCTCGGATCTTCTCTTCATCAAGTGGTAGTTCCATCTCGTGTTGGCTCCTGATGTTGTCGCTTGACGCTTTGTGTCTTGCGCTACTGTTGAGATAACCATCAGGGGACCGCCGATCCGAGAGCATCGGTGATGCATTTCTGTTGCATTGCTGACTCATCAGGTCGCATGACCAGGGGACACGCGATGGCGACCGCCAATTCATCCCACCGACCCCGAGGCCGACTAAAGAAGAGGCGCCAGGCGGTTGGTCTGACACAGGACCAGTTGGCCGAGGAAGTTGGCGTCAGTCGGTCAACGGTGATCCGATGGGAGGCCGGTACCACAGAAGCGCCACACCCACGCCACCGGTCGAAGTTGGCTCAGGCGCTTCGGGTGTCGCTCGACGAGCTCGAGTATCTCCTCGCCCGTCAGGAGTCGCCGCTGCTGTCGTCGGCCGAAGCGGGGTCGAGGCCGACTGGTAGCGTGGTCGTTGACCATTCTGACGACTTTGAAGGAGAGGCTGTGCAGCGCCGAGAGTTCCTAGCGCTCGCTGGCACGACACTAGCCGGGACCGTCGTGTCCCCGGCGGCCGTGCTGCAGGACCTCGCCTTGACGCTCATTGACGCTGAGCGACGCCCCAATCTCGGTCTGGAAACAGGGATGTCTGCCTTGACGTCGGGGGTGGGCCGGATGAAGCAGGCCTATCAGGCATGCCGCTACGAGTTGGTCGCCGAGGAGCTTCCCGGTTTGTTGAACCAGCTTCGAGCAGCCGGTGCGGTCAGCTCCGGCGATACTCGGCGAGCGATCGGTGGACTCACTGCCCAGGCTCTCCACGTTGCCGCCAGCGTCTTCTTGAAGCTCGATGGCCACACCCTGGCGTCGGTAGCGGCCGATCGGAGCATGGACGCAGCCCGACGGAGCGAGGACCCGCTGGTCATCGCCGCGAGCGCACGAATCGTGACACACACCCTGATGAGTTCCGGCCAGTACGCTGCCGCCTGCCAGTACGCCGCCGAAGCAGCAACGGAACTTGACCGATGCATCGAGCACCCGTCAGAGGACTCGCTCTCGCTCTACGGTGCCCTGCTCCTGCGAGGGGCAATCGCCGCCGGCCAGAATGAGGACGGCCCAGCGGCTCGGGTCTTGCTCGACGAAGCTGAGCAGACAGCGGCACGGCGCTCGGGCACGGGGCCAACCATCACTGGACAGCTTTCGGGGCGGACAATGTGCGGGCCCATCGGGTAGCGGTCGAGGTCACGCTCGGCAACGCTGGGACCGCCATCGACCACGTGCGAGCGATCGGCTTCGACGCGCTCGGGATCGCCGAGCGAAGAGTGACGGTGTTCATCGACGCGGCCCGTGCCTACACCCAATGGGGCAAGTACGACCGTGCCGTCTCGGCCCTCGACGCGGCAAGCGAGGTCGCAGTCCAGGAACTACGAGTTCGGCCCCCTGTCCGTGAGCTGGTCGGCCACCTCCGGTCGTCAGCACCTCGCAGTGTTCAGACCGATCTCGGCACCCTGGTCGATCGAGTCGGCCTGGCGGCGTGACCACCCGGCTTCTCTCAGTTGTCGTCTGTGGCGCAGGACCCGCTTCGCACGTCGAACGGCTGGTGATCGCTGCCCAAGGGCGGGGCTGGAGCGTGCAAGTCATCGCAACACCGGCCGGGCTGGAGTTCATCGACACTGAATCTCTGGCCACCTTGACTGGCTCGCCGGTCCGAAGCCAGTACCGCCAGCCGGGGGAGCCTCGTTCCGCTCCCGCCGATGCCTTTGTCGTGGCTCCGGCAACGTACAACACCATCAACAAGCTCGCCGGAGGCATCAGCGATACCTACGCCTTAGGTGTGCTCGCCGAAGCCATTGGACTTGGCCTTCCCGTCGTCGTGATGCCGTTCGTCAACACGGCCGCCCTTCAAACGCAGCGTCAAGGAACTCGGCGACGAAGGCGTCCACGTGCTCACTAGGCCAGGAGCGATCGAGCCCCACGAGCCCCATACCGGTGGCGAACTGCTCGACTCCTACCCCTGGGAACTGGCACTGGACTACCTGGACCAGTAGGCCAACCGGCGCAGGATGATGGTTCCTCGCCGCCAATGGGACGACAGGACTGGCGTGTTGCCGAACACGCAACTAGGTGCCGCTACTCCTCGGACGCCGCCAGCGCCTCTGGGTGGCAGTTTCTCCGGGTGGTCGAGCCTCGGATCGGGGCGCCCAGCTCGGCATCCTGAATGGCCTGAGGCGGGCCGCGCAGGGAGGCCCAATCCGGCATCGTTCACATACAGCAGTCCCGAACGTCGATGCAGTGGTGGCCCCTGGTCAACTAGCGTCTGTTGACCCGAGAGAAATGGGTCTTGCCGTCGGGGAGAACTGGAAGATCGAACAGCCAGGATAAGCCTCACTACAAAGGGACCAGGTGGGATTTCAATGTGCGAGAACGAGCTGATCGCCTTCCTCGCAGGATGCTTGACGACGCTTCTGCTTGGCCTGACCGTCAATGAAGCGTTTGCATACGGACCGGACCTGGGTCGAGCGCTTCTTAGGCGAGCGGCCCGATGGAAGAGGCCCGAAATCCGAGACGAGTTTTTGCAGCAGCACATCGACCGTATTGAGAAGCTCAAGGAAGATGGCAAACTATGGTCCGGGGCTGGGCTTGGGCTGACTCAACTCGCTCTTTCCCCTCTTCTTCGACCCAATGAGGAGTTCTTTGTCGCCAACGAGTCGGAGGAAGTTCTTTATAGGGAACGTCAGCATTGGGCTGCTGTCCTTCAGCCCAGTCTGGAGCTGCTCGTCCTCTTGTTCATCTACGCTACCTACATCAGCGGATTCGAGGCCGCCAGCATGCTGTCTTTTGCGGGCGCAGCTCTAGCGTTTGTGTATGGCCTGCTGACAATCCGGTCCCACTGGTGGCCTCCACTAACGAAGGAGCTGGCGACGTGGGCGGTGATGCTGGTGGTGCTCGTTTTGGTCGCAGTCTTTGGGGGCTGGTCCAGCATTCTCGCGCTGCTTGTGGCCGTTGGGTTGATCCGCCACCTCGTGATTGTGGTGCGGTGGTGGTACTACGAACATCGGTGGATCACAACGAGGCAAGTAGTCGAAACCGGTGGGCTGTTCGGAGTGATCTTCGCCTATCTCCCGCTTGGCAGGGTTGAAGAGGTGGCCTTCACAAGGACACGTCTGGGGCGGATCTTTGGCTACTCAACGGCAAGTATCAAGGTTGCATCCGAACATCACCCGCTTGCGGTCATGCGCTTCATCGCGGATCCCGAGAGATTTCAGGCGGTGCTTGAGGATCAGGTTGCGTCAGCGCCGGCCCACGATGGCGGTGATGAGGGTGCGATCGTGAAAGTCGGACCTAATGAAGGAGTCCGTTTCCTCTAGTCTGACCTAGTTGGGGGGGGCTCCACGACTTCTCGCAAAGCTACGCCTATTCGGGATCCAGGCCCTCCTCAATCAGCTCGACTGAAGGGAGCACCGTCACAAATGGGGTTCGGCCTATTCACAGCCGATCCCGTCCTTGTCCCGATCTAGTCCATAGATGTCAGAACCAATCACCTGTACCGGGCCCTGAACGTAGGCGGGTCCGTCGCCAGTACCCCCGAGGCAGTCCACGTCGGATGCGATTGGGACGCACCCGCTGTAGTTCGGGTCGCAGCTCGGAGCGGAGGCGGTGGTGGTTGTCGTTGGGGTCGCGGTCGTTGACGTCGGCGGGGCCGTGGAGGTTGTCGTGGTCTGAACTGTTTCTGGTTGTGTTGCCGATTGATTTGCGACCTGTGAGCTCAATGTCGAAGTCGCAGCGACCGTGCCTGCAGTGCTCGAAGAAGCCGGAGGTGTGATGGTCGTGGTGGCCAGCTGCGTCGTAACCGTCGGTTGAGTCGCAGCCGTTGGTTCTGTGGGGGCCACCGCTGTCGAGAGCACACCCGTTTGTTCAACCGACTGTTGCGTGGCGGTTTGTATGTCCACCGGATCGGGACCTTGGCTGGCGAGAGCCGCCAGGAGGACAAATGTCCCGAATCCGGCGGGAACGAGAACTCGCTTCCGTTGCCACCACGGACGCTCCACGGCGAGGTGCACCCGTTGCTCGTCGCCTCGCTCCCGGAACGGCGGAGGAGGACTTGGTGGTGGTGGCAGCACGTGGGTCGTCCACTGTGTGCCGTCCCACCATCGCTGGCCACCTGTCGCTCGCCAGCTTGATGGGACCACTTGTTCGCCAGTGGCAAGGGACCGGGTTGGGGTTCGGTCAGGTCCGGTTGTGGGATGATGGCGGTCGAGGCTGGTTGTCGTCAATAGGGTTGTCGGTGACGGTGGGTTTCTGGCGTTGCCTGTAGGACTCGCCGTCGAGGACGAGTTCGTGGGCGGCGGACTGGAGCCGGTCGATGGCGGACTGGGCGAGGAGGGGGTCGGCCATGAGGCCGAGCCATTCGACGGGCTCGCGATTGCTGGTGGCGACCGTCGCAGCTGTGCGGTGTCGTTCGACGATCAACTCGTAGATGTCGGCGGTGTCGACCGAGTCCAGCGGCTGCAGGGCGAAGTCGTCGATGATCAGCAGATCGACGCGGAGCAGCTTGCGGATCTCGTTGTCGTGGCTGTTGTCGAGCCGACTGGCTCGGAGCCGTTTGAGGAGCCGGTCGCAGCGTTCGAAGTGCACGCTGATGCGTCGTCGGACTGCGGCGTGTCCGAGGGCGGTGGCGAGGAAGGTTTTGCCGACGCCGACAGGTCCCATGATGACGGCGTTGTGGCCGGCATCGACGAACCGTAGTGAGCACAGCTCGTTCCAGATGGCCCGGTCGTAGGTGATCTTGGCGGTGTCGTCCCAGCGGTCGAGGGTCATGGACGGGTCGAGGCCGGCGGCGCGGCCGCGCCGATCGGCGCTGGTGTTCTCGCGTCGGGTGACCTCGTCGGCGAGGACGAGTTCGAGGAACTCGGCGTGACCCATCTGTGCGGTGTGGGCGAGAGCCAAGCGTTCGGGGAGGGTGTCGAGGCAGCGGCGAAGCTTCACTCGGCGCAGCAGCGCTTTGAGTTCTGGGGTGACGGTTGGTGTGGTGCTCATTGGGCGACCTCACCGTTGTCGGTGCCGGTGCGGACGGCGAAGTGGTGGTCGTCGCGGGCGAACCGTGGGGTGACCACGGTGCCAGGCAGGGCCTGCTGGACCGGGACGCCGTCGCCGGTCTCGGTTCCCCGCTCCAGCATCCGGCCGATGAGGCCGACGTTGACGGCCTCCGCGTCGAGAGCACGCTCGCAGGCGGCGTTGACCCGTTCGGGTCCCCACTTCTTCACCAGGCCGAGCAGGGCGTAGACCTGACGCATTTTCGTCCAGGGCAGCGGGATGTCCAACAGCGCCGTGGCGTAGGCGCCGACCGCTTCGCCGTGCCCGGCGGCGATGCGCTGGAGCTTGTCCAGGTCCCCGCATCGCGTACACGGTCTTGTGCGACGGCAGATCCTCTGGATCGGTGGACCGGGCCGCCCGGGCGCTGTCGGGGATGGACCTTGACCAGCTGACCCCGGGAGAACACTCGGACCAGTGAACGGTCGGCGCGCACATCAACCCGGGTGCCGATCAGGTTCCCTGGAACGGAGTAGAGAGCCTTGGCCACCTCGATGTGATGGTCCCGGTGGACCTTCGCTGTCGCGTAGATCGGCAGGTCATAGGGCGCCACCGGCGGCGGGGCCAGAACCGGCAACTCCTCGACACGAAAGTGCTCGGCCGGTCGCAGCTGAGTCGTGCCGTGGATCCGCATCCCGGCCCGTTGGCGGCACCACTCTTCGACCCGCCGCTGGGCGTCAGCGAGATCGATGAACGTCTCGCCGGCGAAGAAGCTGTTCCGCACGAACGGCACGACCCGCTCGACGCGGGGCTTGTCCTTCGGGGACCGCACCCGGGCTGGGTCGATCACAAACCCCCGGGCTTGCGCGTACTCGACGAAGGCCTGGTTGAACCGGGGCTCCAGCGGATCGGCGCCGTCAACGATGGCCTTGCAGTTGTCGGGGATGACCGTGGCGAAGACCCCGCCAAAGAACGCCCACGCGGCTTCGAACCCGGCGATCACATCCTCGGTCGTCTGCCGGTGCAGCAACCACACGTAGCTGTAACGCGACACAACCGGAGTGAAGATCAGCGCCCACAGATCCCGCTGCCGGCCCGTGTCTGCGTCCGGGATGCGGCCGAGCTTGCCGAAATCGACCTGTAACTCCTCGCCAGGCTCCCCATCGTTGACCCGGACCGTCGACTCCCTCGCCGACCGGCCCACGCCGACCACCTCGAGCGCGTAGCGGTGCAGTGTCCGCTCCGGCACGACGATGCCCTTGCGTTCCAGGAGCTCGTGGGTCTTCACCACCGTCAGCTCCTCGTTCTTCAACCACACCTCGAGCTGGCCGTGGTTCGCGGACAACAGCCGCCACGCCTTGCCGTGGCCATCGGTGCGATGCGGGCGCACCCGCTCCACCACCTGTCCGAGCAACACATCGCTCAACTGGTCCTCGTCGCCGTCACGGACAAGGCCAAGCGACTCGGCAGCCTCGACATAGCGGCGGACCGTCTTGCGGTCCATCCCCGCTAGCCGGCTGATCGCTCGCAGCCCCTCGCCTCCCAGCCACAGCCGTAGAACCTCTCGTACTTCGAACACGCGGACCTCCCGGAACGCCATGCCGCCTCCACTGATCTCGTCGACAAGAGCGGCGACAAGCCCAGCGTCAACGACACCGGAACTGGCGGACCCCAGGGATGGTCCCATCACTGGCGAAAGGGTGGTCCCATCACTGGCGACGAGGTGGTCCCATCCCACTGGCGAAACTCACCTCAAGGTGGTCCCATCCCACTGGCGGGCGACAGCCACCTAAGTTGTGGGCGTCCTGATACCAGCCAGCAGGAACGTTGTTCTCTCCACCCATGGTGGGCTCCCCTTTGCGGCGTGAACACGGACGCTAGTGCCGCTCTCTGGCATTAGGGATAGGTCGCTTGACCCTGCTTGCCGATTACTGGCTGAGGATGTCGCCCATGCGTTGTGCCGCTCCGACAGACGGAGTGACTGCGTGTCGATAGACGAGTGCTGTCATGCGGGTGCCGTCATGGCCGAGCACGTCCGCCACCTCTTCCAGTGGAACACCCGAAGCTGACAGGATCGACGCAGCCGAGTGCCGTAGTTCGTGCGGATGCCAGCGCCCGAGTCCTGCGTCCTCGGTGACCTTGCCGAACGAGCGGCGAAGGTTGGCTGGATCGATCGGACCGCCTAGCGCGTTCGTGAACACCAGGTCATCTGGATTCGACCAAGCGGGGCCGATCTCGAGCCGCTCGGCGACCTGCTTAGTTCGGTGGCTGCGGAGGAGATCCACCAACTGCGGGGGTGCGTCGAGGCTGCGTCGAGAACGAGAGGTCTTGAGCTTCTCGGTGACTTCGAGGCTGCCGCCATGAAGCTTGAGCGACTGGCGGACGTGTACGACACCCCCGTCAAGATCAACGTTGCCCCAAGCAAGACCAGTCGCCTCGCCGGGACGTAGCCCGAGCATCAACATGAGCATGAAGAGCGGCTCCAACCGATGACCTTCGATCGCACCGAGGAGCACCCGAGCCTGTTCGATGGTGAGCGCTCTACCCAGTTCAGCGCCCCTGGCTATTTGAGGTAGCTCGACGACACGGGCAACGTTGCGAGCGACCAACTGGCGGCGCTCAGCCCATGTCAGCGCCTGCCCCAGCGTCGAACGGATCTTGATGAGGCTCGCTCTGCTCATCGCCCGGGCCCGTCTGCCGTGCCCCTCCGCCGCGAGCCTGAAAAACACCGCCTCGACGTCCTCGGGCCTGAGCGTCTTGACCCGCTTCTTGCCGATCGTCTCGATCAGAATGCCGACCGCCCAGCGGTGAACGTCGACCGTCCGAGGCGAGAGATCCTTGGCCGCAACGGCCGTCGTCATCCAATCATCCAGTAGGCGCTCGACCGTCAGCGAACCGTCGGTGATCGGTAGGCCGGAGTCGATCTGGGCTACCATCTCCCGCAGGCGACGTTTCGCAGCAGCCTCAGTCGGCGCAATGGCCCGTCGGCGTCTGCCATCGATCGAGACAGCTGCGACCCACCGGCCTGTGCTCTTCTCCTGGTAGACGGAGCCCTCGTTGTTCCCTCGACGGCGGACCATCGTGACCTCTTCTGTGTTGCTCACTTTCGACCCTAGCCGAAGCCGAGTGAGCAACGCAGTGAGCAACGGCAATGAATATCGCCGAACGATCTCAACCAGATTCGGACCACAGGACCGTCCTCACCTGCAGCTACGCACACCGCCGATCTGATCTGAACAGCCGGGAGGTGCATGGCATGGAAGAGGTCAAGAGTTCAATTCTCCTTAGCTCCACTCGGAAGGCCAGGTCTGAGACCTGGGCTCCGTGCTTCTCGCACGTCGGGCTGTCGACGGCGACCGTGGCCAGGGCGCCGATGTGATGTCGGATGGCACCGACGGACCGTCGGTCGAACTCGACCGCGGTCGCGGCATTCCGATCATGCAGGCCTTGGGCGCTCGTTTCAGCCGCGATGCCACCCCCCGGGGCACGACCATCAGCATGCAGTATCCGCTGCCCGATTCGGGAGGCGCCCCGTGACACAACCGCTGGCCAGACTCGACGTCGTCGCCGACGATCAGCACGCGCTCGCCGTGGCCCTGTCGGGCGAGGTCGACATCTCCAACGCTGCACTCTTGGGTGGGGAGCTCGAGGCGATGGCATCCGAGCGGTCCGTTGTGGTCATCGATCGCGGCACCCTCCGCTATCTCGACAGCCACGGGCTCCGCATGCTCACCGCTGTGGCCCGCCTGCTGACGAGCACCGGTGGTCGGCTCGAGCTCATCGCCCCGATCGAGACCACAGCCGGCGCCCTGCTCACGATCTCGCCGATCGGCGACGTCACCATCCACGACGGCACGTCACCCAAGAGGGGCCGTCGACCGACCCGAGGCCGGCGACCGATCGGCGATCGTCTGACTGCGCCCGCTGAGCTGACCGCGCCCGCTGAGCTGACCGCCGGGGCGTCGGCCGGGACCACCTCGCCGACCCGACCACCGGTGAGGTGCCGTCGCCGTGTCGAAACTCTGCCAGAGTTGAGGTGTGCGCTACGTGCTGCTCATCGACTCGGCCGGCGACGTGGTGCTGGCCGACGCCGACAACGGGGTGCGGATGCCGATCGGGGCGCCGCTGCGACCGGGGGAGCGATCCCGGGTCACGACCGCAACCTGGTCGCGGGCGGGGGAGTGGACGGCCTGGTCGGTCGACTCGGACGAGCCCGACGGGGTCCGTCAACTCCGGCTCCACGTGGAAGAGACCGACGAGTGGAGCGTCCTGGCCGACGCGGTCAGCGCTTTCTACCTGTGCCCGAGCCCGTCCGGTCGGTGGCTGAGCCACCTGTCGCCGGGCCCGCTCGGACTCGAGCTGGCGGTCTCCGATGTGGCGACCGGTGACATGCACGTTATCGAGCGGGGCCAGCCCCTGTTCTGGTCGTGGGCGCCCGACAGCACGCAGCTGGCCGTCCATGTCGGTGAGCGGGTCGAGGTGGCCGGCATCGACGGGGCGCCACCCCGGATCCTGGAGGAGCACGCCAGCCCGTTCATCGCGCCGTGGTGCTCCCCGGCGGTTCGGTGGCCTACGCCGTCGACGACCGGATCGTGGCCTCCGGCCCCGACGGCGCCGTCAACACCCTCGTCGATCACGGCTCCACCGGTCGGTTCGCCGTCGACCCGGAGGGCCGGCGCCTGGCCCATGTGGCGGTGGTCGACGGCGAGGGCGGGCTCGTCGTCGACGATCTGCTCACCGGTGAGTCGACGCTGATCACCGCCGAACCGGTGGCGGCGTTCCTGTGGTCGCCCGACGGGAGCCGGCTGGCCGCCCTCGCTGCCGCCGGCGATCAACGCCTCCGATGGCTCGTCCACGACGGGTCCGACACCCGCCCGCTCGCCCCGTTCCGGCCGAGCCGGGCGTGGGCCATGGCGGTGCTGCCGTTCTTCGAGCAGTACGCCCAGAGCCACGCCCACTGGTCGCCCGACGCCACGATGCTGGTCGCCCCCGCCGTCGACGACGACGGCGGTCCGGGCGCCCTCATCCAGGAGGTGGCACCCCCGTACCAGACCCGATGGCTGCCCGACGCCGAGCTGGCGTGGTGGGCGTGAGCCCCGGCCACCCGCCTCAGTCGGTCGTGATGCCGGGGCGAAGGCTGCCTGGGGGCCGTCGTCGCACCGCACTCCGTGCCCACATCGGATGTGAGGCAGACTCTGGTCCATGAGTGACGAGATCCTGTACGAGGTGGCCGATCACATAGCCACCATCACGACGAACCGCCCCGAGCGCTACAACTCGCTCAACTACGAGGCCTACCGGCTGCTGACGCAGTATATGGGCGACGCCGACGCCGACCCCGACGTTCGGGTCATCATCTGGACCGGGAACGGTCGCGGCTTCTGCACCGGCGACGACGTGCGGGAGCTGCTGGGGGAGGGGGCGGCCGAGCTGGCCCGGCGCCTGTCGAGCGGTGAGCTGGAGCTGCCCGGGGAGCCGATGCGCCGCTCGACCACCCCGATCATCGCCGCCGTCAACGGGCCCGCCGTCGGCTACGGGATGGAGCTGTCGTTGCTGGCCGACATCCGGATCGCCGCGACCAGCGCCCGCTTCTCCGAGATGTTCGTGAAGCGGGCCATCGTGGCCGGACCCGACAGCTTCGAGCTCCTACCCCGCCTTGTCGGCCCGGCGGCGGCGGCCGAGATCCTCCTCACCGGCGACCTGATCGGCGCCGATCGGGCCCTCGAGCTCGGACTCGTGTCCAAGGTCGTGGCCGACGATGAGCTGCTCCCGGCGGCCCGGGCCCTGGCCGAGCGGATCACGGTCAACGCCCCCCTGGCGGTGAAGGCGGCCAAGGAGGCCCTGGCCCTCGAGCGGACAGGCCAGACGGCCGAGCTGCGGGCCCATCTGGGTACCGCCGGCACCGACCTGTTGCAGACCGAGGACCACCAGGAGAGCGTCGCCGCCTTTCTCGAGCACCGCCAGCCGGTCTACCGGGGTCGCTGACCGACCGCCACCCCGAGCGTCGCCAACCCTCGCCGACGGGCCGCGGCGCCGGTCCCCGACCCTGGTCGGGCGCGACTTCACCGCCCGACGAGGAGGAAGTTGCTTACGAACCGACCTGCCGTTGTCGTCCATGGAAGACTGGGCGCTGCGTTGGCCGAGGGAAGGGCAGGTTCATAGTGGACACATCCGAGCTCATCGAGGTGGCTCAGCGGGCACGAGACCGTGCGTATGTTCCGTATTCCGGATTCCGGATGGGCGCCGCAGTCCTGACCACCGAAGGCACGATGATCCCGGGATCGCTCGTCGAGAACGTTTCGCTCGGCCTTGCGATGTGTGCCGAACGAGTCGCCCTGTTCTCGTGCGTGGCCGCCGGTGAACGGCCGACGGCGCTGGTCCTGGTCTCGCCCCGGACCGATGGTGCGGTGACCCATCCCTGTGGTGCCTGCCTCCAGGTTGCGCTCGAACTCGGCGGTCCCACGCTGGAGGTGGTTGCAGCCGCCACCGACGGGGAGGTCCTCCGTCATCCGTTGGGCGAGTTGCTCCCTCGAGGTCCCCACAAGACCTGACGCGGAATCGACTCAGGTTGCCAGTACAGCCGCCAGCACGAGGCCGCGGCAGGTCCAGGCTGCCGTTCGGAGCCAGTTGGTGGTGATCAACTGGCGGGCTGCGCCCTCGTCGTGGCCCCCGGCCAGGCGGCTGTGGAGTGGGACCTGGATGGCGATGGTGCTCAGCAATGCGACGCCGAGCAGGGCCGCGGCGATCCAGGCCGAGAGTGCTCCCATCGTCGCTGGTCGGTCCACCAGCAGGATGAGGGCGGTGACACCCTCGGCTGTCATGAGCGGACCGACAACCGAGGTGATTCGGCGCTGGTGATCGACCGCAGCGCGAACCGGCGCGACGGCCGAGTACCCGGCCAACATCGGGTAGTGCACAACCTGCACCATCCAGATCACCCCGACCATGCCCCAGGTGGCAGCGGCACTGATCACCAGCACGCTCATCACCGAGCGAAGGCCTCGCTGGGCAGGTCGACCGCATCGCCGGCGATCGCCTCGCAGATCGTCGCAGCGACGGCGACGGGATCGAGGCCCTTCGGCATCGTCGGGGCAACCCCTTCGACTGGTCGTGATGCCAGGCCCGTCTCCGTGTGCGGGGGACGGGCGTCGATCACCCGAATCTTGCGTCGCCGAGCCTCCCGCGACAGGGCTTCGTCGAAGGAACGCACTGCGGCCTTCGACGCCCCATAGGCCGCCATGCCCGGGAGGTTCTGCTCGGCGATGACGCCGGAGATGTTTACGATCACCCCACCCTGTTCGAGGGCACCAACGGCGGCCTTGGCCAACATGATCGGGATGAAGGTGTTGGTCATGAACAGCTCCTCCAAGGCGTCAACGGTGAGCTCATCGATCGGCCCGAAGGCGACCACACCGGTTGCGTTCACGAGCACGTCGAGCCTGCCGGCGAAATCGACCGCCGCCCGCACCGCATCTTCGCACGACCTCGGGTCTCGCAGATCCAAGGCCACACGGTGGCCGGGAACGTCGAGCGCAATGAGTCGCTCGGGCCGGCGCGATACCAGCGTCAGCGTTGCGCCCCGATCAGCGAGGTTGGCGGCGATGGCGGAGCCCAGCCCTCCGGTTGCGCCGGCCACCAGCACAGAGCGTCCGTGCATCATGATCTCCTTCCGGTCGAGCTCGTCTCGGCGGGCCGGATGGGGGAGAACCAGGCGACTTCGACATCGACCCCTGGCGAGTAGAAGGAGTGTGGCGGCCCCTTGGGGCTGGGGAGACCGGCGGCCTCGATGACGTCCTGGCGAATCTCCACGTCGTGAACGTGATGCAGGGGCCAGCGGGGGTGATGAACCCGCCCGTAGAGGAGATTCGATCCTCGCTGCGTCACGAGGGCCCATCGGGCGCTGAGGAAGTGGTCGAGTTCGGTCACATCGTCGGCCGGGATCGGGGCGCCAACAGTGAAAGTCATCTCGGCTCCTGCGCTTCCATTGCGGGGCCACCGTCGCCGCATGGGATAGTCGTGCCGGTCGCCGGTGCGGCTATGGGATGCCGTCGCCCAGCAGTACGGGAGTGAGAAGAGTGTACGGGCCACGGCCACTATCGCAACTCGGGGGACATCGAGGGAGAAGAACCAGACTGCTCGCCGACCAAGTGCGTCGATCACGTAGGTCCGGACGTTGATCTCGAGAAACGTGCCCAACCAGGGCACCGGTGGGCTTGTTCCCAGCCGAACGCGGCGCATCTCGAACGGGATGAGGCCGACCCATGCGGCCCCGTCGAAAGTATCGACGGTAAGACCTGGCGAAAGCAGCCGCTGTACTTTCTCCGGGTCGTAGCGCCAGTGGAACGAGGCCAGCTCCATCCACTGCTGGCGCAACACAGGTCGCTGCGACCACGGGGGCGGGGCGGGCGTTATCGCTTCTTGCCTTGGTTCCACTGTGTCGACTCCTATGCCAACGATGCCACTGCGGTGAACACATCGGGCCTACCGATGGCGAGGATCTGATGGGCTGATGGGATTGTCACTGCGTCGATGTTGCCATGAACCAACAAGCGTCTTTACCACCAGAAGATCGCAATCATGACTCCGGTGAGAGCGAACCCCCATAGATCTGCCACGCCAAGAGCGACTTCGCCACCAGACTGAGGACCAGGTAGGTCTTTTCGCCGTAGAGATAGTCGGTCCAGCGGCCGAGTCGTCGATACTGCAACCACTGGTTCAGACCGAAGCTGAAGAAGAGCACCGTCTGGGCGATGACGATGCCATAGACGAAGCCGGGCACCTCGTCGGCGGTGAACACGTTGAACCAGATGGCGATCCACGGGATGACTCCGGCCACTGTCCCGAACCAAAACGGCAACATCGTCGTCTCAGTGCGGCTCGGCTGGTTGAATCGCTCCTGGAGCCAGCCGAACAGGATCATGGCGACGTTGGCGCCGGTGATGCCGATGAGCGCCGTGATCTCGGTGACGCCTGAGTAGGAGGCTATGAGCAGGACCATGATCGTCGCACTGATCGAGTACTCGACCCAGCGGAAGCGATTTATCCCACGTTGGAGATCAGCTTCGTAGACCGAGCGACCAGCGGTAGCGGTCACCAGGTGGTCGATGGCGGCAAGACCCAGGAAGAGGGCGACAGCTGCACCGACTCTGACATCGACGAACGTCTCGGCGTCGGGTAGCCGGGTCCCTGGGGGCCCTGCCGGCGGCGCGGTAGTGATTGCGATCGTGAAACCGCTGGCAAGGGCCAGGATCAGCGCCGCTTGGGCTCCGTGGAGAGCCGTGAGGCCGAGGTTCCATCGACGGAGATTGCCTGCTCGTTCTTCTGTCAGCTCGATCACGACGCCAAGCTAGCGGCTACGTGCTATCGAGGCCTGATCGTCACCAGATGATCTGTTGCAGGTGTGAACTGAGAAAACCGGTGGTCTGCGCGCTTCAGTGGAACTGGTCGGGTGCGGCGACTGTGACCGTGGTGTCCGCCGGCAGTAGATTTTCATCGGGGCTGCTAGCCATCATCTCCGGGTTCCGGGGATGGTCGGCCAGCCACACCCGGTTGAACGTCATGTAGCCATAGATGAGAGTGGCCACGGTCGTCATGGCGAAGATGGCGCAGCCGATAGCGAAGAGCAGGATATCGGTCACGACGTGCTCCGTGTGTCGACGCGTTCCCCGCTCAGGACCAGGGCCCCGAGCGAATGAATGGCAGGTACCCAGAGCCCGACGAAGATGCCCTCGTCGCGCGAGCCGGAGAACCAGAGGGCCACCGACAGCACGAGGGACAGGAAACCTGCGGCCAGAAAGGCGGCTTTGATACGGAACAGGGGCGGAAGGGCAGACAGCGTTTTGCGCTCGAGGGTCTGACGTGACATGTCGGTTCCTTGCTGGGTTGATGGGGGGCCATCGCTCGCTGGCCTCCATCTTCGTACCCAGGCCCGTTCCGGTCAAACAGGAGATCCGAACCGTGCGAGGAAAATGAGCTGGGCTGTCAGCGGCCACCGCCGCAGCAGCTCGGTCAGCGTTGGTACCAGGGAAGGCTGGGGCCGGATTGATGCCGCGACCACCGTGGCGGAGCGCTCGGGGTCGGTCGGTCAGGAGTTCTGGTCGCCGGTCGTTCGAACGGATTCGGGTAGGGGCTGGCGGAACCGGCCTGACGGAACCGGTGCTCCGCTGCGCACGAGTGCCAGGTGCCAAGAGGGGGACGAGCCGAGGGCCCAGCGCAACGCGTCGACGGTGCGGCGTCCGGCTGCCTCTCCACCACGTCGGGGACCCAGCCCGGTGATGGCTGAGATGTTGGCGGGCAACGTTGCGAGTGCGGCGCCGAACAGCAGTCGATAGCCGAATTTCACGGCAACCGGCAGCGGCGGATTGCGGAGGAAGTCAACGGCTCGAACCTGAGCCGCAGTCGGGGCCAGGTCGGGGTGATGGGATATCCAGTGCGAGAGCTCGTCGGCCGACAGCGGGAGCGGGTCGCCACCGAGCAGGATCCCGATCCGAGCCTGCTCGGCCACGAACCGATCGGCCTCCAGGCGGCTGAGGTTGCGGGGCCCGTAGGTCTGGAAGGCGACCAGGAAGGACTCGGTGAGCACATTGTGCACCCATGCGGCCAGCGCCGGCTGGCCTGCGCTATAGGGCTGGCGTCGCTCGGAGACACCACGAACCGGGACGTGCGCTTTCCGTACCGCCGCAACGGCTTTGTCAACCTCGGGCATCGCCCCGTAGGTGGTCTCGGTCACATACACCGAAGTCCGGGACAGCCGACCGAGCGGATCGGTCCGGTACTGGGAGTGCTTGTCCACGCCGGCCACAACTTCAGGGTGGGCCGTCTGCACGACCAGGGCCCGGATACCGCCGACGAAGGCAGTGACGTCGCCGATCACCTCCCACGAGACCGAACCCGGTCCCAGTATCCCGGGATCGCCCGGGTACGACATCGTGTCGGCCAGAGGCTGGGGTCCGTGCGAAAAAAGCGACGTCGTGGACTCGACGACACGAGCCCTCACCTCGGCGATCAACGCACCCGTCCCGTCTGAGCTTCTGGCGGCGCGAGCTTCATGGCGCCACCCGATCGTGGATTGCGATCGACTCCAGCCGATCCAACGCGACTCGACAGACCGCCAGGTAGGGGGCGGCCGGCCAAGGGACGCCGAACCCGACCCGGCAACGCTCCGGTCCGAGCGTCGTCACCGTATGATCGGTCGCCTGCACGCCAGCGACCCTCCACGCCCAGCGTGTGCCCTCGTCATAGGCGGTTATCTCGAAAGGCAGCCTCACGCCGAACACAGTTGTCACCGTGCCGCGTGCCCCCTTTTCGAGACGGTCACCCACGAGCACGGCTCGTCGCACGGTTGGCCCCCACTGTGGCCAACGGTCCAACTCGGTGAGCAGCGCCCAGAGAGTCGTTGAAGGCGAGAAGATGTCTCGGTGGACCCAGATCGTCTTCACCCATGCACCCTAACAGCCGGCTCTACCGGTCGACGGCTCGAGCGGGGTGCTGTCAACCTGCAGATCGATTGCCTCAGGATGGGTCGCCGGCCGCGGGGGACCCAGACGAACCGTTTGCCGCTGGATCGGGTGAATCTGCGGGGTCCCGGTTAGAACAAGGGGGTGGGCTTCCGTACGCTGTCATCCAGCAACACCGAGTGGGACGCCGTCACGGTCGTGCAGCCCAGCGACGCTGGCGGTCTTGAGCGCTTGCGCCGGACGCCACCGGGTCGAGGTACAACGTGCGGATCCTGCTGACTGGCGCAACTGGATTCATCGGCCTCGAGGTCGCCCGCCAGCTGGCGGCGGCGGGCGTCGAGACCCGCGTGATGGTTCGTCGGATCTCCCGCGCACCGCTGCTGGCTTCGCTCGATGTCCAGCCCGTCCACGGCGACGTGCTCTCACCGGCATCGCTGGCCCGGGCGGTAAAGGGCGCCGATGCGGTTATCCATCTCGCCGGTCGCGCCAGCTTCGAGTCCTACGATCTGGTCCGACCCACGATCGTCGAGGGCACGACGAATCTGGCAGAGATCGCCGCTGAGGCGGGCGTCGAGCGGTTCGTGTTCGCATCGAGCCTCTTCGTCTACGACGGCGCCGAGACGATCACTTCTTCCACCGTGGCGAACCCGTCGTTGGACTACGGACGGGCCAAGCTCGAGGCTGAGGCTGCCCTGGCGCGGGTGACGGCGGAAAGTGGCCTGCGGACCGCCTGCGTCCGCCTCCCTCATGTCTACGGGTCCCACAGCCTGTTGTTCGGGCTGGCCCGTCGTCGCCTCGTCGTGATGCCAGGATCGGGCCGCAACACCTTCGCTCAGCTTCACGTCGAGGATGCGGCCCGGTGCCTGATCGAGGCAGCGTGCCAAGGCTGGACCGGCACGGCGCCGGTAGCGGACCAGCTCAACGTGACATGGAACGAGTTCTTCGACGTTCTGACCACGTACGCGCCAAGGATTCGCGTCGTGCATGTACCCGCCCGCCTGGCTGCGGGGGCGGCGGCCTCGGCCAGTCCTCTCCTTCGACGACTCGGTCCAACGCTGGTGACCGGACAGACCGTCCGAGGCTGGAACCTCGACTTGCCAGTCGCAGCCGCCGAGCTGTGGTCGGCGCTGGATCTCCAGCCTCGGTATCCGACTGTTCTCGAGGGCATTCCGGCGGCGCTCGATTCGTCCGTTGCGTTCAGCTGGCGGCATCCGATCTTCGACTGGTCGTAGAGAACCAGGCAAGCCACTCCGTGTGCGCCGGCCCACGTTCGCCTCCCTGTCGGTGGTCGAGCCCCCGTGGAAGCAGACCCTCATCTGCTCCGGGCGTTCCGACGGTGGCGAAAGCCTTCGAGCGCAGTCGGTAGCGTCGGGTAGACCCGGTCCGCACCGATCCGTTCCGTGAGACCGGCGCGCACGAGATACAGGGCGAGGTCCTGCTTGACGCGGGTGAGGGCGAGGACGATGTCCCTCTCGGACAGCTCTGCCCGGAGCTCTTCGAGCATGATCATGGCCGTGAGGTCGATCTCGACGTTCGCCTCCATGTTCAGCACCACCCATTCGACCGGCTCCGGCTCTGCGGCAACCGCGCCGAGGACGCGAACCCGGAAGTCCTCGGCGTTGGCGAAGCACAACGGCGCGTCGTAGCGGTACACGACCAAACCGGGGACGGTCACCGCCTGGGGGTAGTCGTCGACGTCGTGGAGCCCGGCCAAGCCGGGGACCTGTCCTTGGACGGCGTCATGCGCTCGGGCGATGCGCCGGAAGAGATCCGCAACACTCAGCGCCACGGCAACCGCGATCCCGATCAGCAGGTCGTAGAGGACAACGCCGACAAATGCCACCGTCATGATGACGGCTTCGCTGCGTCGGAAGGCGATGACGCGGCGGATCTCGGGAAGGTCCATCAACCGAGCCCCGGCGTAGACGATCAGACCACCGAGGGCGGCTTGCGGGAACGACTCGAGCAACGGTCCCCCGACGAGAAGCACGATGATCACGGCCACCGCTGCCATCAAGCTCGTCAGCTGGCTCGACCCACCGGACGCGAGGCTGAGGGCGCTGCGGCTGTCCGACGAGGAGACCGGGAATCCTCCCAACGCCCCCACCAGCGCGTTGGCTCCGCCCAACGCCAGCAGCTCCTGATCCGCATCGATGCGCTCGGGTCCGTGACGGCGGAACGCCCGACCCGTGAGGATGTTCCCGCTGAACGCGACGACAGCGATCGCCACGGCATGGGTGAACACCAGCGGCCAGACGTCGGCCGGGATACTCGGGAAATCCGGTCGGGGCAGACCCCCGGGAACCCGACCCACCGTCGCAATGCCGTGGTCCTCGAGCCCGAACACGGCCGTCACGACTGTGGCCACCAACACCACGAGCAGCGGGCCAGGAAGTCGCCGGAACCGCTGGAGGAGCACGAGCGCGGCGACGACGGTGCTTCCCATCACCAGCGGCAGAACGCGGGCGCCGTCCAGTCCGCTCACCACATCGGCGACGCGTCCAAGCGTGTCCCGACGGTCGGAGGAGACCCCGGTGAGCGTCGGGAGCTGTGAGACGATCATGGTCGCGGCTACTCCACCCAGGTACCCCACCAACACGGGCTTGGACAGCAGGTCGGCGAGGAAGCCCAGCCGGATCAGCCATCCGACAAGGCAGATCGCGCCCACCGCCACGGCGAGCGCAGCCGCCAGTTCAGCTGGCTCCGCCCCCGGTCCGGCCAATGCAGCCACGCTCGACGCCACCAGCACGGCGCAGGCGCTCTCGGGCCCCATCGAGAGCACTCGACTGGTCCCCAGCACTGCGTACACCGCCAGCCCTGGAAACGCAGCCCACAGGCCGGTCACGGGCTCGAGACCGGCCACCCGGGCGTAGGCCAGGCACTGTGGGACGAGGTACGCGGCCACCACGATCCCCGCGAGCGCGTCGGCTCGTCCAGCTGCGTTCCACACCCGCAACGAGAGACCGGGCGCTTGCAGGGTCGGCAGGATTGATCCCGCCCAACGACGACGCCGGGGTCCGGGCGACCTCCCTACCGGCGCGGCCGGGCTCTTCACCTGCTCAGCCCTCCCGGTTCGGGCACGGAACAAGGATCACCCGCTGCTGAGGCACAGCCATCTGTGGGGGGACCGGATTGGATCATGTTGATGATGAAGAGCAGCGTGTCGCCCGGTTGCAGGCAGAAGGCCGGACGGGCCGGCCCGGGCTGGCAGCAATCGAGCGGTCACAAGATGCGCCATCGCTAGCCAACCGTCAGCGACGACCGTCGACGATCGAGCTAGCTGCCGGCTCAGTGTTCGACGCTGCCTTCACGAGACGTTCGGCGAGCAGACGGAACATGACCTTGTGGATCGGAAGGAGGACCCACCAGTAGAGCCTTCCTGCGATTCTCCTCGGGTGGAATCGGGCAAGCTGGCAGAGCGTGGTCTGGTTGCCATCGCTCGTGATCTGCCATTCAAGCCATGCGTCGCCTGGCACTTTCATCTCGGCGCGGAGCCGCAACAGGGTCGGAGGCTCGTACGACTGGACGCGGAAGAAGTCGAGGGCGTCACCCACGCGCAGCTCGTCAGGGTCGCGGCGGCCGCGTCGCATACCGACACCGCCGATGAGCTTGTCGAGCAGTCCGCGCAGCATCCAGAGCCTATTGGCGACGTACCAGCCCCGGGTGCCGCCCACGCCGGACACGGTGGCGAAGAGCCGCTCGGGAGAAACGGTGGTGGTGAGCTCTCGCCGGTCCTCGTAGATCGTTCCTCCGGACCACTTGGGATCCTGTGGCATGGGCCGGGCGGCAACGCCGAGGCGATCGCTGTCCGTCCAGCTCGTCTTGATTTCGAGGTCCCCGACGACGGCCAGTGCCCGTTTGATGGCGTCCTCGAGTGGAATCGGGTCATGATCGATGATCTGGCGTATGTCTCGATCAGGCCGGACGATCACGTCGTTTTTCAGGGAATCGACGAGCGGTCGGGCCAGGCCGATCGGTAGTGGTGTCACGAGGTTCAGCCAATGCGACGACAGGCGGGGCGTAAGCAGGGGCACTGGCAGTACGACACGCCTCCGCAGCCCGGCGACGGCGGCGTAGCGGTCCATCATCTCGCGGTAGGTGTGGACGTCGGGGCCACCGATCTCGAAGATACGACTGGTCGGTAGCGGCTTCTCAATGATCTTGACCAGGTAGTGCAGCACGTCGGCGATGGCAATGGCCTGGCACTTCGTTCTGGTGACCCAACGGGGGCAGATCATGACCGGCAGCACCTCGTCGAGGTGGCGCAGCATCTCGAACGATGCACTTCCCGAGCCGATGATGACCGCGGCCCGCAACTCTGCCACGGGGACGGAACCGGAGGCGAGGATCAAACCGACCTCATGTCGGCTGGCGAGATGCTCTGACAGCTCGGCCGGATCGTCGGGGCCGAGGCCACCGAGATAGACGATTCGGGCGACGCCGCTCTGCTCGGCCGCCCGAACGGTGTTTAGGGCGCCAGCGCGATCCGATTGCCCGAAGTCCGACGAGTGACCCATGGCATGAACGAGGTAGTAGACCACCTCCATGCCGCTGAACGCGTCGCTCAAACTATCCGGGTCGTGGACATCGGCTGCGACGACCTCGACCCGGTCTCGCCACTCGACACCCTTCAGCCGGTCGGGATTGCGGGCCAAGCACCGCACCGTGTGGCGCGCCGCAAGCAGTTCCGGCACGAGTCGGCCTCCGACGTAGCCCGTAGCGCCGAGTACCGCAACCTTCATCACCAGCAATCCGCCTTCACGTCGCGACTCGAGCCTGGAGACCGCGGCCGTGGGCTGCGGGGACAGCGTTCCCTATGATAGTGGATATACGTTGCGCACTGAGAAGATCGCCATCGCGTATGCCGTACCCCGATGGCCGATCGTCTCGACTGATCGTGTTACACCGGCGCGCCTCCCGGCCTCGCAACACCCGGGACGGTGCCCACGCAGCACGGGGCCAGCCCCAGGTCGTCACCTCACCCGCACCGACCACCTCTGTCGCCCGAGTCTGGTCACCCCTCAGTCTAGTTTCGTACGCGTTAGCGCGATTTGATCCGGAGGTCGCTAGGTTCAGGAAAGTGACCGCGCCCGATGAGGCTGAACTCGACCTGAGCGCAGCCGCTGATGCTCTCGGCGTCCACTACCAGACCGCCTATCGATGGGTTCGCAGCGGGCGCCTCCGAGCACGGCTGGTCGACGGGCGCTACCTTGTGACACGCGATGACATCGATCGCGCTGACGCCCGACGCCGTGTTCCGAAGAGGCCTGCCCCGCCTGGGCGCCGCCGGATCGAACACCAGGCCGAGCACGTCCACGCGGCTCTCCTCGTCGGCGACGAGCCCGTCGTGCGGTCGATCGCACGACGGTTGGTCGACGACGGGACGAAGATGGTCGAGCTGATCGAGGAGGTCTTGGCTCCACCGTTACGGATGATCGGGCAGGCGTGGCACGACGGCCAACTGTCCGTATGGGTCGAGCACCGTGCATCGGCCATCGTGGAACGCACGCTCGGCGAGCTGTCGCCCAACCCGCGTGGGCGGCGACGCGGCACGGCCGTGGTCGCTGCGGTATCGGGCGATCGCCATGGCCTTCCGACGACCATGGCGACCGTGGTCCTCCGTGAGGCGAATTGGCATGTGCACCACCTCGGGGCGGACATGCCCGCTTGCGAGATCGTCCACTTCTGTTCGGAGCATCCGGTCGACCTGGCGGTCCTAACGGTGACGAACCCAGACTCCGCCTCCGTTGCTGACGACACGGCGAAGAAACTCCGTCGTAGTGGGACGCCGACGATCGTCGGTGGGCCTGGTCGCCGCCTGGAAGACCTGGTTGCCGAGGCAGCCGACTCGTTGATCAGGCGGGCCTGACGCCGCATCATCGACGCGTTGCGCTGGGCGCTTGGCTCGTCCCTCGCTTCGCACCTGGCACTGGTGCGCACCGGAGCACCCGTTCCGTCAGGCCGGTTCCATCTAGGTAGCGAACCTGAGCGCGTCAGCAGCCTCCTGCAGCTCCAGATCTGGTCCTTGGTGGGCAACCGTGGCCGTCTGGGGAAGATAATTCAAGCTGAACTAGATTTAATGACACTGAAAGGTGTAGAACAAAGGGGTCGCAGTGTTGCGGCGCCAGATGACAAGGAGCAAGCTATGAACCTCACGCTCAGCGAGGGTCAGTTCAACCTGGTGTACAACTCGTTCTCGTTCGTGATCGCCAGCATGGGCGCAGCGCTCATCTTCTTCCTGCTGATCAGGAGCCGGGTCGGGCCTCGCCACCGCATGGCCGTCACCCTGTCGACGCTCGTGGTCTCGATCGCCCTCTACCACTACGTCCGGATCTTCGACTCGTGGGCCGCTGCGTTCAGCTTCGATGGAACCCGGTACGTCCAGGACGGGGCCCCGTTCAACGAGGGCTATCGCTACGTCGACTGGCTGCTCACGGTGCCGCTGCTGCTGGCCGAGCTCGTCGTCGTGCTGAAGCTCAGCAAGGACAAGACGCGAAGCCTGCTCGTTCGTCTCACCGTGGCTGCTACCGCCATGATCCTGCTCGGCTGGCCGGGGGAGGTTTCGGATCCTGACTCGACGGCTCGCGCTGCCTGGTTCGTTGCCTCGCTGATCCCGTTCCTGTACATCTTGTACGTGCTCTTCGGCGAGCTCGGGAAGTCGCTCGATCGCCAAAGTCCGGCGGTTCGCAAGCTCGTGGATGTGCTGCGCTACATCGTGCTCGTGACGTGGAGTATCTACCCGCTCGCCTACCTCGCCCCATCGGTCATCGACAACGAGGCCACTGCAGAGGTTGCCCGACAGGTCGGTTACGCCGTCGGCGATGTGGTCGCCAAGCCCCTGTTCGGCTTGCTGGTGCTCGGGATCGCCCTAGCGAAGAGCCGCGAGGACGGCTACGTCCCGCCGGGCGAAGGTGCCCTGGAGATCGACAATCCCCAGCTCGTTCGATCCTGACCGACGTACGTGTGGCCCGACCCTTTGGGGTCGGGCCACACGGCTTTTTCCTCTAACCCCTGATCATTCACGCTTGACCGCCCGTCTGAAGGAGCTTCCATGGCGCCCTCTGCCCCAATCACATCCCCCCTCGAACACCCGCCGAGCCGGTTGGCCGACCGGCCCTTCTTCGAAGATGCCCTTCGCCTCCTGCGTGCCGTCCGTGACCATGACTTCGATTCGCTGGCCACGCTGTGCGACGACGATTTCGGGATCGTCGACATCGATCCCGCTGGCCAGGCCCGGGTCATCCGCACCCGGGCCGAGTGGGAGACCTGGTTCCGTGAACTCTTCGCCACGCTCGATGGGCTCACGGCCGACACCGACTCCGAGGTCCTCGACTACCAGGCGATCGCTACCGATGACCTCGGGTACTCGGTGCTCGAGTTCCGTCAGTTCCTCACCGTCTCGGGTTTTACGGCCACCTTCGACTGCGTTGCCACCATCGTCTGGAAACGAACCCCCGCCGGCTGGCGGGAGGCCCGCTGGCACGGCTCGGTGATCTCCTCGGACGTCCCCGACGAGCTCGCCGCCCTTGCCAACTAGTGAATCCCAGCCAGGGCCCCGACGTGTGGTTCGCTCGGCGCGTCAATCCCGTCATCACTGCGTCGATTCTGCGGCCTGGCCCGGCCCCGGTTCTTATGGTGCCCGTGGTCGGGCGGGGTGGAGGTGAGCGAGCGGTCAGGGGCCACAACTGGGCAACACGTGTAGGGGCATCCGAATGGGCGACCGGTAAGCCTCGGCGGCGGCGTGCTCCCTATGCTGACGGGCCAGGCGATCGAGGTGGCGGTCGCATGTTCGAAGGAAAGCCGATGTCGGAACGAGAACGACTTCTCGCACTGCAGCGGATACTCCTGCCCTCCGCGTTGCCGAAGATCGGCTGCACCGAAGCAGCGGCCGGCTACCGGGCCCACAACCACGACCTTCACGTCGGCGGTGACTGGTACGACCTCGTGGATCTGGAAGCCGACAACCGCATCGTCGCCATCGTGGGCGATGTGGTAGGCCACGGGGTCGAACAGATCGCCGTCATGGGCCAGCTGCGGGCGGCGTCGAACGCGCTGGCCCGCAGCTGCGAGCGGCCCCACGAGCTGCTGGCCGCCCTTGATGGCTTTGCCCGTGACGTGCGGGGGGCAGCTATGGCCACCCTCGTGGTGCTGGCCATCGACGGCACCACCACTGCCCGCCTGGCCTCGGCCGGGCACCTGCCGCCCCTGCACGTGACCACCGACGGGGCGTTGCACATCATCGAGGCCGGCCGCCGGCCCCCGCTGACCATCGAGGGGCGTTCAGCCACCGCCACGTTCACCTTCACCGTTGGGGATGTGATCGTGCTCTACACCGACGGAGTGGTGGAGCGGCGGGGAGCGGCCATCGACGACGGCATCGCCGCCTTGGGCCGCTTCATTCGCGAGCGTCGCCACTTCCCGTGTGGGGATCTGGTGACTGCCATCCTGGACGACTTCGGCACCGACGCCGACGATGACATGGCGGTGATGGCCCTCCGGCCCCTGCACCAGCGCAGCGCCGACTACCAGTTCGCCCACCGCCACACCCCCGAGCTCGATGCCGGGACCCCGGAGGCGGACATGGCGCCTTCCGACGGTGGCTGACGGCCCACCCTCCAGCCGGCCACCTTCCACCCCTGCCCCCATGCGAGACCCTGGAGCGCCACCCGGATGACCTTCCACGACGATGTGCAGCGGCTCTCGGCTCCTGCGGGATGAGCACCCGGCGGACACGATTCGCTTGGAACTGCCGGAAGTCGGCGACGGCTCGGGCCGCCAGGCGATCCTCACCAAGCAGCGAGCGGCTCGGTGATCCTCGGGATCGGTCGAGCAGCTCGGTGACCCTCCCCAAGGAGGCTGAGCGGGCGCAGCTGTTCGACGAGCTGGCCCGGACCGGATCGGAGGACAAGCGCAACCGCATCGTGGAGAGCTACGCCCCTCTGGCGGTGTACTTCGCCAACCGGTACCGCGATCGGGGGGTCGACAGCGACGACCTGCTGCAGGTGGCCCAGCTGGCCCTTATCCTGGCGGTGGATCGCTTCGATCCGTCGTTCGCCAACCAGTTCTCGACCTTCGCCGGACGCACCATCGACGGCGAGTTGAAACGCCACTTCCGCGACGGCACGTGGGCGGTTCGGGTTCCCCGCAGCCTCAAGGAGCTCTCCGGGGAGGTCCGCCAGCTCAGCGACAGCCTGTCGCTGGATTTGGGGCGGTCTCCGACGGTGGCCGATCTGGCGGCGGCCTCGGGACACGATCGCGACACCATCCTGGCCGCCCTCGACATCGCTCCTGCCTACCGGCCCGCCAGTCTCGACGCTCCGACCGGCGGTGGTGACGAAGCGGCCGTCCGGGCCGCGCTGGGGGCGGTCGACGCCCGCTACGAGCGAACCGAGACGGTGATGGCCATCCAGGCCCTCCTGGCCACGCTCAGCGATAGCGATCGGGAGATCGTCGAACTCCGCTTCTTTCATGAACTGTCCCAGGATGAGATCGCGGCCCGGTTGGGGGTGAGTCAGATGCAGGTGTCTCGGCTCCTGCGACGCTCGTTGGAGCACTTGCGGGCCTACCTTCGTTGAGGCTGGCCCCGATCGGAGGGCACCGACGCGCTCATGTCCGGGAGTCAGTCGATCACGAGGTGCTCCAGCATGCCGGTGAACTCCAGGATGCGGCGCACGCCGGGCGGTGTCCCGTACGGCGAAGGTGGCGTTGCGCTCGACGCAGGCCGCGCCGTCGGCCGGTCCCACTGTCAGGCGACGAGGGCATCGAGGAGATCCTCTGGGGCTGCGGGGGTTATCGGCTCGGGCCGGGGCTGGGCCAGCGAGGCCATGATGATGTCAGCCAGCTCGGCCGGGCCCGTGTCGTTGGGCGAGCGAACCGTAGCCATCCCGGTGCGTTCGAGGTCGGCGGCGGTGGCGAACTGGTCGGTCGAGAACGGCAGCACAAGCTGTCGGGTCCCGGCGGCCAGGGCCTCCTGCACGCTGTTGTTGCCCCCATGGGTGATAGCCAGGTCAGCCACGCTGAGCAGGGCGATCTGGGGGAGGTGGCGGCCCACCAGCCAGTGGTCCGGGAGGGGGCCCAGCGCTGCGACCGGCGTTGCGCCGACGGCCAGGGCGACCCGGGCCCCAGTGGGCCGCAGCGCCTCCGCGATCCGGGCCAGCACGTCGCTCCGGTGGGATAGGAAGGTGCCGAGGGCCACATAGACCCGGGGTCGGCCGTCATCGGCTTCGAACCAGGGGTGGAGGTGGTCGGGCGGGGCTTCGAGCCGGAGCAAGGGCCCGACGAAACGATGATCGGGGGGCAGGTCGGCGCAGCGGTGGGGATGGTGGTGACGTCGGGAGCCGTGGTAGAGGACCCGGTGGCCGTGGACCCGGAAGGCGTCGGCCACCGATGGTCGGTCCGGAGCCACGGCGGCCAGAGCGGCGTTCCAAACGTCGGTGAACGATGCGGTGACGTGATCGGTTACGGCCTCCAGTTCGGCCAGGGCGACTGGGTCGGGCCGGAGGCGGGCGGGCCAGTGGGGAGGGATGCCGTAACGTTCGGAGCCCACCGGCAACTGGCTGGGGTGGCCCGGCACCAGGGTGATGAAGGGCTGACCGGTGGCGTAGGCGCCGAGAGTGGAGCCGAACGACACGTGGTCCACCACCACGGTGTCGGGTTGGAGACGGGTGTGGAGTTGGGCGACCTGCTCCGCCACCGCCTCCGGCCGCCACAACAGGTCGTGGGCCCGGGCCCGGGCCTGGTGGTGGAGCGTGGCCAGGGGACCGACCCGGGTGGCGGCCAGGAAGGCCGCCATCGACGGATCGACGGCGGCCGTGCCACTGTTGGAGCCAGCACCCAGTATCAGCCGCTCCCACTGGAAGCCGTCGGCCTCTACCCTGGCCCGCAGTTCATGACCGGTGGCTACCACCACCCGGTGCCCACCGGCGCGGCCGGCCCGAGCCAGCACCGACAGAGGGAAGTAATGGGACGCGAAGTCGGGGCTGATGATGAGTAGGGTCACGGGCGAACACCAGTCGGTCGGTACAGCTCGATGAGCTGGGCCGCCATGACGTCCACCGAGTAGCGCTCCTCGACCAGGCGCCGAGCCCGATCGGTCCGGCCCGGCACCGTCACCAGCTCGAAGGCGGCGCGGATGGCCGGCGCCAGATCGGCGTCGGCCGGTACCAGGATGCCGGTGTGGCCGTCGTCGACGTAGGTCGGCGGGCCGCCGGTGGCGGGGGCCACCACCACCAGGCCGGCAGCCAGGGCTTCGATCACGGCCAGGCCGAACTCCTCTTTGAGAGCGCCGTCGACGTAGATACCACCGGCGCTCCAGGCCCCGGGGTAGCCCCGGACGGCGGCGGCCAGCAGATGGGCGACGTCAGCCCGGGGCCGACCGCCCAGCAGCACCAGACCGGTCCGTCGGGGGTCGTCGGGTGGCAGAACGCAGTCGATGGCGTCGAGGACGGCCTGCTCGGTGGCCGAGGGGGAAGCCAAGTCGCCGCCCACGATGACGAGGTTGCAGCAGCGGTTCAGCTCGGCATCGGCGGCCCACGCCGCCACCACGCGGTCCATGCCCTTAATCGGGTTGAGCCGGCCCACGGTGACGACCAGGGGCAGGCCCCGCCGCAGGGGTGGGATGCGGTGGGCCAGGGCGGCGACGACGTCAGGCGGTGGACCGGCCAGGACGTGAGGTCGGTGGTAGCGGGCCTCGGCCCGACGAACCAGGTTCATGTCTATACCCTCGGCCACCACGGCCGCCCGCCGCTCCAGTTGGACCGGGTCCAGGCCCAGCTCCGTGGCCAACTCGGCCGGCCGTGAGCGGGGGAACAAGGCCAGCCGGTCGGCCTGGCGGGCCAGCCGCTCCACCAGCCGGGCTCGGAACCAGATGTGGTTGTCGGCTTCCAGGCGCAGGAAGCTGTGGCGGTCGAGTTCGCGGCGGGCCTGAAGGAAGCGGAGCACGTTGTGCGGATCGGGAGCCAGGCTGAAGCAGAGCGGTATCCCGCAGGTCCGGGCCACTTCAGCGCCGGCCAGGGTGCCGACATCGGCCATGCGCAGGTGGAGCAGGTCGGTAGGGCCGGCCCGGCCCAGAGCCCGCTGAAGGCCACGTTCGATGGCCGGGAGGTGCTCCCACATCGCCTCGGGGGTGGTGGCGGGACGAGCGTCGTCGCCGAAGGCGATCATGGCGTAGGACAGGGGGGTGTTGGTCGGGGTGAGGGACCCGGTAAGGAGATCGCTCACCGTGCCCCGCCCGATGGTGAGCACGGACGCCACGCCATCCCGACGGGCCAGCGCCTCACCCAGCGAGACTAGCAGGCTGGCCACGCCGCCCGTGTCGCCGCGGCCTCCCTTGCGGAGCTGGCCATCGAGGCCAGCTACCAGCACCAGTTGGGCCATCCGGAGGCCGCCGGTCGGGCCCGGCGCTGGGCGGTCGCAACCGTCCCGGGGGTGGGATAGAGCCAACCTGGCGTGAGCTCCGATCTCGCTGCCCTCGGTGGCCAGGGCGCGCAGGACGGCGGCGGTGGAGGAGTTTGGTCGTTGGCTCAGGGCCCCGATTGCGGCGATCCGGGCCGGTCCGGCGTCGGCCCGATCGAAAGCCAGGCGCCGTAGCGTCCGGTCGGTGTCGGGTCCGCCCAGCCGCCCGAGTAGGTCGATCAGACGGGCCCGGCACGCCGGGTCTCCGGTGGCGTCGAGCCGGGCCACGATCCGGTCGCTCAGCAGGCCGGGCTGAATTGTGTCCCAGCGGCGCAGGGTTCGGTGGGCGTGCATGGTGTCGACACCGCCGACGATGAGCTGGTCGAGTAGGAGCGGGATGACCGGAGCCACAGGGCGCCGTGAGCCCAGGCGCCAGGCGGCGTGGCGGCGGACCACCGGCTCGGGCCGGGACAGGAGCTGGGCCAGGGCGTCGTCGGCTCGTCGGTCACGGACCGAGACCAGGGCTTCTACGGCGAGTAGCGCGGCCAGGGGGCCGTCACCGGCGAAGTCGAGTAGGCCGGTGGCCAGGCGTTCGGGCGCCCGGGAGCGGCCTGCGGCACGGGCCAGCCCCGAGGCGGAACGGAGGGTGGTGAGGAAGTCGTTCGACTCGTCCAAACGACGGAGCTGGTCGAGGATGGGGTGGCTGATGAGGCGAAGGCGGCAGTCGATGCCGGGTTGGAGGTCCCGGTATCCGGGAAGCTCGTGGGGGTAGGTTGCGGGCATCGGGAGATCTACCTTCCGAGTCGGAGGTCCTCGCCCGGCCGCCCTCAGTTGGTGGGGCGGTCGGGCGTGAGGCGGTCGCTCAGGCGGCGGAGCGGATCGGGCGGTCGGTGTCGAGGGCCGCCTTCTCCGCCGTCTCGTCGATCTGGAGAGCGTTGCCGATCAGGATGAAGGTGGGGGCCCAGAGGCCGATGAAGATGCCGAGCCGCTGGCCACTGGCCCGGTCGGTGGCCGACTTGGCCGCAGCCCAGGTGGCGATGCTGACCCCGACCGACAGCAGACCAGCCACGTGGGCCAGCCCGCTCGTGAGGCCGATGGTGCGAAGTACTTTGACAAACATGGGGAACTCCTCTGGTTGGAATGGACGCCATGCTTTACCACCCCCGATGGGCTCCAAACTGGTTTCTGATCGGCCCCGGTTCGTCGTTGTGGGCCGTCGTCATGCTTGGTCAGACGAGGCGGACGGCGCCGATCATGTCGACCCCGAGGAGGGAGAACTGTGCGGGCACAGATTTCACCCCCATCGCCGTCACCCCACCACGGGAACGGCTGGAGACTCGACCCGCCGGCGGGGTGAGCCGGAACGGTCCGGGGGCGCCGACGGGGCGGGAATCGTCGCTCGGCCGTGCACACTGATCGCCGATGGTCGACAGCCGCAACGACAAATCCGGGCCCGCTCATGCCCACGGGCACGGACACGGGCTCGAAGGAAGTTGGGGGGTGTGGCTCGGCGTGCCCGCCCTCCGGGCCATCCTCACCGCCGTGGTCGTGCTCGGCGTGGCCACCGTGGTCGGCCTGGTGGCCCTGTGGCCAGACGGAGCGGGGAGCGCGGCGGCGATCGACGAGGCGGCCGGGATCGGACTGGCGACCGAACAGTTCGATGCGACCGTCGACTCCGTGGCCGACGGGCGCTGCTCGTACGCCACGGCCGCCAACCCCAGCACCTGTCGCGCCATATCGTTGATCGTGCACGAGGGCCCGGACGCCGGCTCGGTCGTCGTCCTACCGGAGTTCGATCTCACGATGAACAGTCCGGCCCCGACGCTCGCCGTCGGCGACCGGGTCGTCCTCGGCTATGAGCCGACGACCCAGTTCTACTTCTACGCCGATCGCGACCGGGGCGCCACGTTGGTGTGGCTGGTCGTCCTGTTCGCGATGGTGGTCGTGGCCCTGGGCCGGGGCCGCGGGATTTCCGCCCTGGTCGCCATGGGGATCACGGTCGCCGTACTCGTCGCCTTCGTCGCCCCGTCGGTGCTCGACGGCCACGACCCGGTCTGGGTGGCCGTCATCGCCGGTTCGGCCATCGCCTTCATCAGCCTCTACCTGACCCACGGTCTGACCCCGACAACGACGGTTGCCCTCGCCGGCACCCTGGCCTCGCTCCTGTTGACGCTGGGCATATCGGCGATCTTCTTCCGGGCCGCCGCCTTCAGCGGCCTCGCCACCGAGGAGGGTCTGACGTTACCGCTGGTGGCCGACATCAACCTGTCGTCGCTCCTGCTGGGAGGGGCCGTGATCGGGGCTCTCGGCGCCCTCGACGACATCACGGTCACCCAGGTCGCCACCGTGGCCGAGCTCCACCACCGCAACCCCCGCCTGACGGTGGCGGAGCTGATCACCTCGGGGGTGCGGGTCGGTCGGGAGCACATCGCCTCCACGGTCAACACCCTCCTGCTCGCCTACGCCGGTGCCAGCATGCCGCTTCTCCTGTTGTTCGCGGCCTCCGACCAGCCGCTCGGTGTCGTCGCCAACTCCGAGGTGGTCGCCGTCGAGATCGTCCGCACCCTGTGCGGCTCGATCGGCCTCGTCGCCGCCGTACCCATCACCACGACCATGGCCGCCGTGCTCGTGGGAACCACCCTCGGTACACCGCGATCGGCATCCCCGGAGACGGACGACGGCCACCACGACGAACCGGCGGCTGGCCCCCCCACATCCCCGGCCAGCCGGCCAACATCGTCGGGCGATCCCTCGCCGCCCCGCGATGGTCTCGCGCCACCGGCCGACGTCGAGCCTGCCCGTCGGCCCCGGTGGGATGACTTCGGACCGCTCGAGTCCTAGACGATCGTTTCGTCGGGCGTCACCGGTCGGTGACGTCGGGAGCGGGGGCGAAGGGATTGCCGGCGTCACCCAGCATCGGGAAGAGCTCGGCGGCCCGTTGGCGGGCCGCCTCCGGGGGGAACACGTCCTCCCAGGCTTGGAATCGCCAACGCTCGCCGTGGGCGCGGAGCTCGGACCTGGCTGCGGCGTAGACGGACCCGGGCCCGATCGACGCGGCGATGGCCACGGCATCGGCCGTGTCCGCCTCTGACCAGTACGACTCGTCGGCCACGGCGTTGTGCGCCAGCGACCCCCGAAACCGACGATTGACCGGGGCCAGCGTCGTGGCGGCGAGGGCGACGGCGTGGGCGAGGTCGTCCAGGGTCAGTGAGAACTCGATGGACGTCGAATAGGCGTTGCGGCCCACGCCGTCGACCTCGACCACGTGCACCTTGCGTCCTCGGCCTGTCATCGACGGCAACCCTACCGACCGACGGCCCGCCGGGCCGGCACCCGACGAGGTGGGTCGGAACTCAGGCGATGGTCTCGTCGAAGAGGTCGACCATGGCCGCCCAGGAACGACGGGCGGTCGGCTCGTGGTACTCGATGCCGGGCACGCCCATGCCGCCCGCCTCCGGATTGGTGAAGCTGTGGGCCGCCCCGCCGTAGAGGTTCATCTCCCAGTCGACACCTCCGGCCCGCATCTCGGCCTCGAAGGCCTGGCGCTGGTCGGCCGGGATCAGCGGATCCTCGGTGCCGATGCACACCAGCACCTTGCCGGTGATGGCCGAGGCGTCGTCGGGCCGCGTCGTGGCGAGGCCGGAGTGGAAGCCGACGACGGCCTTCAGGTCGGCCCCGCCCCGGGCCAGCTCCAACGCCATCGTGCCCCCGAAGCAGAAGCCGATGGCCGCCACCCGCGAGGTGTCGACCCGCTCGTGGCCGAGGAGCACATCGAGCCCGGCCTGGCCGAGGGCTCGGGTCTGGAGGGGGTCTTCCATGAGGGGGCCGAGGCGGCCCATCACCGCCTCCATCCCCTGGAGCACCTCACCGGCCGCTGCTCAATCGGGGTCAGGATCACCGCAGGGCCCGGGCCCGCAACCAGGGTCGGGTGGTTGGTCGGTTTTTTGTTTGTTGTGGAATCCGCACAGGGGTTGGGCGTTGGCCAGGTCGGTGTGTCCGCCTCGGGCCCAGGGTTTGATGTGGTCGATCTGGAGCCAGTGGGCTTTGGCGTCGCAGCCGGGGACCGTGCATCGGCCGCGGGTGGCGGCGATCACCGCTTGTTTGAGTTTGCGGGGAAAGTCCCGCACCGCTCGTCCCAGGTCGAGTATCTCGCTGTCGGCGCCCAGCACCAGCCGGCGTAGTTCGGCCACGGCGAG
>JBHJNQ010000036.1:0-163159 GCA_050330635.1 Acidimicrobiales bacterium | reverse complement strand
TGATGAGGACGAGGAGATCTGGGCGGCCGAATTGGACGTCACCTCACATCGAGCATCAGCTCGATAACGCTCCGCAGAATCACGACCGAGACCATTGGGAACGCGTGCGAGTACGGCCCATACGAGCGCCCTCAGCCGCTGCCCCCGAAACGCCCGGTATCCACTCGGAAACGCTCCGACACCGTGCGCGAGTTCCATGCGAACTGGCCCGGGCGGCTCGCCCGATAATCACGGCACCGGTGGCCGGCGGGCGAGTGACCAGTCGCCACGCTGCGTGGTCAGATTGGCCGACGAACGGAGCGAGATACTGGGGCCGAGCCCGAAACCGTTCCCGAAGAACGCGACCCAGCGTGAGCGCATGGCCAGGAGACTTGCCACAACCTCCGCAAGCTCGCCAACGCCGGCGGCGCGGCGTCAATACCTGCCCCGTAGCCCCAACCACGAGCGTCAGCCCGACACGCTGCGCCGAAAGCCGCCACCACCGACCAGAACACGAGCCGACATCACGACCATCACCAAAACCCCGACGGCCCGAACCCCGCCGATGGCCGGCTCGGACCCACGCTCCTAGACGGCGGAAGCGATGAAGACCGGGATCTCCCGGTCGGTCTTCTCCTGGTACTCGGCGTAGGGGGCGAAGGCGGCGACCGCCCGCTCCCACCACGCCACCCGCTCGTCGCCCGACACCAGGCGGACCTCGGCGTCGAAGGGCTCCGGGCCGTCCTGGATCATGACGTGGGGATCGGCGACGAGGTTGTGGTACCAGCCGGGGTGGGCCGGCGCACCGCCCTTGGAGGCCACGACGGCGTACTCGCCGTCGTGCTCGACCCGCATGAGGGGCACTTTGCGGACCTTGCCCGACTTGTGGCCCACGGTGGTCATCACGATGATCGGCTGGCCCGTGTCGCGCAGCGTGTTGGCCCTGGTCCCACCGGACGCCTCGTACTCGGCGGCCTGGTCGGCCACCCACTGCCACGTGCTCGGTTCGTAGTCACCTTCGATCGGCATGGCCCGACCTTACGCCCTGGCGGCGTGGTCGGCACGCGTCGGACGAGCTAGTGGCTAGACCGGCCGGTCCCCCCGGATCGTGATCCGCCGCATCCGCCGTCGCTGCCCCTTGTAGTCGTGGAGGGCGTAGTGCTGGACGCTGCGGTTGTCCCACATCGCCACCGTCCCCGGCTCCCACCGGACCCGGCAGGTGAAACGCTCCTTCACCGCATGGCCGTGGAGGAAATCGAGCAGGGCATCGGATTCCCCCCGATGCAACCCCTTGATGCCGGCCACGAACGCCCGGTTCACGTAGAGGGCCCTGCGCCCCGTCTCGGGATGGGTGCGGACGACGGGATGCTCGACGTTGCTGCTCGCCGCCCCCTCCTCGTCCCTGGTCACCATCGCCGTCGACTGCCGGGAGTAGCCCGTCCCGGCGTACTGACGACCGGCGGTGTGGAGGGCCACGAGTGGTGCGAGCAACTCCTTCATCGTGTCGGACAGGGCGTCGTAGGCGGCGTGCTGGTTGGCGTAGAGGGTGTCGCCTCCCACCGGGGGGACCTCGACGGCGTAGAGGATCGACCCCAGGTCGGGCTCGGGAAGGAAGGTGACGTCGGAGTGCCACCCACCCCCGAAGTTCACCCGGTCGTCGGGCTCGGTCACGATGTCGAGGACCTCGGGGTGGTCGGGGTTGGCCTCGACGTACGGGTGGGTGCCGAGCGGGCCGAACCGCCGACCGAGGGCGATCTGCTCGACCGGGCTCAGCGCCTGGTCCCGGAAGACCAGCACATGGTTCTCGTTGAAGGCGGCCCGGAGCTCGGCCACGGTCTCGTCGTCGAGCGGTTGGGCCAGGTCGAGGCCGGCGATCTCGGCTCCCAGCGCTCCCGTCATCGGCTGGATGGTGAACGGTGGCATCGTCGGTCCTCCTTTGGGTCCCGCCGGCATCGGCTCCGGGGACCCCGGCCGGCCGGCGTGACGTCGGCGGCCCTGCCACCAACGTAGTTGGATCCGCCCGTCGGCGGCGAGTAGGAAGGGGCGATGACCACCACCCCAGACGACATCGCCGCTCTCGAGGACCGCCGCTGGAAGGCGCTGATCGATGCCGACCTCGAGACCTTGCGCTCCCTGTTCGCCGACGAGCTGTCCTACACCCACTCCAACGGGCTGGTCGACACCAAGGCGAGCTATCTGGAGGCGATCGAGAAGGGCACGTTCGACTACCGCAGCGAGACCCGCACCGAGACCGACATCCGCATCGTGGGATCCACCGCCATGGTCATCGGCCGCTGTGCCTTCCATGTGGTCGCCGGGGGGCGCGACGTCAACCTCGACAGCCGCTACAGCATCATCTGGGTCGACCAGGACGGGGCCTGGAAGGCGCTCTGCTACCAGTCGACCCCCCTGCCGTCCTGATCCGACCCCGGCCCGACCTTCGTCGGTCCTCGATCACTCCTTGATGGCGTCGACGACGTCGACGATCAGGCCACCGCCGTCGAGGTGGGCCACCCAGCGGTCGAACTCGGCGTCGGTGGGCAGCCGGTCGAGGGCGGCCCGGAAGGCCTGCATGACCTCGAGATCGTGCCAGGTGAGGTCCTTCACCCCGTACGAGTCGGCGAAGTAGGTCGCCATCTCGATGCGGGGCCGCCCGGAGGTGAACTGGCCGAGCCAGTAGCGGCGGACGCTGGCGGCGGGTGCCCGGCCGCGGGCGTTGCGGTAGATGATGTCGACGAAATCCGCATCGCTCGGCTGGCCGTACCGCTCCTCGAACTCGTCACCGGCCAACAGCTCGACGACCATGTCATGGGTCTCCGCCCCCTCGCGGTGGAGCCGCTCGCTCAGCTGCAGCTCGACCATGTTCGGCCGCCGGCCCAGGGCGACGTGGTAGGCCCGCACCACGGCCCCCGCCGGACGGTGCCGCTGGGGGGCCATCGTCAGGTCGGCGATCAGATCGTCGCGGGAGCCGAAGCCGATGGCGAACCGGTCGGCCCAGGCGAACAGCTCGGCCGGGGTCGGCTCCCGCCGGAGCAGGGCCCGGTACCAGGCGTCGATCAGCGGCGCGTGTTCGGCACGGGCCTCCGGGGTCGAGGCCAGGGAGAACATCGAGACCTCACGCCCGGCGGCGTCGGCGGCGGCCACGCTCGGCGTGGGGTTGATGACGGTGCCGTCGGGTCGGTGCATCTCGAAGTGGAGGTGGGCGGGCGTCGTCTCGGCGTTCCCCGAGTCGCCGAGGTAGCCGACGACGTCGCCGGCGGCGACCCGGTCACCGACCCGGAGCCGGTTGGGGGCGATCCAGGCCTGAGGGTTGGCTCCATCGTCGGTGCCGGGGCTGTCGTTGTTGACGTGGAGGTACAGGTACCGCCAGCCGTCGTCGCCGTCGATGATGACCGTGTTGCCGGCATTGGAGAGCGACGAGCGGCGCAGCCCCGAGATCGTCCCGTCGGCCGCCGCCACCAGTGGGGCGAGCTTGTGGCCGAAGATGTCGACCCCCTTGTGCGAGCGGTGGCAACCCGTCCCCCGGCACGCCCCGAAGGTGTCGCTGTACTCGACCGGCCCGACGACCGGGAAGACGATGTCGTGGACAGACGCCGCGTCGTCCTGGGCCGCAGCCCGGGGCGAGGCCGCTGAGGGCGTGGTGGTCAGCACCGCCACACCGACGATGCCCGTGAGCAGGGCGAGGAGGCGAGCGATGGGCCGGATGAGTGGGACGGCCCTGGCCAGCGGTAGGCGAACACGGACATGTAGGGGAGTCATGACGAAAACCAGGGGGGTCGCGACTCCGCTCGCCGCCGAGGACTGTAGCTCGCCTGTCGCTCCACGTCACCCCTTGTGGCCCCGTCATCTCGATGGCCACTCCTCCTGGGCCGGGCTCCGGCATCGGCGGCGACCTCCGCGCTCAGGGGATCACGGGTTCAGGGGATGCCGATCATCTCCGTGTTCGACCGCAGTACGACCGTGTTCCTGCCGTCGGCCCATTCCTCCATCCCATCGGACCGAATCGTGTTCTGGAACTCGGCCCACGCCGCCTCGTCGGGGAAGTACAGCTCGGCCATGCCGGCGAACCGCTCCACCCCGGGATCGACGCTGTGGCTGATCACGTAGCGGAACCCGCCGACGGCGGCCATGACGTCGGCCACGTTGGCGGCGTGGACCCCAAGCCAGTGGGCGAAGAGGGCCGATGTGTCGGCACCGTCCCTGGCCGCCACCAGGAAGGTGACCTTGTGGAAGCCCGACCGCGTCGTGGGGAACGGCGGGTTCAGGGTGAGGGGCTCGATCGGGAGCCGGTCGCCCCCGTCGAGCACGACGTACTCGGTCGTGGCCCACGGAACGTAGGGTTCGGCCCGCTCCTGGAAGCTGTCGGCGGGGTCGGTGCCGTGGGGTACGTCGGGCCGGGGCAGGGCCCGATCGAACCAGAGCTGGGCCATGCCATCCCACGGGTGAGCGCCGTGGCGGTCGGCCTTGAACAGGGTGGCGTGGTAGCGGCGGGCGTGGACCCTCCCGCTGCTGGCCTGCTGCTCCTGGGTCCGGATGACGTTCGGCATATGATTGGCGAACCAGTGGGCCACCAGCTCCTCGTGCGTGACGTCGGGCCGTCGCCTGATCAGATAGAGCATCTTGGCCCCCGGGGTCGAGGGGGGAGCGCCATCCGCGGATTCGGTCATGAAGCAACCTCGGGTGATCTCGTGCGCCTGTCGGCCGGGGCCGATCCCCGGAGCATGGTGCAGGAACGATCGCGCCGGCAACCCGATGGAGTCCATCGTCACCGGTCGCTCGGGCCTTGTCGGGATCGGTGCTCGATGGGCACGGTGCTAGCGTGTCCGGTCGACGGGCGAAGAGCGGAGAAGTCGGTCGAGCCATGGAGGGTGGGCAGCGGGAGCAGGTGCCGGGAGCGCACGTGGAGGCGATGGTCCGTTCGATCCGGCGATTCGTGGCCGCCGACCCGGCCGACGAGGCCGCGATCATGGCCCAGCTCCCGGCGCTCCACTCCCTCGACGTTGTGGCGCTGCTCGTGCGGCGAGCGGCGACGGCGGCCGATCGGGGCGACGGGCCGCTGGCCGATCACCTCCAGGCCAAGGCCTCGACGCTGGCCTGGATCGAGGACCGGACGGTACTGAAGGCCCTGGTCGACCTCCTCGGAGCGTCTCGTTCCCTGGCTTCCCAGCCCGATCCGGCCCTCCTCGATCGGGTGCGGGCGTCGTTCGTCGAGCTCGACGGCCGGGATCTCGAGGCGGTCCTCGGCTCGGCCCACCCCGCCCTCCTTCCCACCATCGCCGACGCCGTGGCTGCCACCGGGGCCAGATTGGGGCGCGACGACGGCGACGCCCGACGGTTGCGACAGGCGCTCACCTGGGCCGAAGGGGCGATCGCGGCCTCCGACCCGGCGCCCATCGCCCGCCGGGTCAGGCTCGTCACCGTCCTCGCCGATCTCTTCGCCCAGACCGGTGACCGGGATCTCCTCCCCCGGGTCATCGAGGCGGCCCGTGACGCCGTCGCCGCCCCGGCCGACGACACCGCCGTCGTCGCCGCCGGGCGGTCCGTCCCCGGACGCGGATCCCAGCTCAACAACCTGGCCGTGCGGCTCGCCCGCCTCCACGACCTCGGAGCGGGGCAGCCGGTGCTCGACGAGGCGATCGCCGTGGCCCGGGTCGCGGTGGCGGCGACGGCCCCCGACAGCCACGAGCTGCCGCTCCGTCTCAACAACCTCGCCAATCGACTGTCTGACGGCTACGCGGTGACGGGTCGGCGCGACCTGTTGGAGGAGGCCGTGGCCACCGCCCGGGTCGCGGTGGACGGGGCCGGGTCCCGTCAGCGCCCGGCGCTGCTGGCCAACCTGTCCTCCCACCTGGCCGACGTGTACCGCCTCGACGGTCGGCGGGAAGTGCTCGACGAGGCGCTCGCCCGCTCGCGCCAGGCGGCGGCGGAGACCGCACCCGACGACGTCGACCTCGCAGCCCGGCTCGACGACCTCGTCGAGCGGATCGAGGCCCTGCTCGACGTCGACCCCTCGCCGGAACTGCTCGGTGAGGCCGTCGCCGTCGCCCGGCGGTCGGTGGTGGTCACCCCGCCGGCCAACCCACGCCTGCCCGGACGTCTCGACGGCCTGGTCGGGCTCCTGCGCCGCTCGTTCGCCGCCACCGGCGATACGGCGACCCTGGAGGAGGCGGCCGACCTGGCCCGCCAGGCCGTCGCCGTGACAGGCGACACGAGCGCCCGCCGACCGGGCCGGGCCCTCGCCGCAGCCGAGGCGATCATCAGCGCCGCGAACCACGGCGACGACCCCGGTCACGTGGCGGCCCTCATCGAGGCCCGTTCCCTGCTCGATGAGCTCCACGCCTCGGTCGAACCGACCCGGGTGACCGAGCTGTTCAACCGGATGGTCGGCGCCGCCACCGGTCTGGCCGCCCGCACCGGTCTGCCGGAACCGCTCGACGTGGCGGTGTCCGTCGCCCGGTCGGCGGCCGAGCGGGCCGAACCCGTTGACGGCCGACAGCGGCGGGCCCTGGCGGTGCTGTCGGCCACGCTGCTCAACCGGTTCGCCGTGACCGGCCAGAGGGCCGACCTCGCCGATGCCCGCTTGGCGGCCAGACGGGCGGCCGTGTTGCCCGACACCGAGGGCGGTCACGGCGCCGACATCCTCGGGCCGCTGGCCGACCGCCTGGTGGCCCTCCATCGCCGTTCGGGCGACCGCGAGCTGCTGGCCGACGCCGTCACCCTTGGTCGCCGCTCGGCCCAGCTGGCCAGCGACGCTGCCCCGGACGTGGCCGATCGGTGGGAGCGGGTGGCGGCCCACCTCATCGCCCTGCACCGCCTCGACGGCGACGCTGCGCCCCTGACGGAGGCGGAGACGACGATCGAACGAGCCCTCGAGGTCGGGCCAACCGCCGGCGAGGCGGCGTCCCGCCGCCTGCTGCTGCTGTCACAGATCCTCATCGACCGGTCCCGCCACGGCGACGGCGATCCGGAGCGATACGATCGGGCCATCGAGGTGGCGGAACGGGCGGCCACCCTCGTCGACGGCCCGTTGGCGGTCGCCGCCGAGGCCATGGTGGCCGACCAGGTCGGCGATCGCTTCACCCTCCGGGGTGACCGGGCCGACCTCGACCGGGCCCTGGCATCGGACGTACCGCCCGGCGATGACGGCGACCCGGTGACGGCCACCCGCCTCCACCGTCGGAGCCTCCTCCTGCTGGAGCGGTTCCGGCTCGACGGCCAGCGGCGCGATCTCGAGGCGGCCGTGGTCGCCGCCGGGCGCTCGCTCGCCGGGGCGAGCGACGCCGACGGCCGGGCGCGACACCTGGAGACCCTGGGAGATGCCCGGCTGGCCAGGGCCGAGCTGGGGGAAGCGGCCGATCTAGACGAGGCCGTGACCGCATTGCGGGCCGCGGCCGACGGCGACGGCGACGGCGATCGACACCTGGTTGCCCGGCGCGCCACGAAGCTGGCGTCGGCCCTCCGTCGCCGGTACCTCCACCGGGGTGATCCGTCGGATCTGGCCGAGGCCATCGCCGCCGCCAGACAGGCCGTCGAAACCGAGCCCGACCCGTCCGAGACCGTCGAGGCGCTCGGTGTGGCGGCCGAGCTGTTGCGGCGCCAGCATCGGGCGGTGGCCGACGACGGCACCCTGGCCGAGGCGTGCGAACTGCAGCGCCGGGCCGTCGAGAGGAGCGCCCCCGACGATCCGGTCCTCGGGGCCCGCTGGCGGCGCCTGGCGTGGTGGTCGCTCGACCGTCATCGCTCGACGGGCGAGCGGGCGGCGCTCGACGAGGCCGTGACCGCCGTCCGGGCTGCGGTGGAGCTCGGCTCGGACGACCAGGCGTCGGCCCTCCACGCCGGCGCCGTCGCCCTGACCCTGGTGCAACGGCTCGACGACGACCCCTCGGCGCTGGCCGAGGCCATCGATCTCGGTCGGCGATCGGTGGGGGCGACGCCGGTCACCAGCCCCCACCTGCTCGCCCGCCTCGACCACCTCGGCCAGAACCTCCTGGCCCTGGCCGACGGGTCTGGCGACGGTCGGGCGCTCGACGAGGCGATCACCGTGGCCCGCCGACGGATCAGGGCCACCCCGTCGGACAGCCAGGAGCTGGCCGCCCATCTGCACGGCCTGGCGAAGATGCTGACCCGGCAGCACGAGCTCACGGGTCGTTCCGACTCGCTGGCGGAGGCCGTGTTGGCCGCCGGCCGGGCCGTCGAGGCCAGTGGCGACGAGGACGCCAGGGCGCGGTATGCCGGTGAGCTCTGTCGCCTGCTGCTGCGCCTCCACGGCGTCAACGGCGACCCGGGGTTGGTCGACGAGGCGGTGGCGGCCGGCCGCCTGGCCCTGGAGCGTCCCTCGGCGGTCGACCGGGGCGAGGTGGCGAGCGGCCTGGCCGCTGCCCTGGCGCTGCGGTCCGCTCAGACGGGTGACCGGCTCACCCTCGACGAGGCCGTGGCCCTGGTCCGTGAGGCGGTGGAGACGACACCGCCCAGCGAGACCGAGGCGCTCCGCCGCCGTCGTGCCCTGCTCGAACGGCTCGAGGAGGACGCCCACCGGAAGGAGACCGTCGAAGCCTCACCGGCTCCTCCCGATGCCGAGGAGCAGCCGGTCGCTCCCGACGGCGAGGACGGCGGGGCGGGCGTCGACGGTGGAGACGATGTCGACGAGGGGGTCCGACTGGCGGCGGAGGCGGCCGAGGCCGCCCGCCGCTGGGCCACCAGCGGAGATCGGGCCGAGATCGAACGGGCGGTGGTGGCGGCGGCCAAGGCCGTCGAGCAGACCTCGGCCGAGGACGCCAGCCGCCCCGGCCGGCTGGCCGATCTCGCCGGCTACCTCGACGAGGCGCACCGGTCGACCGGCCAGGTCCGGCTCCTGGAGCGGGCCGTGGTCATCGGAAGGCGGGCCGTGGCCGAGCTACCGCCCGACGATCCCCGCACGGCGGGGAGGTTGCACGCCCAGTCGACGCGGCTGGGCCGTCTCGCCGACACCCCGGTCGGCACATCGGGTGAGCTCGAGGAGGCCGTCCGGCTGTCACGGTCGGCGGTGGCGGCCACCGCCCCCGATTCGACCGAACTGCCGGCGCACCTCGACGGCCTCAGCGATCGGCTCGCTCAACTCCACCGCCGGACCGGGGACGAGACGCTGATCGACGAGATGGTAGGTGCGGCCCGTCGCTCGGTCCAGGAGTCGTCACGCCTGTCGATGGACGTGGCCGCCCACCTCGGTCGACTGGCCGAACGCCTGGCCCTCGCCGCTGGCTCGTCCGGTGACACCGAGACGCTACGCGAGTCGATCGACCTGTCGCAGGCGGCAGTGGACGTGACCCCACTCGGTAGCGGCGAGATCCCACCGAGACTGCGGGCGCTCGCCGCCCGGTGCTTCACCCTCTACGACCTGGAGGGCCGAGAGGAGCTCCACGATCGGGCGGTGACGGTGCTGCGGCGGGCGATCGAGGCCTCCCCCGCAGGCGGGCCCGAACGACCGGCGCTGCTCAACGAGCTGGCCAACGGCTTCGCCCGTCGCTGGGTCCGCACCAACGACGCCGCCATGCTGGCCGAGGCCACGGTGGCCGCTCGGTCGGCCGTGGCCGCTGCCGCCGACGACGACCGGGAACGGGCCCGCTACCACGCCAACCTGGCCGACCGCCTGGCCTCGCTCCACGCCGTGACCGGTGAGCGGGCGCTCGTCGACGAGGCCGTGCTCCATGCCCGCCGGGCCCTGGAGGCGACGGTGCCGGACGGGCCGGAGGTCCCTGGCCGGTTGGCGGCGCTGGCCAACCACCTCGTCCGGCTCCACACGGTCGGGGGTGACGACCGGGTCCTCGAGGGCGCGATCGCCATGGCCCGCCGTGCCGTGCGTTCGGCCCCGCCGGATGCGCCCGAACAGGTGCAACGGCTGAGCGATCTGGCCCACCACCTGGTTCGCGGCTACCGCCGATCGAGCGATCCGGCACTGCTCGACGAGGCCGCGACGACGGCCGCCGAGGCCCTGGCGCTGGCCGATGGACTCGGGGTGGCGGCCCCGGCGTCGCTCCGCCGCTTCACCGAGCAGTTGGCCGGGCACCGGGGCGCCGCCCCGACCGGCTGACCGACCGTCCGGGCGTCGGCGTCGGGTGACGGTTACGCCCGGGGTTCGCGGGGCAGTCCGAGCACCCGCTCGCCCAGGATGTTGCGCATGATGTTGGACGTGCCGCCCATGATCGTGTAGCCGGGGGCGTACAGCAGGCCGTGGGTGATGTCGTTGAAGAGCGTGGCGTCGGGCCCGAGCACCCGGGCCACGAACTGGGCCACCCGCCACTCGTGCTCGGTGCAGAAGCACTTGGTGGCGGCGCTGAACCCGGCGGGGGCCTGCCGGAGAACCTCGCGGTAGACGAGGAGGCGACCCAGTCGGTAGCCGGTCTCGAGGGCGGCGATCTCCTGGCGCACGAGGGGGTCGTCGGTGTCGGCCCGCTCGAGCGCCATCTCGAACAGCGCCCGGTTCGACATGAGACGGTCGATGCCGCCCCGCTCGTGTTCCAGCTGCCGCATCGTCTGGCTGAAGGCGTCGCCCTCCACCCCCACCAGGTTGTGGACGGGGACCCTGACGTCGGTGAAGTAGACCTCACAGAAGTGGCGGTTGGTGGTCATGTCGGTGATGGGACGGGCCTCGACACCGGGGCTGTCCATGGGCACGATGATCTCGGATATCCCCTTGTGGGGTGGGCCGTCGGCCGTGGTGCGGCAGATGAGGTAGCAGTAGTCGGCGACGTCGCCGAAGCTGGTCCAGATCTTCTGCCCGTTGATGATCCACTCGTCGCCGTTGCGTTCCGCCGACGTCTTGAGCGACGCCAGGTCCGACCCGGCGTCGGGCTCGCTCATGCCGATGCACCACGTGGTCTCTCCGGTCAGCATGGCCGGGAGGTACTCCGCCTGCTGATCGGGGGTGCCGTAGGCGATCAGCGACGGGCCCATCTGCCGGTCGGCGAACCACATGGCGGCGATCGGCGCCCCGGCGCTGATCATCTCCTCGGCCACGATCACCCGCTCGATCGGCGGCCGGTTCCGGCCGCCGTGCTCGCTCGGCCACCCCATGCCGATCCAGCCCTCGTCGGCCATGACCCGGGCGAAGTCCTTGGAGAACCCGTTGATCCAGCTGTCGTTGTGGCGGCCGAAGCGGGCCACGCCGTCGGCCGCCACTGTGCGGGCCCGTTCACGGAGTGCTTCGAGGTCGGGACTCAGTCGGAAGTCGAGCATGATGTTCCTTCTTCACACGGTGTCGGCCATGGCCGCCAACCGCTCGTCGGTTGGCGTCAGATCAAACAGGATGGCATCGTCGAAGCCCATCGCGGACAACTGCTCCAGCCGTCGCCGGGCGGCCTCGAGGTCGGGGCCGACCTGGACGTTGGTCACGACGGCCCGGCGTCCGCCCGCCCGGCGGAACCGACCGATGGCGTCGCTCAGCGTGTCGTCGTCGGCGTAGGCGGCCGAGGCGATCCACCCGGCCTCGTCTGCCGCCCGCTCCACCCACCGGCCCCGCCACCCGGCGAGGTACAGGCCGGGACCGCCGGCCACGGACGGCCACGGTGTCAGATCGGCCTCGCCGTGGGCGCCGGTGCCGAGCCACGATCGCAGTTCGTCGAGCTGGTCCTCGAAGCGGGAGAAGCGGTCGTCGAACGAGCCGCCGAAGGTGGCGAAGTCGGCGGCCGTCGAGCCGGGGCCGATGCCGAGAAGCAACCGGTCGCCCGCCAGCAGGTGGAGGGTGAGGATGCGATGGGCCAGTTCGGGGGTGTTGCGGATCGGCAGCTGGAGGACCCCGGTGCCGAGCTCGACCCCGTCGCCGGTGACGGTGGCCACGACGGCCAGCGCCATCAGCGGGTCGGGGAGGATGAACCCCCGGCCCACGGCATCGAAGACCCAGATCGACCGGTAGCCCGCGTCTTCGAGGCGGCGGGCCGAGTCGGCCACGGTGCCGGCCGCTGGAGGTCCACCGCCGATCGATCCGGCGGGGAGGGCGGCGCCGATCCTCACCGGTAGTCGGAGACGCGAACGCAGCGGTTCGTCATCGTGCCCAGACCGTCGATGGTGGTGGTGATGACGTCACCATCGGCCAGGTAACGCTTGCTGGCCGCACCCACCCCGGCAGGAGTACCGCTGAAGATGATGTCGCCGGGGACAAGCGTGGTGATCGATGACAGGAACGAGACGAGCGTCGGCACGTCGAAGATCAGATTGGCCGTCGTGTCGTCCTGGCGGACCTCGCCGTTGATCGCCGTCGTCAAGTGGAGGTCGTCACGGTCGGCCACCTCGTCGGTCGAGACGAGGAGCGGCCCGATCGGCCCGAACGTGTCGAACGACTTCCCCAGGTTGAACTGGGGGGGTTGGGCCATGAACTGGGCCGGGCGGTCGGAGATGTCCTGGCTCACCATGAGGCCGATCACATGGTCCCAGGCCTGGTCCAGGGCGATGTCCTTGCCCCCGGGGCCGATGACCACGAGGAGCTCGCCCTCGTAGTCGCACCGGTCGCTGCGGAGCTCGACGTCGGCCGTCGGACCAACCAGGCACGAGGGGAACTTCGTGAACACCACCGGGTTCTCGGGCAGCTCCATGTCGGACTCGGCGGCGTGGTTGGAGTAGTTCAGGCCGATGCCGAACGACTTCTGGGGAGCCGGTACGGGGGGGCCCAGCACGACATCGGCCAGGGCACCGGTCGGCGTGGCCCGATCGAGACCGGCCGACAGCTCGTGCAGCTGCTCGGCGTGCCCGAGTGCCGCCATCGGGCTGCTCCCGAGACGGGCGCCGCTCACCGCCTCCAGGTCGTAGTAGTGCTCGTCGGCGACGAGCGCTGCCCGTCCGTCGACGTTGGCAAGTCGGAAGCCCATGGGCCCGGTGGTCCTTTCTCCGGTGTCTGGGGCGGCCGCGCCGCCGGCCCCACACCGTAGGGCGTGGGGCCGGCGGCCACCATCTGGGATCCGACGGCGCTCAGCACCGTCCGATGCTCACTCGCAGACACCCTCCAGGCACCACATCTGGGTCATCGAGTGGGCCCCGGCGATCACGGGGAACGTCTCGACCCCCTCCGCCGTGGTCAGCGGGGCGATGTCCTGGACGTAGGGTCGACCGATGATGCCCCACAGGGTCCAGCTCCACGGCAGGTAGTACATCTTCTCGGCGAACAGGCGGTTCATGTCCTCGAAGATGCCGATCCGGACCTCGGGGTCGGTCTCGATCCGGGAAGCGGCCGCCAGCTCGTCGAGATCCGGATCGTGGAAGCGGCCGAAGTTGAACGTGGGCGTCCCTATCGGGGCCACGGTGTCGGAGATCCAGAACCGCAGCTGGGTGTCGTGATCGGCCCCGCCGTGCTGGCGCCAACCCTGTACCTCGTACTCGCCGGCCACGGCCAGGGCCACGTACTGGCCCTGCTCGATCGGTGTCACCGTCACGTCGATCAGGTCGCCGAACGCCTCCTCCCACATGGCGGCCACCAGCTGGTTGGTCTCCACGTTGAACGGATCGTTGGTGGTGTTGAACTCGAAGGCGATCGGGTCACCCGCCGCCTTGCCGTCACTCCGCTCGGGGTCGTCGACGTACTCCTGGAGCAGGGCGAGGGCGGCGTCGGGATCGTAGGCCGGGAAGCCGTTGTCCTCCAGGTAGCCGGGCTGACCCGGTGCAAAGGGCCCGTTGGCCGCCTCCACGATGCCGGCCCCGCGCTCCTCGACCAGACGGTCCCGGTCCATGGCCGTGGCCAGGGCCCGCCGGACCCGCACGTCGACCAGCGGATTCGTGGCGTTGGCTCCCTCCGGGTCGAGTTCGTCGTTGTCGGCCTGGTTGATCAGGAAGAAGTTGGTCTCGCCGAACTTGTTGGCCTCGATGCGCACGAAGTCGTCACCCTCCTCGCGGAAGGCGGCGATCTCGTCGGCGTTGGCGGTGTGCATGATGTCGAACTGACCCGACTGGAGGCCGGCCGAACGGCTGGCGATGTCGACGGTGATCACGAACTCGATCCCGTCGAGGTAGGGCAGGCCCTCCCCGGTCACCGAGTTGGGCCCATCGCCCCGCCAGTAGTCCTCGAACCGTTCGACCACCATCCCGTTACCGTTGCCCGGGGTGTACGACACGAACCTGAACGGGCCCATCGACACGGGCGCCGCCTGATCGCCGGTGGGCTCGGTGTCGACCGTTTCCTGGTCGATCAGGTCGGTGCCGGTGAACCGGCTCTCGGTCCGCAGCGGGTTGGACTCGAGGGTCTTCAACCACGAGGGGGCCATCAGGTGGGTGCCGCACGGCGTGTCGAGGGCGGCGGCCGGGAAAGCGGCCCACGGCTGCGACAGGATGAACCTGACCGTGAGGTCATCGACCACCTCGACGTCGTCGACGAGGAGGAAGTCCTGGCCTCGCTGCGGCGATGCGCGGCACAGGTTTATGTTGTAGGCGACCGCCGTGGCGTCGAACGGCTCACCGTCGTGCATCACGACGCCCTCGCGTAGCGTCATCGTCCACTCGGTGGCCTCCTCGTTCGACTCGATCCCCTCGGCCAGCACAGGGACCAGGGTGCCGTCGGCGTCGAAGTCGAACAGCGGGTCGGAGATGGCGCCGAGCGGCATGGCGCACGAGATCGAACAGGTCAGCCCGTACGGCGCCCAGGCGTTGGCCACGTCGGCCTCGATCCCGTAGACCAGGGTGCCCCCGTGGACTGGATCCCCGGCGGCCTCGCGGATGTCCTCGCCGGCCGATTCTCCGGCTTCCACCTCCTCGGTCTGGGCTTGCTCGGCCTCGTCGGCCACCGCATCCACGCCCTCCTCGTCATCGTCGTCGCTTGCGCTGCAGGCCGCGGCCACCAGCGTCGAGGCGGTCAGGAGGACGAGCAGCCTGAGCAGGAACGTCCGTGATAGTCGTGACATCACTCCCCCATATGTCTTTCGGTTGGACGGGGCGGGCCGCTGGCGCCGACCTGATCGTCGTGGCCCTCGTCAAACCCCCGTCAGTTCCGCCACACGCTAGCGCACCGGCCGAGGCCTCGCCGGCCGGCGTCGAGTCCCAGACCCCCGCTTCGCGCGAGGACCGGCCGAACGCCTCGCAGCCCGACCGACGTCCGCTCAGGCCTCGGCCGGTCGTGACTCGACCACGACCCGAGCCTGGGCCAGGCCCTGGGCTAGGTTGCGCGCCAGCGCCTCCCCGTTCTCCACCGTCCCCACCGGGTACCAGCAGGCAAAAGAGTGACCCGGCTCCCCTGCCGGTAGGAGGGGCGGCTCCTCGTGATGGCACCGTTCCTGGGCGTAGGGGCAGCGGGGGCTGAACTTGCAGCCCGGCGGGGGATCGATAAGGTCGGGGGGTCGCCCCCCGATGACCTGGAGGGGGGTGTGGCTCGGGTTCTCCAGCTTGGGGATCGAGCGGAGCAGGGCCTCGGTGTAGGGCATCTTCATGTTGGCGAACAGGGTCGGCGTGGGCGCCTTCTCCACGATCCGCCCGGCGTACATGACGGCGATGTCGTGGGTGCGGCCGGCCACGACGCCCAGGTCATGGGTGACGAGGACCATGGCCATCTCCCGCTCCTCCTGGAGATCCTGGAGGAGGTTGAGGATCTGGGCCTGGACGGTCACGTCGAGGGCGGTGGTGGCTTCGTCGGCGAACAGCAGTTTGGGGTTGCAGGCCAGGGCCATGGCGATCGTGACCCGCTGGCGCATGCCCCCCGACAACTGGTGACGGTACTCGCCGAGGCGCTGCTCCGGTTCCGGGATGTGCACGTTGCGGAGCAAATCCAGCGCCCGGGCATCGGCCTGGTCCCGGTCGAGACCGAGGTGCTTGCGCAGACCTTCGGTGAGCTGCTTGCCGATCTTCATCACGGGGTTGAGCGACGTCATCGGATCCTGGAACACCATCGCCACCTCACGCCCCCAGAACGACTGCAGCTCCTTGGGCGTCATGGCCGTCAGGTCCCGACCGTCGAAGCGCACGGTGCCGCTGGTGGCCACGTTGCGCTTGGGGAAGAGCTGCATGATCGAGCGCGAGAGCACGCTCTTGCCGGAGCCGGACTCCCCCACCAGCCCCAGTGTCCGGCCGCGCTCGAGCGTCAATGACACGCCGTCGACCGCCTTGACGAGGCCCCTGGGCGTCCGGAAGTGGGTGCGGAGGTTGTCCACCTCGAGCAGCGGCCGGTGCCCCCCGCTCGAGCTGGCGCCGGTGGCGGTCGGTGCGGTCGTGGTCATGGCCCGTGGTCCCCTCGTGGGCGTCGACGTCGGCGTCGTGCGACGCTTCGCTCCGCCGCTCGGCGGGCTCGACCCGTCCCATGATCCCGGGTCCTTGGGCCGGAGGCAAGCCCTCCCCGACCGGCCTCAGCGGCATGCGCTCGTCGGACCCGTGTGCCATCATGTGCTCGTCGTCACAGCCGCACGTGCACGGCCGGCAGGAAACGAGGGGGTGAGTCCATGCCCAGATTCGCGCGCAACGTCGGCTTCGTGGCCACGGCGGCTGCCCTGGTGGTGGTCGTGCTGTCGCGTCTTCTCGACCTCAACATCGCCCTCACCGCCCTGCTGCTGTTGGCCATCTTCACCGCCGCAGCCGCCCGTGTCAGCGCCCGCTACGTCGCCTTCCGGCTGATGTCCCTGCTCCCGGTCATGCTCGCCGTCACCTTCCTCAGTTTCATCATGCTCAACCTGCTGCCCGGCGATCCGGCCATCAACATCCTGGGCAACGGCGCCACCCCCGAGGCCATCGCCGAGTTCCGGGAGGTCAATCGTCTCGACGATCCCGTGGTGACCCGTTACCTGCGCTGGTTGGGCGACGCCGCCAAGGGCGACCTCGGGGAGTCGCCGTTCCTGCGCGAGCCGGTGCGGGACGGGCTGGCCCGCACCCTGCCCATCTCATTGCAGTACATGGTCTACACCCAGCTCTTTGCCTTGGCCATCGCCCTGCCCCTGGGGATCTACACCGCCTACCGGTCGGGTCAACGGGTCGACAACGCCGTCACCACGACCGCCTTCGGCGTGTTGGCCGTGCCCAACTTCGTGCTGGCCTTGATGCTGGTGTTCTTCGTGGCGCTCGGAGGGTTCTCGCTGTTCGGGCGGGACTGGGGCGGCGAGTACCTTCCCGCCATCGGCCACGTGCCCCTGGGTGAATCCGTCCGGGAGCACTTCTCCCACTGGGTGCTGCCGGTGTTGGCCCTCGGTTCCGGTCAGGCCGTGGTCTACATGCGGCTGCTGCGCTCCGACATGATCGGCACCCTCCAGGAGGACTTCATCAACGTGGCCAAGGCCAAGGGGATGACCAACCAGCGCATCCTCCTCGTCCATGCGCTCCGGCCGTCGAGCTTCACCCTGCTCACGGTGGCCGGCGTCAACCTCGGCACCCTGCTCGGTGGGTCGCTCATCCTCGAGACGATCTTCAACCTGCCCGGCGTCGGCACCTACCTGGCCACCGCCATCTTCCAGCGCGACTGGTTGGTGGTGCAGGGCGTCGTGGTGGTCCTGGCCGTCGGCTTCGTCTTCGCCAACTTCGCCGTCGACGTCTTCTACGCCGTCCTCGACCCACGGATCCGCCATGCTCGAGCAATCGCCTGACAAGCTGCACCCCGGCGACAACGCCCTGGCCCGATCGCTCGTCGACGAGGTCGCAGGCGAGCCGCCGATCGACGACGGACACTACGAACGTCGACGCCTCGGCTTGTTCTTCTGGCTGGCCGTCTCCTGGCTCGTCGGTCTGGTGCTGGTGTCGATCCTGGCCGATCTGCTGCCACTGAAGGACCCGAACGCCACCTTCCGGGGAACGGCCCGCCAGGGCCCGTCGGCCGAGCACTGGTTCGGCAACGACAACATCGGCAAGGATGTCCTGTCCCGCACCATCTACGGGGCCCGCAAGTCGCTGGGCATCGCCGCATCCGCGGAGGCGATCGGGTTCTTCCTCGGCGGCACGATCGGCCTCCTCGCCGGCTACTACCGCCGACGCATCGAGGGCATCCTCACCGGGGGGATCGACATCCTCCTCGCCTTCCCCGCCCTCATCCTGGCCCTGATCCTCGGCCTGTTCCTGGCCCAGACGGAACTGCCGATTCTCCGGACCCTGGCCGGCTCGCCCACCCGGGCCCTGATCGTGGCCCTGGGTATCCTCTCCATCCCCACCCTGGCCCGGATCACCCGGGCCGGGGTGCTCGTGAGCACCGAGCGGGAGTACGTCCTGGCGGCCCGTACGATCGGCACCCGCGACCTGCGGATAATGACCCGGGAGATCCTGCCGAACGTCCTGCCGTCGATGCTCGCCTTCGCCCTCATCGGTATCTCGTTCCTCATCGTCATCGAGGCCGCGCTGGCCTTCTTCGGCCTGGGCGACCTCAACACGCCGAGCTGGGGCGTGATGATCAACTTCGGTCGGGACAACCTCGACAACGCCCCTCACGCCGTGTTCTTCCCCGCCCTGTTCCTTTTCCTCACCGTGTTGTCGATCAACTACATCGGCGACCGTCTCCGCCAGTACGTCGACGTCAAGGACTCGATGCTGTGAGCCCCCGACCCCGTTCCCGACCCCGACCGTGCGGGCCCGTCGGCCCGGTGAGGCGAGACGATGGCCGGTAGTGGGCAGGCTCACCTCCGCCCGGCCGACGACGCCCTCCTGCGGGTGGAGAACATGGTGGTCGAGTTTCGCGTCGGCGGCACGGGCCTGAAGGTCCACGCCGTGTCCGACGTCAGCCTCGACCTTTGCGATGGGGAGACGTTGGGCCTGGTCGGGGAATCCGGGTGTGGGAAGACGACCACGGGGCGAGCGATGATGCAGGTCCCATCCCCCACCTCGGGTCGGGTACTCCTCGACGGCGAGGACCTGACCCGGCTCGGCCGTGACGGGATCCGTCGGGTCCGGGCCAACATGCAGATGATCTTCCAGGATCCGACCTCGTCGCTCAATCCACGACGGACGATCCGGGAGATCGTGGCCGAGCCGCTCGTCGTCGACTGGCTGGAGCGTCTCGGACGCAGCCGACCGTCGATCCTGTGGGAGCGCTACGTCCGGTGGCTGGTGCCGATCTGGAATCGGGTGTGGCACTGGTTCCGCTTCGTGCTGGCGGTCCTCGGCTTCGGGGTGGTGCTGTGGACGGTCGGCGAGAGCGCCGGCAGCGGCGCCCTGTCGACCGGGTCGGTGGTGCTCTGGGGTCCGGCGCTGGCCGTGGTCGTGCCCGTGCTCGCCTTCTATGCCGTCACCGCGCTCGGGTGGTTGGCCTTGGCCCTGGCCATCCCCGTCGCCGCCGTACCGCGTCAGTTGCGCAAACGGCGCCAGTCGGCTGCGTTCTGGGCCGATGCCGAGCAGCGGGTGCGGGAGGTGCTGAACACGGTCGGCCTCGATCCCGACGTGGCCCTGGACAAGCGGCCCCATGAGTTCTCGGGCGGCCAGGCCCAGCGCATCTGCATCGCCCGGGCCCTGACCCTCGATCCTAAGGTGCTGATCTGCGACGAGCCCGTATCGGCGCTCGACGTCTCGGTCCAGGCCCAGATCCTCAACCTGTTGGAAGCGATGAAACAGACCTACGGTCTGACCATGGTCTTCATCTCCCACGATCTGGCGGTCGTGAAGAACATCTCCGATCGGGTGGCGGTCATGTACCTGGGAAAGGTGTGTGAGATCGCGCCCCCCGACGAGCTGTATCACCGTCCGGCTCACCCCTACAGCTCGGCCCTGATCGGCGCCATCCCCGTGCCCGACCCGCGTGTCGATCAGCGAGCCATCGAGGCCATCGAAGGCGAGCTCCCCTCGCCGGTGGCGCCCCCGAGCGGGTGCCGGTTCCGGACGCGATGCCCTGTGGCCGACGAGCGGTGCGCGGCCGAGGAACCGGAGATCCGGGCCGTGGCCGCCGACCACTACGTCGCCTGCCACCATCCCCTCCTGGGCGAGGAGGCACCCCCGCCGGGCGCCGAGCGGTCGGCGGTCCCGGTGGCTGGCCGATGAGCGACAGCGTCGGTCCGGACATCGACCTGCTCGACTTCCACCGCTACGCCGGGAGTCAACCCCACGACGATTTCGACTGGCTCCGGGTCAACGATCCGGTCCATCGTCACCCCGAGCCCGATGGTGGGCCCGGGTTCTGGGCCCTCACCCGCCACGACGACGTGCAGGCCGTCGGGCGTGACACCGAGCGGTTCTCGTCCCGTCCCACGATCATGATCCCCGACGGCCCGACCGTGGCCGACGACGAGCACGTGATGATGTTGATGGCCGATCCGCCGATCCACACCAGGATGCGCCGGCTCGTCAGCCGCCGCTTCACCCCTCGCGCCGCGGCGGCCCTCTCGGACCGGGTGGCGGAGCTGGCGGCCCGCATCGTCGACGAGGTCGTGGCCGACGGCTCGTGCGACGCCGTGACCGACCTGGCGGGTGAGATGCCGAGCTTCGTCATCGCCGACATCCTCGGCATCCCGTTGGTCGACGGGCGTGACCTGTACCGCCACACCGAGACCCTCCACGCCGCCCCCGAGGCGGTGACCCCGACCCAACGGGCCGAGGCCCTGGCCGCCATGGCCGCCTACGCCGGCGACGTCTACCGCCGCCGGCGGGCCGACCCGGCCGGCGACGATCTCGGATCGCTCATCGCCAACGGCACGGTGGCGGGGCGGCCGACCGACGAGACCGACTTCTTCCTCTGGTTCCTGCTGCTGATCGACGCCGGCGGCGACACCACCCGCAACCTCGTGGGTGCCGGGCTCCACGCCCTGTTCGCCAACGACGACCAGCTGGCCCTGCTGACGGCCGACCCGGCGGGCCGCCTCGACCGGGCCATCGAGGAGCTGCTCCGCTACGTGAGCCCGGTGGTCCACATGCGGCGCACCGCCACGGTCGACACCGAGCTCGGGGGCCGCCCGATCCGAGCCGGCGACAAGGTCGTCATGTTCTACGGCGCCGCCAACCGCGACCCGGCCACCTTCGACGAACCCCACCGGCTCGACATCGACCGCCGTCCCAACCCCCACGTCGCCTTCGGTGGTGGGGGTCCCCACTTCTGTCTCGGCGCCCATCTGGCCCGGTTGGAGATCCGGGCCCTGCTGGCCGAGATGCTCACCAGACTCGACGATCTGGCCCCCGCCGGACCGGCGTCGTGGATGTCGTCGAACTTCGTGTTCGGCCCCACGAGCCTGCCGATCTCGTTCCGCCCCGGTCCCCGCCGTGGCGACCGTTGAGCCCCGACGCCCCGGCCCACCGACACAGGAGCAACGTATGACCGACGACCCTGCCCAGCCGACGATCGCCGTCGTCCCCGGCGACGACGCCGCCCCCGAGGCGGTGTATGCCTCGCTCCGGGTCCTCGAGGCGCTCGACCTCCCCATGAGCTTCGACGTCCTGCCCCCGGGCGACGAGCTGGCGACGATGGGGGCGGCCGAACGGGAGTCGTTCGTGGTGGAACGCCTCGACGCCGCCGACACCGTGCTGTTCGGGTCGAGCAACGGCACGACGCCCGGCATCGCCCACCTCCGCTGGGGCCGGTGCACCTACGCCAACGTGCGGCCGATCCAGTGGCGGCCCGGGTACCGGTCGCCCATGGCCCATCCCGAGCGCCTCGACTACGTCATCGTGCGGGAGAACCTGGAGGACGCCTACGTCGGCATCATGGGCGACGCCGCCGATCTCCATCGCAGCGGCCTGGTCGGTCCCCGGGCCCGGCTGGCGTGGGACGGGGAGGGCCGCTACGCGGCCAAGGTCATCACCCGCAAGGGAACCGAGGCGGTGGCCCGGTTCTCCTACGAGCTGGCCCGGGAACGAGCCCGGGCGTCGGGTCGACCGGCGAGCCTCACCGTGTCGGCCAAGACCAACATGCTGCCCGCCACCGACCGCTGGTTCTGCCGCATCGTCGAGGAGGTGGGAGCCGACTACCCCGACGTGCGACTCCGGACCTACATCGTCGACGACATGGCCCACCGCCTGGTCATCGCCCCCGACGAGCTCGACGTGCTCCTGTTGCCCAACCTCTACGGCGACGTGCTCTCGGACCTCGGAGCGGGCACGATCGGGGGCATGGGCCTGGCCCCGTCCGGCTGCTACGGCGACGGGGTGGCCTACTTCGAGTCGGCCCACGGAACCGCCCCCGACCTCGTGGGCCAGGGTCGGATCAACCCGACGGCGACGCTGTTGTCGGCGGTGATGCTGCTCCGGTGGCTCGGCAACGAGGAGGCGGCGGGCCGGCTCGACGGCGCGGTGTCGGCCGTGTACGCCGACGGTCGCACCCTCACCGTCGACCAGGGTGGCACGGCGACGACCGAGGAGTTCGCCGATGCCGTCGCCGGCCGGCTGTAGCACCATCCGGCGCCGGGCCCCTCCGACGGGCGGTCCCGGGGTCAACCTGGGCCGGCACCCGCTTGACGGTGAGCGTCGCCGTTGACCAACGTTGTCGGCAACCGGCCGCGCCGACGGCGTGCGGCCACGACCCGAAGGGGGCCTCGACGTCATGAAGACGAGAGGTGCGGTGCTGATGAGCAGCCCTGGCGAATGGGAGATCGTCGAGCTCGATCTCGAGGAGCCCCGGCAGGGGGAGCTGCTCATCGACCTGGTGGCGTCGGGCCTGTGCCACTCCGACGACCACCACGCCAAGGGCGACTCCAACGTCGAGATCTTCCCCTTCGCCGGCGGCCACGAGGGCGCCGGGATCGTGGCCGGGGTCGGGCCGAACACCCCGGGGTGGGAGGTCGGCGACCACGTGGTGCTGTCGTTCATCCCCGGCTGCGGCCGATGCCGGTGGTGTGCGTCGGGACAGCAGAACCTGTGCGACCTCGGTCAGTTCCTGCTCCTCGGGTGCCGGCCCGACGGCTCGTTCCGCCTGTCCTACGAGGGCCGCGACGTCGGCCAGATGTGCGGTATCTCCACGTTCTGCGAGCGCACGGTCGTCGACGTGGCGTCGGCCATCAAGGTCGACCCCGACCTGCCCCTCGACAAGGCGGTGCTGACCGGCTGCGGGGTCGGCACCGGTTGGGGTTCCGCCGTCAACGCCGCCGAGGTCCGGCCGGGGCAGACGGTGATCATCATGGGTGTCGGGGGGATCGGCATCAACGCCGTGCAGGGGGCGGCCCACGCCGGCGCCCTCCACGTCATCGCCGTCGATCCGGTGCAGATGAAACGTGAGGTGGCCGAGCAGGTGGGGGCCACCCACAGCTTCGCCGACATGGAGGCGGCCACCGCCTTCGCCCAGTCGGTCACCAACGGCCAGGGCGCCGACTCGGCCATCGTCACCACCGGTGTGCTCGAGACCGTGCACGTCCAGGAGGCCTTCGCCGCCATCCGCAAGGCCGGCACGGTCGTCGTCACCGGCATCGGGAATCCGGCCACCGAGGTGCAGGTCAACGCCCGGGAGCTCACCCTCTACCAGAAGCGGCTGCAGGGGGCGCTGTTCGGGGCGTCGTCGCCCAGTCGGGACATCCCCTGGATGCTCGACCTGTACCGCAGCGGCAAGCTCCGCCTCGACGAGCTGATCACCCAGACCTACACCCTCGACCAGATCAACGAGGGCTACGCCGACCTCCTCGCCGGCAAGAACATGCGCGGCGTGATCGTCTACGACCGTTAGATCCCAGGAGGAGCATCGTCATGACCGTGTCAACCGACGAGCGGGCACTGCTGTCGCCCGCCATGCTGTCGCCCACCCAACGGCAGCAGTACGACGACGACGGGTACCTGCTGCTGGAGGCCGCTGTCGACGATCGCTGGCTGGGCGAGCTGCGGGCCGCCGCCGCCGAGTTCGTCGAGACCAGCCGCCAGCTCACCGAGTCGTCGCGGGCCATCGACGTCGAGCCGGGGCACCGGGCCGACGCCCCCCGCCTCCGCCGTCTCGTGTCCCCCGTCGACCACCACGAGGTGTTCCGCCGCTTCATCCTCGATGGACCACCGGCCCAGCTGGCCATGGAGCTTCTGGGGGCGCCCGTGCGCTTCCACCACTCCAAGCTGAACTACAAGTGGAGCGATGGGGGCGATGAGGTCCGGTGGCACCAGGACATCCAGTTCTGGCCCCACACCGACTTCTCCCCCCTGACGATCGGCGTCTACCTCACCGACGTCGACCCTGACATGGGGCCGATGGGGGTCGTGCCCGGTTCCCATCGGGGCCCGCTGCACGACCTCTACGGTCCCGACGGGGCGTGGGCCGGCGCCATGGGCGATGACGACGTCGCCGCCCTCGATCTCGACGCCGTCGTTTGGCTGACGGGACCCGCTGGGTCGATCACCGTGCACAACTGCGCCATGGTCCACGGCTCGCGGCCCAACGACTCACCCCGGGGTCGGCCCCTCCTCCTCCAGACCTACTCCGCCGTCGACTCCTATCCGATCGCCGGCCTGGGGGCCAACGGGGCCGTGGGACGCAGCGGTGGTCTGATCATCGGGGGCGACGCCCCCCAGGTGGTCGAGGTCGACGGGCGGAGGATGCGGGCCGCCCCGGACTGGTCGCGCCGGGGCGCCCCCACGATCTTCGGATCTCAGCACGACCAGCGCGATCGGACCGGAGGTGACCCGTCGTGATCAAGTTGACGTTCTGCCTCCGCCGCCGGAGCGACCTCAGCCCCGAGGAGTTCACCCGCTACTGGCGTGACGAGCACGGCCCCCTCGTCGCCGCCCGGGCCGAGGTGCTGGGCATCCGCCGCTACCAGCAGGTCCACACGCTCGACGAGCCCGAGCTGCACGACGCCCTCCAGCGCCGCAACGGGGGCGCTCCGCCGCCGTTCGACGGGATCGCCGAGGTCTGGGTCGACGACGTGGAGACGTTCCGCTCCGGCACCTCACCGGCCTCGCGCCAGGCGGCCCGGGAGCTCCTGGAGGACGAGAGGCGTTTCATCGACCTGGCCCGATCACCGATGTGGCTCGGCACCGAGATCGTGTTCCACCCGCCCGATGACAGCGGCTGACCGGGCGCCCGCCGATCGGGACGAGCTGGGCTCCGGCCCGCCCCCCATCGTAACGTGGGTCGGGTGAGACATCGATTCGGCGCCTTCCTCGCTCCCCACCACCTTCCCGGTGAGAGCCCCACCCTCCAGTTCCAGCGTGACCTCGAGCTGGTCGAGCTGCTCGACAAGGTCGGCTTCGACGAGTTCTGGTGCGGTGAGCACCATTCGACCGGGTGGGAGATGATCGGCTCACCGGAGATGTTCCTGGCCGCGGCGGCGGTGAAGACCCAGCGCATCAAGCTGGGCACGGGTGTCGTGTCGCTCCCCTACCACCATCCCTTCAACGTTGCCCAGCGGATCGTCCAGCTCGACCACATGAGCTTCGGCCGGGCCCTGTTCGGCACCGGCCCCGGAGCCCTGCCGTCCGACGCCCACACCCTCGGCGTCGACCCCATGGTGCTGCGCGACCGCCAAGACGAGGCCATCGGCGTCATCCGTCGCCTCCTGGCCGGGGAGGAGCGCTTCTCGTATGAGTGCGAGTGGTTTTCCCTGCACGACGCCGCCCTCCAGATCCTCCCCTACCAGGAGACGATCCCGATGGCGGCGGCCTCGATGATCAGCCCGTCGGGCATGACCCTGGCCGGCAAGCACGGCATGGGGGTGCTGTCGATCGGGTCGATGTCGACCGAGGGCCTGGCCTCGCTCCCCCTCCAGTGGAGCTTCGCCGAGGAGGCGGCCGCCCGCCACGACCAGACGGTCGACCGGGCCGACTGGCGGGGGATGTTCAACTTCCACCTGGCCGAGACCGTCGAGCAGGCCCGGGCCGACGTCGAGCACGGGCTGCTCGAGTGGCACAACGAGTACAACGTCGGCACCCTGATGCGTCCGGGCCTGCCCGCCCTCGGGTCGACCAAGGAGGCGATCGCCTTCTACTCCGAGGGGGAGGACTCGGCCGGCGTCATCGGCACCCCCGACGAGCTCATCGCCCGCATCCGCCGGATGGACGAGGTCACCGGCGGGTTCGGCGTGGTCATCGGCTTCGTCAACGACTGGGCCGATCCGGAGGCCACCCGGCGGAGCTGGGATCTCGTGGCCCGCCACGTCATGCCCGAGGTCAACGGCCAGCTGGCCCCGATGCGGGCCTCCAACGTCTTCGTGCGGGAGAACCGGGAGTACTTCGACCGAGCCGGTAAGGCCATCCTGTCGAAGATCATGGACAACGACCGGGCCGCCGCAGCCTTCAACGAGGCCGGCGTCGGAGGTCAGACCCCCATCGCCGCCCACAACTCCCCGACCGCCGACTGAACGGCCCGTCGATCCGGGGGAGCGGACGACCGTCTCCGTCACCTTCCCCGTTGACGGAGACGTGGGATAGCGTCGCCTGGCATGGGACCGACGACCGACGACCTCCGGGGGGAGATGCGCGCCTGGCTGGGCGACAACTGGGACCCCAACCTCACCGTCCGCCACTGGTGGGCCCGCCTGGCCGCCGCCGGTTGGCAGTTCCCCACCTGGCCCGAGGGTCTCGGAGGTCGAGGGTTGCACGGCACCGACGCCCGGGCCGTCACCAGCGAGCTGGTCGATGCCGGCGCCCTCGGTCCCCCGTTCAGCCTCGGACAGGTCATGGGCGGACCCGTCGTCATCGGCGAGCGCGGTCTCGGGCTACCGAAGGACGTTCAAGTCGACCGCGACCTCCCGTTCCGCGAGGTTCCCCACTCCCGCTGACCGCGAGGTTCCGGACCGCTCACAAGACCCGGCCGGGCCGGGTGAGCACGACGAGGGCCACCGCCGACGGCAACCCGACGGCGGCCATGGCCATCCCCACCGTCACCCCGTCATGAGCGGCGAGCGCGCCGACGGTGACGGGCAGGACGAGCGAAATGATGCGGATGCCGGCCGTCATGGCCCCCAGCCTGGCCTCCGGTCGGTGAGGGCTGCGGGCGGCGGCGTCGTAGAGGGCGGGGAACAGCACCGACGCCCCCAGCCCGATCAGGGCGAAGCCCGCCACCGTCACGATCGCCCCCGGCGCCAGGGTGGCCACCGCCGTGCCCACCCCCGCCACCAGCGCACCCCAGCCGCTCAGCGAGGGCCCGAGGCGGGTCGAGATCCAGTCGCCGGCGAAGCGGCCGACGACCATGCCGGAGGTGACGGCGACGTAGGCCACGCCGGCCCGCCCGGGATCGACCCCGAGATCGTCGACCATGCGGACGGCGGCCCACTCGGGCGGAACCGCCTCGACGGCAAAGGCGAACATCCCGAACAGGGCGAACGACACCGCACCGATCCGGGGGCCCGGGTTCCGGCCGGCGTCGGGTGTTCCGCCGCCGGGGTTCGACCGGTCCTGGCCGGCGGGCTCGCCGTCCATCGCCACCCCCGCCGGTCCGGGTGGCGTGACCCCCCGGTCGTCGTCGGTCAGCAATCCGGGGGCCACGTAGGCCACGGTGAGGCCGAGGATCACCGACACGATCACGAGGTGGGCCTGCAGCGACACCACGCCGGCGGCCATCGTGGCCCCGACCCCGCCCACCACCGTGCCAACGCTCCACAGACCGTGGAGCCGGTTCATCACCGGGACCGAGCGGCGGGCGCTGAGCCGGGACGCCTGGAGGTTCATCGAGATGTCGGTGACCACGTCGGCGAGGTGGAGTGCGACGAGGGCGGCGACAAAGACGGCGGGGGTGGCGGCCAGCCCCACGATCGGGAGGACGGCGACGAGGGCCGTCGCCCCGCCCGTCATGGCGGTCCGGGTGCCGAGCCGGCGGATCACCCGTTCCGCCACCGCGCTACCGAGCAGGCCTCCGGTGGCCCCCAGCGTCAGGAGAAGCCCGACGAGTCGGAGGTCGGCGTCGATGCGGGTCCTTATCTCGGGTAGGCGGGGCAGGAACGAGGCGAACACCATCCCGTTGACCCAGAACTGGAGACCTACCGACCGGAGCGCCCGGCGGTCGCCGCCCGTCACCCAGCCATGTCCCGGGAGGCGTAGCGGATGTCGGTGAACGGCCACCGGACCCGGAGCCACCCCGTGACGGTGCGCCCCTGGGAAGGGCGGTCGGGTAGCGGGGTCACTCCACCCGGACCTGGTCGACCAGCTCGGCCACGCCGGTGGCGGTGCACAGTTGGCTTCCCGGCGTCATGACCGCCGCGGTGCCGGCCGCCACCCCCAGCACGGCGGCCGAGATCAGGTCGTCGCCCCGGCACAGCGCAGTGGCCAGTCCGCCCACCAGCGAGTCGCCGGCGCCGACGGCGCTCACCACCTTGACCGAGGGGGGGCGGAGGCGGGTCGGCGGGTGGTCTCTCGACACGAGATACGCCCCGCCCGGACCGATCGAGACCATGAGGGCCCGGACCCGAGCGGAGGCGAACACCTCGTCGGCGGCATCGATGATGTCGCGTTCGGTGCGCAGCTCCCGGTCGACCACCGAGGCCAGCTCGCGGGCGCTCGGCTTGACCAGGGCCGCCGGTGAGGTCAGCGCCCGCACCAGTTCGGGGCCGGAGGTGTCGACGATGACGTCGACACCTGGGAGCGCCTCGACGAGGCTCGCCACCACCCCAGCCGGGGTTCCCGGCGGGACGCTGCCCGAGATGACGACACACCGACCGGGCGCCAGGTTCACGATCGCCGCCACCACCTCGTCGACCGTTCCCGGTGCCAGCGCCGGCCCCGGCAGCACGAAGCGGTACTGACGGCCCGTGGTCGTCTCCGACACGGTGAAGCTCTGCCTGGTGTCGCCGACCGTGGCCACCGCCACCGTGCGCAACCCCTCGGTGGCGGCCAGGGCCAGGAGCCGCTCGCCGGTCGGACCACCAGCCACCACCACCGCCCCAACGTCGACCCCGAGGCGCCGGGCCACCCGACCCACGTTGATGCCACCCCCACCGGGCTCGTACCCGGGCGGGGCGCAGCGCAGCTTGTGCTCGGCGACGACGGCGTCGACAGTGGTCGAGACGTCCAGCGCCGGGTTCAATGTGACGGTGACCAGGGTCTCCATACGGGCGTTTCCCTCCCATCGGGTCGATGCTGGTGACCGTAGTCGTCCGAGGAGGAGATCCCCATGGAAGATGCCGACCCCGTCGCCGGCGACGGCGACACCGAGGCCGAGTCACGTCGGAAGGCGGCGGCCCGGGCGTTGCGACTGCTCGACCTGACCAGTCTCGGCGCCGACGACCGCCCCGCCGACATCGACGCTCTCTGCGATGCCGCCGTCACCCCCCATGGCTCGGTGGCGGCGGTGTGCGTGTGGCCCCGCTTCGTCACCCAGGCAGTCGACCGCCTGACGGGGACCGGGGTGGCGGTCTGCGCCGTCGCCAACTTCCCCGAGGGCGGCGACGACCCGTCCGCTGCGGTGGAGGAGGCGCTGGCCATCATGGCCGACGGAGGAGACGAGGTCGACGTCGTCGTCCCCTGGCGCGAGCTGTTGGCTGGTCGGTCCGGGGCGGTCGAAGCCCTCGTGGCGACCGTGCGTCGGGCCCTCGATCCCGGCGTCGGGCTGAAGGCGATCCTCGAGACCGGCGAGCTCGACGACGCCGAGCTCATCGCCCGGGCCGCCCGGGAGGCCCTCGACGGGGGCGCCGGCTTCCTCAAGACATCGACCGGCAAGACCGCCCGCTCGGCGACGCCCGAGGCGGCGGCGACGCTCCTGGCCGTACTGGCCGAACGCCGGGCAGGCGACGGCTCCGGCGCATCGGCCGGCATCAAGATCTCGGGCGGCGTGCGCGACCTGGCGGCGGCCACCGGGTACCTGGCGTTGGCCGACGACGTGATGGGACCGGACTGGGCCGACCCCGCTCACTTCCGCTTCGGGGCCAGCGGCCTGCTCGACGATCTCCTGCGCCAGTTGGGCTGATCTCCCCGAGGATCGGGGGCGGCCCGCCCGGCGGCCCGACCGATCAGATGCCCATGCCGCTCAAGTAGTAGCTGACGTCGTTGATGGCTCGTACCAGCGTCGGGTGGTCGGTCTCGAACCGGTGGAGGATCGAGGCCAACCGCTTGTCGAGCCGCTGGGCCTGCTCGTCGTCGACATCGTCGGCCAGGCGGGCCGACGCCACCTCCCGCAGCTCGTCGAGCCCATCGGCGTCCTCCCGCTCGACCCGGTCGAGGAGGCGGTCGAGTGACGACCGGTAGCCTCCCTCGGCACGGTCGTCGTCGAGGGGGAGGACGAGCACCGGGCGGTCGGTCGCCTTGATCAGGGAGGCGGTGGTGCTGCCGAGGAGGAGCCGCCCGCTCCGCTCGTGGGTCCTGGCCATGATCACGATCATGGCCGCCCCCCGTTCGTCGGCGGTGGTCAGCAGGGTATCGATCGTGGGTCCCGTCACCCGGTGGGCCACGGCGTCGACGCCCTCGGCCCGGAGCCGATCGGCCACCTCGCTCAACACCGGAGCGGCGGCCGAGAGGTCGAGGTCACCCCCGGTCGTGGCCTCCAGCGCCGGTGGGGAGACGACATGGACGAACTCGAGCCGCCACCCGGTGAGACGGGCCAGGGCGACGACCGGCGCCAGCCGCTCGACCGAGGGTACCTCGGCCACGGCCACCAGCAGGGTCGACGCCTCGTCGATGTCGGGCATCATCGGTGCTCCTCGCTCCCGTCGACCTGAGGGTGACGGCGGGCGCCGTCGTCGTCGGGATCGGCCGTGAGGCTAGCGGCGATGTCGGCGGCCCACGTCTCGATCTCGTCCCAGTCGCGGTAGTCGCCGTCCACCGCGCCCGCCCACTCGGCGATAAATCGATCGCTCCGGCTCAGCCGGGCGAGCTCGAGCCGTCCTCCGAAGAGATGGTGGGAGCGGGCGTCGGTGGTGTCGACCAGGCGCTCGATCTCCCGGGCGTCGACCGGCTCGGCCGGGGTGGCGGCGCCCAACGGCCCGCTGCTGAACAGCCAGGTCGGCCGGCGTCGCAGGGCCTGGGCGTTGTCGTCGACGAAGGCGCACGCCGCAGGTAGCCACGAGCCGAGGTAGAGGGCGCTGCCGATGACGAAGCCGTCGTAGCAGGTGAGGTCGACCACGTCCTCGGGCTGGGTGACGTCCACGTCGACGCCGAGGTCACGCAGTGTCGTGGCGATGGCCCGGCCGATCTGGGCCGTTCCACCGTGCCTGCTGGCCGGACTGACGAGTACCCGCACGACGTTGCCTCCGATCGGTGTGTGCCGCCGGGCCGACGGCACGTGTTCCCGGCCTCGATTGTCGCCCGCAGCCACGCCGGTGTCACGGGACCTAAGCACGTTTCGGACCCGACGGTCGGGGCGGCCGCCGCCGGGACCAACGGCCCTGTCGGGGTTGCGGTCGGCGGTGTGTGATGGGCCCATGACCAAAGCGGCCGAAGCCCCCACCGTCGTCGCCGACCTCATGACCGTCGACCTGACGGCTCTCATACCGACCGACCGCGTGGGCCGGGCCCGCGACCTGCAGATCGCCCTCGGTATCCACGCCCTGCCGGTCATGGACGGCAACGACGTCATCGGGATCGTCACCAGCAGCGACCTCATCGACGAGTGGCCCGACGACGATCCGGTGACCTCGATCATGACGCCGACGCCGACCATGATCGAGGCCGAGGCCAGCGTGCAGGAGGCGGCGGAGCTGATGGTGGCCGAGCGGATCCATCACCTCATGGTGACCGACGAGACCGGTGTCATCGGTATCCTGAGCAGCTTCGACCTGCTGAGCGCCCTCATCCCCCCCCGGCGCTCCACCGCCTGAGAGGAGTCATCCTGCTCCGTCGACCACCGCTCGGTGAACGGATCGGGCCGCCCACCCTCCCGTCGCAGCCGGCGGGCCCCGGCCGATGACCGGGTCGCCCCCCGCCGCTCCGGAGGTGATCGAGACACACGTGTCGACCGTGTTCTTCGCCGCCGACCGCGCCTACAAGCTTCTGAAGCCGATCGCCACCAGCTTCCTCGACCATCGCAGCGTCGAGCAGCGCCTGTCCGGCGCCGAGGCCGAACTGGCCCTCAACCGACGGATGGCTCCCGACGTCTACCTCGGCTCGGCCGACGTGGTGGAGGACGGCCGGGTCGTCGACCGGATGGTCGTCATGCGTCGGCTGCCCGCCGAGCGGCGGCTCACCGAGGTGGTCGCCGGACCCGACGGCGCCGACTGCGTGCGGGCCGTGGCCCGGGCCGTTGCCGTGTTCCACGAGGCCCAGCCACCCCTCCCCGACGCTGCCGCCATCGCCGGCCGTGACGCCGTGGCCGGCAACTGGCGCGACAACCTCGCCGACATGCGGCCCCTCGTGGGCGACGTTTTCGACCCGGTCGACGCCGCCGAGGTCGAGGAGCTGGCCGAGCGCTACCTGGCCCACCGGGACCCTCTGTTCCGCTCCCGGTTGGCCGACGGCTTCGTGCGCGACGGTCACGGTGACATCATCGCCGAGGACGTGTTCTGCCTCGCCGACGGACCGAGGATCATCGACTGCCTGGCCTTCGACGAGCGGCTCCGCATCGCCGATGTGCTGGCCGACGTCGGCTTCCTGGCCATGGACCTGGAGCGCCTGGGCCGGGGCGAGCTGGCGGCGGACCTCCTATCGACCTACTGCGAGCTGACCAACGAGCATCATCCGGCGTCGCTGGCCAACCACTACATCGCCTACCGGGCCCACGTCAGAGCCAAGGTCGCCGCCATCCGCCACGGTCAGGGCGATCCCGACGCGGCGGACACCGCCCGCCGCTACCACGACCTCTGCCTTCGCCGCCTCCGTCTCGCCGACCCCCGCCTCATCATGGTCGGTGGCACCCCGGGCACCGGGAAGTCGACGTTGGCCGCTGGCCTGTCGTCCGTGACGGGAGCGATGGTCCTCGGCACCGACGAGCTACGGAAGGATCTGGCCGGTCGTGGACACCTCGAGCGCCACGGCGGCGGCGCCGACGAGGGGATCTATGACCCGGCCGTGACGGAACGCACCTATGACGAGCTGCTGGCCCGGGCCGGGACGCTGTTGTCCAACGGCGAATCGGTCATCGTCGATGGGTCGTGGAACCGGGCCTCGCTGCGGCGTCAGGCGCGCTCGGTCGGACGCGACCACGGCGCCAGCGTCGTCGAGTTGCGCTGCACCGTCCCCGATGACGAGGCCCGCCGACGGGTGGCGGCCCGGCTGCTGGCCGACGACGACCCGTCCGATGCCCGGCCCGATCTCGTCGACGAGCTCGGTCGCCGCTACGAGCCGTGGCCCGACGCCGTCGAGATCGACACGACGGGCGACGCCGCCGACGTGGTGGGCCGGGCGCTGACCCATCGCCTGCTTCGCACCTTCGTCGCCGGGAGCTGATCCGGGTCAGGATGCCGTCAGATCGTCCATGAGCCGCTGCAGGGTGTCGAGCATCTCCTCGAGGCGTTCCCGCGGCAGCTCGCCCTCGCTCCCCAGGCACGCCCGTATCGCCATGCCCGTACCGAACAGGTACTGGATCAGCGTCTCCTTGCTCGACTCGATGACCTGGGCCCGTTCCTCCAGCCGGCCCCCGTTGCCGAGCCAGTCGACCAGGGGCGAGAGGTCACGCACGGTCACGAGGAGTCGGCTCCCCGAGCCGAGAGGTACGGCGTCGGCCATGGCCGGAAAGACGTGTCCGGCCCGGTGGCGGGCGCGGAACAGCGGTTGCCCGGGGCTATGGGGCCGCAGGTGCCACGACGGCACGAGCAGGGTGGCGGCCCGCCCCTGCAACCAGTCGGCGGGGTGTCCGAAGAGCCGCTCGGTCGTCGGGTTGACCTCGGTGATCGTCGAGTCGTCGACCAGTATGAGGGCGTCGGGATGACTGGACCACAGCTGTCGTCCGTCCCCGGCGGGGTGCTCTTGTGGACCGGTCGGGCACATGACGCTCAGCGCAGCGGTAGGGGGACGCCAACGTCAGGAGCGGGGACCGATCGGCACGACGACCGTCGTCACGTTCGGTTGGTGGACCAGCCCCGTCGTCACCGAGCCCAGCAGCAGGTGGGCCACGCCGCGATGACCCCGGGCCCCGAGCACGAGCAGGTCGGCGGCCGCCGCCCGGTCCCGGAGGATGGTCCGGGGGTCGCCGTACTCGAGCAGCGTGACCACCTCGCGCTCGGGCCGGCCGGCGAGCGCCCGGGCCTCGGTCAGGACCCGCTCGACGTTGGCCCTGGCCTGCTGCTCCGACTCGTCGTAGGGGATCACGTACGGCTCGGGGACGGCGATGACCTGTTGACTCCAACCCATCACCGCCTCGATCGTCACGTCCTCGGCTGCGGTGCGGATGGCCCACGCCATGGCGTGCACGCTGTTCTCGGACCCGTCGATGCCGACGACGACCCGCCGCTGGGTGTCCTCGATCGGCGCTTTGGCGGGGACCACCGCCACCGGCACGGTGGCGTGGGCCACGACGTGGGAGCTGACCGAGCCCAGCAAGCCGTCGATGACGGCCCCTCGCCCCCTCGTTCCGACGACGATCAGCTCAGCGTCCTTGCCCACGTCGACGAGGGCCGGTCCGGCGGCGGCCCGGGTGACGACGGCCGCTTCGTGGGGGATGTCGCCGAGGGTGGCGACGAGCTCATCGGCCCGCTGGCTGGCGGCCGCGGCGAAGTCGTCGGGCGCCATGGCCGGCGGGGCGCCGAGCATGGGATCGGACATGGCCCACGCCGGATAGCGCCACGCCGCGACCGGCCGCACCGGGCCGAACGTCTCGGTACGGGCCGCAGCCCAGGCCAGGGCGTGAGCGGAACCGTCGGAACCGTCGATGCCCACCACGATGCCGGCGGTGGCGGTTCTCGCCTGGAGGTCGGTGGCAGCTGTGCTGGTCATGGTCTCAGCGTGCTCCAGGCGACAGGGTCCCGGCAGGGCCCAAGGTCCCGGCCTCGGCCCTGGCCGCCGTCGCCCGGTCACCCCGGCACCAGGGCGAATGCGAACCGTCGGGACCTCCGACCCGGTGTGGTGCGGTAGCCGCCGATGACGGCACACTGGAACGGCCATGACGACGACGCCCCGTCCCCATCGCCTCGTACTCCCCACCCCCCGCCCGGTACCAGCACGCCGCCGCCCGCATCGGGTGGCGATCGTCGGGCTTGTCGCCCTCGCCCTCCTGGCCGCGGCGTGCGGAACCGACGAACCGGACCCCGTGGGGCAGGCCACCGGAGGTGTCACGTCGGGGGCGGGCTCGTCTGCTGCGACGTCGACCACGGGGTCGTCGACCTCCGTCGGTTCCACCCTCGAACCCACGACCACCGCCGGCACGGCGACCAAGGCGGAGGTCTCGACCACGGTGCCGGTCGGGCCGACCACCCTGGCGGGTGACCCGTTCGACGGGTTCCCCCGGGCCGGCGACGAGCTGCTGGTCGTCGGGGTGGCCCACGACGACGTGCTCAATGCCCGCAGCGGCCCTGGCACCGACCAGCCGATCGTCGGGGAACTGGCCCCCACCGCCGAGGGTGTCGTTGCCACCGGAAGGGCCCGGCGACTGTCGAGGACGATCTGGTACGAGGTCGACCTGGGGTCGAGCCTGGCCTGGGTGAACTCGGCATACGTCGGCTTCGGGGGTTCGACCGACGACATCACCAGCGAGGTGGTGGCGGCGGCCGGCGCCCGTCCGGGCGCCGAGACCATGATCGACCTCGGCACCGAGGTGGCCGAGCTACGGTCGTCCGACGACGTCGACTCCCGCATCGTGCTCAGCGTCGCCCCCACAGTAGGCGATCTCGGTGAGGTCACCTTCGACGTCATCGGTCTGGCCGACGACTCCCTCTACGGCGAACGCCTCCACATCTTCGCCCGGCAAGACGAGAACGGGGAGGGCTTCAGCCTGGTTTCGGTCGAGCGACGGGATCTCTGTGGTCGCGGCCTCTCGGCCACCGGGCTCTGCGTCTGACCCAGCGACGAGCGTGATCCCCTGCGCCCTGCCGGTGGCTCAGGCCGTCTCGACCACCAGCACCGGGCAGCCGGCCTCGTCGATCAACCCGGAGCTGGTCCGGCTGATCGTCGACCGCTCGACCGATCGGTCGCCTCTCGACACCAGCACCACCAGCGGGCAGTCGGAACGTTCGGCCTCGGCCGTCATGGCGGCGATGTGATCGTTGGCCCGCAGCACGACGGAGCGCCGGTCCGGTCCCGCCACCGATTCCAGATAGGCGGCGGCGTCGCCCCGGGCCCCGTCGGGGGTGACGGCGGGGTCCCCGTCGTCGGGTGCCACCAGGCACAGCAGCACGTCGGTGGCGAGGGCGCGGGCCAGCCGGTCCGCCACGACGATGGCCGATTCGGCCCCCTCCGATCCGTTGAGGGCCACGAGGACCGGCCCCGCCCGGTCGGCGATCCGAGCCCGGCCCCCGACGGCCAGCACCAGGCCGTGTCGACCGTCGACGACATGCTCGACCACCGATCGCTTGCCGCTCCAACGCGAGGCCCGACCGCTACCGGCCACGAGGAGCGTGTCGGGGCCGATCAGGGCCAGTAGGGCGCGTGCGACCGGCTCGGGGTCGTCCTCGGCCACGGCGTCGACGTGCACGACCCGCAACGGGAGGCCGAGCCGCCCGGCGATCAGGTCGGCCACTGGCCCGGCCCGACCGGGCTCGGCGGGGTTGCTGAGGGCGACCGCCACCTCCCGGGGCTCGGGCCCCGGACGGTCCTCGGTCATGGGTTCGGTGATCCCGGCAACGCCGCTGCGGGTTCGAGATGGCTCTTCACGATCAGCACGGGTACCGAGGCTAGCTGGGCGAGTCCCATCGACACGCTGCCGAACAGGCGACGGGCCACGCCGGTCTCGCCGTGGGTGGTGGCAACCAGCATGGACACGCCGAGGCGGGAGGCGGCGGCGATCACACCGGCCACCGGGTCGTCGTCCTGGACCACCTCCCAGCGAACGTCGACCCCTTCGCTCTCGAGCCGGTCGGCGAGCGAACGGAGATAGGCGCTCTCCGACGCCGGTTCCCCGCTGGCCCGCATGGCCGCCACCGTGGCCGCCACCGCCCTGGGGACGGCGGTGACCAGCCACAACCGGGTGCCGTGGGCTTCGGCCACGGCACGGGCCGGCGCGATCGCCTCCTCGGCCCGGTCCGATCCGTCGAGGGCGACGAGGACGCCGGTGTCGGCCGGCGGATCCTCGCAGCCGGGCCCGCACACGAGGATCAGCGATTCGGAGGCCTGGACGATCTCCTCCGCCGTGGAGGGGCTCTTCAGCCACCGGCTGGCTTCATCGGAGGCCAGGATCACGAGCGACCGACCGGACGTGACCCGGGCCAGACCGGCAGCCACCCCCTCGGCGGTGATGTCGGCTCCCTCGACCACGAGGTCGGGGTGGTACCCGCGGAAGGCGTCGACGATGGCGTCGAGGGAGCCCGGGGCGTCGGTCTCCGACGGCAGACGGGTGTGGAGGATCTGCACCGGCACCTGCCACCGGTGGCCGTAGCGGGCGGCGAGGTTCAGACCGCGCTGGCGGTGCGGACCGAGATCGACGGGTACGACGATCTCGGTGACGGGCCGGCCGTCGAACAGGGCCGGGGCGGACGTCGACGTTGACGAGGACATGGGCTGCTCCATCCGGTAGGGGCCCACCCGCCTGGTGGGCCGACGCACGACAACCATGCCTGCGGGGCCCGTCGGGCGGCAGTGCCGAAGGTCCCCGCCCACCACCGTCGGGCTCCGGGCGAGGGAACCGGCGGCCTCGGATCTCACGGTCAGCGAACGAGTCCGAGGCGGGTCGCCTCCCGCTCCAACTCCTCCCGATGGTGGGGGGCCGCCACCGAGATGAGCGCCCGGGCCCGCTCGGCCACCGTGCGTCCCCGCAGTTCGGCCACCCCGTGTTCGGTCACCACGTTGTCGACCGTGTTCTTCGTCGTGGTCACGACCGCTCCCGGCTTCAGCGTGGGTACGATCCGGCTCACATCCCCCCCGCCCGTGGTGGAGCGGAGGACGACGAAGCCGTCGCCGCCGGCCGAGTACTGGGCTCCTCGGGCGAAGTCGGCCTGGCCACCACTCCCCGACCAGTAGCTGGAACCCAGGGTCTCGGAGGCGCACTGGCCGAAGAGGTCGACCTCGAGGGTGCCGTTGATCGAGATGAAGTTGGGCTCCCGGCCGATGTTGCGGGGATCGTTGACCTCGTCGACGGAGAGGAAGATGACGGAGTCGTTGCCGTCGCAGAAGTCGTAGAGCCGGCGGGTGCCCAGGGCGAACGTGGTGACGATCCGACCCCGGTAGGCGCGCTTGTCGATTCCGGTGACGGCGCCCGCCTCCACCAGGTCGACGATCGGATCGGCCAGCAGTTCGGTGTGGACGCCGAGGTTCCGATGATCGACGAGGAGGGTGGCGACGGCCGATGGGATCGAGCCGATACCGAGCTGGAGGGTGGCCCCGTGGGGGACCCGGTCGGCGACGAGGGCGGCGACGGCCCGATCGGTCGGGCTCGGCGTCGGCTGGGGGACCTGGACCAGCTCGTGTTCGCCGGTGCACCAGCCCATCACCTCGCTGACATGGAGCCGGTTGGCCCCGTAGGTGCGGGGCATGGCGGGGTTGACCTCGAGGTAGAACGGCACCCGGCCGATGAGGGCGGCGGCATAGTCGGCGCAGACCCCGAGGCTGAAGTAGCCGAGGCGGTCCGGGGCGCTCGCCGCCGCCAGCACGGCCGCCGGCTCCTTGGCCCGGAGGAAGCGGGGGATCTCGCTGAAGTTGGCGGGGGCGAAGTCGAGGGCACCGGCGTGGAACAGTGGTCGGGTGATGGGCGAGAGGAACCAGGAGACGTGCTGCAGACGGGGCCGGTGGACCCCATGGAGGTAAGGCCGGTCGCGCAGGACGTGCATCTGGTGGATCCGGATGATCCCCGGATGGTCGACCCTGGCCTCCAGCTCGTCGAGGAGGCCGACGGGCTCGCCGTTGGCGATCGGGACCACGAGATCGGCGTCGGGGCCCAGCCCGGCCAGCAGGTCGTCGACGAGCTCGGACGCCGTTCGGGGCGCCGGGACGGTGGTCATGGCGTCGACTGTAGGCAGCCCCGGCGTCGTCCCGCGTCGATGGCGCCGTGCGGGCGGCCTCGAACTGGTGCATCATGGGCGGACCTGGTCAGGTCGGAGGAACAACGATGCTGTCGTTCTCGGAGATCCTGGTGGTGGCGGCCGCCGGGCGTGGCGACGTCGCCGCCGTGCGGCGGGCCGGTGAGCTGGCCGTGTCCGGCGGCGGGCATCTGACGGTCGTGGCCGCCGCCGACCGCCTCGACTGGTGCTGCGATCAGGCGGGGGTGGTGCCGAGCGATCGGATCGGGGCCGGCCCGGGAACCCTGGCCGCCGCCGTCGGCGACGAGCTACACCGCTTCCGGTACGACCTGGTGATGGTGGCCGCCGGGTTGCGGCGCACCGACCCCGGCCTGCTCGGTCAGATCCTCCGCCACTCACCGGCCCCGGTGTGGTCGGCGAGCCGTTCCATGGCCGGTGGTGAGCGGGTCGTGGTGGCCCTCGATCCTGCCGGGCCGGTGCCCCTGGCCCGACGGTTGGTGGAGGTGGCGGCCACCGTGGCGGGCACGGAGGCGGCCGTCGACGTGGTCCACGCCTGGGATCTGGCGGGGGAGGTCGCCCTCCGCCGGTCGGCCTTCGTGCGACTCCCGGGCGCCGAGGTCGACCGGCAGGTGGCGGCGGAGGAGACCGCCCGCCGGGATCGGCTGGGCGAGTTGCTGGCCCGCTGGCCGGAGACCTCGGGGTGGCCCGTCCACCTCGTCCGCGGCGCGCCGCGCGATGCGGCGGCCCGGGTCGCCGCCGAGCTGGGGGCGGCGGTCGTGGTCGTCGGCTCCGTCGGCCGCACCGGGGTCGGGGGCCTCGTCGTCGGCAACACCGCCGATCGCCTCGTCGCCGACGCCCCCTGCTCGGTGGTGGTCGTCGCCGCCCCGGGCAGGGCCCCCGAACCGGTCCGGGACGTTCGGCCCTCCCCCCGCCCGCCGGCGAGGCTCAAGCTGGCCGGCAGAGCGACCACCCGAGGAGAAGGACCGCTGATGTTCAGCACCATCATCGTGGCCACTGACGGATCGGCCAACGCCCGCCAGGCGGTACGGGCCGCAGCCGACATCGCACGGGCCAACCCGGGTTCGCGCCTGCACGTCGTGTCGGCCTTCCGTCCCATCCCGGTCGGCGAGATGCGGGAGCTGGCGGCCGAGCTTCCCGACGAGCTCCGGCCCCTGCTCCACGCCTACGCCGGGGTCGAATCGGTCCTGGCCGGGGCGAAAGCCGACCTGGCCGCCATCGGCCAGGAGGCCGAGCTCCACGAGCTCGAGGGTGACCCGGCCGACGCCATCCTCGCGCTGGTCGACCGGCTCGACGCCGACCTCGTCGTCGTCGGCTCCCGGGGCGAGGGGATGGCCAAGCGCCTCGTCCACGGCAGCGTGTCCACCAACGTCATGCATCACGCCCCCTGCTCGGTGCTGGTGGTCAAAGACGACCGCTGAAACGAGGCGGCCGCGCCGCTCCACGACCCGGCCCCGGGCGACAACGGCCGTCGTCAGCGGGTGGCCACCCGGCGCCACCACGGCCCGACGTGATCGAGCAGATCGAGATCGTGGTTGATGAGGCAGACGTGCCCGTAACCCTCGAGGACCGTCAGCGAGGCCTCGGGTACCCGCTCGGCCATGTACCGGGCCCATGCCACCGACGGCACGAGGCGGTCCTGGTCGGCGGCCAGGAACAGGGTGGGAGTATCGAGTTCGCCCAGGTGGGGCCGGATGTCGTAGGAGCCGAGGAGCTCCAGGCGGCGGATGTAGCCCCGGCGGCCGATCGAGCGGGCCCGCCGGTGGAACTCGGCCAGGTCCTCGTCGAGGGTGTGGTCGCTGTGGAGGCGGGACTCGGTGAAGGTCCTGACCAGCGGCATGGCCACCCACGGCATCAGGCGTAACAGGCGAGGCGACGCCCACAGGTGGAGGCGCTGGTGGAACCAGGGGAACGAGTTGATCACCACCAGGCCCCGGACGATGTCCGGGTGGGCCAGGGCCGTGCTCATGGCCAGCGCGCCTCCGAACGACTCGCCGATCAGGATGGCGCCGGTGTCGCTCACCTCGGTCACGACCGCGATGAGGTCGGCGATCAGCTCGTCCATCGTCGCCTCCGGGTCGTCCGGGAGGGGGAAGGCCGCCACGTCGAAGGCCCGGGCCAGCAGCGGCTGCTGGCGGTAGAACAGCAGGGCCGTACCGTCGATGCCCGGCACGAGCACCACGGACGGTGTGCTCGGATCGACCCGCAGGTCGGCCAGATGGTCTGGGCGGGGTCCGGTCACCGTGTCACCGTGGCACCGTGGCACCGTGGGTTCCGGTCACCGGCCCACCTCGTCGCCGGCCGTCGGGGTCACGGGGCGGACCGGGGTTCCGACGTAGGTGGTGTGGGGATCGAGGATGGCGTGTTTGGGCACGAAGGAGAGGGCGCCGATCTGACAGCCGGGGCCGGTCGTGACCCCGATCCCGACGACCGAGTTGACCCCCACCGTGGTACCGGCCCCCAGGTGTATCCGGTCGGTCCTGACCGCTCCCCGTTCCACGGTGTGGCCGGAGAGGTGGGCGCCGGCCCCGACCACCACCCCGTCGTCGAGACGGAGGAGGCAGTGGTCGGTGATCCCGAGGCTGTTGACCCACACCCCCCGTCCCACCCGGGCGCCGTCGAGGCGGAGATACCACACCCACATCGGGGTGGCCCGCAGGGCGGTGCCGGCCAGGAGGCGGACGACGTGGCTCATCACGCTGTAGCGGGCCCAGTCGAGCAGGGGCCAGCCCAGCTCGGCGATCGGCATGACCGTCGAGGGCCGGGGCCGCCAGCCCAGGATCCGGCACGCCGCAGCCGAGAGCGCCATCAACAGGTGGGCGAAGATCAGGTAGGCGGGCACGATGGCCGCCCCCAGCAGCAGGCCCCGGAGCCACCACGGCGTCAGGTCCCAGCGGAGGTGCCACTGGTAGAAGACCGCGGCGGGAAGGGCGGCGGCGGCCAGAACGAGGCTCTCGACCACGAAGACCGAGGCGATGCCCCAACCGAACCGCAGCGTCCGAGCGGCCGCCCCGTTCATAGCCCGGCGATGCTGCCGTCGAACCGGTCGTGGCGGGTGGGAACGATCACCACCGGGACGTCGGCCACCCGCGCCACCTTCTCGGCGACGCTGCCCAGCAGCCAACGACTCATTCCTGAGCGACCATGGCTGGCCACCACGATCAGGTCGGCGTCCTCTTCATCGGCGACGGCCAGGATCCCGTTCGCCGGGAAGGCGTGTTGGCGCAGCACGATCGCACTGGTGATCCCGGGGGCGATCTCCTCCGCCACCGACCGGAGCAGTGTCGGCCCGGCCTCGTCGGCCGAGCAGCCGGTGCGAGCGGCGTGCTCCTCGAGCACGGCCTGCTCCGGCAGGTTGACGTTCGTCATCAGGATCAGCGTGGCGTCGAACGGGGCGGCCAGGAGGGCGGCATAGGACAAACCGACCCGGGATCGGGCCGAGAGGTCGAGGGGGACCAGGATCCGACGCGGTGGGCCAACGGCATAGGAGCGGACGGGGCCGCCCTCGGAGATCGTCATCGCTCACCCTTCCGGCCGTCTCGATCGGATCGACCACGCTCGTGTCGCGTCCGGCCGGCATCGGCCACGAACTCCCACCGCCGGCGCCCGACCGCCGGTGAGGTGGCGGCGACGACGGCGAGGAGGTCGAAGCTGCTGAGTATGCCGGTCGGTCGGCCCTGTTCGGTGACGACGAGGTGATGGAGTCTGGCCTCCAGCATCCGGCCCGCTGCCTCCGACACCGGGCGGGAGCGCTCGATGGTGACGACCCGTCGCCGCATGATCGTGCTCACCGGTTCCCCGGACGGCCATTCCTCGACGAGGTCGGCCGACGTCACGATCCCGACCACCGAGCCCCGCCGGTCGACCACCGGCAGCCCGTGGACCCCGAGGCCCAGCATCAGCTCCCGGGCCCGACCGGTGGCGGCGTGGTCGTCGATGCTCACGACATCGCTCGACATGAGCTCGCCCACCGTCGGCTCGGTCGCAGCCGGGACGTGCTCACCGTCTTCCATGGCACCCATTCGAGCCGATCTCCGCCCGGCGATGCAGGGTCGAAGGACCCAACCCGGCCGGCGCCCCCCGCCCGGGACCATGACGTCGGGTCAGCACAGCGGGAGCCCGGTCACCTCCCGGGCCACCCCGGCCAGGGCCGCCACGCCCTGGCGGATGACGTCCGGTTCGACGTGGCCGAAGCAGAGGCGAAGGCGGCGGGACCCGTCGGCGGGGTCGGCGGACCAGCCGGCACCGGGATTGAACTCGACCCCGGCGGCGGCCGCCGGCGCCACCAGCGCCGCCGTGTCGACCCCCTCGGGAAAGGTCACCCACACATAGATCCCACCCTGAGGTGGCGTCACCGACACGCTGGCCCCGAACTCGTCGGCCACCGCGCCGAGCATGGCGTCGCATCGGCTCCGGAGGGCAACCATGAGGGCGTCGACGTGGTCGTCGAAGTGGGCGGGCCCGAACTCGGCGAGCGTCAGTTGCTCGAGGGCGCCCGTGCCGGCATCGGACTTGAGCGCCGAGAGCTGGCGGATGACGGGCGGGTCGGCCACCAGGTAGCCGACCCGCAGTGCAGGCCCGATCGACTTGGAGAACGACCCGCAGTAGACGACCTGGCCGCCCCCGTCGTCGAGGGCCCGGATCGTGGGAGGGCGCGGGCAGCCCCACGTCAGATCGGCGTAGCACTCGTCCTCGAAGACGGCGACGCCGTGCGCCCGCACGAGGTCGAGGACCGCCCGCCGGCGTTCCACGGGGAGGACGGAGCCCGTCGGGTTCTGGACGGTGGGAATGGTGTAGAGGTACTTGGGGGTGACGCCTCGGGCGGCCAGGTCGTCGAGGACGGCGGCCAGGCCGGAGGGCACGATGCCGTGCTCGTCCAGCGGTACCCCCTCCCAATCCACGCCCAGTCGTCGGAGCCGGCCGAGCATCCCTCCATAGGTGGCCTGCTCGACGAGGACGGTGTCGCCCGGGGCGCAGAACGCGGCGTTGACGAGGTCGAGGGCCTGCAGGGAACCGGAGGTGATCAGCACCTCCTCGGCGTCGCAGTCCATCGACGCCCGCCGGCCCAGGGCGTCGGCCACGAAGTGGCGGAGCGGGGCGTAGCCGAGAGGCGAGCCGCCGAGGTTGTAGGTGGCCAGGTTGCGACCCTCGCGTCGCAGGGCCGACATGGCGGCCTCGGCCAGCCCGCCGAAGGGGATGCTGTCGCGGTCGTTGTGGCCCCCGACGAAGCTGAACGGTGGGGGCGGTGCCCACGGCCCGTCGGCGGGTGGGAGGTCGGAGCGGAAGGCGGCTGACATGTCGAAGACCACCAGCGGTCCCCCTTGGCGTCGAGTGCTGGGTCGGTGCGGCGACCAGTGTCGCCGGTCGGGAGGCGTCGTGGCGAGCCCGTGACCTACGATCGGACGATGGGCAACCTGGTCCACTTCACCCCGGACACCGATCCGGATCTCATCGTCGATGTCGTGCGGCGTGACGGGGCCGCCATCATCGACGACGTGCTCACCGCCGATCAGCGGTCCGCCGTCGACGACGATCTGTCACCCTGGGTGTCGTCCAGCCCGCCCGGCCGCGACGACTTCACGGGCATAGCCACCACCCGGACCGGGGCCCTGGTGGCCCGGTGCCCCGCCGTCCGCCCGGTCGTCGTCGATCCCCTGATCCTCGATCTGGCCGGCCGGTTCCTGGCGCCCTACACGAACCGCATCCAGCTCCACCTCACCCAGGTCATCCGACTCCTGCCCGGTCAGGGGGAGCAGGCCCTCCATCGCGACCGGTTGGCCTGGGGCGGCTACGTGCCCCGCTCCATCGAGCCCCAGTTCAACACGATCTGGGCCCTGACCGACTTCACCGTCGCGAACGGCGCCACCCGCGTCGTGCTCGGCAGCCCGGCGTGGGACGACGACCGCCAGCCGGCGGACGGCGAGGTCACGCAGGCGGTCATGGATGCGGGCTCGGTCCTGGTGTACTCCGGTTCCGTCATCCACGGCGGCGGCGCCAACCACTCGCCCGACGACAGGGTCGGCATGAACATCACCTACACCCTGGCCTGGCTGCGGACCGAGGAGAACCAGTACCTTTCGTGCCCGCCGTCGGTGGCCCGGCACCTCGAGCCCGAGCTCCAGGAACTGCTCGGCTACACGATGGGCAACTACGCCCTCGGCTACTGGTCGGATCCCGACCGGGTCAGCGACGTCGTCGACCTGTGTCCCCCGGAGCTGGCCCTCGGGCGCAAACCCCGCCACCGCCATCGGACGATCGACGGCTCGGGCGTGTGACAGGATGGCCGCCATGGATGTCGGTGTGGTGCCGGTCAACGCCGGTTCGTTCCTGAAACCCGGTGAGCTCGTACGCCTGGCCCGGCGTCTCGAGGAGCTCGGCTACGAGTCGATGTGGACCTTCGAGCACGTCATCGTGCCCCGGAGCTACGAGTCCCGCTACCCCTATAGCCCCTCGGGGAAGCTGGCCATGGATGGCGACGCCGTCTTCGTCGATCCGCTGATCGCCCTTTCGTTCGTCGCCGCCGCCACCGACCGGATCCGCCTCGGGACCGGGGTCAACATCCTGACCCAGGCCAACCCGCTGTATCTGGCCAAACAGGCGTCGAGCATCGATCACCTGTCGGGCGGGCGGCTCCTGCTCGGCCTCGGTGTCGGCTGGTTGGCGGAGGAGTTCGCCGCCCTCGGCGTGCCGTTCGACCGGCGGGGGGCCCGGGCCGACGAGTACCTCGACGCCATGCGTCAGGCTTGGACCGGCGAGCCGGTCGAGTTCCGGGGCGACTTCGTGGACTGGAGCGGATTCAGGATGCTCCCGCCCCCACCCCGACCCGGGGGGGTCCCGATCGTGGTCGGCGGCACCACCGATGCGGCCATCCGCAGGGTCGTGGCCCGGGGCGACGGCTGGTACATGATCCACAAGGATCTCGACGACTTCCGGACCAACGTGGCCCGACTCCATCGTGAGTGCGAGCGACAGGGCCGGGATCCGGCCGGCATCGAGCTGACGGCCTACTGGAACCATCATCGCGAGGGCATGGAGGGAGCTGAGCTCTACCGTGAGCTCGGGGTCCGGCGCCTCCTCGTCAACCTGACGGCGCTGCGAATGGGCCCGGCGGAGGAGGCGGCGACCCGCTTCGCCGGTGAGGTGCTGACTCAGCTCTGATCCGGCGTTGCCGACCCGGCGTTGCCGACCCGGCTGGTCAGTCCGCCACCGTGCGGCCTCGACGTAGGGAGCGATCGAACTTCATCCCGGTACTCCTCGGTCGACGTCCACCGGGCGGCCGACGACCGAGGCCCAGGTTAGGTCACCGGCCCGTCCCGGCGCCCCTCGTCGATTCCCGCCCGAGGGGCGTCAGCGTCAATCGCCGAAGAGGTGGAGCCGGGCGAACGGCCCTCCGTGATCGGAGTACCACAGGCCGCCGGGGGTCTTGCGCTCGGCCCAGTCCCCCACCACCGTGGTCTGGGCCACGAAGCGACCGAAGTCGCCGTCGCTGAGCCAGATGTGGTCGATCCGCTTATCGAGCTGGCTCTCGACATTGTCGAGCGTCTCGCTCTGGCAGCAGGTGTAGCCGGCCTCCCGGGGCAAGGGATAGCGGATTGTCCAGGTGTCGACGAACCCGGCGTCGTCGATCGTGCGGTAGGCGGTCTCACCCGGTTGGGCGTTGAAGTCGCCCACGAGGACGACGGGGTCGGTCTCAGCGCCCACGATGCCGACCAGCTCGGTCGCCTGCACGTCCTGGCACTCGACGAGGGAGCCGTCGACCAGGCAGGGTGCGTCCTCCACCTCGAGGTGGGTGTTGACGAAACGGATGTGGCGACCGGCGACGTGGGCGTCGACGGCGACCCATCCCCGGGTGAACGGGATCTCCGTGCCGAACACCGTGGCCACGAAGTTCGTGGTGTAGTTGCCGGACGCCGGGTTGGACACCCTCGTGGTCGAGGTGCGGTAGAGGATGACGTCGCGATCGACGACGTTGGCGTAGGTGCCGTCGCCCACCGGGAGCGTTGCGTCGGCGTTGGTGACCGTGGCGGCCACGGCATAGTGCTCGCCCTCGGCGGCGAGGGCGTCGAGCAGGATGGTGAGGTAGTCGACCGGCGGGGCCACCGGCCGCAGCTGACCGTCGAGGATGGTGATCTGTGTCACCTCCTGGAGCCCGATGAGGTCGGGGTTGAAGTCGTCGATGCCCTGTGCGATCTCGACCGCCCGGTCCGGGTAGTTCGTCTGTTGGACCGTAGCCAGGAGCTCGGCCGGCGAGGCCCCTTGGAGGAGCCGACCGAGGTCGGCGCCGATGTAGAGGTTCTGCGACATCACCTCGAGCTGCCGGGGCCGGGAGCTGTACCAGGCTTCCGACGGCGTGACCATCACCGCGGTCAGGGCCGCGACGAGCAAACCGACGATCCACAACTTCTTCATGCTTCCAGCCTCCCGCGCATCATGCTTCTCGCCCGGCGCCGACCGTAGCCCAACCCGAAGGTCGAATGACGGTCCTGTAGTGACATCCACCCAGCTGGATGGGATCTCTGGTCCCGGCGGCGGGCCCGCTGGGATCGTAGGGTGGACGGCAATGACCTACCGACACACGCAGACCGGTCGGCTGACGCTCGTCATGTTCGCCGTCCTCATCGTGGTGTTCGTCTTCGTGGCCGCCGGCTCCGACGTCACGGCGACGGCGCTCGCCGGCCTGCTGGTCTTCCTGGTGGCGCTGGGCGGGGTGCTGTCCATGTTCACCCGACTCACCGTGGAGGTCGGCGACACGGCGGTGTCGGCCCGCTTCTCCTGGGGGTGGCCACGCCGCACCATCGCCCTCGACGACATCGTGCAGGTCTCGGCGGTCAGGAACCGGTGGTGGTACGGCTTCGGGGTGCGGATCACGCCCCACGGCTGGCTCTACAACGTGTGGGGCCTCGACGCCGTGCACCTCGACCTGCGGGACGGGAGCTCGTTCCGTATCGGCACCGACGAGCCCGGGGCGTTGGCCACCGCTATCCGGCAGTCGGCTCCCCGGATCTGAACGGGGTTGCGGCCTCCGCCCGCCGTGCCAGACTTCTGCCCATGATCGAACGCGAGCTCGATGTGACCACCGCCGACGGGCGGATGACAACGTTCATCTACCACCCGCAGCACGACGGACCGCATCCCATGGTCCTCTACCTGATGGACGCCCCCAGCATCCGACCGGCGCTGAAGGAGATGGCCAACCGCCTGGCCAGCGCCGGCTACTACGTGATGCTCCCCTACCTGTTCTACCGGGGCGGACCGTTCCGTGAGTTCGGTCTGAGCGACGAGGACATGCACGTCCGCCGGGAGCTGATGGCAACCGTCGATCCCACCAACATCGTGGCCGACGCCGAGGCCCTTCTCGCCGTGGCCGCCGACGATCCGGCCGCCGGCGACGGTCGGATCGGAGTCGTGGGCTTCTGCATGAGCGGGGGTCTCGCGCTGTCGCTGGCACGGGCCCTGCCCGACCGGGTGGCGGCGGTGGCGTCGATCCACGGGGCGTGGCTCGTGCGCGACACCCCCGACTCCCCCCATCTCGGCCTCGATACGGTTACCGCCGAGGTCTACCTGGGGTGGTGTGACGACGATCCTACGGCGCCGGCCGAGCACGTTCCCGTTGTTCGCGAGGCGCTGGAGCGGGCGGGGGTGTCCCACACCATCGACTGGTTCACCGACGCCGTCCACGGCTACGCCCCACCGGGAGGCGAGCGCTACAACCGTGAGGCCTCGGAGCTGCACTGGGAGCGGGTCCACTCCCTGTTCCGCCGTCACCTCTGGTAGTGGCGGATCTCGCCGCCTAGCGTGGACGAGGTGAGCGATCCCGTGATTATCGAGGCGGCGTTGAACGGCGCAACCCGCCGATCCCGCAATCCCCACGTGCCGGTGACGCCGGAGGAGGTGGCGGCCGACGCCCTGCGGTGTCTCGACGCCGGGGCGGCCATCGTCCATCAGCACGACGCCGACGGGGGGACGAGCGCGGCCCGAACGGCGGAACAGTCGCTCGACACCTACACCCGGATCCTGGCCGAGCGCCCCGACGCCATCTGCTATCCCACCGCCACCTTCTGCGACCCGATGACGGAGCGGTGGGGCCATCACCGCCCCCTGGCCGAGGCCGGCGTGTTGCGGATGGCCTATGTCGACCCGGGATCGGTGAACCTCGGCCGTGTCGGCGCCGATGGCGCCCACCGCCCCTCGCCGTTCGTCTACGTCAACAGCCATGACGACCTGGCCCACATGATCGCCGGCTGCCACGAGCTCCGCCTCGGTCCCAGTGTCGCCGTGTTCGAGCCCGGCTTCCTCCGGGCCATCCTTGCCTACGAGGATGCCGGGACCCTCCCGCCCGGCACGTTCGTGAAGCTCTACTTCGGGGCCGGTGGGCCGTACACGTTCGGCCTCCCGCCCACGGCCGAGGCCCTCGACCTCTACCTGTCGCTGCTGGCCGGCCGAGCCGTGCCGTGGGCGGTGGCGGTGTTCGGCGACGACGCCGTCGGCTGCGGTCTGGCCGAGCTGGCGGTGGCTCGGGGCGGCCACCTCCGGGTGGGGCTGGAGGACTACGGCGGCGACGACACGCCGACCAACGCCGAGCTCGTCACCCGCGCCGTCGCCGTGGTCGAGCGATCGGGACGACGCCCCGCCACCCCCACCGAGGCGGCCGGGCTCCTCGGTCTTCCTCGCTGACGATCGGGGGCCGGCCGGCACGGCGCCAGGGGGCTGCGAGGTGGTGGGCGAGGGCGGACCGGGGCGACGACGGCCCGACGGCCTACCCTCGAACAGTCCCATCAGCCATGAAGAGGAAGGCCTATGAGCCGCTACCGCGTCCAGTTCCCCACGACCGAGTCCGAGCATCTGGACCAGGACGAGGTGTACTTCTACCTCCAGGAGAACGACGAACGACTCCAACTCCGGTTCCACGACTACCGTGCCATCTACGACCGGCCGGGGTTGTACGAGCAGATCTTCTACGACCGGCTCCGCTGCCAGTCGCCCCGCAAGGTGGCGAGCATCCTCAAGTCGGCGGTGGAACAGTCGGGCGAGAAGGGCACGACGCTTCGGGTCCTGGATCTGGGGGCGGGCAACGGGATAATGGGTGAGGAGCTACGTCGGATCGGCGTGGCCCGCCTCCTCGGCGCCGACATCATCCCGGAGGCGGCCGAGGCCTGCCAGCGAGACCGGCCCGGCCTCTACGACGACTACTACGTGACCGACTTCTCCGATCTCGACGCTCCCGTCGAGGAGGAGTTGACCTCCTGGACCCTCGACTGTCTGACCACCGTGGCCGCCCTCGGCTTCGGCGACATCCCCCCTGGCGCCTTCGTCAACGCCTTCAACCTCATCAGGCCCGGCGGCTGGGTGGCCTTCAACATCAAGCAGACGTTCCTCGATCATCGGGAGACCACGGCGTTCTCCCGCACGATCCGCGAGCTCGTGTTCACCGACTATCTCGAGATCCACCACCTCGAGCGGTACCGCCACCGCCTGTCGATCGACGGAGAGCCGATTTTCTACTACGCCATCGCCGGCAAGAAGACGGCCGACGTGCCGGCCACGTTCTTCGACCTGAACTGATTCAGGCTCGCCCCGGCCGGTGTTCACACCGCCGTAATCCGCCCCGAACACCGCCCTCCTAGGGTCTCGGCCATGGAGGCGGCGAGATGACCGACTCGGTGGATCCGTTCATCGGGACCGAGGTGACCTGTCTCCCACCCCGCCAGGGCCTGCCGCCACCTGGTGGTGGTCCAAACCCCAGATCGGCAACACTCATCCGGGGGCCACCCACCCGCTCGGCATGGTCTCCGCCTGTGCCTACTCCGGCGCCTACCCCACCGGCTACGGCTGCTACGACCGTGCCGTCGAGGGGGTACCGGCCCGGTTCCACGATCAGCTCACGGCGTCCGGCTTCACCCACTTCCAGCAGTCGGGGACCGGCGCCATCCGCAAGTACTACAACTACTATCGCGTCACCCCGATGACCGGGCCCCTCGACGGGCTCGACGAGCAGTGGGCCCTGACCGACGAGGTGGCGCCGAGCCCGGCTACTACGGCGCCACCCTCGGGAGCGGTGTCCGGGCGGAGCTGACGGTGGGGCGAGGAGTGCCGTTCACCGCTACCGCTTCCCCGCCGCCGCCGACGCCAGGGTCGTCGTCGACGTCTCCCCCGGCGGGCTGGGAATCGACCACGGCCGGACGGTGCCTATCAGGGCCAACCTCACCATGCTCCAACCGGGACGGGCCCAGGGCGTGATCATGGTCGAGGGGGTAGCCCTCTCCGTCCACATCGAGTGCGACGCCCGCCACTGGCGCCAGATGCTCTGGTACGACCGTCGCCTCATGGCCGGCGGCAGCCGCCTCGACTTCGACGCCATCCGCCCCACCACCTGCGGCCGTTCAGCCTGCTCTTCGGGGGTCCGAGCGAGTCCGGGGAGCAGGTCGAGGTCAGGATGGGGTTCTCCCTGCGCGGTCCCGAGCAGGCCGAGGCCAACCTCCGGGCCGATTGCGGCGACGAGCCGGGAGGCTGGTTCGACCGCGCCGGCGGGCCGCCACCCGGTCGGCGTGGAGCGACCACCTCGACCGGATCGCCGTCGACGGGGGCACCAGCGAGCAGCGGACCGTGTTCGCCACCGCCCTCTAACTCGCTCCACGGCCAGTTCGCCACGGGGAGGGTGGGCTCCCCGGCAACGCCGACTCGGGCGGTCTCAGTGGGTGGATCGTCTGGGCCGCCCTCGGCCTGTTCCCCGTGGCCGGACAGGGGGTGGTGTTGCTCGGCCCACCGCTGTTCCCGCGGGCCACCGTCGCCGTCGGGGGACGACGGTTCATGATCGAGACGACCGGCCACCGCACCCTTGGGCCGAGCGATGCGCCCCGCTACCTCGTCGGGGCCGAGCTGAATGGAACACCGCTGGCCGGGCCGTGGCTCGATCTGACCGCCCTGCACCGGCCGGGCGACCTCGTCCTCCACGTGGCCGACCGTCCGACCGGGTGGGGCCAGGCCCATCGTCCCCCTCGGCGACCAGCGTCGGGAGCGCCGACATCCGTCTCGACGGGGTCGCGCCGTGAACGTCCCGCTCGCCGCTGTCGAACCGAATGACGGAGTCTCACCATGATCGTCCCCCGACCCGAGCGTCGTCTCGTGATCGTCGCCCGAGCCGACCCCGTGATCTGCGATCACTCCGGCGAGGCCCGCAACCTGGCCGAGGCCGCCGTTCAACGCGGCTTCGACGATGTCCGCATCGTCACGTGGCCGATCGGGCCGATCGAGCACCTCCCGCTGAAGCCACTCGATGCCATCCTCCCCTACAGCCACGGCATCACGGTCGAGCGTCCAGGGGCCATCGGTGACTACAAGGTGCCCGACGGGCGGTACACCGCCGGCCTGGTCGGCCGCCTCGTCGAGCTCTTCACCGGGGGTGTCCCCACCGTGTGCATGTCGCTGTACCTGATGCCCCACGCCCACGTCGTCATCGAGGCCCTCGAGGTTGCCCGGATCCTGCTCAAGGATGTCCGGGTGACGACGGTGTCGGAGGCCGTCGGCTCCGACACCACCAACGTCGCCCGGTCGTGTGTCGAACAGGTTCGGGGCGGCCGACCACCTGTTCGCCTCGTGCCTGGCCCACGACCACTGCGTCGCCGTTGCCCGCTACACCAAGGACTGCATCGTCGAGGCCGCCGACTCGGTGGACGAGCGGTGCGGTACCGACTTCGGCGACGAGTGCCGGGACCGGGTCGTGGTGTCCTACCCCGCGGTCGACATCGCCGCCTTCCTCGACCTCGATCCGAACGAGACCGACCTCGTGTTGGCCCGCCGATCCGGCCTCGCCGACCGGATCGACTTCCTGACCGATGTCGACGACATCGAGAAGCGCCACCTCATGGCGGGGACGGCCACCTACGTCCTGCCGAGCAACGCCCGCCAGGAGTTCGTGGAGACGTTCGGCATCGTCCTGGTCGAGAAGATGCTGGCCGGCGGGGGTCCGGTGATCACGACCCCCACCCGTGGCATTCCCGAGGCCGTGGGTGATACCGCCATCATGATCCCGCCGTCGTGCCCTCCAGCGATCGCCCTCGCCCTCGACGAGGCGGTGCTCGGCATGGACGATGCCGAACGGGCCGCCCGGGCCGACAAGGCCCGGAAGTTCGCGCTCCAGTTCGACCGGCTGACGGTCCTCGACGATCTGATGCGCCCGGTCCTCGACGCCCTGGGCTGACCCGGGTACCGGGGTCGGCGAGGGACGGTGGTGGCGCTAGCTTCGACTGCGTCGATCGATTCGAGGAGCCATGACCGCCACCCCCCATTTCGACCCCGCCACCGTCCGCGCCGTCGTGTTCGACATCGGCGGTGTCTTCCTCTACCCCGCCTACCGTCCGGTCGAGGAGATGTTGGTCGAGCGCTCGTTGCCGGTGCCCGGCGACACCGTGGTCTTCCGGGCCGCCCACCACGCCGGGGCCCGGGCCCTGACCGAGCGGGCCGGTGTCGTCCGCGAGCACGCCATCGACTTCTGGACCGTCTACGACGACGCCTACGCCGCCGCCCTCGGCGTACCTCCCGAGCTCCGGGACGGCTTCCGGGTCGCCATCCGCACCGCCTGGGACTGGGCCCACGACGACAACATCGCCGCCTTCCACCGGTTGGCGGCCACGGGGATGCCGCTCGCCATCGTGTCCAACAACGACGGCACGGCGGCTCAGCAGATGATCGATCACGGCGTGTGCCAGATCGGCACCGGACCGTGCCCGTCGGTGGCGGTGGTGGTCGACTCCGGGGTCATCGGCATCGCCAAACCCGACCCGGCCATCATGGCCCCGGCGCTCGACGCCCTCGGCCTGCCGTGCGAGGAGGTCCTCTACGTCGGTGACACGGTCCACGCCGATGTCGTTGGGGCCACCAACGCCGGGATGCAGGTGGTCCAGCTCGACCCCTTCGACCATCACGTCGACTACGGCCACACCCGCCTCCCCGACGTCGACACGCTGGTCCGCCTCCTCGACGCCTGAGGCGGTGGCCTGAGTTCGGGGACGCCGACCCGGCTCCCCACCACCCGGGTCCGACCGGCCGCCCCTCAGGTCGAGGGTGGCTCGAGGAGGTGGGGGTAGCAGGCGCTGACGGCCCCGACGATCGCCAGCGCAGAGCCGCTAGGGTGCATAATCGCCGGCGACGGCGACGGTGCCGATCCGGTCGAGCAGCCGTTCGCCGGGGGCCAGTGGGTAGTGGCAGGCGACCACCTGGCCCTGGCCGGCGTCGGCTCCGGGCGGAGCCACCAGCGGTGGTTCCTCGTCGGCACAACGGTCGGTGGCGATCGGGCAGCGGGTGCGGAAGCGGCAGCCCGACGGGGGCTCGGCCGGGGAGGGCAGATCGCCCGTCAACAGGATCCGCTCCCTGGTGGCCTCGATCGCCGGGTCGGGGACCGGAACGGCGGACAGCAGGGCCTGGGTGTAGGGGTGGGCCGGTCGGTTGTACATGTCGGCGGCGTCGGCCAGTTCGACGATCTTGCCGAGGTACATGACGGCCACCCGGTCGGAGATGTGCCGCACCACCGACAGATCGTGGGCGATGAAGAGGAAGGTGAGGTGGAACTCCTCCTGCAGGTCCTCGAGCAGGTTCAGGACCTGGGCCTGGACCGACACGTCGAGGGCCGACACGGGCTCGTCGAGGAGGATGAGGCGGGGGTTGAGGGCCAGGGCCCGGGCGATGCCGATCCGCTGCCGCTGCCCGCCCGAGAACTCATGGGGGTAGCGCTTGGCCCACACCGGGTTGAGGCCGACGCGGGCCATCGTGGCCCCCACCGTGGCGTGGATGTCGCTTGCGCCCCACACCTTGGGGCCCTCGGCGATGATGTCCCGCACGGTCATCCGGGGGTTGAGGCTGGCGAACGGGTCCTGGAACACGATCTGCATGTCGCGCCGCATCTCCCGCATGGCCGACGAGCCGAGGGTCAGGACATCGGTCCCGTCGAAGCGGACCGATCCCGCCGTCGCCTCGATGAGGCGGAGGATGAGCCGGGCCGTCGTGGACTTCCCGCAGCCGCTCTCCCCCACTACGCCCAGGGTCTCCCCGGCCCTGATGGTGAACGACACGTCGTCCACCGCCTTGACCACGGTCGCGGGTTGGCCGATCCCGCCGCCGAGCACGAAGTGCTTGGTCAGGTGCTCGACCTCGAGCAGGTCAGGCATCGTCGCTCTCCTCGCCGTTCAGGGTCTGCACCCACCCGATCTCGTCGGCCCGGTGGCAGGCCACGTAGCGGTCCTCACCGATCTCGCGCCATGTCGGGTACTCCTGGCGGCACTCCTCGATCACGTGGGGACATCGGGGGGCGAAGCGGCACCCGTCGGGCGGCTCGATGAGGCTGGGCGGGGCGCCGGCGATCGACACCAGACGAGATGACAGATGCCGGTCGATGCGGGGCATGGCCCGTAGCAGGCCCCAGGTGTAGGGATGGCGGGGCCGACCGTAGAGGCCGGTGACCGGCTGCTCCTCGATCTGGCGACCGGCGTACATGACGAGCACCCGGTCGGCGACGCCGGCCACCACCCCGAGGTCGTGGGTGATGAGGATGATCGAGCTGCCGATCCGCTCCTGGACCTCCTGCAGCACCTCGAGAACCTGGGCCTGGACCGTGACGTCGAGCGCGGTGGTGGGCTCGTCGGCGATGAGGAGCTTCGGTTCGAGGGCGATGGCCAGGGCGATCATGGCTCGCTGGCGCATGCCACCGGAGAACTGGTGGACATAGTTGCGGGCCCGGCGTTCCGGGCTGGGAATGCCCACGGTGCGCAGGAGCTCGACGGCCCGGTCACCGGCCTGGCGGGCGCTGACACGCTCGTGGGCCCGGATCATCTCGGCGATCTGGTCGCCCACCCGGTGGACGGGGTTGAGGCCGGTGAGGGCGTCCTGGAAGATCATGGCGATCTCCGGACCCCGGATCCGTCGCATCTCCCGGGCCGGCAGACCGACGAGCTCCCGACCGCAGAACAGCACCGAGCCACCGGCGATGCGGGCCACCCGGCGGGGCAGAAGATCGAGGATCGACAGTGCGGTCATGGTCTTGCCACAACCCGATTCGCCGACGATGGCCAACGTCTCGCCCCGCCTGACCTCGAAGCTCACCCCGTCGACCGCCTTGACCAGCCCGTTCTCGGAACGGATCTCGGTCCGGAGGTCCCGCACCCGCAGGAGCACCTCGGACGGCGCCTCGACGGCGTCGTCGATCAGCACCGGGGCGCCGGTCTCGGTCATTTCGACTGGGTGGGGTCGAGGGCGTCCCGCAGGCCGTCGCCGACATAGTTGGCCGACAGGGCGGTGATGACGATGGCGGCGCCGGGGAAGATGACGAGCCACCATGCGGTCTGGATGAAGCCCTCGCTGTTGCCGATCATGTTCCCCCAGGTGGCGGTGGTGGCGGCGTCGACACCGAGGCCGAGGTAGCCGAGCGTGGCCTCGGCCAGGATGGCGGCCGCCACGGCCAGGGAGGCGTCGACGGTGATGAGGCCGAGCAGGTTGGGGATCAGATGCTTCGACATGATCCGGCGGGTCGGCACCCCCAGGGCGCGGGCGGCCTCGATGAACTCCCGTTCCTTCAGTGCCAGGACCTGACCGCGGATGATCCGGGCCAGGGGCATCCACGTGATGACGACGAGCACCACCACGACGTCGAGGATAGAGCCCCCGAGGATGCGGGCCAGGATGATGACGATCATCAGCGCCGGCAGGGCCAGGAACGTGTCGGTGACCCGCATCAGGATGGAGTCGATCACCCCGCCGTAGTAGCCGGCCACCACCCCGATCGTGGTGCCGATGAACGAGCTGATGACAGCGACCGACACGCCGACCAGGAGCGAGACGCGGCCGCCGTAGAGCAGCCGGCTGAAGTTGTCACGGCCGATCGAATCGGCCCCGAGAATATGGTCGCGACCCGGGGGGGCGAAGTTGGATCCGGGAACGATCTCGGTCTCGCCGTAGGGGGCGATGAGGCCGGCGAACACGGTGGCCAACACGATCACCGCCAGGACCACGGCCGAGATCACGGCCACCCGGTGGCGCACGAACCGTCTGAGCGACAGCTTCCACAGGGGAATGGGCTTCTCGCTCATCCCTTCGGCCTCGGTCGACGGGAGGTCGGACTCGGCCGGCAGGTCGGCGGGTGACATGGGGTCGATGGTGGTCATGCGCGAGTCAACCGGATTCGGGGATCGAGGACGGCGTAGAGGACGTCGGCCCCCAGGTTGGCGGCGAAGACGGCGACGACCACGATCATCGTGCTGGCCAGCAGTATCGGGTAGTCGCCGCTGGTCAGGCTGTTGATGAACAGGAGACCCATGCCGGGGTACTGGAAGACGACCTCGGTGATGATCAGGCCGCCGACGAGCAGGCCGATGTCGACCGCAGCCCGGGTGGTGACGGGGATCAGGGCGGTTCTGACGCCGTGGCCGACGATGACCTCACGGTCGCTCAGCCCCTTCGAGCGGGCGGTGCGGATGTAGTCGGCGTTGAGGACCTCCAGCATCGACGCCCGCATGAACCGGGAGTAGACGGCGACGAGCTGGACGGCGAGAGCGATGCCCGGAAGCACCAGATGCTGGGCCCGGTCGACGAGGTCGAATCCGACCTGTCCCGGCGAGTACACGCCGGCGGTGGGGAGCCAGCCGAGTCGAACGCTGAACACGAGCTGGAGGATGAGGCCCGACAGGAACACCGGGATGGAGTAGCCGAGGAAGGCTCCGAACGTCGACGAGTAGTCGAAGATCGAGTTCTGGCGGACGGCGGAGATGGTGCCGATGGTGACGCCGATCAGCAGGGAGAACACGATGGCCACGGAGGCCAGGAGCACCGTGTTGGCCAGGGCGCTCTCGACGAAGGGCCACACGTCCTGGCCGTTCTTGATGAGCGACACCCCGAAGTCGCCCCTGACGAAGCTGGAGAGCCAGGCCAGGTACTGCTCGGTGCCCGAGCGGTCGAGCCCTAGCGACTCGCGGTAGCGAGCCTTGGCCTCGGCGTCGATGCGGGGATTGAGGTTGAGCTGGTCCTCGGGGGAGGCGACGAAGCGGGCCGCGGCGAACAGCAGGATCGAGACCACGATCAGGATCGGGATGGTGACAGCGATTCGTTTGGCGATGAATCGGATCATCGCTGACCCCCTCGGTTCACGTGAGCAAGTGTGGCAATGGCGAGGGCCGGAGGCCAGACCGACCCGTGGGGTCGACCCGGCCTCCGGCCCTTTGGCGGGCGGTCGCTACGAGGTGACCGACCAGTCGTAGATGTTGGCGAAGCCGCTGTAGGCGCTGAAGGCGTAGGTGTCGACGGGGCCATCGACCATGTCGGTCCGCCACGCCAGCAGGTTGGGCAGCAGGTACAGCGGGATCCACGGCACGTCCTCGGCCAGGATCTCGCTCAGCTGGAACACCAGCTCCTGCCGGGCCGCGGGGTCGACCTCGGCGTCGATTGCGAACGAGAGGTCGCTGGCCTCCTGGTTCTCGTAGGCCGTGTAGTTCTGGCCCGAGAACTCGTTCTCCTCCGACGGGATGCCGTTGATGTCGTAGAGCGTCACCACGGACGGGTCGGGGGAGGTGGAGTTGGCGAACAGGGCCACCGGGCCGAAGTTCATCGCCGGCAGGCGGTTCTGGAACAGCTCGCCGGCCTCGTAGTTGACGATCTCCCAGCCGATGCCGAACGGTGCGGTCATCTCCGTCACGACGGCCTGGATGTCCTCACGGCGGGCGTTGCCCGACGTGGTGTTCCACTGGAGGATGAGGTCCTGGCCGTCCTTCTGCCACAGGCCGGCGGGGTCGGGACGCTCCCAGCCGTCGGCGGTGAGGATCTCCTCCACCATGGCCTCGTCCTGGACGTACCTCTCGAAGTCGGGGTTGCACCAGTCACCGAAGGTGGGGTTCCACCCGGCGCACTGCAGGACCTCGGGGCTGTCGATGATCGAGCCCAGCGCGGTGTCGGCGATGGCCTGACGGTCGAGGGAGTAGGCCACGGCCTGGCGGACGGCGGTGTTGACCTCGAACGTGGCATCGGGGGCCAGCGGGTTGATCCACAGACCTTCCATGAAGGTGCCACCGCCGCCGGCGAAGGCGATCGGGTCGGTCAGCCGGTCCTTGGCCCCGGGGAAGGGCTGGGGGAAGGCGGCCATGACCTCACCCGACTGGAGCGAGGCGACCTCGGTGTCGGTGTCGGTCCGGGGGACCATCACCACCCGGTCGACCAGCGGAACCCGCTCGGCGTCCCAGTAGGTGTCGTTACGGACGAGGATGTGCTGTTCCGGCCCCCACGATTCCTGGATGAACGGGGCGCCCGAGATGGGCAGGGAGTCGTTCCAGATCTCGGCCACGTTGGCGGTGGTCGGGTCGGCGGGATCATAGCTCTCGAGGCCGTGGGCCGGCACCAAGTACTGGGTGGTGCCGCCGAACAGGTCGGGCCAGGGGGCGTAGTTCTCCTCGAAGGTGATGACGGCCACCTGGGGATCGGAGTCGTCGATGTCGGTGATCTTCTCGTAGCCCTTGGTGCTCAGCGACCCCGGCGTGTTCATCGTGGCGTGCCACGTGAACTTCACGTCGGTCGAGGTGATCGGGGTGCCGTCGCTCCACACCGCATCGGGGTTGAGGTTGAAGGTGAGGACGAACGTGCCGTCGTCGTTGGTGACCAGGCCGCCGTTGTCGAGGGTGGGAGTCTCGGTGATGGTGGGCGAGGCCACGAAGTTGTTGTCGGCGTCGAGCTCCATCAGGCGGGGCAGGATGTGGGTCAGCACCGACCATGACAGCCAGGATGCGTTGGCGCACGAGGTGATGGGGTTGAGGCACTCCGGCCACTGCTCGACCGCGAGGATCAGCTCGCCCCCGGTCGCCCCCTCGGCTTCGGTGCCTTCGGGCTCGTCGCCGTCGACCGTGGTCTCGCTGCCGGCGTCCGTCGTGTCCTCGGTGCTCTCGTCCGTGTCGTCGTCGCCGCCGCAGGCGGCGGCGACGAGGGCAAGGGCGAAGAGGATCGCGAGGAGCCGGGCAAGCCTGCTCTCCTTGATCATCTGGGTCTCTCCTCTGGTGGGTTTGGTTCCTGTGTCGGCGCACGAGGCTCCGACGACAGGAAGAAGAGGCTAACCCGAGGTGACCAGTGAGTGGCGGAACTGTCATTGCAGTGTCAGGAGGGCGTTACCTCCCGGTAGCTTGCGTATCGCCCCTCAGCGGAACGCGGGAAGTACCGACTCGGCGATCAGTCGGGTGTTCTCGTCGACATAGTCGGGTGGGCATCCCTGGCTGAACATGATGGTGCGGGCCCCCGCATCGATGTACTGGTGGATGCGTTCGATGCAGTCGGCCGGGGAGCCAGCGATCGTGTATTTCTCCACCAGGTTGGAGAAATCCTGGTTGTACTGCCGGCTCAGCTGCTGGTTGGCCAGATCGAGGGCCGTGTCGCGGTCGTCGTGGACGCAGGTGAAGATGAACAACCCGCCCTGCACCGTTCCCTCCGGGCGTCCCGCCTCGGCGGTGAAGTGAGCGATCTTGTCCATGCTCTCGGCCAGCATCTCCGGCGTGTACATGTAGGGGAGCCAGCCCTCGGCGTAACGGGCCGCCCGCTTCATGGCCACGTCCTTGCGGCCCGCCACCCAGAACGGCACCCGGGGTTTCTGTACCCCCCGGGGTGAGATCGAGACGCCGTCCAGGGTGGTGAAGCGCCCGTCGAAGTGCACGTCCTTCTCCCGCAGGAGGAGGTCGATGACCTCGAGCGCCTCGTTGGTCCGGGCCCCCCGTTCCTCGACCGGTACACCGACCGCCTCGAACTCCTTGGGGAACTCGCCGCCAACACCGACGCCGAGGTGGAAGCGGCCGTCGGAGACGACGTCGAGCACCGCCACCTGCTTGGCCAGCAGCGCCGCCGGGTAGAGGGGTACGAGCACGATGCCGCTCATCAGCTTGATCCGCTCCGTGGCCCCGGCCGCCGCCGCCAACGACACCAGGTTGTTGGCCGTCGGTCCGTGGAACATCACGTGCTCCCCGGTCAACAGATAGTCGTAACCCAATCGTTCGGCGTTGCGGGCCTCGTCCTTGGCTTCCCGCAGCAACCGGAGTGAGATCCCGAACTCGATCCCTTGGTCCACCGTGCTCCCCTTCCTCTACCGCCGGGTGCGGTCACCCGACCGTAGCTCGCGTCGGGACCGGGGTACGAGCTACGGTCGGGGCCGCACACCGATGTCTCCAGGGGGTTGACCGTGAAGTTCGGAATCATGTTCGCCAGCACCGGCCCGTTCGCCACCGCCGAGGGGGCGGCGGCCATCGCCACCAACGCCGACCGGTGTGGCATCGAGTCGATCTGGTCGGTGGAGCACGTCGTCATCCCCGACGGCTATCAGTCGCAGTACCCCTACAGCGAGTCGGGTCGGATCCCTGGGTCCGACGACGCCGACATCCCCGATCCGCTGATCTGGCTGGCCTACGCCGCCGGGCTGACCAAGGAGGTCAGGCTGGCGACCGGCATCCTGATCGTGCCCCAGCGGAACCCGGTCGTGCTGGCGAAGGAGTGCGCCACCCTCGACAAGCTGTCGAACGGGCGGTTCGAGCTCGGCATCGGCGTCGGCTGGCTCGAGGAGGAGTTCACAGCCCTCGGTCTCCCGTTCGACGATCGGGGACGGCGCACCGACGACTACGTGGCCGCCATGCGGGCGCTGTGGACCCAGGACAAGGCCAGCTACGACGGCGAGTTCGCCTCCTTCTCCGGCGCCATCCAGCGGCCCCAGCCGGTCCAGGCCGGCGGCGTGCCCATCATCGTGGGCGGGCACTCCAAGGCCGCAGCCCGGCGGGCGGGACGGCTGGGTGACGGCTTCTTCCCCATCAGCGCCACCCAGGAGGAGCTCGTCGACCTGCTCGACCTCATGAAGGCGACGGCGGCCGAGCACGGGCGCGACGGCGACGCCATCAAGGTCACCGTCGGGAGTTGGAGCCCCCGTCGCGACTCGATCGACAAGGTGAAGGAGCTGGAGGACCTGGGCATCGATCGCCTCATCGTCGCCCCGCCGACGGGGAACGTGGCCAAGCTGCCCGAGGCGATCGAACAGCTGGCGGAGAAGATCGCCCCGGTCGCCACCCGCTGACGGCGACACGCCGCCCGGCACCGCTAGGGTCGCACGCCATGACCGAGATCGCAGTGGTGGTGGGCAATCCCAATCCCGGTGGACGCACGACGAGAACCGGTGAGGCCGTCGCCGCCGCCATCGCCGACGGGTTCGGCGGGGCCGAGGTGACCACGATCGAGCTGGCCGAGATCGCCCCGCACCTCTTCGAGTGGGGCAACGACGCCGTGGCCGCGCTCACGGCCCGGGTGGCGGCGGCCGACGTGATCGTGGCCGCCTGCCCGACCTACAAGGCCACCTACACCGGCCTGCTCAAGGCCTTCTTCGACAACTACGGCAACAACGGGCTGGCCGGCTGCCGGGCGGTGCCGGTCATGGTGGGAGCGGCCCCCCACCACGCCCTGGCCCCCGAGGTCCACCTGCGCCCGCTGCTCGTCGAGCTGGGGGCGTCGGTGCCGAGCCGGGGGCTGTACGTCCTCGAGGACCAGATCGACGAGCTCGACGCCGTCGTCGGGGCGTGGGCGGCCGACGCCGTGCCCCAGATCACCGGCTGAGCACCGATCGCCCGCCTACTCCTGTTCAGGCGAGCGACCGGAGGTGGGGACGTCCGGCGTGGAAGGCGATCAGGACCACGATGCCGATGGCCACGCTCACGGTGAGGGCGAGCTGGGGATCGGTCTGCTTGGCCAGCAGGCCGAGGGAGAACATCCCGAACGGGAGGGCGCCGATCGCCATGCTGAGCACGCCGAGGGCCCGGCCCCGGAGCGACTCGTCGACGAGGGAGACGACGAGGGCCGACTGGGTGGTGCCGAATCCCGAGCCGGACAGGCCGGCCACGAACAGGGCGGCGAACGCCGCCGGGTACCAGGTCATGTTGGCGAACACGATCAACATCGCCATGGCTCCCAGCGACCCGCCGACGTGGAGCAGGCCCCGGCGTGCCGGCTGCAGCCGGGCGATGACGAACGCCCCGATCATCGCGCCCATCCCCACCGCCGCTGCCAGCAAGCCGGTGAGGAAGGGGCCGACGCCGAGGTCCTCGGCGAAGGCGGGCACGAGGGGCATGAAGGCGTAGTAGAAGAAGTTCATCACCACCGTGGTCATCAGGAACTGACGGAGGGTGACGTTGGACCGCAGCAGGCCCAGCCCGGCCCGCAGGTCGTTGGCGGCGGAGGTCCCCGGCTCCCCCGCCGCAGCCTTCGGCGTCTCGGTCGTCGCCGGCTCCGCCATGGCGACCGCCAGCGTCGCGGTCCGGGTCGTGCGGGCGGCGAGGGTGAAGGTGGCGAGAGCCACGAGGTACACGGCGGCGATGCCGAGGTAGACCGAGCCCGCCCCGAGGGCTCCGATGACGGCGCCACCGATCAGCGACCCGGTCATGTTGCCGGCGTGGAGGGCGAACGTCTCGTAGGCGGCGACGTTGGTCAGCAGGCCGGCGCCGACGAGCCCGAAGGCGATCGAGCGACGGCTCGTCATGTCGATGACGTTGCCGATGCCGATGCAGAACACGAACACCATCGACAACCCGACGGGTGCCCGGTCGGCCAGCACGGCCAGCCCCATCAGCGCTGACAGCGGGATGAGCAGGCCGAGCGACCGGGCCACGGTGCGGTGCCGATCGAGCCGGTCGGTGACCGCCCCGGCGATGATGCCGCCGAGGAACATGGGCGCCATGAAGGCGGTACCGACCAGGCCGACGAGCAACTCGTCGCCGGTCTGCTCGTTGACCCGGTACGTGGTGGCGAACACCGCCATCCAACGGGCCACGTGCCACAACCAGCCGGTCGTCCACAGGAGCGGGTACCCGGGAACGGCGAACGAGGACGGTGACCGTCCAGCACGGGCCACGTTCGTCGCCGGCGGCGACGAGGTGACGACCTCGTCTGCCGCGGTCATCCCCGGTTCCGGTCGGCCAGCTGTTTCTGGTGCTCGAAGTCGGCCTTGGCCCGGACCACCGCCTCGGCCGACAGCTGGGACCGGTTCATGAAGTCGCGCTTCCAGCCATGGTCACCGCCGTTCCACACGATCGGCGTCTGCACGGTGCTTCGGGGGCCGAACGCCGACTCGAGTAGACGGAGGGCCGTGTCGAGCACCTTTCGCTGGCCGTCGGGGTCACCGGGAGGGCCGGCCGAGTTGCCGAGGGGCACGTCGCTGAAGGCGAAGCGGGCCACGCCCACGTGCTCCACGATGTCGCGGGCCGCTCCCATCACCACGGTGGGGATACCGGCTGACTCGATGGCGTGGGCGACCAGACTCACGGTCTGGTGGCATACCGGTCACGTCGGCACGAGGAGGGCCACATCGGCCCCGTCGGCCCGCAGGGCCTCGACGATGGCGGGGGCGTGCTCGTGGCGGGTGGCGCGAACGCTGCGCACGGTCGGTGCTCCGTAGAAGCGCTCGGTGAGGCCGCCGAGGCGGCCGTCGGCCACCGTTTCCCGCAGCCGCAGCAGGGGGAACCAGGTGTTCGGATCCTCGGCCGTCGAGTGGGCCCGGTCGTAGCCGATGTGGGAGATGCGGACGTCGGGTGGATCGTCGAACGGGCCGGTGTACACGTCGAAGAACTTGGCGCTGCCGTTGTAGGGCGCTCCGGGCCCCTGATCACCCCGGCCGGGCTGGAGGGGGGCGGCCGTGGTCACCAGCGCCAGCCGGCACTCGGCCAGTGGTCGGGGCAGCGGGGCGAACGGCACCTCGTCGTGGTGGGGCCACCGGTACGGCTCGTAGCCGAGGGCGGCGTACCAGGCCCGGGTCCGATCGAGGTAGCGGATGGGCTGGGTCTCGAACGCCTCGGGCAGCTCGTCGGCGGTGGGTGGGTCGGACGGCGTCGGTTCGGCCATGGGCCGACGCTAGCTGCCGGCCCCGCCGGCGGTCAGCTTGGCCGGGAGGCCCGGAGGCAGCGGCCGGCCGGGGCCAGGGTCGATTCGGCCGGCGGTCACGAGGCTGATCGGTCAGACCCGCTTGAGTGGGGTCACCGTCCCCCCGCTGGCCTCGACGAGGCTGTGGGGCTCGATGGGGAAGACGTCGTTCCAGGTCCCGGCGGCGGCCCACACCTCGGGCCAGGTCAACAGATCGGGATCGACGAAGACGGGCAGCGGGGTGGCGTGGCCGATCGGCGGCACCCCGCCGATGGGGAAGCCGGTGGACCGCCGGACCACGTCGGCGTCGACCCGCTCGCACCGTGCTCCGCCGGCGGCGGTGGCCAGCAGGCCCTCGTCGAGCTGATTGGCCCCGCTGACGTAGGCCACCACCGGCTGCCCGTCGATGGCGAAGACCAGGCTCTTCACGATCTGACCGACCTCGCAGCCGATGGCGGCGGCGGCATCGGCCGCCGTCTTGGTGCCGTCGGGGAACGACCGTGTCTCGATGGTCAGACCGAGGTCGCGACCGGCTTCGATGACCCGCCGCACGTTCTTGTGGACCCTGGCTCCGGGAGTGGTCATGGCCCGAGCCTACGGGTCGGCGACCGGAGCGGGGCTGGCTCTTGTCACCAGCGGCGGGGTGGGAACAGCCTGGCCTCCTGGAAGGCGGCGATGAGGGCGGTGAACATGTCCTCGGTGTCGCAGCAGTCGGTGAAGCCCGCCCGTCGGGCCTTGATCGTGCTGACCAGTGCCGGCGGAGCGGGGGCTGTCCGTCCGTACCCGGCGAGCATGTCGGCGTAGAGGAACGACTGGCCGACGAAGGCGTCGAGATCGGCGGGGGCGGTGAGAGCGAAGCGGTCGACGACGGTGGCCCAGGCCGCGGCCCGCGCCGGCAGCTCCTCGGCCAGGCTCATCGGCACGTCGTGACCCACTTCCATGCCGAACGCCTCGGCGATGACGGGCCACACGTTTCGCAGGGTGAACACGTCGCCATTGGTCAGGTTGAAGGTCTCGCCGGCGGCCGCCCGGGCGGTGGCGGCCCAGAGGAGGAAGCGGCCGACCAGGTCGGCGTCGACCGCCTCGGTCAGGGGCGCCACCCCACCGGGGTAGTGGAGGGGCTGACCGTCGTGGCGGAGCACGGCGGCGTACACACCGAGGGCCGGCAGAGCGTTCATGTTGCCGCCCTGAGCCTCGCCGAAGATCACCTGGGGGCGGACGATGGTGAGGGCCCATCCGTCCGGTCGCTGGCGGCGACGGAGATCGTCTTCCTGGAGCCAGTAGAAGTTGTCGTGGGGATGGCGGGGGTTGCGCTCCCGTCCCGGTACGGCCATCGGTTCGACATGGGCGCCATAGGCCTTCGTTCCCTGCAGCAGTGACACGTGCTGCAGGTCGGCCACCGACTCGACCGCGTCGAGGAGGTTGGCCGACATGGCCAGGTTCCGCTCCATCTGGTCGCGTTCGTGCCACCCGGCGAACAGCCCCGGTTTCTCGTAGAGGGCGGCGTAGACCAGGTGGGTGACCGGCGACAGGTCGGCCACAACGGCGGCGGTGGCCTCCGGATCGCTCAGGTCGACGGCACGGTGCTCGACCGTGGGCGGGAGGCGATCGGGACGGCGTCGGGACAACCCGACGACCGGCCATCCGGCGGCGGTGAAACACCGGGCGGCGGCGAATCCCACGACGCCGGACACACCGGCGACGAGGACCGTGCCCCGGGCAGGCTCCGCAGTCAGCGGTCGGCTCCGGCCACGATGCCCTTGTCGTGCAGGAGCCCGAGGTCGTGGGGCGAGAGCTGGAGAACGTCGAGGAGGATCTCGTCGGTGTGCTCCCCTAGGCGGGGTGCCGGCACGGTCTGGCGCCGCTCGATGTTGGAGAACGCCAGCGGCGAGCCAGGGGCCAGGACCCGACCGACCCCGGGCTGGTCGATACGGGAGAACATGGGGTTCCCGACGCCGCACCGGGGATCCTCGCTGACCAGCTGGACGAACGTCTGGTACGGGCCCCAGCACACGCCCTTGGCGTCGAAGATGGCGCGCAGCTCCTCCAGGCTGTGGCGGGCGATGAACGGGGCGATGAAGGCGGCGATGGCGTCGCGGGCGTCCCACCGGTCGCCCTCCCGGCTCAGGTCGACGCCGAGGGCCTGCTCGATGGCCGGCAGATGGTCGGCGATCTCGGTGGCCTCGGCCAGGCTCCGCCACTGGCGGCCGCTGATGGCCACCACCATCACCCGTCGGTCGTCCTTGGTCGGGAAGTCGCGGCCGAACGCCCCGTAGAGGTCGTTGCCGACCGGGACGCGGTCGCGGCTGGTCAGCTGGGCCTGGGCCATGTAGCCCAGGTTGGCCACCATGGCGTAGGCCACATCGGTCAGCGACACCTTGACCAGCTGGCCCTCGCCGGTGCGCGACCGGTGGCGTTCGGCCGCCAGCAGGCCGAGGGCGGTGGTGAGGCCGGTGGCGGTGTCCCACGCCGGCAGGACGTGGTTCGTCGGCATCCTCGACCCGGTCGGTCCGGTGGCCATGGCGAACCCCGATGACGGGTTGACCGTGTAGTCGACGGCGGTCGACTCGTCGGGATTGCCGATGATGTTCATGTAGATGAGGTCGTCGCGCTCGGCCCGCAGCGTCTCGTACGACAGCCACCCCGTCTCCGGGAAGTTGGAGAGGAAGATCCCGCAGTCGGGCCCGGGGGCGGTGATCAGGGCGGTGACGAGCTCCCGGCCCTCCGGGCTGCGCAGGTCGAGTTGGATCGACCGTTTGCCCTTGTTGAGCCCGGTCCAGAACAGGCTGACGCCCTCGTCGGTCACCGGCCACCGCTGGTAGTCGAGGCCGCCGCCGATGGCATCGAAGCGGATCACGTCGGCCCCCAGCTGGGCCAGGGTCATGCCGCCGAGTGGGGCCGCCACGAAGGCCGACCCCTCGATGATCCGCAGTCCTTCGAGCACAGGTGTCATGTCGCTCCCCCACGTCGTGTCGGGTTCAGCCTACTGACCGCCGCCGGCGACGTCGTCGTCTGCACCGAAGCCACTCTCGTGACGCTGAACGTCATCTGGGACGGTGGGCGCCACCGGAGCCGGCGGGGCGGCGTCACCCCCGCCGTCCCCTGGACGACTCCTCAGGCGCCGGAGGTCACGTAGGTGTCGCCGGTGACCTCGTCGACCAGTCGGGTCGCCGGCGCAGAGCGGAGGCCACCCCCTCCCGCCAGCTCGGCCACCGCTGGTACGGGGTCGTCGTCGGCGAAACGGGACTCGTCGGTGAAGTCGGGCGGCTCGGCCGTGGGATCGTCGCGCCAGTACGACGCCTCGAGGGCGATGCCGTTGGGATCGGTGAAGTAGATCGACTCCATCAATCCGTGGTCGATCGGCTCGGTCACCTCGCAACCGGCGGCGGTCAACCTCTGGGCCAGCTCGTCGAGAGCGGTCCGGTCGGGGAGGTCCAGCGACAGGTGGTCGAAGTGGCCGGCCCGCCGGTCGAACACGCCGGCCGGCTTGGCCACCGCCTCGGTCCGCTGATCGCCGTAGTGGAAGAAGGCGACCGAGGCGCCGCCGACGTCGAAGAAGTAGTGGCGGAAGGTCTCGGTGCGGATGGTGGCGACGAGCGGGGCGTCGAGGACGCCGTGCCAGAAGCGGACCGTGGCGTCCATGTCGTTGGTGATGAGGGCCAGGTGGTTCAACCCGGACCAGCGGATGGGTGCGTTCTCGGTCACTGTCGTACCTCTCCATGGATCGGTCGGTCGATCCTGCCACCCTGTCACGCCAACGAGCGACGACGTCGGATCGGCGCCACCCGGCGGGACGGAGCGACCGCCTCGCCTCGACCCCGGGCCGTGGTGCAGACTGCGCTGACCGGCCGCGGGTCGACCGTGGCGACGACGTGCACACCCCGAGGGAATCACATGCCGACAGCCGAGCCGTCATCCACCATCACCGCCGAGGGCGACTGCGACGGGCGCTTCGAGGCGGTCCGCCACGCCTTCCTCGCCAACTTCGACCGGGCCGGCGACGTGGGGGCGTCGGTGGCGGTGGCCGTCGGCGGCGAGGTCGTCGTCGACCTGTGGGGCGGCCACCTCGACGAGGCCAGGACCGAGCCGTGGCAGCGCGACACCCTGGTCAACGTGTTCTCCACCACCAAGACGATGAGCTGCCTTGCTCTGCTGGTGTGCGCCGACCGGGGTCTGATCGACGTCGACGCCCCGGTCGCCACCTACTGGCCCGAGTTCGCCGCCGCCGGCAAGGAGGGCGTTCTCGTCCGGCACCTCCTGTCGCACACCGCAGGGCTGTCGGGTTGGGACGAGCGGCTCGCCCCGGAGGACCTCTACGACTGGGAGAAGTGCACCTCCCTCCTCGCCGCCCAAGCGCCCTGGTGGGAGCCGGGCACCCGCAGTGGTTACCACGCCGTCACCCAGGGCTACCTGGTGGGCGAGGTGGTGCGGCGGGTGACGGGGTCGACGGTGGGCCGCTTCTTCGCCGACGAGATCGCCGGACCGCTCGACGCCGACGTCCACATCGGACTCGACCCAAGCGAGGACCACCGGGTCGCTCCCCTGCTGCCCGTCCCGTCGCTGGCCGAGCAGAGCGTGGCCGCCGGTCCGGTCGAGCGGGACTCCGTGGCGTTCCGGACGTTCGTCAATCCCCGGCTCGAGGCACCCCAGTCGTTCGATGCGGCGTGGCGCCGGGCCGAGATTCCCGCCGCCGGGGGTCAGGGCAACGCCCGGGGTGTCCTGCGGGCCCAGCACGCGGTGGCCAACGGGGGCGAGTTCGCCGGGGTGCGGTTGTTGTCGGGAGCCACCCTCGACCGGATCCTCGACGTCCAGGCCGCCGGGCGCGACCTGGTGCTCGGCATCGGGGTGACGTTCGGGATCGGCTACGGCCTCAACTCCCCCCGGGCCCCGATGAGCCCCTCGCCCCGGGTGTGCTATTGGGGTGGCTGGGGCGGTTCGCTCGTGGTCAACGACATGGACACCTCGATGACGATGGCCTACGTCATGAACAGGATGGGGCCCGGCACCGTGGGTGACGACCGGGCCCACACCATCCTCGACGCCGTCTACGCCTCCCTCGGTGTCGACTGGGAGCGGCCCGGCGTCGTGGGCTGACCGGCGCCGCGGGCGTACCCTCGAGGGGGTGCGCATCGTGTCCCTCCTGCCGTCGGCGACCGAAATCCTGTTCGAGCTGGGGCTCGGTGACGATGTCGTCGGGGTGACCTTCGAGTGCGACTTCCCCGACGCCGCCCGCACCAAGCGGATCGTGTCGACCTCGGCCCTGCCGGACGGGCTGTCGCCCGCCGAGATCGACGCCGTCGTCAAACAACGGATCGCCTCCGGTGACGATCTCTACCGGCTGGATCGCGCCGCGCTGGCCGGGATCGACCCCGACCTCGTCGTCACCCAGGACCTGTGTGCGGTGTGCGCCGTCGACAGCACCGAGGTCGACGATGCGCTCGCCTACCTGGCCTGCACCGCCCAGGTGCTCACGCTCGACCCGATGTCGCTCGACGCCGTCATCGACTCGATCACCGAGACCGGCGCCGCCACCGGCCGCCGGGGTCGCGCCGCCGAACTGGTCGCCGACCTGCGGCGGCGGTTGGCCGAGGTGCAGCGCACCGTCGCCGGACTCCCCCGCCCCCGGGTCCTCGTCCTCGAGTGGACAGACCCGGCGTTCACCGCCGGCCACTGGGTTCCCGACCTGGTCGAGGCGGCGGGAGGCGACAGCGTTCTCGGTGCCCCCGGGCGTAACTCGGCGGGGGTGGACTGGGCTGAGATCCGGGCGGCCGAGGCCGACGTCGTGATCGTGTCGCCGTGCGGGTACCGGCTGGACGGGGCGGCCGAGCTCGGCGCCGGGGTGATCGAGCGCAACCTGGTGGCCTCCACCGCCCAGGTCTGGGCCATCGACGCCGACGCCGTGGTCGTGCGGCCCGGACCGCGGGTCGTCGACGGCGTCGAGGTGATCGCCTCGATCCTCCATCCGGAGGCGGCCGGCCTTCCCGACCCGGCCCTGGCCCGCCGCCTTCGCTGAACCACGCGCCGTCCTCCGCTCGGTCCCGTTCGAGCACGGTGGCGTCGCCGACGGAGATCGACCCGGCTCGACGACCAGGGCGTGGAGACGACCTGCCGATCGCCGACGACGCCGCCGAGGGCGACGGCGATGCGTCGGCGCCGCAGGGCCGGGACGCGGAGGGCGCCCGCCGGGTGGCCGTCGAGGAGATCGAGGGTGTGGCCCGGGGGTGCGTCGGGCGTCGGTCGGGGCGGAGGCGTGGCGACCGACCTCGTAGCGCACGCCGCGTCACCCCTCGCCGGTCGTCGGCCGGGAGGTCGTCGCCCGAACGGGAGGGGCCGGCCCGGCGCCTCCGGCCTCGTCGGAGGCCCCATCGGCCGCATGGTCGACGGTCTCGACGCCGTCGACCACGTCGAGCTCGGACACCGCGATGAGGGCGGCGTTGACGACGTCGTCGGCCGAGATCCCGGCCAGATCGTGGAGGTCGGCGATCGTGCCCGATTCGCCGAACCGGTCGACGCCCAGGGCGTACTGGCGGGTGCCGAGGGCGGAGCCGATCCAGGCCAGGCTGTGGCTGGCCCCGTCGTGGACGCTGACGACCGGCCGCCGCCGCTCGGGGGCCGGGAGGAGCCGGTGGAGGTGGCTCGGTCGTCGCACGACGCGGGCCGAGCGGACGGTGGCGGCGAAGCCGGCCCGCCAGCTGCGGTAGACGCGGTCGGGGCTCGAGAGGTGGAGCACGGTGGCCGTCACCCCTTCGGCGTCGAGGATCCGGGCGGCGTCGAGAGCCTCGGGGGCCATGGCCCCGGTGGTGACGATCGTGACGCCGGGCCGCCCGTCGGGGTGACCGGACAGGAGCCGGAATCCGCCGTCGAGGACCTGAGCCCGGAGCCGATCCTCGCCGTTGCGCTCGATCGCCCGCCCGAACGGCTCCTGGTCGAGCGGTCGGGTCGAGAGACGGAGGTAGGTGCTCGACCCGTCGGGTGCCGACAGCTGGTCGATGGCCTCGCACAGCCACCAGTCGACCTCGGTGGCGTAGGCCGGTTCGGCGTAGAGGAGATCGGGCAGCTCGGCTCCGACCGACGGGGTGATCGTCGACTGGTGGGCCCCACCCTCCGGGGCGAGAGTGACACCGGACGGGGTGCCGGTGACGACGAAGCGCGACCCGTTGTAGAGACCGTAGATCAGGGCGTCGAGACCGCGCAGCACGAACGGGTCGTAGACGGTCCCGATGGGAAGGAGATGGTGGCCGTGGTGATCGTGGGCCAGGCCCAGCTGGCCCAGCAGCATGAACAGGTTCATCTCGCTGATGCCGAGCTCGATGTGGCGCCCCGACGGGTCCGGCGCCCAGCGCAGGAGCCGATCGGCGCCGCCATGGTCGTCGCGTTTCTGGTGAGCGTAGACGCCGACCTTGTTGATCCACCCTCCGAGGTTGGTGGAGATGGCGACGTCGGGGGCTGTGGTCACGATCCGCTCCCCCACCCCGTCGACGTCGGCCAGGGCGGTAAGGGCCCGGCCGAAGGCCTCCTGGGTGGAGCCGGTGCCCGAGGTGAGGGCGGGACGGGCCGCAGTGGGCACCGGCGGTCGGGGTCGGGGCACCGGGAGCGGGTTGTTGAGGTCGCCGCCGACCCGTCGGCACAACCGACCCGCGAGTGAGCTCGGGTCGAAGCGGTCCCACTCGGTCGTCTCGTCGAGGCCGACCTCGGTCCGGAGCCGGTCGATCTGGGCCGGGCTGAGAAGAGCGGCGTGGTTGAGAGGGTCACCGGCGATCGGCAGGTTCCAACCCTTGATCGTGTAGGCCAGGACCACACTCGGCCGGTCGGTCTCGGCGTCGCAGGCGGCGAACGTGTCGAGCAGCAGACCGAGGTCGTGGCCGCCGAGGTCGGTCACCAGCCGCCGCAGGTCCTCGTCGTCGTAGACGTCGGCCGCCTCCCTCACCTCGGGGTCGGCGCCGGCGGTGAAGGCCTCCCGTAGGGACGGCCCGTCGAGTCCGAACAGCTGCTGGTAGGCCTCGTTGGACATCGAGTCGATGCGCCGTTGGAGGGCGTCACCCCCGGGGCGGTGGAAGGCCCCCATGAGCTGCGAACCGTACTTGGCCTCGGCCACGTGCCACCCGGCGTCGGCGAAGAAGCGCTTGAGTCGTTCGGCGGCGATGCCGGGGATGACCCGGTCGAGGCTCTGGCGGTTGAGGTCGACGACCATGGTGAAGGCACCGAGCCCGTGGGTGGCGGGTTCGGCGACGGCCTCCCACACGTTGCCCTCGTCGAGTTCGGCGTCACCGACGAGGGCGATGAACCGGGCCGGGGGTCGTGGCCCCAGGCGATCCTCCAGGTAGCGGTGGGTCAGCGCCGAGAAGAGGGGGGCCACCGCTCCCAGGCCCACCGAGCCCGTCGAGAAGTCGGCGACGTCGGGGTCCTTGGTGCGCGACGGGTAGGCCTGGAGGCCGCCCCGCTGGCGCAGCGTCGTCAGGTACGACCGGTCGAGCTCACCGGTCAGGTACTTGATGGCGTGGTAGACGGGCGAGGCGTGGGGTTTGACCGCCACCTTGTCCTCGCCGCCCAGATGGCCGAACCACAGCGCCGTCATGATCGACACCATCGAAGCGCACGACGCCTGGTGGCCGCCGACCTTGACCTCGGTGTCACCCCGGCGATTGGCGGCGTCGACGATGCGGGTGGCCAGCCACAGGACCCGCCGCTCGACCTGGCGGAGACCGGCCAGGTCGACCGTCATCGGGCGAGGGCGTAGAACTCGTCGTTGGGGCGCATCGAGGTCAGGTTGGCGAGCCGGTTCGACATGGCGAAGAAGGCGGCGATGGCGCCGATGTCCCAGATCTCGTCGTCGGTGAAACCGAGCTCCCGCATACCGTCGAGATCGTCGTCGGTAATCGACGCCGAGTCCTCGCAGACGTGGAGGGCGAACTCGACGATGGCCCGTTCCCGATCGCTCAGATCGGCCTTCCACGGATTGATCGCCAGCTGATCGGCGATCAGGGGATTCTTGGCCCGGATGCGGAGGATGGCGCCGTGGGCCACGACACAGTAGAGGCAGTCGTTGCGGGCGCTGGTGGCGACGACGATCATCTCCCGCTCGGCCTTCGACAGGCCCTCGGTCTTGTCCATCAGTGCGTCGTGGGCGGCGAAGAAGGCCCGGAACTCATCGGGCCGATGGGCCAGGGCGAGGAAGACGTTGGGGACGAAACCCGACTTCTCCTGGATCGCCTCGATCGTGCCCCGAATGTCGTCTGGTAGGTCGTCGAGGGTGGGGACGGGGAAACGGGAGATGGGGCGTTCGCTCATGACCGGAGTCTCGCGCCCCGTCACCGGAACGCCAACCGAGGGCGCCGGGTGACCCCCGGGGGAACGATCCCCCACGGCGCAGCCGGTAGGCACTTGGCCGGCGGCCTGTGGGGTCGGTGTCGGCACGGTGTACCGGCAGTTCCCGCCGAAGGCCGAGCTGCTCATCACGGTGATCGGCTCCACCGCGTCGCTGATCGTCGGCGGACGGGGTCGCCGGGGGCGACACAGGATCACCTGCTCCCGTTGCGCTCAGGGTCGGAAGCGACGGCCTGCGCACCGGGAGCTCCGTTGGGCCGGTCCCCGTCGCCGCTAGCCGCCGTCGCCGCTAGCCGCCGTCGCCGCTAGCCGACGTCGCCGCTAGCCGACGTCGCCGCTAGCCGACGTCGACGGCGCGAGGGCGGCGCGGAACCGCTCGACGAGGGCGGGGCCGTGGCGGGGCGGTACCACCTGGGGCGGCACGTCGGAGGAGACCTTGAACACGACCAGGGCGGGCCCCGGCGCCCGGCGGAGGAGGTCGACGGCCGACGGTACGTCCGGCTCGTCGGTAACGGTCGTGGCGGCCGGGAACCCGCAGGCCGACGCCACCGCGGCCAGATCGGTGCCGGTGGCGGTGGCGCTGAGCTGCATCCCCGTCTCGCCGTAGCGTTCGTTGTCGAGGACGGCGATACCGAGGTTGAGGGGTCGCGCCGAGGCGATGGTGGCCAGGGCCGTCAGGCCCATCAGCTGCTCCCCGTCGCCGGTCACGACCAGGACGCGCCGCTCCCGCTGGGCGAGCGCCAGTCCGAGGCCGATCATGGCCGCCCCGCCCATGGCTCCCCACAGGGGGAACGTCAGATCGTGATCACCGGCCGCCGTCACGTCCCACGCCGGCGCCCCGAGCCCCGCCACCACGAGCAGGTCGTGGCGGTCGGCGAGCAGGGCCGCGGTAACCCGGCGGCGGTCGAGTCGCCCGCTCACCGGTCGCCCTCGAACATCTTGACCCCGATGATGCGCTGGTCGATGAGGACGGCCGTCGCTCCCCCGCCCCGGTCGGTCGAACCGTGTGGTCCGAAGGCATCGGCCAGCGCCCGGGCCACCGCCCCGGGGACGCCGTCGGAGGTGACGACTGTTCGCACGTCGATGCCCATGAGCCGCAGGGCGTCGCCGGCCACCGATCCCATCGGTACCTGCCACGGGTTGGTCTCGTCGGCCTGACCCCGCATCGTTACCACGAGCAGGGCCGGTATCCGGCACGAGGACAGCAAGCCGAGCATGTTGATGCAGTTGCCGACACCGCTCGACTGCATCAGCAGGGCGGCGCGGGAGCCTCCGAGCCACGCCCCGCAGGCCAGGGCCACCCCCTCCTCCTCGGTGGTGAGGCGGACGGTGGTGATGGCGGGATCGGTGTCGAGACGGACGAGGAGGTGCCGGAGCCCACCGTCCGGTACGGACCCGACGATCCTCACCCCGGCGTCCGTCAGTGCCCGGTGGGTGGGTGCGACCCAGGCGGGCTCGGCCGGCGCCACGCTTTCCGTCATCGGGCGTCGAGTAGCGGCCGCGGGCTGGTCGGGGTTGGTTCGGGCCGGGCCTGATCGTTCACCGGCCCAACGCTAGTGGCAGCCTCTATCGGCAACGACACGTCGACGGCGTGCCCCGGCCGGTGGGACGACCGGCCCCGATGACTGCAACCAAGCAGCCGTGGAACGAGCGTCACTGCCGGCCGGAGGGTCGACGACGCCACGGTGGCGGCAACCGGCAAGCTCGGCGAGGCGCTCGAGTGGATCGAGCGGGCCCGTGGTCGGCTGTACGACTTCCACAGATGAGCGGGCGCGCCGAACGGCTCCCTGGTGAGGCGGCCGACGGCGGCGTCATCGGCGGTCGCCGGGGAGGATTGAGCAGCCGCCGCCGGGGGTATACACGACCGTGGACGGAGCCAGCTCGACTCTGATCCGGTCCGTCCCGGATTGACCGTTTCCCCGATGCCAGTGACGCCATCGGGGAAGCGGTCGTTCCGCGTGCCGGGGTTCGCCCCCCATCTCGTTGATCGGCACCGACCTGCGGACCGATCGGGCCAAATGGCGCTACGGGGCCGAGGCCCGCAACAGCGGTCTCCCTCGGGTGGCTGGGCCTGCGACTCAGACGGCGGCGGCGACGATGGCGGCCACCTCGTCGGGATGGTCCCAGTCGACGAGATGACCGGCCCCGTCGATCGTGTGGCGACCGACGACGTCGGGGAGGGCGGCGGCCCACCGGTCGAGGTAGCTGACCGGGGCCAGCCGATCGTCACTCCCCCACACCAGGGTGACCGGCGTGGTGACCCGGTGGATACGGTCGGCGAGGCCGTGATCGGGCAGCGGCCACACGAGCGAGGCGGCCGACGTCCTGGTCTGGTAGCGCGCCACCCCGTACTCGACCAGCTCGTCGCCCTCCATGCCGGGCGGGTCGTCGAAGAAGATACCGGTGACCGTCGGATCGGCGGTGAGGAGCCGTCGCTGGACGGACAGCGTCGTGGCGTAGGGATCGGCGATGGGGTCGGCGGCGTCCCACAGGCCCAGGGGGGCCAGCAACACGAGGTGGCTGAACGCCTCCGGTCGCAGGGCGGCGAGCTCGACGGCCACCATGGCCCCGACCGACGAGGCCACCAGCGGCCGGCCGGTGAGGCCGGTGGCGTCGACGATGGCCGACAGGTGGAACACCCAATCGTGGATGGTGCGGGTCTCCGTGCTCGGCGACGATCCCGAGAATCCCGGGAGACAGGGGGCGGTGACGGCGAGCCCGGCCTCGGCCGCGGCCGACAGGAAGGGAGCGCCCGGCGGTGTCCCGACCATGCCGTGGAGATAGCCCACGGTGCGCTCGCCGCCGGTCCGATGGACCACGATCCGGGTGGCACCGACCTCGAGGCGGTCGATCACGTCGGCCGCCGTCACGAGCCCGATCCCATGGTCGACGGCGACCGGTCGGGCAGCTGACGGTCCTCGATGGCCATCGGGGTCGGCCACCACTTGTCCTCCCACTCGTCCTCGAACAGCCCCCGCAACTCGGGCAGGACCTTCTGGCCGATGAGCTGGAGGTTGTACTTGACGAGATCCTTGTCCATGTTACCGAAGTGGGCGAGCGCCATCAGGTGTCCGACGTTGAGGTTGACGCACAGCTCGTTGAGCTTCTCCGTGACCTGCGTCGGGTCGCCGAGGACGACGTAGCCCTTCTCCACCATCTGCTCGAAGGTCAGCTGGTTGGGCCCGGCGCTCAGCGGTCCCTTGGGCGACGACTTGGCCTCGGCCCGGGCGGTGGCCTCCCGGGCCGCCCGCTCCACCATGCCCTCGACCCCGGCCCGCACCGTGTTCGGTGTCTTGTAGCCGGGCGGGTCGGCGTAGCCGGCGTAGACGTGGAGGCAGGTGTTGAAGAAGTACTCGGCCGGCTCCCGGTACAGCTCCCAGGCCTCGGCCTCGGTGTCGGCGCAGGCGATGAACTGGGCGAACCCGCCCTGGAACGGATTGGGCTCCTTGCCCAGCTCCCGCACCCGGTCCCAGAAGCCCTGCATGGTCTTCAGCCCCGCCTTGTAGCCGAAGTAGGAGAGGTAGCAGTAGACGAGGTCGTTCTCGGCGCACCAGTCCCACGTGTCGACACTGCCCCCACCGGGGATCCAGATCGGGGGGTGGGGCTTCTGCACCGGCCGGGGCCAGACGTTGACGTAGCGCAGCTTGTTGTAGCGGCCGTTGAAGCTGAACACCTCGTCGCTCGTCCACGCCCTCGTGATGAGATCGACGCCCTCGTGGTAGCGCTCGCGCACCGTGGCCGGATTCTGGCCGTAGGCGAAGATCGTGTCCATCGGCGAGCCGACGGGGAAGCCGGCCACGATCCGCCCGCCGGTGATGCCGTCGAGCATGGCCAGTTCCTCGGCCACCCGCAGGGGCGGGTTGTAGAGCGCGACGGAGTCGCCGAGCACGATGATGTTGGCGTCGGGGCACGAGCGGCTGAGGGTGGCGGCGATGATGTTGGGGCTGGGCATGAGGCCGTAGCCGTTGGAGTGGTGCTCGTTGATGCCGAGGGCGTCGAACCCGACGGCGGCGGCGTACTCCAGCTCGTCGATGTAGTCGTTGTAGGCCCGGTGACCGACCTCGGGGTCATAGAGCGACGGGTCGATGTCGACCCAGACGGAGCGGTGGGCCTCGGGGAAGTCGTCCGGTAGCTCGGGGTAGGGCATCAGGTGGAAGAACGCGGTCTTCATCTCGGCACTCCAGCGCTGGGGGTGGTGACCCGGCCGAGTCTAGTTTCGCCCCGATCACCGTCCCAGCCGTTGCCCGGTCAGGTCGGCGGTCTCCCGCCCGTCGCCACCGGTTCGGCTCGCCCCGGGGGCGTCGGGTTCGGCCCCTGCGGGCCCGGCTCGCCGGGCGGCGGCGGGTTCGGTCCCTGGGGGCCGGGCCCACCGGGCGGGGGTGGGGTCGGCCCCCCGTACGGTCCGGAAACGGCGGCCGGCGGGGTGGACGCCGGGCGGTTGGCCCGCCACCGGCGCCGGGCCCACCACGCCAGCACGACGAACGGCACCAGGCCAAGCAGGGGCACGAGGAAGCCGACGGCGACGAGCAGCGTCACCCACAGCCCCTCGAGGATGGCGACCGCCACCGAGAAGCCGTCACCGAATCCCGGGTTGCGGTCGGGCTGGAAGGTGCGGAGGTCGAACCCGACCTGGGTGCTGACCGAGGGCGCGGTCGGCTCGGGGGAGACCCCGTCGGTCGGGATAGCCACCACCCGGGTCCGCAGCCGCAGGCTCCGCTCCGGCTCCACCTGGTGGGCGACGAGGGCCGACTGGCCGGGACCGAGCTCGTCGAGAGAGCCGAACACCTCGATCAGCTCGGTGTCGCCGTCGATCTCCAGCACGGTGTCGGTCAGCTCGATGGCGGTCAGGGTCTGGTCGCCGGTGTTGACGACGTCGAAGCACACGGTGACGGGACTGCCGGCCTCGACGGTCAGCCCGTCCTGGCCGGGGCACGACACGCCGTCGTCGTGGCCCTCGTACACCGAGATGGTCAGCCCGAGGGCGTTCTCGACCCGGTCCTGGGTCAACAGGAGGGTGATGGTGGCCAGGTCGACCCGGTCCTGGAGGGTGCGGAGCTGGCCCCGCATCAGCTCGAGCTCGGTCTCGCGGTCGAGCAGGAGCCGCTCCACCTCGGCGTAGTCCGCCAGCGTCGCCGTCTCCCGGAGGGCGGTCCGGAGGCGCTCGACGCCGAGCTCGGCGACCTGGATGCGGCTGCCGAGGTCGACGATGCGCTCGGTCACGTCGTCGGTGGTGACCGTCTGGTTGCGGAGCTCGCCCACGGCGCCGAGGGCGTCGAGCACGCGGTTGAAGTCGGCGGGGAGGACCTTGAACGTCAGCTGCGACGACGGCTCGGCCCCACCGGTGGTGTTCTGGCCGAACAGGAAGCCTCCCATCCCCTCGACGATGGAGGTGGCCTCGGCCCCGGCGCCCGCCACGTCGTCGACCTCGACGTGGACGTCGGCGGTGAAGATGAGCTGGCGACCGAGGTCGGCGGCGGCGGGGGTCACCGTCGCCCCACCAGCCCCCAACGGATCGGCCTGCCCCTCGGGGGCGGCCTGGTCGTCGCCGCTGCGGTCGGTCGCTGCCTCGTCGTCCACCGACGGCGCCTCGGCCGTGTCGCTCTCCTCGGCCCCGCCATCGGCGGCGATCGTGGTCGACGTTGCCGGGAGCCCGGCGGGCTCGCCCTCGTCATCGCTGGCGGAGCTGGTGGCGCTGTCGCTGTCGCTGCAGGCGGCGATCACCAGCACGAGCGCCGCCAGCAGGGCGGCGATCATGCGCCGCCCTGCTGGCCCTCTCCCCTCGCGGTCCCGATCCCGATCGTCGGTCGGATCCCGGTCGTCGCTCATCATCGCTCCTGCGAAGCCCTGACTGATAGTCATGCCGCTCCGACGCACCAGTGGACCCCATCGGTTCCCGCCCCGGGGGCCACGTCACGGGATCGCAACGATCTCGACGACGTGCGACGAAGGACCGTCGGGTCCGTGACGGACCAGACTGGTCCCATGAACGAGGTGGCCGACCTGCTCGCTCCCAACGGTGCCGACCGTTGACCGGCCCCGAGCGGCTTCTTAGCTCCTAGCCTGGGCCGACTTCGTCGCCGTCTGCTGCCAGTGGACCCCCGACACCTACGGGCTCATCGGGGCCGAGGTGTTGGCGGCCCTGCCCGACGGGGCGGTGGTGGCCAACGGCGGGTTCCGATCGGCGGGCCTACCGGTCGGCCGGCCCCAGGGTCGGCTGTCCGGTGGCCACCTCCGGTGGCCGGTCGGTCCACTCGGCCAGGGCATCGGCTGGTCCACCCGTCGTGGCCACCACCAACGTGAGCAGGAGGGTCACGAACACCAGCATTGAACCGAGCCGGCCGTCGCTGTTCCCGCTCTCCGTCATCGACGATTCGGTCATCGACGTCCTCTCTCCGGGTGCACCACCTGTCCGTGGGCTGTCGGGACGGGCGGGCCGTTCGCCTGATGCGTGCCCTCCGTCACCCGCAGGGCCCGTGCGCCAACGAGAAGCCGGTTCAGACGAGTGGGGTGTCAGCCTCGAGGCCGAGCAGGACTCGACCGTAGAGCTCGGCGTTGCCGTCATGATCGACGATGGCGTGGTGACTCGCCGTGTTCAGATCGCGGAACCGGGCCTGCAGGGCGGTGTCATCGTAGACGGCACGGGCACCGGCGGCCGCGAACAGGCGCTCGACGGCCCGGCGGCACAACTCGACCGTGTGGGCGGCCCGGAACAGCAGCTCGGCCCGCTCGTCGATGGTCAGCCGCATCCCCGTCCGGCCCACGTCGTCCAGCCGTTCCGGCACCAGCCTCCACTATCACTCGCAACGACTGGTCGATCCCCATTAGGTTCCCGTCATGGAGCTGCGACCACTGGGCCAACTGCAGGTGTCGGCCGTCGGGCTGGGCTGCAACAACTTCGGGATGACGATCGACGCCGACCGGACCAGGCAGGTCGTTGACGCCGCCATCGATGCAGGGATCAACTACTTCGACACGGCGGAGAGCTACGGGAAGGGTCTGTCCGAGGAGTACCTGGGGGCCGCACTGGGGTCCCGGCGGGGTGATGTGGTGGTGGCCACCAAGTGGGGCCACGACAGCTCACTGGATCAGGGCGAGCGGGGCGGCGATCCGGCCCTGATACGGGCTCGACTGGAAGCCAGCCTCCGGCGGCTCGGCTCCGACTACGTCGACCATTACCAGCTCCACCGGCCCGACCCCGAGACGCCCGTCGAGGAGACGCTGGGTTGCCTGGCCGAGCTCCGGGCCGAGGGCAAGGTGCGGGAGATCGGGTGCACTCATTTCTCCGCCGCCCAGCTCGACGAGGTCTACGCCGCCGGCTCGGCGGCGAATCTGCGCCCCTACCCGTCGGTCCAGAACCACTACAGCCTTCTCACCCGCGACCCCGAACACGACGGCGTCTTCGATGCCTGCCGTCGCCACGGCATCGCCTTCGTCCCCTACTTCCCGCTCGAATCGGGTCTGTTGACCGGCAAGTATCGGCTGGGGGAGCCTCGACCCGGCGATTCCCGGCTGGTCAGGTGGGGCAAGCGGGCCGACGCCTTCATCGACGACGACAAGCTCGCCACCGTCGACCGGTTGCTGGCCTGGGCCGAGGGTCGCGACCACACCCTGCTCGAGCTGGCCATCAGCTGGCACACCTCGGACCCCCTCGTCGCCTCGGTCATCGCCGGGGCCACCCGCCCCGAGCAGGTCAGGGCCAACGTCGAGGCCGCCGGCTGGAACCTGACGCCGGCCGAGCGGGCGGAGGTCGACGCCGTGATCGCCGGCGAACACGACCGACCGTGAGGTGTGAACACGACCGACCGTGAGGTCGCTACTTCTGGATCGACCGGGTCAACGGCATCGGGGTGCCCGACGGCCCGCCCCGGGTCTCCCCGGAGCGGGCCGTGCGCCTGCGCTACCACGGCAACCGGCGACGTGTCGCCGTTGCCGTGGTCGATCAGAAGCTGAGGTCGACGTCCTGGCTCTCGACGGTGGTCAGCACCCCGTCCTGGAACTCGGCGATGGCGTAGCGACCGAAGGTCGGATCACCGTTCTCGTCGAGGTCGATGGGGCCGGCCACACCGTCGTAGTTGATGCCCTCGCCGGCGGCGATGGCGTCGGCGCACTCCTGGTAGGTGGTGCAGGTGGTGTCACCCTCGTCATCGTTGGTCACCTCGACCACGGCCTCGATGAGGGCGTCGCCGTCGGTGCTCCCGGCCTGCAGGTAGGCCAGGGCCAGGGTGATGACGCAGTCGTAGGCCTGGCCACCGTAGATGAGGTTGCCGTCGGTCAGCTCGGTCAACCGCTCGTTGAAGTCGGCGCCGCCCGAGGCCCCGATCACCGTGAAACCGTCGATGACGTTCGGATCCTGGGCATCGACCGAGGTGTTGAGGGTGTTGGAGAAGAGCCCGTCGGCGCCGTACATGGCTTCGGGGGCGACGCCGCCCTCGATCAAGGCGGCGATGAACGGGATGGCCTCGTCGAAGGAGATCAAGACGACCGAGTCGGCACCCTGACCGGTGACATCGCCGACGATCGAGTCGGCGGCGACGTTGTCCGGGTCGTAGGTCACGATGTCGTTGGCCACGCCGAGACCGTCGAGCTCGGCCTTGACGAGGTCGGCGAGGGCGTTGCCGTAATCGTCGGCCCGGGCCACGATGGCGACCTGCGAGTGTCCCGCACTGTTCACCACATCGGCGATGATCGGAGCGACGGCCTCGTCGGGCGGGACCGTGCGGAAGTAGTAGGTGGCGTTCTCCTGGTCGCTGAAGGCGGGCGAGGTGTTCGAGGCCGAGCACTGCGGGATCCGGGCATCGAACAGGCTCTGGATGATGCCCTGTGACACACCCGAGGCGGCGGCGCCCACGATGGCGTCGGCCCCTCCGCCGAGCAACCGGCTCACGGCTTCCTGGGCGACGCTGGGATCGGTGCCCGAATCGCTCGTCACGATGGCGACGTCGGCCCCGGCGGCCTCGAGGTCCTGGCGGGCCAGCTCGACACCCTGGATCTGGGGTGGGCCGAGGAAGGCCAGTGCCCCCGTCTCGGGTAGCACCGTGCCGATGACGAAGCCCGCTGCGGCGGCATCGCCGTCGTCCTCGGTGGTGTCGGTGTCCTCGTCCTCGGTCGTGTCGGTGGTGTCACCGTCGTCGGCCGTGGTGTCGGAGGCGGTGGTCGTGGTCCCCTCGTCGCCCTCGTCGCCGTCGTCGCTGCCGCAGGCGGCGGCGACCATGGCGAGCGAGAGGAGAAGGGCGAGCAGCGCAGTGGACTTGCGTTGACGCTTCATGGATGGTCTCTCCCTGGGTGTGACGTAGCGGCGTTTCCCCGCCCACCATTGGACGGCGCCGCACTTGCGAGATTCTAGAGCCGCGGTGCTGATCGCGGGGGACGGGGGTGGGATTTCGGCGCCGGTCGGCGGTCGCAACGTCGCTCGGCAACCATGGCACGTCGTCCCGTGGCCAGGACCGTCCCGGGCCACTACCCTGCACCGGTCATGGCCCACGGCTACCGCAGAACGGTGATGGCGTTCGGTTTGGTGGTCGTTGCCGCCGCCCTGCTGGCCGTGCTCAGCGCCCCGGCGTCGGCCCAGGACGATCCTCCACCACCGCGGTTCGAGGGCACCCTGTCGGCCGCCGACGGGCCCGTGGGCGAGACCACGATCGAGATCCGCGAGGTCGATGGCGACTTCACCGCCAGCGTGACGACCGACGCCGACGGCACCTGGTCGGTCGAGCTCCCGGCGCGCGGCGCCACGTACGAGGTCGAACTGCTGGTCGAATCGCTACCGGAGGGCCTCACCCTGGCCGATCCCGAGCAGGCCGTGCTCACCCCCCGCATCAGCCAACCCGGTCAGCTGCGGGTGGTCACGTTCGATCTCGGCAGCGGTGGCTCCGTCGGCGAGGGAACGGGAGCGAGGCTGGCGCAGTCCCTGGTGAACGGCATCAAGTTCGGGCTCATCATCGGTATGGCGTCGGTCGGCCTGTCGCTGGTCTTCGCCACCACCGGACTCATCAACTTCGCCCACGGTGAGCTGGTCACGTTCGGGGCGGCGCTGGCCTGGTGGCTCAACACCCGCTCGCTCGAGGCGACCCTCGTGCTCGCCACGCTCATCGCCGTACTGGGCGGGGCCGCCCTGGGCGTCGGGGTCGAGCTCGGCATCATGCGGCCCCTGCGTCGACTCCGCCTCGGGCCGTTCCAGTTCGTGGTCGTCACGATCGGGCTCTCGCTGGTCGGCCGGCAGCTGTTCCAGCTGTGGATCGGTGAGGGGAACGTCGGCTACCGGCAGTACCGGATCCAGCAGCCCTGGTCGGTGGGCTCGATCGACCTCACGCCCCGCGACCTCGCCATCATCGCCACGTCGATCGTGGCCCTGGTAGCGGTGGCGTCGACGCTGCAGCTCACGCGGATGGGCAAGGCGATGCGGGCGGTGTCCGACAACGCCGACCTGGCCGCCTCGTCGGGGATCGCCGTCGACGGTGTCGTGCTCCGGGTGTGGGCCGCCGGCGCCGCGCTGGCGGCGCTGGGCGGGGTGCTGTTCGGCCTGTCGGAGGTGGTCAAGTTCGACATGGGGTTCCGGCTCCTGCTGCTCATCTTCGCCGCCGTGGTGCTCGGGGGCCTCGGCACCGCTTACGGTGCCATGGCCGGGGGGCTGGTCATCGGGATCGTGACGGAGGTCTCGACCGTGTGGATCGCCCCCGAGTTGAAGTTCGTCTGGGCCCTGGCCGCCCTGATCGTGGTGCTCCTCGTCCGGCCCCAAGGCATTCTCGGCGTGGCGGAGCGGGTGGGCTGAAATGGACGTGGTCGCTATTCTCCTCGATGGTCTGCGGGCCGCCATCGGGCCCAACGCCGCCATCTTCGCCCTGCTCGCCATCGGCCTGAACGTCCACTACGGCTACACCGGACTCGCCAACTTCGGTCAGGTGGGGTTCATGATGGTCGGCGCCTACGGCACGGCCATGGCCGTGGTCATGTGGGGCTGGAGCCTGTGGTTCGGGATCGGGGTCGGTCTCGCCTTCGGGGCCCTGTTCGCCCTCGCGCTCGGCATCCCCACGCTCCGGCTCCGCTCCGACTACTTCGCCATCACCACCATCGCCGCGGCCGAGATCGCCCGCTTCCTCATCAGGTCCCGTACCTCGACCGACATCACGGGCGGTCCCTTCGGCCTCCAGGGGGCGGCCGGTGCCTTCAGCCGGCTCAACCCCCTACCGGGCACCTGGGACCTTCGGTGGCGCACCTTCAACCTGTCGAACGTTGATCTGTGGTTGCTGAGCGTGGCGTGGTTGGTGGTACTGCTGTGCACGTTGCTCGTGGCCCGACTCACCTCCAGTCCATGGGGACGGGTGCTGCGCTCGATCCGCGAAGATGAGGACGCGGCCCGGAGCCTGGGCAAGGATGTCGTCGGCTACAAGATGCAGGCCCTCGTCCTCGGGGGCATGATCGGGGCGATGGCGGGCGTGATCGACGTGCTCAACAGGGGGGGTGCCGTGCCCGAGGGCTTCCGGCCCGAGATCACCTTCTTCGCCTACACCGCCCTCATCCTCGGCGGGGCCGCCACCCGGCTGGGGCCGGTGCTCGGGGCCATGCTCTTCTGGTTCCTCAGGATCGGGGTGGAGAGCTTCATCCGCGACGTCACCGGTCGGTCGTGGACACCCCGCTTCTTCGTCGACTTCTTCGCCGGTCGGGAGGGGGTCCTGTCTGTCACGATCATGGGCCTGCTTCTCGTGGGCCTCATGGTGTTCCGCCCCCAGGGGATACTGGGCAACCGGGAGGAGACCGCGCTCGATGCCCGATGACACCCCGCCGGCCGCGACGGCGCTGACGGCAGTCGACCCGGTGCCGGGCGTGGCCAAGCCCGACCCGATCCTCGTCGTCGACGGTGTCCGTCGGTCGTTCGGCGGCCTCCGGGCCGTGGCCGTGAACCACCTGGAGATCCCTCGCCACGCCATCACCGCCCTCATCGGGCCGAACGGGGCCGGCAAGACGACCTTGTTCAATCTGCTCACCGGTTTCGACACCCCTCAGGAGGGACGCTGGACGTTCGACGGCGCCGACATCGCCGGCCGCTCCCCGCATCGGGTGGCCCAGGCTGGGATGGTCAGGACCTTCCAGTTGACGAAGGCCCTGACCCGGCTGACCGTCCTCGACAACATGCGGTTGGGTGCGATGGGTCATCCGGGCGAGCGGCTGGTCAACGCCCTGTTGCCCGGCCGCTGGCGGCCCCGGGAGATGGCCGTGACCGAACGGGCCGAGGCCATGCTCGAACGGTTCAACCTGGCTCACATGCGCGACGAGTTCGCCGGCACCCTCTCCGGCGGGCAGCGTCGGCTGCTGGAGATGGCCCGGGCGATGATGGCCGACCCCCGGCTGCTGATGCTCGACGAGCCGATGGCCGGCGTGAACCCGGCGCTGACCCAGTCGTTGCTCGGCCACATCACGGCGCTGCGTGACGAGGGCACGACGATCGTATTCGTCGAACACGACATGGACGTCGTGATGGAGATCAGCGACTGGGTCGTCGTCCTGGCCGAGGGCTCCGTGATCGCCGAGGGACCCCCGGCCGCCATCGTGTCCAACCAGCACGTGGTCGATGCCTACCTGGGCAACCCCGAGGAGGAGGAAACGACGTGACGGTGGACCGCCTGGTCGTGGCCCACGACATCGTGGCCGGCTATGTCGCCGGTGTCGACATCCTGACCGGCGCTTCCCTTCACCTCAACGAGGGCGAGATCGTGGGGATCATCGGGCCGAACGGGGCGGGCAAGTCGACATTGCTCAAGTCGCTGTTCGGCCTGGTGCCGGTCCGATCGGGGACGCTGGAGCTGCGGGGCCAGTCGATCGTGGGCCGCCGACCCGACCAGCTCGTCGGGCTCGGTATCGGCTACGTCCCCCAGAGCGACAACGTCTTCCCCCGTCTCACCGTTCGCGAGAATCTCGAGATGGGAGCCTTCCAGGAGCCGTCCCGGTTCGACGAACGGTTCGCCGCCGTAGTGGAGCTGTTCCCGCTGCTCGCCGACCGGGCCGGCCAGCGGGCCGGTTCGTTGTCGGGCGGCGAGCGGCAGATGGTGGCCATGGGGAGGGCCCTGATGATGGACCCCGCCGTCATCCTCCTCGACGAGCCGTCGGCCGGCCTCTCCCCGGCTCTGCAGAGCCAGGTGTTCCGTCGGGTTCGCACGATCAACACCAGCGGGGTCTCGGTGATCATGGTGGAGCAGAACGCCCGCCGCTGCCTGGAGATCTGCCATCGGGCCTACGTCCTCGACCAGGGTCGCAACGCCTACACCGGTACCGGCCGCGAACTGCTCAACGACGACAAGGTCATCGAGCTGTACCTGGGCTCGCTGGCCGGTCGCCACTGATCCGGCACACTGGATACCGCCGTGTACCCCCCCGGGCGAATGGAGGTTTCCTGACAGATCTTGTTCGCCGGAGGCTGTCACGGGTACCAACTGGCCCTATCGGTTCAGCAGCGAGAGCCCGACCCCCCCTACGGGTACAGTAGGCGCACCATGGAACCCAAGTCGACACGTCTCAGCATCGTCGTGCCCGATCCGGCGACCTTGCTACTCGATGGCGAGATCGACCTGCACACGGCCGGTGAGTTCCGGCACCACCTCACCGTTCTCGACGCCAGCGCCGACAACGTCGTCGATCTTGCGAGGGTGAGCTTCATCGACTCGAGCGGTCTCAGGGCCTTCATCGAGGCCCACCGCAGGCACGGCGAAACTGGTGGTCGGCCCGTGCTGCGTCAGCCGAGCGACGTCGTCGTCAGCCTGTTCACGATGACGGGCCTGATCGGTCGCCTCGACCTCGATCGGCACGATGTCGCATGACCGTCGCGACGGCGATGGCCGGCGCGATGGACAGGCCCTGCGCCTCGCTGGCGTCACTTCGTCGGTAGCCGAAGCCCGCCGCTTCATCGGGGCCTGCGCCGACGAGCTACGGCTCGACGACGAGCGTCGGCAGTCCATCGAGCTCGTCGTGAGCGAGCTGGCCACGAACGCCGTTCAGGCCGCCCCCGACCACGACTTCGAGATACGGGCGAGGCACGACGCCCCCGACCTGATCGTCACAGTCGTCAACCGGGCCCTCGAGGTCGACATACCGGATCGGGTCGACTGGCGGGCCGACAACGCCCTGGCCCGGAGGGGCCGGGGCCTGGGGATCGTCGACCTGCTCGCCGACTCGGTCGACGTCCACACCACCGCCGAGAACGTCACCGTCACCGTCACCTTCGGTCTCGACTGACATCGCCCGGCTGTGGGGGCGGGCTTCGAGGGCCCTCGAGGGGTTTCTCACGGGCCGCGGCGGGTAGGACGGCTCCAGCGACCAGCGACTGGAGCACGCCGTGGACGGTTCGACCGACGTTGCCATCACCCCCCGCCCCGACCCCTGGATCGGGCGGACCGGGAGGCGGGAAGCGGGCGAGGGATCGTCGACCGGGGACGACGCCCCGCTCGGGGATCCGGCGGAGTTCGTACGGATCGCCACCATGCTCAGCCGGCTGAACGGGGAACTGGAGCACATCGATCTCGACGAGCAGGGCGTCGATCGGCTCCAACGCCTCCACGACAACGCCCGCGACGAGGTCCGCAACACTGTGGGAGACGATCTGGCAGCCGAGATGGAGCGGTTGCTGCCCAAGCTCGGCGACGGCGATCGGACGGAGGGGGAGGTGAGGGTGGCCCACCTCCAGCTGGCTGGCTGGTTGCAGGGGGTGGCCCAGGGGATCCAGCTCGCAGCCGTGGAACACCAGATGCGGCAGCAGCTTGCCGGCGGGAGCGGTGAGCAACCTGCCGTCGGGCCGGCACGGGGGCGACCCGTCCCGGATTCGACCGGCACCTACCTCTGATCGGCGCCCCGACCCGGTTCGGTGCTCTGGGCCGGCGGGGTCGGGGCCGGCGGGGTCGAGGCCGGCGGGGTCGAGGCCGGCGGGATGACGAGGCCCACCCACGGGCGGGCCGCCGGTCTCGCCGAGGGCTACATTCGGCTCCCTATGGTCCGGAGAGATGACGCCCTGATCGCCTTGGGCGTGTTCATCGGCTATGTGGCCGGGGCACGCTTGGCGTTCACCCTGTTGGCGGTGTCGGGCCTGGGAGCCGTTCTCTTCGTCCCGGCGGGGATCACCGTGGCCGCCCTCGTCCTGTCGCCAATCCGGCGGTGGTGGCTCATCCTGGCGGCGGCGGCGTCGGCCGAGTGGTTGCTCGACGTCTGGCTCGCCGACTACACCCTGCCCGCCCTCGTGGGGTTCATCGTCGCGAATCTGCTGGAGCCGGTCGTCGGGGCCTCCATCGTGCGAAACCGTGTCGGTCGGCCCGACCTGTCCCGCAGCCGCGACCTCGCAGTGTTCCTGGCCGGAGCGGTCGTCGTCGGTCCAGCCTGCGGAGCGCTGATCGGAGCGGCCGCCGCCCAACTCGAGGATCCCACACTGGGCTACGGACCGACGTTGCTCCAGTGGTGGCTGGGCGACGGACTCGGCGCCCTCGTCATCGGCGCTGCCATCGTGGCGATGGTGGCGAGCCCCGACCGGCGACCCCTCCGATCGACCGAGGGCGGGGTGCTGGTCGGCGGATCGACCGTGGCTGCGGTCGGCGCCTACTGGCTCACCGACCTACCGGTGGGCTTCATCCTGCTGATGATCATGGTCACCGCCGGCGCCCGCTTCGGGACCCGGGCGGTCAGCATCGTCTCGGCCATCGTCGTCCTCGTGGCCGTCACGTCGTTGCCCGCCACCGGCAGCCTCATGGCTGGCGTGGCCGATCCCGAGGCCATGATCCTGGTGAAGCTGCAGATCGCCGCCTTTTCCATCGCCGGGCTCGTGGTGGCGGCGGAGGCCAACGCACGGGAACGGGCCGTGGCCGTGGTGGCGCTCGAACGTCAGACGGTGGTCGACCTCCAGCACGCCCTCCTACCGCCCTCCTCGCTGGCGGGCGAGGTGTTCACGGCGGAGGGTGCGTACACCGCGGCCAACACCCGTCTGGCCGTGGGGGGCGACTGGTACGACGTGACGGAGCTCGACGGCGACCGGGTCTTCGTCTCGGTCGGTGACGTGGTCGGCCACGGATCGGACGCCGTCGTCGTGATGGGTCAGCTCCGGTTCGCCATGGCGGCCTTCGCCAGCCTGGACCCATCGCCGTCCCAGGTGCTCGAGCGTCTCGACCGGCGGGTGGCGAGACTTCCCGGCGCCCTGGGCACGACGGTGTGGGCGGGGTGCTACGACGGCTCCACCGGAGTCCTGACCTATTCGGCCGCCGGTCACCCACCGGCGTTGCTGGGAGCGGGAGACCAGTGGCGGTGGCTGGACGACGGGCGATCGGCGCCCCTCGGCGTCGGCCATGGCACCTTGCGCCCCGAGGGGCGGGTCGAGGCCGGCGGTCGTTCGCTGGTCGTGTTCACCGACGGGGTGGTCGAACGTCGGGGCGAGGTCCTCGACCACGGACTCGACCGGCTCCGTCTCGCCCTCGAGGCCGGGACGGTATCGGCGGCGGCGACACTGGCCCAGCTCGTCCCCGACGAGAACTTCGACGACGCCGTCCTCCTCCGGGTGGAGCTGCTCCCCCGCCGCTGACCCTGTGCCGGACCGGCCGGTCAGCCGATGTCGACGACAAGGCTGGGGGTCGTCGAGGACGGCCACCGCCACCCCGGCGTCGTCCGGGATCCGATCGCCCAGCGCAGCGTCGCCTCGGCGTCGCTCACGAGCACGATCTCCTCGACCAGGGCCGTACTGACGGGGTCGATGCGCTCCGGCCCGGTGTAGACCGGACGGGGTGAGGACCCGGAGCGGTCGACCCCGCTCGAAACCCTCCTGGCCGGCCGCCCGCACCTCGTCGAGATAGGACATCGACGGGCCGGTGGCCGGGAATCCGGCGAGGCCGAGGCACACCTCGTCGCCCTGGTCCTCGGCCATCACCACGACCGGGGTTCCCCCGTCCTCGTAGCGGGCCACGGTGCTCCCCGGGCCCTCGTCACCGGCGGCGAGGTCGATGGTGGGGATCATACGATCGAGCACCTGCTGGACGGCGTCGTAGTCGATGTCGCCCACGTCGATCACGTCGATGAACAGCGTTGCGGGGCCGTCGTCGGCCCCGGAGGCGAGATCGATGAGGTGGCGGGTGTACTGGGTCCCGGCTGGATGGAGCCGTCGCCCGTCCTCAATGCCCTCGACCCGGACGGCCTGCTGACCGTCGACGAAGGTCACGGCCCGGCTGCGATCCTCGGGCCGAGGGCGGGCCACGTTGGCGAACCGGACGTCGTCGACGTAGGCGGCGATGGCGGCAATCCGCTCGTCGGTGGCGTCCTCGACGGTGAACGGATCGGGATCGAACAGCGAGCACGGCGCCGTCACGGCGCCGTTGTCGACCTCCCACTCCCCGGGGTAGGAGATGGTGTATCCCTCGGTGCTGTCGCAGGTTGCGTCGAGGGCGGGACCGGCGTCGCCCCCGGCGGTCGAGGTCGTCGAGCCGGTGTCGACGGTGGTCGAGCTCTCGGACCGGGACGTCGTCATCTGCTGATCTCCGGACGGTTCACCGACACATCTCATCCCCGCCGGCGTGGGTCGGCGACATCGACGAGCAGCGGGTCTCCGTCGTGGAGTTGGTGACGGCCCACCCGTTGCGCCGCAGGGCCCATCGTCGCCGCTGGGTGCCCTGGGGCGTATCGCCACCTTTACCGTCCTCCTCGTGGAGGCGCAGGGGCTCGCAATCCGGCCCCGACCTGATCGTCTCCTCCGAGGTGTGGGTACGGGCGATCCGATGCTTCCCGTCGGTCATCACGACGGCTTCGGCCGGTACCCGCTTCTTGACCCCGAAGCTCCAATGCCGGGCGTCGACGACGGAGTAGAGGTGGCCATCCAGTCGATCAGCTCCTCGAGGAATCCGAGCTGTCGCTCGTCGCCGAACAACTCGCAGCCGACGAGCGGGTCCTCGCCGTGGTCGGATTCCGGAGTGGACATGCTCCGATGGTCCCCACCGCCACGGAACCGAAACCCGCAGATGACCGGCGGACGTCGGCGGGCGGAGCGACGCCGCTCCTCACGAGGCTCCGAGCGGGGCCGCTCGGAGCGGTGCTGGGGTGGACCGGGCGAGGCATCGCCCGGCTCGGTGACGTTCATCGGCTCGGCTCCGGGGCCGGCGGGCCGGGAACCCGGCGGGTACGGGGCGTCCGTCGGCCTGGCCTCGTGCTCGTCGGCCAGCGTCGAATCGAAGCCGACCCGGGAGTTCCATGTGACGACGACCACGGTGATCGCGACCAGCGTCGCGATGGCGGCCACGATGCCGATCACGATCACGATGACGTCGATGGTGGACATGTCGGTCCCCTACCCCGGCCTCGGAGGCGGCAAACGATCGTCGACCTCGCGGCGGCCGGCGGTGGGGGCTGGGCCGTCGCGGTGGGGCTCCCGGCCACCGTCGTCCACAAGCTCATCCCCTGGGCCTTCCACTGCGTCATCGGCCGTCGTGATCGAGCCGACGCGCCGGAGGGCGGCTGCCGCCATCGCCGTCACCGGAACCGCCACCAGGGCGCCGAGCAGCCCGGCGGTGACACCACCGGCGGCGAGGGCGAGCAGGATGACGACGGGGTGGAGGTTCACCCTGCGGCGCATGACGAGCGGCAGGATCACGTTCCCCTCGACCTGCTGGATGACGACGGTGGCGATGGCGAGGATGATGGCGGCCCGGGGCCCGACGGTCACGAGGGCGACGAGCGTCGAAAGCACACCGACCGACGCCGCCCCGACGATGGGGATGAAGGCGGCGAAGAACGTGAGCAGGGCCAGCGGCAACGCCAGGGGAACGTCGAGGATGACGAGCACGATGCCCACGGCCACGGCGTCGACGGCGCCGGTGATGGCGACGCCCCACGCATAGCCTTCCAAGGCGCCGAAGGCGGCCCTGCCGGCCCGGTCGAGCACGTGTCCACGGTCGGAGCGGGCCTGGCGGACGAGGAACGACCAGATCTGCGGCCCGTCCTTGATGAAGAAGAACAGCAGCACGATCGTGAGGAGGATGGCGCTGGCGATCTCGAGCACCAGCCCGGCCTGGCTGGTGCTGGCGCTGATGGCCCCACTCCTGAGGGTCTCGATCGCCCTGGACTCGAGGTCGTCGACCAGGGCCGCGTCGAGGTCGAGGGGGCCTTCGACCAGCCATCGGTCGAGCTCGTCCCGGGTCTCCTCCCAGTCGAGGCTCGTGGCCAGCTGGCTGCTGACGCCGGCCGACGCCACCCAGATCACGCCCGCCACCACGCCGATGGCGACCGCCATGACGAGCCATGTCGCGGCCAGGGCCGGCAGACCCCTCCGGGTCAGAACGCGTCGTGGCGGCCACAGGATGGCGGTGAGGACCAGGGCGAACAGAATCGGGGCGGTCACGAGACGGAGGTAGGCGAAGAGGCGGACGAAGACCACGAGGGCGAGGCCGACGAGGCCGAGGCGCCACAACCAGCCGCTCAGGATGTCGAGCCAACGGGGCACCTGCCAGTGGACGCTCCGACCACTGCGACCGACGGTCGGCGTGGTCCGGGACGCGACGCCCGACGGGGAGGCGGGGTCGCCGTCCTCGTCGCCGCCGACGGTGCCGGCGTGTCGGGCGTCGCTCGTTTCCATGATGTCGCCCCTACCCCACCGACCAGGACCGAAACCGCGGCGGTGCCGGCCAGGGCCGGCCCCGGGATTGGGGGAGACGGCGACGCGGTCGGCGCAACCTGTTGTTTCGGCTGGTCGTGCTCGGGTACGGACCGACTCGTGCTGCAACGCATGGTCCCGCTGCCTTCGTCGGTCTCCGCCCGGCTGTGACGTCGGCGGCACGGCGCCGGCCATGGGTGACCGTGGCGCCAAGGACGGTGTCTCCGTGAGCACGGAGGAGATCCAAATGGTGGTTCCCGCCGCCGGGCGCCATGTCAAGGCCGTCCGGCTGGTGGCGGCCACGCTCGCCGCCGACCTCGGCTTCGACGTCGAAGAGCTCGAGGACGTCCGGGTCGGCGTCAGCGAGCTCTGCTCCCTACTCCAGCCCGAAGGCCATCGCGACGGCGACGGTGACGCCGGCATCATCGAGCTGCGGCTGATCGTGGGCCCTGCCGGGCTCGAGGTCGGGGGACGCTATGTGGGCCGGTACCCGATACGGGAAGCCGACTGGCTCGTCGAGGAGATCCTCACCACCGCGGCCGACGACTTCGACCTACCCACCGCCGCCGACCCCTCCTTCCACTTCGTGAGGCGCCGTGTCGGCCGCTGACGACATGGACGACGCCCTGGCGCGCTACGCCTCCGGCGGAGACCCCGAGATCAGGGATCGGCTCGTCGAGGAGCACCGGGGTCTCGCCCTGTTCCACGTGCGCCGCTACGCCAACCGCGGCATCGAACGCGACGACCTGGACCAGGTCGCCATGATCGGCCTGCTCAAGGCTGTCGAACGTTTCGATCCCTCCCGCAACGTCACCTTGGCCACGTACGCCAGCCGGACCATCGACGGTGAGTTGAAGCGCCACTTCCGCGATCGGGGTTGGGTCATGAGGGTAGCCCGCAGCGTGCGCGACGTGTCGGTGGCGGTGCGCACCGCTCGATCCCAGCTCGAGGTCGAACTCGGTCGACCTCCCCGGCCGGTGCAGATAGCGGAACGTCTCGGAGTCGACACCGAGGCGGTACTGGAAGCCCTCGACGCCTCGAGCTCCGCCTACCGGGCCGTGCCGCTCGAGCGTGAGGACGGTAACGGTGAGGAGCGCGCCCCGACCGCCGTCGGTCAGCGGGACCGCGGTTTCGCCGCCGTCGCCGACCGGATCATGGTCGAGGACCTGCTCTCGCTTCTCCCGGTGCGGGAGCAGGAGATAATCAAGCTTCGCTTCTATGACCAGATGACCCAGTCGGAGATAGCCGCACGCGTCGGCCTCAGTCAGATGCACGTGTCGCGGTTGTTGCGCCGCTGCATGGTGACCCTGCGACAGGAGCTGACCCGCCAGGGCGAGGCGTCCCTCCCGGAGTGACCCGGGGTGGCATAGGCGCTAGCGTGGAGGGAGCCACAGGGGGAACGATATGCACGAGCTCTTCATCGACGTCGACACCCACATCACCGAGCCGCCCGACACCTGGTCGGCGCGGGTGCCGGCTCGCTATCGGGATCTGGTGCCCTACACCGAGCGCAACAAGGACGGCCGCGACTACTGGTACCTCCAGGGCAAGCGAATCAGCAATGTCGGGCTGAGCGCCGTCGCCGGCTTCGACGGCGGCCCGTTCCCCGACTCGCCGAAGGGTTTCGACGACGTCCACCCGGCCAGCTTCGACGCCGCAGCCCGCCTCCGCTACATGGACTCGGTGGGGATCTGGGCTCAGGTGCTCTATCCCAACGTGGCCGGGTTCGGCAGCCAGGTCTTCCTCCAGCTCGACGACCCCGAGCTGATGCTGACCTGCGTCGAGGCCTACAACGACTTCCAGACCGACTGGGCATCGGTCGACAGCCGCCGGCTGCTGCCGGTGGCGGCGATGCCGTTCTGGGACGTCGAGGCATCCGTGGCCGAGATCCGCCGCTGCGCCGACAAGGGCCACCGCGGGGTGCTCTTCACGGGGGAGCCCCAGGTCTTCGACCTGCCCTACCTGGGCGACCACCACTGGGACCCGGTATGGGCCACGGCCCAGGAATGCGCCCTTCCGGTGAGCTTCCACATCGGCTCCGGCGACATGTCGACCGTGTTCGACCGCCGGCGGGTCGAGGCCCATGGCTCCGGCGCCACCTACGCCAACAGCACCGTCAGCCTCACGCTGGGCAACGGCGGCCAAGTGGCCGATCTCCTCCTCAGCGGCGTTCTGCCCCGATTCCCCGAACTCCAGTTCGTGTCGGTCGAGTCCGGCATCGGGTGGGTGCCGTTCGTGCTCGAGGCGTGCGACTACGCCTTCGTCGACGGTCAGGTGGCCCGCCAGCGCCCGGCGTTCGGCGACCTGCTCCCGAGCGATCTGTTCCGCCGTCAGGTCTACGTCTGCTACTGGTTCGAGCAGCTGGCTCCCCGTCAGCTGGTCGAGGCCATCGGGGCCGACCGGATCCTGTTCGAGACCGACTTCCCACACCCCACCTGCCTCTTCGGCGACGACGTGCGGGCCAGGCTCGATGGCGGCCTCGGCGACCAGCCCCCCGACGTCCGGCGCCGGATCCTGTGGGACAACGCCCAAGACCTCTATGGCGTCGACACCCCCACCGACGCCGACCTGGCCCGAATGGGCGCGGTCGTTCCTGCCTGACGTCGGCGACGGTGGCTGTCGCCCGGTCGCTCAGGCGGTGACGTAGCGGCCGGCCGAATCGCCGGCGATGCGGCCGAACACGGCCCCGGACGTCAGCCCGGTGCCCCCCGGGTAGTTGTGGTAGAAGAGGCCCCCCACCAGTTCGCCGGCGGCGAACAGCCCGGGGATGGTCCGGCCGGAGGTGTCCTCCACCTCACAGCCCGTCGTGACCTTGAGACCCCCGAACGTGAAGGTGACGCCGCAGGTGACGGCGTAGGCCTCGAACGGCGGGGTATCGAGCACGTTGGCCCAGTTCGACTTCTCGATCGCCAAGCCCCTCGTGCCCCGCCCGTCGAGCACGGCCGGGTTGAACTCGACATCGGTCTGGACGGCGGCGTTGTAGGCCCGCAGGGTCTCGAGGGCCCGGGCCGGGTTGACGCCCTCCAACTTGGCCACCAACCCCTCGAGCGAGTCGGCCGACACCTTCGTCACCTCGCGGATCCGGTACTCGTCGCGCAACAGGTCGACGACCTTGCTGTCGAAGATCTGCCAGCAGAACATGTCGGGCTGGTCCATGATGACCGACCCGTACTTGGCGTAGGTGTAGTTGCGGAAATCCGCTCCCTCGTCGACGAAACGCTCTCCCCGGGCGTTGATCATCACGCCGAGCGGGTACGAGTGCTTCTGGAAGCCGTCACCGACCTTGAGGTCGCCGAACTCCGGAGCGTTGAGGTCCCAGGCGACGGCGTGGCTGCCCGACCAGTGACCGTAGGGCATGGCCCCCGCCTCCAGCGCCATGGCGATGCCGGCCCCCGTATTGAAGCGGGTGCCCCGCACCTTGGCCAGGTCCCAGTTGCGGCCCAGGTAGCGGGCCCGCCATTCGGCATTGGACTCGAAGCCACCGGCGGCGAGGACGACGGCCCCGGCTTCCATCTCGACGAGGCGGCCGTCGGCGGCCCGCACCCGGACCCCGGCCACCCGACCGTCGTCGACGAGGAGGGACTGGGCCGGTGATTCGAAGCGGAGGTCGACCCCGTCCCGACGGCACGCCCCGTGCTCCAGCTCGATCAACCCCTCACCGCCACCCCAGGTCTCCACCGCCAGCCCGCCCCAGAACCGGAACCGTCCGTCGACCTTGAACGCTTGACGGCCGTAGCTGGGCTGGAACCGCACCCCCTTCTCCCGCATCCACACCATGGTCGGAAAGCTGCGGTCGATCAGCAGCTCGGCCAGGTCGGGATCGGACCGGTACCGGGTGATGCGTCCGAGGTCGTCGAAGTACTGTTGACGGGTGTAGGTCCCGAAGTCGACGTTGGTCCGCTCGTCCTCCGTCAGGTCGGGCAGGAGCTGGACGAGGTCGTCGACGCCGTTGAACACGACCCGCATGGCGCCGGCCGTGTAGCGGGTGTTGCCGCCGCACTCGGACTCCGGGGCCGCCTCCAGCATGCGGACCGAGGCGCCGGCCTCCCGGGCGGCCAGGGCGGCGCAGGCGGCGGCGTTGCCGGCGCCGACCACGATCACGTCGACACGGTCGTCGGTCATCGGTCCATCGGGGGGTTGCCGGCGTTCGTCACGGTGCGGCGAGCTTACCGTGTTTCGGGACCCTCAGTCGGTGCGCCGGGCCAGGGATGCCGGGGACTGACGGGTGTCGGCCCAGCCGGCGGTCATGCCGGCGCTGAGGCCACCATCGACCGGGAGATCGACCCCGTTGACCCAACCGCACGGGCCGGTCAGCAGCCACGCCACGGCCTCGGCCTGATCGTCGGGGGTGCCGACCCGGCCCACCTGCTCGTTCATCCAGGCCATCTGCTCCGCCCCGGCGTCGCTCTCGAAGTAGGGGAACAATGGCGTGTCGACCGGCCCCGGGCTGACAGAGTTGACTCGGATGTGGCGATCGAGCAGCCGGCCCGCCAGCTGCTTGGTGTAGGACACGACCCACTCCTTCGACAGGACGTAGGCGTTCGGTCCGCCCCGGTCGTAGGCCTGGGCCACCTCGATCCCGGCCGTGAAGTCCGGGGCGCCGTCGAGGGCGGCGATCCGGTCGAGGTGCCGCTGCCACATGATCCCCGCCAGCGAGGCGATGTTCACGATCGAACCCCCGTCGGCGATACGCCCCTCGGCCAGCAGCGACTCCGTCAGGTGGCGGAGGCCGTAGACGTTGACCCGGAGCACCGCCTCGGCGCCCATGCTGCCGGCGACGCCGGCGATGTTGCCGAGCCCGTCGAACGACCCGTCGAGGGCTGCCACCACGGCGTCGATCGATCCCGGGTCGGACATGTCGCAGTGATGGTGGGCCGCCGCCCCGTCCGGGCCGTCCTTCACGTCGAGGGTGACGACCTCGTGACCCTCGACGACGAGACGGCGCAGCGTGGCGTTGCCGATCCCGGTCGAGGCGCCGGTCAGTAGTAACCTCTTGGCCATGGGTGGTGTGCTCCGTTGTTCGGGCGATCGTCAGGCGACGAGCGCCACCGGTTGGTGGGTCAGGGTGCCGACGTGGAGGTCGGTCATCCACTCCCCTTGGCCGTCGACGGCGATCTGCTCGAGGACGTCGCGCCGGGCCAGTTCGTTGAACATGGCCCGGAGCTCCCATCGGGCGAGGTTGGCGCCGAGGCAGAAGTGGGGACCGTGCCCGAAGCCCACGTGGTAGTTGGGATCTCGGCCGACATCGAACCGGTAGGGCCCGTCGAACTGGCGCTCGTCCCGGTTGGCCGACGGGTACCACACGCCGACGGTGTCGCCGGCCCGAATCGTCTGGCCGTGGAGGGTCACGTCCCTCGTCGCCGTCCTGGCGAACTGGATCACGGGGCTGGTCCAGCGCACGATCTCCTCGACCGCCGGCTCCACCAGGCGGTCGGGATCGCCTCGGAGCCGGGCCAGCTGGTCGGGATGCTCGAGGAGGGCGAGGACGCCCCTGCTCGTGGCATTGCGGGTCGTTTCGTTGCCGGCCGAGATAAGGAGCGTGAGATAGCCGTGGAGCTGCTGCTGGGTCAGCCTTCCGGTCGAGATCTCGGCGTGGACGAGCGTGCTGGCCAGATCATCGGCGGGATGGGCCCGCTTGCGGGCGATGAGGTCCTCGAGGTACTCGAAGAACTCGATCCGGAGGCGGCGGCGCATGTCGGCTCGACTCTCCCCCGGAAGGGCCCATGCTGTCGACGGCGTGTCGAAGGCCGAATCGGTCCAGCGGTGGATGTCGGACCAGTCGTCGACCGGCACGCCCATCATCTCGCAGATCGTGGCCAGCGGGAGGGCGACGGCCAGGTCCTCGACCAGGTCCGCCCTGCCGTCGCGTTCGAGGGCGGTCTCGAACCCATCGACGAAGCGGGCGGCGTGGGCCGCCAGGGCGTCGGCCATGCGGCGGCACCGGGCCGGGGTGAAGGCCCGGGCCACGAGGAGCCGGAACTCACTGTGGCGGGGATCGTCGAAGTACACCATGTCGAAGGGCTCGGCCGGATCCCAGTCGTAGCGGGCGTCGCGCTTGGCCTTGACCTCCCACATCCGGGCGTCGTGACCCTCGCTGGCGAGCCGGAGGCGGGGTCCGCCGTTGACGAAGGTGGCGTCGTCGGCTCCGACGTACTTCACGTCGTCGTAGCGGGTGATGGCCCAGAACGGCGCGATGCCGTCCCGCTCGTACCAGTGGACGGGCGCGACGTTGCGCAGCAGGTCCCAGTCGGCCCATGGGTAGCCGTGGCGCTCGTAGCGCTCGATCGAATGGATGTCGACGGCGGCCAGTCGGTCGTCGAGACCCGTCGTCGGGTCGGTGAGTTCGGTCATGTCGGTCCCCCTCGCTCGGGTTCATGTCGAGGGTAGCCACGGCCGGTCGACCCGGTCGAGACGAGCCGGTCCGGTTCTGGCCCGGGATGCTCCCGCTTCCCGGGAGCATCCCAGGCTGGATGCCGACGCGGTCAGCCTCGACCGTGGCGGAGGAGGCGACCCGGGGTGGCGCCGGTGCACTCGCCGTCGTCGAACGTCACCTCGCCGTTGACGACGATGCTGCGGTAGCCCCGGGCCCGCTGGACCCGACGCCACTCCCCGCCCGGCAGATCGTGGGCCACCTCGCCCGTCCACCGAGGATCCATGTCGAGCTCCTCCATGTCGTAGACGACGACGTCGGCCGCCGCTCCCTCCCGCAGCACGCCCCGGTCCCGGAAGCCGGCGGCGTGGGCCGGGAGGGACGACATGCGGAAGTGGGCCTCCTCGAGGGTGAGCCGCTGCTCGTCGCGCACCAGCCACTTGATCAGGTCGGTCGACCACGCCCCACCGGTGAAGAACTTGGTGTGGGCGCCACCGTCGGACACGCCGGGGAGCGTGTAGGGCACCTCCATCAGTTCCGCCATGAACTCCGGGTTCGATCCCTTGTCCGGCCCGAGGAACTCGGCCTTCAGGTCGGTGGCGAGCGAGAGGTCGAGCATGACCTCGCCCGGGTGCTTGCCCTCCTCGGCGCCGATGTCGGCCAGTGACCGGCCGACGTACACCTGCAGCTCCGGGCGCCGGGCCACCCCCTGCACCACCAGGTCCTCGAGCGGGCCGCCGACCCCCGGACGGAGCTTGCGATAGATCGCCTTGTTGCGGATCTCGGCGTCGACCATCGCCTGGCGCAGCTCGGGATCGGCCATCTTGGTCAGCTTCTCGTCGTGGCTGCCGGTGGTGAGAGCCCGCCACGTCTTGGAGAAGTCGTAGAGGTTCCAGTCCTCGAGGCTGAAGACGAAACCGGAGCGGACGGTGGCGCACTGGCCGTACACCTGCAGGCCCTCGTCCCAGCACCGGCGCAGCCACGCGAGGGACTTGCGGTGGGGATCGGGGTTACGCCGGGTGGGGGCGATGGCGTTGTGGATCACCGGCCGCCCCGCCACCTCCGCCAGGCGCCGAACGAAGGCCAGGTCCTGCTTGATCCTGCCGGTGGCCTGGGTGATCTGGATGAAGCCCTCGTCGCGCTCGGCCAGCACCTCGGCCAGGGCCAGGATGTCGTCGTCGACCATCGTGTCGGTCACCATCGGCGTCCCGTCGAAGTCGGCCTGGGTCGAGTTCCGACCGAGGCGCTGGATCGAAAAGCCGCACAGCCCAGCGTCCATGCCCTCGTGGAGGAGGCGCTGCATCTCCTTGCGCTCGGCGTTGGTGGCCGGCCGTGACTTGGCCGCCTCCAGGCCCATGACGTAGGTCATGAGCGACGCCGTCGGCATGTACTGGATGCAGTTCACCCCCAGCGGGGCCCGCTCGAGCGAGTCGAGGTATTCGGGGATGGTCTCCCAGTCCCAGTGGGGCAGCATCCCCTCCTCCATGGCGGCGAGGGGGATGGCCTCGGTCCGGACCATGGTGAGCATCGACCGCTCCCGGAAGTCGGGCTTGCACGGAGCGAACCCGAAGCCGCAGTTGCCGAGGACGACGCTGGTCACCCCGTGCCAGCCGGAGATGGTGCAGTACGGGTCCCACCGGATCTGGGCGTCGTAGTGGGTGTGCAGGTCGATGAAGCCGGGAGCGACGATGAGCCCGTCGGCGTCGATCACCCGCGCCGCGTCGCCGGTGGCCCGCCCACCGAGCTGGACCACCTTGCCGTCGTCGATCCAGACGTCACCCCGGTAGCGGGGCACGCCGGTCCCGTCGACGATCGTTCCCCCGGTGATGTGGATGTCATGGTCGGCCATGCCGGACCCCCTCGATGTCGGTCCCCTGGAACACCGGTTGTCGGCGCTCCCCCTCCGGTAATACTAGGTTCCGCCACGGGCCCGCTCCCAGCCCGTGGCTGGCAACCGACGGGCCCGAGAACTGACCGAAAGGCAGCAGCGGGCCTCGACCGCCACATGGGAGGCGCTGTTCGTGGCTCGGCCGAGGCCGAGGGCGGCCCGGATCGACACGAGTTCGGTGAGGTGCCGGCCCTCGATGGCGAGGGTGTTGAGCGGTTCGGCCAGGTCGGGGCCGTCGAGCTCCGCCGTCTCCGCCCGAAGCAGTCCGATCCGGAACCGGCAGCGCCGCTTGTAGACGTGGACGACGGGGAAGCCGAGGGCGTGGCGAACCGGTCTCGCCCCGGTCGTGGTGAGGGCGGCGAGGGCCGGGCCTACGCATCGAGGCACGTCGTCCGGCTCCGGGCGCCGGTGCCGACCGAAGGGGATCACGGCGCCGTCCTGCCCCGGTCGACGAGCGCCGAACCTCATGGCGACGAAGCCGGGGCGGCTCAGCCCTCCCGGGGCGCCTCCTCGATCCCGGTGACCAGGAGGGACCGCGTGTTGACGTGCCCGGTCGTCCACGAGCCGACGGTGGCCGCCAGGTCGTCGATCTCCCACCGTCCGTCGGTGGAGGCGACGTCGACACGGGTCCACTCGAGGTACCGGGCCACCTGGTTGCCTCCGATCCAGAAGACCTGGCCGGTGGCCGGGCAGTCGGCGGTGCACAGCCAGGCCACGAGGGGCGAGATGTTCGCCGGGTCCCAGCGGTCGAACGTCCCGTCCTCGGGGGCGGCGATGCGCTCCCCCAGTCCCGGTGTCGACATCGTCATCCTCGTCCTGGCCGACGGGGCGATGGCGTTGACCCGGACCCCGTAGCGGCCGAGCTCCTGGGCCCCGATGATCGACATGGTGGCTATCCCCGATTTGGCCGCACCGTAGTTGGCCTGACCGGGATTGGAGTGCAGCCCCGACGTCGACGACGTGTTGACGATCGAGGCCTCGACCGTCTCCCCCGCCTTCGCCCGCTCCCGCCAGTAGGCTCCGGCGTGGCGCATCATCAGCCACGCTCCCTTGAGGTGGACGGCGATCACCGAGTCGAACTCGTCCTCGGTCATGTTGACCAGCATCCGATCCCGTAGGATGCCGGCGTTGTTGACCACGCCGTGGAGATCTCCGAAGGTCTCGATCGCGGTGTTGACGATCCGCTGGGCCCCCTCCCAGTCGGCGACGGAGTCGCCGTTGGCCACGGCCCGGCCCCCGCTGGCCGTGATCTCGTCGACCACTTCCTGGGCCGGTCCGGTGCTCCGCCCGGAGCCGTCCTGCTCCCCGCCGAGGTCGTTGACGACGACGCTCGCACCCTCGGCCGCCAGGAGCAGGGCGTGCTCCCGTCCGACGCCCCGGCCTGCGCCGGTCACGATGACCACCCGTCCGTCCAGATGTCCCATGGTGTTCTTCTACCTTCCGGTGAAATCGGGGGTCCGGCGCTCGTTCATCGCCTTCCCCCCCTCCCGCCAGTCGGCGGTCGTACGCAGTCGGTCCTGCTCCACCATCTCCCGGTCGGTGGCCGCCCGGATCCGGGCCGGCAGGTCTCCCCGCATGGTCTCGCGGATCGACACCACGGCCAGCGGGGCCGAGGCGGCGATCTCGGCCGCCAGCTCGTGGGCCGCCGTCCGGACCTGCTCGATCGGGACCAGACGATCGGCCAACCCGATCGCCGCTGCCTCCTCGCCATCGATCCGCCGGCCGGTGTACAACAGCTCGAGGGCCTTCTGCTGTCCGACGATGGCGGGCAGCGTCACCGTCAGCCCGAAGCCGTGATGGAAGCCGAGGCGGGCGAAGTTGGCGGTGAAGCGAGCCTCGGGTGACGCCACTCGGAAGTCGGGCATGCAGGCCAGGCCCAGTCCGCCGCCCACGGCCGCGCCGTGGACGGCGGCCACGACCGGCGTCCGCGTCGAGAACAGGGCGACGGCCGCGTCGTAGAGGTGCCGGGGCGTGCCGTCATGGTTGGTGGGAACCTCCGCCGGCTCCCGGTCACCGCCACCGCCGAACTGGGCTCCGGCGCAGAAGTTCTTCCCTTCGGCGCACAGGACGATGGCCCGGCACCGGTCGTCGGCGTCGATGGCGGTGAAGGCCTCGGCCAGCGAGTCGATGAGGGCGAGGTCGAAGAAGTTGTTGGGTGGTCGGCGTATCTCCGCCGTGGCCACCCGGTCGTCGTCGACGGTGACGTGCAGATCGCCGAAGGTCCCGAAATCACTCATGGCGGTGACCTTAGTTCCTGTCCGCCGCGTCGTCGCCGGGCCGAGGTGACACGGCGGGGTGCCGGCGCCGAGCCCAGCGATCCGCTCAGGCCCGCTCGAGCAGGATCCTGGCCCCGAACACGGTCGTTTCGGTGGCCTGGAGCGACGGGGAGGAGGCGGCGGCCACGCCTCGCTGATCGAGGACGGTGGTGGCGCCGGCCACGTCGTCGGACGACAGGACCAGGGCGAACATCCCCTCGCCCCGGTCCGCCAGGAAGCGGCCGATCTCCCCTGCGAACGGGCGGCCCTCGTCGACCGGGGCCAGCAGCTCGATCACGCCACCCTCGGGCGGGTAGCAGATCGCCCTGTCGATCCCCCGCTCCGCGTCGTAGCCGACCGGGTCGACGTCGAGGCCCAGACCCTTGCCGTAGACCTCGGCCGCCCGGGCGGCGTCGGTCGTGGCCACCAGGACCCGGGTGATTCCGGAAACCACCGGCCCCGTCCGCTGCTGGGGCCCCTGGTCGGCCACCGAACCATCGGGGTATACCCGGATGAGGACCCCGTGGGTGCTGCGGGGGTGGATGTCGCGACCACCGGCCCCGGCCATCAGCGGGAGAACATCCATGCCGCGAGCGACCAGCTCCTCCGCCTCGGCGTCGGGGTCCGGCGCCTCGAGCATCAGGGCGTACAGTCCCTCGCCCCGCCGGTCGAGGAAGCGCTGCAGGCTCCGACTCAAGGGAGCCGCCGGATCGGCCGGGGCCATCAGCTCGATGTTGCTGCCGCCCTCGGGGACGCACATGGCGACATGGGCCCCGAGGGCGGGCACCGTCCGGTCGGAGAAGTCGACGACGGGCAACCCGAAGGCGTCCCGGAACGTCTCGATCGCCCGGTCGAAGTCCTCGACGGCGATGGCGACCCGTGGCATGGCGGTGATCATGGGCGCTCCCTTGTTTTGTCGTCTCATCTTGGCTCGGGAGGCACCGGGCGACCAACATGGCGCCGACGACGATTCGAGGGACGACACATGACCACACTCATCACCGGAGGCAACGGGTTCGTCGGGGCGGAGATCGCGCGCCTCCTGGTCGAGGCCGGGGAGGGCCCGATCCACGTCGCCCAGCGTTCAACCGACCTCGGCCGCCTGGCCGGCGTGGCCGACGACGTCGAGCTCCACCACCTCGACCTGGCCGATGGCGGTGAGGTCGAGCGGGTGATCGACGCCATCCGGCCCAGCCGGCTCTTCCACTTCGGCGCCGTGCTCACCGGCCCCGGGGAACAGGATCCGCAAGCCCTGCTCGAGGCCAACGCCGTCGGCTTCATCCGCCTCATCGAGGCCGCCCGCCTGGCCGGCACGGACCAGCTGATCTTCGCCAGCAGCATCGGCACCTACGGCCGCGACCTCGAGCCGGGGCCGATCCACGACCGGTCGCTCCAGCGTCCCAACACCGCCTACGGGGTGACCAAGGTGCTGGGCGAGAACCTCGGCACCTACTACCGGCGCCGCTACGGCCTCGACTTCCGCAGCCTGCGCTATCCCGCCATCGTCGGGCCCGGGGTCACCACGTGGAGCGTGGCTCAGTACACGAGCTGGATGATCGAGAAACCGGCGATGGGCGAGCCCTTCACCGTGTGGCGCAGCCCCGAGACCGTGATCGCCCTGCTCTACTACAGGGACGCAGCCCGGGCCGCGGTCGAGCTGGCGGCGGCCCCCGCCGATGCCATCCGGTCGGTCAACTACCTGGTCGACGGGCCCCGACCGACCCCTACCGCCGGCGAGCTGGCCGACGCCGTGCGCCACCACGTCCCCGACGCCCGCATCGACTTCGAGCCCGACCCCTCGCTTCCCCCGGCGGGCGAGATCCGCCTCGACGATCGGGCCGCCCGCCAGGAATGGGGATGGGCCCCGGCGTTCGATGTCGACGACATGATCGCCGACGTCATCGCCGCCGTCGGCTGACCGGCGCCAGAACCGAAGCGGAACCTGCTCCGGGACGATGCCGTCGCCCTGTCGGGCCCCGACCTCTAGGGTGTGCCTCCGCGGGGTCGTGAGACAGGAGAGCGAGCATGCAGGTTCCCGACGATGCCCAGGCCCACAAGGAGGCGAGCGTCGAGATCGCCGCCCGACCGGAAGCGGTCTACGACCTCGTGTCCGACCTGACCCGTATGGGCGAGTGGAGCCCGGAGGCGACGGGAGGCGAATGGCGCGACGGTGGCCGCGGCCAGGTCGGCGACTGGTTCATCGGCCACAACAAGGCCGGCGACCGGGAGTGGAGCCGGGAGGCCCAGGTGGCGGTGGCCGACCGGGGCCGGGAGTTCACCTTCGTCGTCGGCGGCGTCGAGGCCAACTGCACCTGGTGGTGCTACGAGATGCAGCCGTCGGCCACCGGAACTCGCCTCACCGAGAAATGGTGGTTCGTCAACAAGACACCCGGCCTGGCCACCGCCACCGAGGAGCAGCTCCGGACCCGCATCGAGGCCACCCAGGGGGCGCTCGAAGCGACCATCGCCGCGGTGAAGGCCACGGCCGAGGCGGGCTGAGTTTCGGTTCGTCACGATCCGCTCACCGCCCGGTCCGGCGGGGGTCACGCCGCTCGGCGAAGGCCCGTGGCCCCTCGACGGCATCGTCGCTCGTCCGAGGGCGGGACCTCCACGGGGCGACGTGCCGGTTGGCGTCCCGCCAGCGAGAGATGGAGGGCCACGAGGGCGGACTGCTTGGTGGCCCGGACCGCCACCGGCGAGCAGGCGAGGATGTCGGCCACCCAGGCGTCGACGGCGGCGTCGAGGTCGGCGGCCGGCACCACCTTGTTGACGGGGCCGATCTCGTGGGCCCGGGCCGCCGACAGGTGCCGACCGGTGAGGAGGAGACCCATGGCCAGGTGACGGGGGATTCGGCCGACGCCTGGTGCATGGCGGCCGTCCACTTCAGGTCGCGGCCGGCTCACAAACCCCCGGTCGCCGGCCCCGGTGATCACGGCCAGCCAGTTCGAGCGCATCGACCGCATCTTCGAGGCCCCGGCGGCGGACGGGCCCGCCGGGGGCTGATTCGTTCGCCACCGGGCCTTTGGTCCATTGCTTCCGCCTTCGTCCCCGGGCCAGACTCGGTGCGCAGGACAGCCTGCGCCGACCCGGCCTCCGGCGTCCGCCCGGCACCGGACCGACACGGAGGAACGCACCATGGGCCAACGGTGGGTGTACCGGCTCGACCAGCTCGCCGATGCCGAAGCCGACATGGGGGGCGACTGGGAGGGTGTCCGGGGCCTGCTGGGAGGCAAGGGCGCCAACCTGGCCGACATGACCCGTCTCGGGCTACCGGTCCCTCCGGGGTTCACCATCACCACCGCCGCCTGCAACGCATTCGTGGCCGCCGAGGGAACCATGCCGCCGGGTCTGTGGGACGAGGTGCTCGACGCCATGGGCGCACTGGAGACGGTGACGGGCAAGCGCTTCGGCGACGCCCAACGACCCCTCCTGGTGGCGGTCCGCTCCGGGGCCAAGTTCTCCATGCCGGGCATGATGGACACCGTCCTCAACATCGGTCTCAATGACGACGTCGTCACCGGGCTGACCGACGCCACCGGCGACGAGCGGTTCGTGCTCGACTCCTACCGTCGCCTCGTCCAGATGTTCGGGTCCGTCGTCCTCGACGCTCCCGACGCCCCGTTCGAGCGGGTGCTCACCGCCGCCCGCCAGGAGCGCAACGTCGCCACCGACGCCGAGCTCACCGCAGACGAGCTGCGTGGCGTCGTCGTCTCGTTCCGACAGCTCCTCGAACGACACGGGTCCGGGGCGTTTCCGACCGACCCCTTCGAACAGCTCCGCCTCGCCATCGAGGCCGTGTTCGACAGCTGGCGGGGCAAGCGGGCCCACGACTACCGGGTGGCGGCCAACATCCCCCACGACCTCGGCACTGCGGTCAACGTCGTGGCCATGGTCTTCGGCAACATGGGTGAAGACTCGGCCACCGGGGTGGCGATGAGCCGGGATGCCACCACCGGGGAGCGTCGGCTGGAGGGCGACTACCTCATCAACGCCCAGGGCGAGGACGTGGTGGCCGGGATCAGACCGACCAGGCCTATCGCCCAGCTCGCCAACGACCTGCCGGCGGTGGCGGCCGAGTTCGCCGAGATCGCCCAACGGTTGGAGACCCACCATCGCGACATGCAGGACATGGAGTTCACGGTGGAGCGGGGTCGACTGTGGCTCCTCCAGACCCGATCGGGCAAGCGGACCGCCCAGGCCGCCGTTCGCATCGCGGTGGAGCAGGCCGAGGAGGGACTGATCTCCCGGGAGGAGGCGGTGCTCCGGGTCACGCCGGACCAGATCGACGTCTTCCTCCACCCCCAGTTCTCCTCCGGTGCCCTGGAGCGGGCCACACCGCTCACCACCGGTCTCAACGTGTCGCCCGGGGCGGCGGTGGGGGTGGTGGCGTTCGATCCCGATCTGGCGGTGCGGTGGGCCGGCGCGGGGCGGTCCGTCGTTCTGGTCCGTCCCGAGACCCGACCCGACGACGTCCACGGCATGCTCGCCGCCGCCGGCATCCTCACCTCGTCGGGAGGGCGGACGAGCCATGCCGCACTCGTGGCCCGTCAGTTCGGCCGCCCGGCGGTCGTGGGGGCCAACGAGATCGACATCGACCTGGTGGCGCGGGTCCTGTCCGTGGGTCGGACCGAGATCCGCGAGGGCGATGCCATCTCGGTCGACGGGACCACCGGGCGGGTCTACCGGGGCGCCATCGACACCATCGATCCCGATATCGACAACCCGTGGCTGTCGAAGCTGTTGCAGTGGGCCGACGGCATCCGGACCCTCGGGGTCAGGGCCAACGCCGACGACCCGGTGGAGGCCGAGCGGGCCCGCCGTTACGGGGCGGCCGGCATCGGGCTGTGCCGCACCGAGCACATGTTCTTCGATCCCGAGCGCCTCCCCATCGTGCAGCGGATGATCACCGCCCTCACCACCGCCGAGCGACGGGAGGCCCTCGAGGCCCTCGTCCCGTTCCAGCGGGGTGATTTCGTCGGCCTCTTCCGGGCCATGGACGGGCTACCGGTGATCATCCGCCTCCTCGATCCTCCACTCCACGAGTTCCTCCCCTCCCACGACGAGCTGTCACGGACCGCCGCCGACCTCCAGCTACGGCTGGTGAAGGCGGGCGACCTCGAGACGGTGGAACGGCTCGTCGACGAGCTGACCGAGGTCCGGGCCCTACTGGCCCGGGTAAACGAGCTGCGGGAGACCAACCCCATGCTCGGCCTGCGCGGCGTCCGGCTCGGTCTCCGGATCCCCGAGCTGATCCGGATGCAGACCCGGGCCATCGTCGAGGCCGCCCTAGACGTGAGCGACGAGGGCGGCCACGTCCGGCCCGAGATCATGGTGCCGCTGGTCAGCCAGGCATCGGAGATGGAGGCGGCCCGGGCCATCATCTGCGCCGAGATGGCAGCGGTGTTCGACGAGCGGGGAACCAGCATTGCCGTCCCCATCGGGACGATGATCGAGGTGCCCAGGGCGGCGCTGACGGCGGCCGAGATCGCCCGTCACGCCGACTTCTTCTCGTTCGGCACCAACGACCTGACCCAGACCACGATGGCCATCAGCCGTGACGACGCCGAAGCCAGCTTCCTGCTGGCCTACATGGCCGACAAGGTGATCACCACCAATCCGTTCCACACCATCGATGTCGACGGGGTGGGACGGTTGATGGAGATCGCCATCGCTGAGGGCCGCGCCGCCGACGGTGAGCTCGAGGTCGGGGTGTGCGGCGAGCACGGCGGTGACCCGGCGTCGATCGCCTTCTGTCAGGGGTTGGGCCTCGACTACGTGAGCTGCTCGGCCTACCGGGTGCCGGTGGCCCGGCTGGCCGCGGCCCACGCCGCCATCGAGGCCCGGTCGGGGATCGGGGTCACGGAACGGTGAGCATCCGTCCCGATATCGATGACGGTTCGATACGGACCCACAGGGTGCGCCAGGCATCGCGGGCCCAGGGTACGAGGCCGATGTTCTCCAACTGTTCCCGGTCGGCCCAGTCGGTGACCTCGCAGGCGGTTCCCCGGACCACCACGCTCCACCCCGAACGGTCCTCGGGATTCCAGTGGTCGACCTCGAAGCACACCTGCTGGTTCTCGGCCGCCGCCGCCAGCTTCTTGCCCTCCAACGAGCGGAACACGATGGCCCCCTCCCACCAGGCGTGGTTCACCGGCAGCACCAGGGGCACGCCGTCGGACAGGAACCCGACCCGGCCCACCGGCGTCGATCCGATCAGCTCGACGCACCGGTCGTCGTCGATCACCCCCATCCGGCTGATGATGTCGATGGCCACCGGCTCGATGACGTCATCGTTGTCCTCGCTCATGGCGCGTCCTTCCGTTCGATCAGTGGCGCCAGTGAACCCCGTGTCGACACCCAGCAACTAGAGACCAAGGTCCGAAACGAGTCGTGCCCCTCACCTCCCCCCACCTCTTCCCCCGCCCGCCCGGCGTGCCGCTCCAGCCCGCCCGGCTCGTCGCCGACGGCAACGAGGCGGCGGCCCGCATCGCCCACCGGGTCAGCGAGGTCATCGCCATCTACCCCATCACCCCGGCGTCGGCCATGGGCGAGCTGGCCGACGCCTGGTCCCACGGTGGCCGCACCAACATCTGGGGCGCGGTGCCCCGGATCATCGAGATGCAGAGCGAGGCCGGCGCCGCCGGCACCGTGCACGGAGCCCTCCTCGGTGGTGCCCTCACCACCACGTTCACCGCCTCGCAGGGCCTGCTCCTCATGATCCCCAACCTGTACAAGATCGCCGGCGAGCTGCTACCGGCGGTCATCCACGTGGCGGCCCGGTCGGTAGCCACCCACGCCCTCAGCATCTTCGGTGACCACAGCGACGTGATGGCGGCCCGCCAGACGGGGATGGCGCTGCTGGCCTCGAGCTCGGTGCAGGAGGCCCAGGACCTTGCCCTCGTGGCCCACGCCGCCACCCTCCGCAGTCGGGTGCCATTCCTCCACTTCTTCGACGGGTTCCGCACCAGCCACGAGGTGGCCACCATCGACGCCGTCGACGACGTGACCATCGAGGAGATGATCGACGACGACCTCGTGGCGGCCCACCGGCGGCGGGCCCTCGACCCCGACCGCCCCGTGCTCCGCGGCTCGGCCCAGAATCCCGATGTCTTCTTCCAGGCCCGGGAGGCGGCCAACCCGTTCCACCGCGCCGTCCCGTCGATCGTGCAGGCCGAGATGGACCGCTTCGCCCAGCTGACCGGCCGCAGCTACCGCCTGATGTCGTACCACGGTCACCCCGAGGCCGAGCGGGTCATGGTCATCATGGGCTCGGGGGCGGGGACGGCGATCGAGGGGGTCGACGCCCTCATCGCCCGGGGCGAGCGGGTCGGCGTCGTCACCGTCCACCTCTACCGCCCGTTCGACGGGACCACCCTCGCCGCTTGCCTGCCGGCCACCACCGAACGGCTGGTCGTGCTCGACCGGACCAAGGAACCGGGTGCCCCCGGTGAGCCCCTCTACCTCGACGTCGTGGCCTCCCTGGCCCAGCATTGGCCCTCCCGCCCGCCGCTCGTGGTGGGCGGCCGGTTCGGGCTGTCGTCGAAGGAGTTCACACCAGCGATGGCGATGGCCACCTTCGGGGAGCTCGCGCGGCCGGTGCCCCGGCGGGAGCTCACGGTCGGCATCGTCGACGACGTCTCGGGGACGAGCGTGGCCGTCGACGCCGACGCCTGGCGCGAGCCCGACCACATCGTCCGGGCCGTGTTCCACGGTCTGGGCAGCGACGGCACGGTCGGGGCAAACAAGAACACGGTCAAGATCGTCGGCGAGCACACCCCCTTGCACGCCCAGGGCTACTTCGTGTACGACTCCCGTAAGTCGGGATCGACCACCGTGTCCCACCTCCGTTTCGGTCCCGATCCGATCCGGTCGGCCCACCTGGTGACCGAGGCCGACTTCGTCGGCGTCCACCACTTCGCCTCGATCGGCCGCCTCGACGTTCTGGGGACGGCCAAGCCATGCGCCACCGTCCTGCTCAACGGCCCCTTCGGGCCCGATCGGACCTGGGACCATCTCCCCGTCGACGAGCAGCGCCTGATCCTCGAGCGCGACCTCGACGTGTGGGTGGTCGACGCCGCCGAGGTAGCGAGGGCCCACGGTCTCGGCAACCGGGTCAACACGGTGCTCCAGACCTGCTTCTTCGCCCTCACCGACCTGCTGGCGACCGAGGAGGCGGTGGCGGCGATCAAGTCCTCGATCGCCGCCAGTTACGGGTTGCGGGGCGAACTGGTCGTGCGCCGCAACGCCGCCGCCGTCGACCAGGCCGTGCAGACCATGGCTCGCCTCGTCCACCCGCCGACGGTCACCGCCACCACGGGCCGGCAGCGGCCGGTGCCCGGCGACGCCCCCGACTTCGTGCAGCGGGTCACCGCCCGGATGCTGGCCGGCGAGGGCGATCTGTTGCCGGTGAGCGCCCTTCCGGTCGATGGGACGTTTCCCACCGGCACCACGAGATGGGAGCGTCGTGGTATCGCCACCCGGATCCCGATCTGGGATCCCGCCATCTGCATCGACTGTGCCCGCTGCACCCTCGTGTGCCCTCACGCCGCCATCCGCCTCAAGGTGGTGGACGACGGCGACCTGGCCGAGGCGTCGACGGCGCTGCGGCGCAAGCCGTGGACGGCCACTCCGGGTCGCAGCGCCGTCATCCAGGTGGCGCCCGACGACTGCACCGGCTGCGGGGTCTGCGTCGACGTCTGCCCGGCCAAGAGCAAGGAGGCGGTCAGGCACAAGGCGCTCAACATGGAGACCACGGCAGATCATGTCGAGGTGGAGCGGCGCAGCTTCGACGCCTTCCTGGCCCTCCCCGAGGCCGACCGGGGCGGGCTCCGGCTCGACACGATCAAGGGTTCCCAGCAGGCCCAGCCCCTGTTCGAGTTCTCGGGGGCGTGCGCCGGTTGCGGCGAGACCCCCTACCTCAAGCTGCTCACCCAGATGCTGGGCGACCGCCTGGTGGTGGCCAACGCCACCGGCTGCTCGTCGATCTACGGGGGCAACCTGCCCACCACGCCGTGGACGGTCGGCGCCGATGGGCGGGGTCCGGCCTGGGCCAACTCGCTGTTCGAGGACAACGCCGAGTTCGGTCTCGGGCTCCGGCTGGCCCTCGACAACCATCGGGCGGCGGCCCGTCATCTCCTCGCCGACGTGGGGCCGAGGGTCGGACCCCTGGCGATCGAGATCCTCGACGCCGTCCAGGCGGACGCCGCCGCCATCGACGCCCAGCGGGAGCGGGTGGTGGCACTGCGCCGGGCCCTCGTCGATGACCCCGACCCGCTGGCGGCCAGGCTGACCGATCTGGCCGATCACCTGGTCGATCGCAGCGTGTGGCTGGTGGGAGGCGACGGCTGGGCCTACGACATCGGCTTCGGCGGCCTCGACCACGTCCTCGCCTCGGGGGAGGACGTCAACGTGCTCGTGCTCGACACCGAGGTCTACTCCAATACCGGCGGCCAGACCTCGAAGGCCACCCCCCGGGCCGCCATCGCCAAGTTCTCCGCCGGTGGCAAGCGCTCGGCCAAGAAGGACCTGGGCATGATCGCCATGGCCCACGGTGACGTCTATGTCGCTCACATCGCCCTGGGAGCCAACATGAACCAGACGGTCAAGGCCCTGTCCGAGGCGGTGGCCCATCCCGGACCCTCGCTCGTCATCGCCTACAGCCCGTGCATAGCCCACGGGATGGACATGGGCGAAATGATCGGGCACCAGCGAATGGCGGTCGACAGTGGCCACTGGCCGCTCTACCGCTTCGACCCGGGCCGGGAGGCCGCGGGCGACCACGCCCTCCACCTCGACAGCCGCAAACCGACGGTTCCGTTCCGGGACTTCGCCATGACCGAGGGGCGGTTCGCCATCCTGACCCGGACCAACCCGGCGGCGGCGGAGGAGCTGATGGAGTTGGCCCAACGCGACATCGACGACCGTTGGCACCTCTACGAGCAGATGGTGAACGTGGAGCGGACCGCCCGCTTCGGCCTGGTCGACGACCACGACGACCACGACGGGGGCCGATGATGAGCGCCGATCGACCCGCCGACCTCACCACCTCCTACCTCGGCCTCGGCCTCGCCCACCCGGTCGTGGCCTCGTCGTCCCCGCTCACCGGCACCATCGAGGGGCTGCTGGAACTGGCCGAGGCGGGAGCGGCGGCCGTCGTCCTCCCGTCGTTGTTCGAAGAGCAGGTCGAGCACGATCACCTGGCCCTTGGCGGCGGCCTGACCTTCGGTTCGGAGCTCAACGCCGAAGCCGGTGACGGCTACTTCCCGGCCCTCGATGAGTACAACGCCGGCCCCGACCTCTACCTCGACCTCCTGGCTGCGGCCAAGCGTGAGCTGACCATCCCCGTCATCGCCAGCCTCAACGGCACGTCCGACGGAGGGTGGACCCACTATGCCGCCACCCTCGAGGGTGCAGGGGCCGACGCCATCGAGCTCAACGTCTATCACGTGGCGGCCGACCCCGAGCTGGAGGCCATCGACGTCGAGGACCGCTACCTTCGCCTGGTGGAGGCGGTGAGGGCCGAGATCGACGCTCCGCTGGCGGTCAAGATCGGGCCTTTCTTCTCGTCCCCCGCCAACCTCGTGCGCCGGTTGGCGTCGGCCGGGGCCGACGGGATCGTCCTGTTCAACCGGTTCTACCAACCCGACATCGACCTCGACACCCTCGACGTCCGACCCGACCTGGTGCTCAGTTCGCCGGACGAGATGCGCCTGGTGCTGCGGTGGATGGCCCTGCTGCGGGGCCGGGTCGACGTCGACCTCGCCGCCACCACCGGCGTCCACGATGCTCATGGCGCCGTGAAGCTCCTGCTGGCCGGGGCCGACGTGATGATGATGGCCTCGGCTCTGCTCCTCCACGGTTCGGGCCGGCTGACCGACACGGTCGAGGGGATGCGCCGGTGGCTGACCGACAACGGCTACACCTCCGCCGCCCAGGCCCGGGGCAGCGTCAGCCAGGCCACCACCGCCGACCCCGACGCCTTCGAACGGGCCAATTACATGAAGACCCTGGTCAACTTCACGACCGCCAGGACCCCGGGTTCACCGTGAGCCGGTTTCGATCCCTCAGTGCCGCCGTCGCTGCCGCCGCCGTGGCGGTGCTGGCGGCAATGGCCTCCGGGTGTGGCGGCGGCAGCGAGCCCTCCACGGTCAGCTCCCCCGACGGCTCGACCCCGTCGAGCACGCCCACGACGGCCCTGTCGGCCTCGTCGGTCGCCGGGGACTCGTCGACCACCACGCCCGCCACCACCGCCATCGGGTCGGCCTCGGTGATGGTGTACTTCGCTGTCGGCGACGGCACCGACTGCGGTGAGGTGGCGGCGTTCCCTCGCCCGGTCGACGCTGACGACGATCCCGTACGGGCGGCGTTCGAGGGCCTGGTCGCCGGTCCCACCGAGATTGAGGCGACCGCCGGGGCCCATTCCGTCCTCGACGGGTCGACGGCCGATGGCGTGCGGTGGGCCGGTGTGGTGGGCGACCTGCTCACCGTCGACCTCGACGCCGCCATCCGGTCGCAGCTGTCCGCCGCCTCGAGCAGCTGTGGGAGCGAGACGCTGCTGGCCCAGCTGGCCGGCACCGCGTTCCAGTTCTCCGGGGCCGAACGGGCGAGGTTCCAGGTGGGCGGCTCCTGCGACCTCTTCGCCGAGCTCGTCCAGCGGGCCTGCTTCGAGCTCCGTCGTGACGGCACCGCATCGGAGCTCCCGCTCGCCGAGCGAGCATCGGGCTCGGGGTGCACCCCCGGCACCGTCGACGGGCTGCCCGACGGTCGGTGGTACGGGGTGGCGACGTCGCTCGACCCGTCTGAGTTGTCGTTCGACCTGGCGTGCTGGTTCGATGGCGAGGCGGCCGCTGCGGCGGCGGCCGAGGACGGTGGGGAGAGCCCGCCTCCGAACGACTACTTCGTCCGCGACGGCAATCCGCTCGAACGGACCCTTGCGGTGGTTCCGGGCGCCGCGGTCACGTGGTATCCCGATGCCGGCGACCCCTCGGCCCCCGAGACCGTCGTCTACGAGCGGTTCGGTTCGCTGGTCGCCGAGCGCGGAGTCGATCTCGCCCTGTGGCTGACCGTCGCCGACGGGAGGGTGGTGGCGATCGAGGAGCAGTGGACGCCGTGATCGGAGCCCGGCGCAGCCTCACATGCTGCCCTCGCTCACGACCTGTCTCAGCTGAGTTTGGCGCGAACCGGAGTTCCGCAGCTGAGGTAGCGGTCTAGGTGTCGGAAGTGGCCCTCGACCTGGGAGAACGCGGGGATGGGGGCGGACGTGCCGTGTATCTATGCCGGCGGCGGAGAGTGGTCAGGCGGCCGGTGCGGTGTCGGGTCGGAGTTCGCTGAACTCTCGTGGTTCGGCGATGTCGAGGGCGCTGAAGATGCGGGTCTGAGTGGTGTTGGTGGCGGTGCGGCGCTTGAGCGTGCCGGCGGGGCCGGTGAAGGTGCCGAGGTGCATCTGGTTGAGTTGGTGGCGGAGGTTTCGCCGGGTGTCGCCGGTTGCGGTTTCGGCGACTCGGATGAGCCGTAGCGCCAGCCAGCACAGCACGACATGGCGCGGATGCGGTGTTCGAGGCGGTGGTAGGCGGGGCGGAGCTCGAGGGTGCTACGGCGTGCTGCACGACACACCGGCGGTGAAGGCGTCCAGGGTCCAGTCGTCCCCGGGCCCGTCAGCTGCCAGGGCGGGGTCGGCCCCGTCGGGAGGGAACAGCCAGCCTCGCAGCGGGCCCGTCTTGGTCAGTGGGCTCCCGGTCCCATCGATGGCGAACGAGTACAGCTCGACTGCGCCGTCCGGCTGGTCCGAGACCCAGAGCCGGTCGCCGTAGATGGCCCGGGCTTCGGCCAGTGTTGAACCCGGCGAGCCGCCGTCGACGGTCGGGATCGAGGTGGTCGGCCAGAGGCCGTAGCCGGCGAAGTAGGGTTCGGGGACGGTGCCGCCGGCCTTCGAGAGGTCGCCGTCCCAGTCGGTGAACACCGTCCCGATGTTCCCGGTCCACACCAGCGCCCTTGCCGTCGCCCCCGGGCAGCCGGGCCACAGCTCGTTGGCTGGATCGGTCGGGTCCTGCCACCCGGTGTCGACATCGGGTGGGCCGAGCACGCCGATCAGCGTCTGGATCGTCACTTCGGCCTCGTCGCCGAAGGAGACGAGGGTCAACCCGCCGTCGGTCGCGACCAGCGCCCCAACCGCAGTGGTCGTGGAGGTGAGGGTCGATGTGGTGTCCTGCGGCTCGGTCGATGCAGAGCTCGTGCCCGGCTCGGGCTCGTCGGTGCTGGCTGGCTGCGAACTCTCGGTGCTGGTGCCGCCTGTGAGGTCGCCGGTGTCGTCGCCGCAGCTTGCCGTGGCGAAGGCGAGGAGGAGCCAGGCGGCAAGGATCGCGGCCGATATCGCTCGTCGAAGCGCTCCCTCGACCATGGATCAGCCCACCTCTCCACCGCGCCAGATGGCTTCCACGACGGCGGTGTCGTGGACGGTCTCACACGGGATGCCGTCGCCATCCTCGTCCATCCGGTCCGGGCGGCCTTCGATGAACCAGTACACGACGGAGAGGAGATAGCCCAACGACTCGCTGGTGGTTGTGGCGTCGAAGAACCCGGACTGGGCTTGGGCGTCGGGATCCACCAGATCCCGGCAGAAAAGGCCCGGGGTCGCCGATGTGGCCAGTTGACGCAGTGCAAGATCGTTCGACGGTAGATCGGTGCCGGTGGTCCAGGCAGCCGTGCCGGCGTCGTCGAGGATGGCGAACAGGACGCCGACCGGGTCGAGCTCGAAGCCGGGCTTGGTTCGGGGTGTGCCGACACAGGCCAGCAGGTCGCCGGCTCGGAGCGGTCCTGAACGGTCACAGCCCAGCTCGATTGCCCCGAGGAGCTCGGGTGGCGGGTCGGGGGAAGCGGCGAACTCCCTATCGAGACTGGCCTGGACTGCCGCGACCAACGATTCGACCGTAGCCGGGCCACCGGCCGCTGTCGATGAGGTTCCAACGTCGGTTGCCGATGTGGAGGCGGATGTCGAGGTGCCTTCGGTTGTGGAAGTGGTCGTCGCGCCGATCGTGGTCTGGTCGGGTGCCGATGTCGTGGTGGCATCGTCGTCATCGCCGCAACCGGCCACGGCCATGGCCGCGAACGCAACGCACAGCAACACCGCCGAGATGCGCTGGCGGGTCATGAGCGGACCCTGGATGTTGGGGTGGACCGAGCCCGTTCCTGCCTGGTGGCTAGGGCTCCGACCAGCGCCAAAAGTGATCCGACCAGGGCGGCCGCCAGCCCCAGGAGGTCGCCGACGATGGTCGGCGCCCACGCCTCGTCAGGCCCGTACCGCAAGGCGAGCACGTGCCCGACGACCGGGGCGGCCGGTGAGGCCAGGCCGATGAGGCCCACGATCTTGTGGCCTCGGGCCCAGCAGACCGCACCGGCCACGAACCCGGCGGCGACGACTCCGGCCAGCAGCACGACCCAGATGACGGCGCTCGACTCGAAACCGCCGAGCGCCCCCCACAACACCCCTGCCAGCAGGGCGGCCAGCGCCACCCAGGCTGCGAACACCGATCGGTCGTCGATGGCACGCACGGGAAACATGCCGCGGAAGGGCTGCATGGACCAGGGCCTTGGCTCCTCTCAACAGCAGCTCGATGGTCTCATCGGTGACGAGTTCGGGGCCGACCTCTTCATCGTCGTCGTAGAGATCCGGCGGAGCGGCCAGTCGGCGGGTCTCCTCGTCTTGATTCGTGGTCGCGGGCATGTGCGTTCTCTCGTTTGGGCGGCTTCGGCGCCGGTCCCGCTCATCGGGTTCGTAGGCCCTGCACGGCGAGGCGTTGGTCCATCATGGCCAGCCCTGACCTCCGGCGGCAGGGCCGTTGGCCTCTGGGTCAACCCGGGTCCCTGGATATCGACCGCTCAGCACGGCGTTCGGTCCCAGCCGGCGCCCAGGTGGACGATCGTCGTTCCGGGGTTCGCGCCGTCGCCGTCGAGAAGACCGAAAACGGGAAGCTGGGGCCAGCCGGCTGCCGGCTCGACAATGAACTCTCGCGGGAGATCCCCGCGGCCCTCGTGGAAGGTGATGCCGGGGTAGGCGGCCGTGAGCTCACCGACGGTGGCCCCCGGCTTGACTCCGGCTTCGGTGGCCAACCGGCTGGAGGTCGTCAGGTAGTAGTGGAAGATCGACCCGCCGACTACGGGTTCGGGCCGGAGGTTGGGGTCGAGGTGGTCCCAGGAGGTCAACTGCAGATTCAGGAACGGCTCGTCCCACTGGACCGCGCGGTCGACGTCGGCTGACACCTGGATCTCGTCGGAAGCGGGCGGCCCGAGCAGCTCGGTGAGAACGGCCAACACCTCGCTCACCGGTTGACCGAACGAGACGACACCCAACCCGTCGTGGCCTAGGACCAGGGCCGACGCGTCCGGCGCCGGAGTCGACGACTCGTCGGGCGCGGTGGCAGAGGTTGTGGTGAGCCCCTCGCCCGACACCGTCGGCGCTGGGCTAGCCGTGTCCGGCGGGTCGCTGGCACCGCAGGCCGACAGAAGCACCACCGCGAGGACCGCCGCTACGCCCGACCGGCTCAGCATCCGACCCCTGGTCCGGCATGGAGTAGAGAGATCTCGACGTCGTCGGCCGGCGCCTGCTCGAGCAGGGTCGTCGTCCTCGCCGCTGGGGCCCAGTCGAGCTGCTGACGGGACCGGGCGGTTCGGGCACCGCTCCGCGTGATCGGAGCCTCGATCCTGTCGACGATCAGTCGTGGAGCGACCGCTGGGGCCCTCTTGCGTTGGCGAAGTCGGTTGATTGGAGAATGCTGGTCGAATACGCAATGCGATCCAGCCGGGGTTCGACCCGGCCACAGCCGAAGCCCACGCCAGCTCGGCCGTCCCGGTCACGAACCCGGATGCGTCGATCGATGGCGTTCGGCGCTACCTCGTCAGTTCGCCTCGATTCAACAGCGCGGCCGATGTCGCAGTGATCGACGGGGGCCGGCTCGTGGTCTCGTCAGGATCGAGGATGTCCTCGCCGCTCCCGGGACGCATTGGTCGCCGGTGCGATGGACGCCGACCCGCCGATCATGGCTCCCGCTTCGACCCAGGAGGGGCCACCTGAACCGGCCGTTCCGGCTGGGCGCCGACAGCAACCAGCTGCGCTTCGACTTCGATCAGACTTCGGGATCGACCTGACGCGGCGGCGATCGTTCCGGATGACAAGGGGCGCGCGAGGCCCCGACAAAAGGGGTCTGGGGCGTGGGTGCAATACCCCGATGTGATGCGATGGTGAGCACCCATTACGTTCAGCTCGCAGCGTGTTTAGCCGTCCGATATCAGGCACCTACGAGCGGGTGGACGGGCCCGGTCGGGTCGCCGGGGGCCGCTCGGTATCACCGCTCGGGACTCGTCAGGGCCGGTGCGCGTTTCCGAGCGGTGGACCCGCTGCAGTACGCCGGTAGTAGGGCGGCTCTCTAGATGCCGCGGTGTTGGAGTGGTCGGCGGCTTGGACTGGGCAACGAGGAGAGTGCAGGATGCGTTCGATGCCGCTGTCGCAGATGCCTCGGATAGCACGCCTGGACCTCGCTCGGATCGAGCTACCGGCCGAGCACCCAGCGGCCGACCTTGGTCGATCGGCAGAGGTGTACGGGTTTCTCATCGACCATCCGGACGGGCCCATCCTGGTCGATACCGGTGTCGGCGTCGGGAACGCCTTCATCGATGAGTTGTACCGGCCGTCCCGCATCGACCTTCGGCCGCTGCTAACGCAGTTCGGCGTCGAGTTGGAGGACGTGGTTGCCGTAGTCAACAGTCACCTCCATTTCGACCACTGCGGACAGAACCCTGCTCTCTTCGGGGGCGCCACGGCCTTCTACGCCCAGGCAACCGAGATCGAACAGGTCGAGGCTGACCGCTTCTACACCGACGCCTCCTGGGCCCTGGCTCCCCAACCTCAACGCCGAACGCTCCACGGCGACGAACAGATCGCCGACGGTATACGTGTCCTGGCCACACCAGGGCACACCGCCGGTCACCAGTCCGTACTCGTCGAAGCGGCTGACCGACGGATCGTGATCGGCGCTCAGGTCGCCTGGCACCGAAGCGAGATCCGATCCGAGACCGCCAGCCGTGCCAACGTCGATCAGGTGGCCGAACTCCAAGCGGCCGCCGTTGAGTCGATACGCCGACTGAAGTCGCTCCGGCCCGAGGTGATCCACCTCAGCCACTGTCCGCCCTACACCCCGGCAGGGTAGCCCCACGTCTCGCGGGCAGCATTAACCAGCGCCGACATCACCATCGTGTCGACAACGGCGACCGAACTGGAAACCTCGCTCACCGTTCAGCAAGTGCTTGCTCGAACGCAGCCCACTCCTCGTCCGTCAGGCCCTCGATCGCCATCTCGGCATCGTTCGGCAACGGTCGCGCCAGACGAAGGGCCTCAACGGCGCCGATTGGAAGCTTGGCGGTCGTAGTCCGGCTCCCTGTGGCGATCTCGATCTCGGTACATGCAGGGTCTATCGTCCATACGCCGCCTGGGTAGCCGATCCACTCGCCGGACTCGCCGAGGGGGCAGTTTGGCTGGACGTCGCTAGCACAGGTGCAGGGGCAGCCCGGGATCTCGATGGCCAACACCGGCGCAGTCGATCCTTGATTCCAGCCCCTCGAGGCGTTCGGTTGCGACGACTCCGCGATGCTCAAGGTGAACGACACACCTGCCCGTATGACGAGGCCGAACTTCGAGAAGGACCGGCCAATGTCATCATCGAAGCGGCTCCGCTCGAGAACTGGGTCGTCCGGCAGAGCGATGACGTCGAGGACAGCCGGCCACCCGTCCGGTGGCTCGTGGAGGATGTCGATCGGGTTCGCGCAGTCGAACTGGTGCGCCAGCTCTTCAGCTGGCGCCGTCGCCTCCGAACACGCCTTGGCGACAACAGCCAGAGCGGCCGCCGCCAGCCTGCTCAAGAGTCGACACCTCATCGAGACGTTCTAGCAGGCACGGCAGGGGACCTGTACCTGTCCCCAAAGATGTCCCTGCGCTCGGAATTTTCTGAGTGGGTCGACCGGGCCAGTCCGCCGGTTCCCGCGTGCCGCCTGTCGAATAGCCTGAGGTCGTGGAATACAAGGTTGTTGGCTACATCGAGCATCGGACCCGCTCGGGCCTGCTCGCTGCCTTCATGCATGCCGAGGACGATGCACCACTGCTGGACTCCGGGCTCCACGTTCCAGCTGGCACCGTGCAGCCGGGCGAATCAGATCTCGATGCCGTGCTGCGGGAGGCCCACGAGGAGTCTGGACTCGTCGACCCTCGGGTCGAGCGAAGACTTGGCACCGACACGGTGGAGTGGCCAGGCCGGCCACGCCAATATCGGACGTTCTTCCACCTCACGGCAGGCGGCCCCGGGTCTGCTCGGCTGCCGACTGGCTGATACGTGCGTGTCATGACTGAAGTCCTGTTCAGACGAAGATCCTGTCGAGGTGGTAGTCGATCGCTGCGAGTGCGTCCTGTGGGGTCTGGGTGCCAGCGAGCACGCTGAGGCTGAGCCCGTAGAAGGCTGACATGAGGATGCGGGCCTCATGGTCGGGGTCGATTCCAGGTTTCGCTTGTCCGCTCGCTTCGGCGGTGCGGATGAGATTGGCGGCGAAGGGAATCGTCCACCCGAGGATCTGCTGGGCTTCGGTGCTGGCGAGTTCAGGGTCGGTGAGCGCGGCGACGTAGAAGCTGAAGAACAGCAGACTGTCCTGGCGCTGGTCGCGAGTCGATGGAAGCCCGGCCTCGATGATCAGGTGGAGCATCGATCGGGGGGACGCGCCCGGCCCGGCTGTGTCCATGGCTGCGACGCCGCGCGCGAAGACGGCCTGGCCGAGCATCTCCAGTGCGGCGGCGAGGAGGGATGCCTTCGTGCCGAAGTAGTACTGGATCCGCCGCACCGACACATCGGCCTTAGCTGCGACCCGTCGGAAGCTGACCGCGCTGAGCCCCTCGCGAGCGGCAAGCGCCCAAAGTGCTTCGATGATCTCGCGGCGCCGCTCATCGTGGTCGACCTGTTTGGGCACAGCAGCACCTCCTCTTTCCTCGCCTCCATCGTTAGGATACGATCGTACCCTAACGATGAGAAGAAGGCAGGCGAGTCCGATGAAGCGATCCGAGCTGAAGGAGCTGCTCAACGACGAGCGCCAGGAACTGTCCAGCTTCCTGACCACACTGACGGCCGCCGACTGGGAGACGCCATCGCTTTGCGATGAGTGGAGTGTTCTCGACGTCGCCGGGCACCTCGCCAGTGCGGTCGGTCTCACCCGCCGGGGGCTGGTTGCACGAAACCTTCGGTACGGGTCTGGCACCGATGGTGCCAACGCCCGGGCGGCCGCCGCCTGGACCTCGCGGGGACCGGACCAGATCGTCGCCGTACTCGGTGACCCGACACGTCTCGGGCTGGGCTTCTTCTACCCGGCCTGGGCGCTGTGTGAGACGGTCGTGCACCACCAAGACATCCGCCTCGGCCTTGGACGCCCTCGGACCATTCCCGCAGACCGACTCGTCGTCGCCCTCGACGTCTTGGTGAAGCTCCCGTTCATCACCAAGGCCAAACGGCACACACGGAAGGTCGCTATGCGGACCACCGACATCGACTGGTCGCACGGCAAAGGCCCCGAGGTCCACGGGCCCGCCGAATCGCTCCTACTCGCCCTCGCCGGTCGGACCCGTGCCGCCAAAGGACTCGCCGGCGACGGGACCGACACGCTCCTGGGCGTCGCAGTCAACTGAAGAGGATCGCCTGGTCGTGCCCATATCCGTGCAAGGTTGAGCACGTTTCCCCTACTCGGTACCCGGCAATCCCGATCAGGCCCGGCTGCTGGTGGGGCCAGCAATGGGTGGCCTCGGCATGCCGATCGACAATCTTCACCGACGGCGAGCGACGGCCACAACGCTGCGGCTCTGACTTTCCGAGCGCTCGGAAAGGACGCCCCGTTGCGGGCTCGTCGTGCCTCGCGGAGCCACACGTGGCCGGTGTTCTGCTGCGCGTCAAGGGAGTGGGACTGGAGCGAGCACTTCGCCCCCCAGGCGCGAGTACGCGACCACCGACGGTGCGACGAGCGTTCCCAGCCTCGGCGTCGGCCTGGTCGCCACCCGATCGTCGGCCGCGAGCAGATCATGCGCTACTTCGAAGAGGCACTCGACGGTGACGAGGAGTTCCGGTTGCACCCGCTGGACGTGTTCGCGGGATTGAACATGGTCGTTCTCATCTCATCGACGATTGGCGAGCGTTCGTGGATGTTCTCCGCACTGACGACACGGGGCCAATCGTGGAGCACCTCGAGGTTGCAGCGAAACAGTCCCCGCTGGACTTCCTCGCTGAAAGCTCCTTGACATGACAAATCGCTCGACATCTGTGCGTGCGCAACCAGGCGCGCTCCCGGCTGGAACGCGAGCCGAACGTCTGGTTGCCGATGCTGGTGCTGACTCCACGTCGGGCACAGGCATGGAACGGCCCGAGTGAGATCGCTGGACGGACGATCGTTCGAGACGGACCATGGCTTGACGGATCAGCAGCCGGCTCCCCTGATCGGCGCCGAGACGGGGGTCGAGGCGACGAGCGTCACTGCAGCTCAAAGCCCTCGTAGCCGGCCTCGGCGATCTCGGCGCAGCGCTGGCGGTAGCGGCCGAACCCGCCGACGTAGGGCATGAACACCCGGGGCTTGCCCTCGATGTTGGAACCGAGGTACCAGCTGTTGCAGCTGGGTGCTGTGTACATCGTGCCCTCGGCGGTCTCGTTGACGTGGTCGACCCAGGCGTCCACCGCCTGCTGGGTGGGCTCGATCGTCGTCCTGCCCCCGGCGGCCACATGTTCGAGGCAGTCCACGATCCAGTCGACGTGCTGCTCGATGGCAACGATCATGTTGGACAGCACCGATGGGCTGCCGGGACCGGTGACGGTGAACAGGTTGGGGAACCCGGCGATCTGCAGCCCGAGGTAGGTCCGGGGTCCGTCGGCCCACACCTCCCGCAATGATCGCCCGCCCCGGCCCCGCAGGTCGATGCGCTCCAGGGCGCCCGTCATGGCATCGAACCCGGTGGCCAGCACGAGCACGTCGAGCTCGACCTCACCACCCCCGGTCCGCACCCCGGTGGTGGTGATCTCGACCAGCGGATCGCGCCGCAGGTCGACCAGCGTCACGTCGTCGCGGTTGAACGTCTCGTAGTAGCGGGTGTCGATCACCTGGCGCTTGCACGCCAGGGGGTAGTCGTGAGGCTCCAGGGCGGCGGCGGTGGTCGGATCGTGCACGATCCTGTGGATCTCGCGGCGGAACAGGTCGGCGGCGACGGCATTGGCATCGGGATCGGTGTAGACGTCACGGAAGCGCTGGAAGGCGGCGGGACCGTACTGGTCGAATGCGGCCTGGCGTTCCTCTGGCGAGAGGTCGAGCAGCCCGGGTCGGCGTTTGGGCGGTTGCGGGCTGTCGGCCGGGCGATCGTCACCCGACGGCTGCTTCGGCTCCTTGAGGGCGAGCGGGCCGAGGAACCCGCTGACCGAGCTCCGCTGTCGCTCCCGGATCTCGCGGTAGCGCTCCTTGAACGCCTGGGCGATCTCCGGTCGCAGCGGCTTGTTGTTGGCGGGGACCGTGTAGACGGGCGACCGCTGGAACACGTGGAGGTGGCCGACCCGCTCGGCCAGGACGGGGATGGCCTGGACCCCCGACGAACCGGTGCCGATGATCCCCACCCGCAGCCCCGTGAGGTCGGGCTCGGTCTTCGGCCACCGGCCCGTGTGGAGCACCGTCCCGCCGAACGTGTCGAGGCCGGGCAGGTCGGGGGTGTTCGGTACCGACAGGCAGCCGGTGGCCATGATGCACCAGCGGGCCCGGACCTCATGACCGGCATCGGTCGTGACGGTCCAGCTGGCGGCGCCCTCGTCGAAGTGGGCGCCGGTCACGCGGGTGTCGAACACGATGTCGCGCTTCAGATCGAACCGCTCGGCCACGTGGCGGGCGTAGTCCAGGATCTCGGGCTGGGCCGCCATCAGCTCAGTCCACTCCCACTCCTGTTCCAGCTCGGGATCGAACGAGTAGGAGTACTCCATGCTCGGCACGTCGCAGCGAGCCCCCGGGTAGCGGTTCCAGTACCACGTGCCGCCGACGTCGGTCCCGGCCTCGAACACGGTGACCGAGAGGCCGCGCTGGCGGAGGCGGTAGAGGAGGTACATGCCGGCGAACCCGGCCCCGACCACCACTGCGTCGACGTCCAGGTCGGGGTCGGTGGCGGTCGCTCGGCGTTCGGTCTCGGTAGTCATGCCCTCAGTCTGGTCGGCGACGCCGACGGGGAGCCAGATGCGGCCGGGCGCCGGAGGCGGCTACGGTCCAGCGGGTGGACCGGATCCTGACGACCCATGCCGGCAGCCTGCCCCGCCCGCCGGAGCTCGTGTCGCTCCTGGCCCGGCTGGCTCGAGGGGAGGACATCGACGACGCCGCTCTGGCCGGGCAGGTGGAGGCGGCGGTGACGGCCGTCGTCGACCGTCAACGCCAGGCCGGCCTCGACGTCGTCAACGACGGCGAACAGGGGCGGGAGAGTTTCTTCACCTACGTCCAGCACCGGATGACGGGATTCGGGCCCGGCGATCCCGCCGACGCCCGACGGTGGAGCGACGTCGACGAGTTTCCGGGCTTCGCCGCCATCCGGCGGGCCCAGCGCACCGCCGCCGAGCAGGTGTCGCTGGTCCGGCCCCCGCAGGCCGTGGGCGAGGTCGACTACGGCGATCCCGGCGCCATCGACGCCGAGATCGATCGGCTGGCCAGGGCCACCGCAGGCGGGAGCTTCGCTGACGTGTTCATGACCGCCCCGTCGCCCGGCATCGTGGTGGCGGCCATGGCCAACCACCACTACCTCACCGACGACGACTACCTGGAGGCCGTCGGCTCCGCCCTCGCCGTCGAGTACCGCCGGATCGTCGACGCCGGGTTCGTGCTCCAGATCGACGCTCCCGACCTGGCCATGGAGCGCCATGGCCGCTACGCCGACCGTCCCCTCAGCGACTTCCTCGGCTTCGTCGACCGGGTGGTGGCCACCACCAACCGGGCCCTCGACGGGATCGAGCCCGGCCGGGTGCGGCTCCACGTCTGCTGGGGCAACTACGGCGGCCCCCACGTCCACGACGTCGACCTCGCCGAGCTCCTCCCCCTCCTCTACCGGACCCACGTCGGTGGCCTGGTCGTGTCGGGCGGCAACCCTCGCCACGAGCACGAGTACCGGACGTTCGCCCGCCACCCTCTCCCGGACGGCTGGACCCTGGCCACCGGGGTCATCGACACCACGACCAACTATGTCGAACATCCCGAGGTGGTGGCCGACCGGGTGGTGCGGGTGGCCGAGGCGGTGGGCGACCCCGGCCGGGTACTGGCCTGCACCGACTGCGGATTCGACACCGCCGCCGGGTTCAGCCCGGTGGCCGCCGACGTGGCGTGGGAGAAGCTGCGATCGCTGCGGGCCGGCGCCGACCTTGCCTCGGCCCGCCTCTTCCCCCGATGATCGAGGTGGTTCCAGCGCTGAGCTGAGAGTCCAGGCTCAGGGGATCTCGCCGGCGTCGAACGCACGGAGGGCATCGCGCAGGCCGTTCTCCCGGATGTGGTGGTTGATGGCCTTCACCGGGTTGGAGGCGTGGGCGATGGCGTCGACCTCGACCGCCTGGAGGAGCGCCTCCCGGAACCCCTGGATCTCCTGGATCCGGTTCACCGACTGCTTCTGGAGGGCGATGATCTCCTTCGGTGTCCGGGCCACCCGGTCCACGTAGGCGGCGACGGCGTCATCGAGCTGGTCGGCGGGGACGGCCCGGTTGAACAGGCCCCACTCCACGGCCTCGGTGCCGGTGATCATCTCCCCGGTAGGGAAGAACATCTCCTTGGCCTTCTTCGGCCCCACCAGCCACGTCCAGGCCGATGCCACGTAGCCGGCACCCAGCGGCAACTGTGGTGTGCCGACCCGGCAGTCGTCAGCCACGAAGGTCACGTCGCAGATGGTGGCGAGCTGCGTTCCCCCGGCCAGGCAGTAGCCGTGCACCTTCGCCACCACGGCGAGGCGGAGGTCCCAGATCCGCAGCCAGCCCCGCATGATCCGTTCCAGCCCGTCGCGGTCGCCGGTCACACCGCCGCCTCCGGTCCCCCCGGCGCTGATGTCGTAGCCGGTGCAGAACGCCCGGCCCGCACCCTCGACAACGGCGACGTGAATTCCCGGATCGGACTCGGCCTCCTCCAGGGCGGCGATCAGCTCGGTCTGCAACTGGGGTGAGATGGCGTTCAACTTCTCCGGCCGGTTCAGGGTGACGGTGGCCACCCGTCCCTCGGTCTCATACACCACCGTGTCGTACATCGGATCCCCCTCGCCGCCGCCCCGATGGGCGGCCCCGAGCGGACCCTACTCCGAGAGCGCCCCAGTGGTCAGGAGATGAGCCGGCGCCCGGCAGTCAGCCGCCCAGCACAGCGAACGAGCGGGGGCCGAGGGTCGCCGTCCCCGCCCCGTCGAGTTCCACGTCGCCGGTGGCGGCGAGGACGGCCGACCGGTCACCGATCGCCACCCGCGCCCCCCGGTCGCGGGTGGTGGCCGCCACCGCCACCCGACCCCGTTCGGCCACGATCCAGTCCGCCCCGTGGGTCACCAGCGGCTCGATACGGGCGTCGCGCAGCTCGGGCGTGGCGGATCGCAGGGCCAGCAGCTCCCGGTACCAGGCCAGCATCGCCGCATGGGGTTCCCGTTGCCGCTCGTCCCAGCGGAGGCGGGCCGAGGCTACCGTCGCCGGATCGCCCGGGTCCGGCACCTCGTCGGGGGCCCAGCCGAAGGCGGCGAACTCGCGGCGACGCCCCTCCCGCACCGCCCGGGCCAGCTCGGCGTCGGGATGGTCGCAGAAGTAGGGGAACGGCGTCGACGCCGCCCATTCCTCGCCCTGGAACACCAGGGGCACGAAGGGGGCGGTGAGCAGGAGGCCGGCGCCGACCCGCTGGGCCGCGGTACCGGCGATGGCCGCCAGGCGATCACCCTGGGCCCGGTTGCCGATCTGATCGTGGTTCTGGATGCAGGCCACGAGGCGGTCGTGGCCGATCGAACCCAGGGGTCGGCCGACCCGCTTGCCCCGGTTGGGTGACCGTCGTCCGTCGTAGACGAAGCCGTTGCGGAGGGCGCGGGCCAGGTCGGGCACCCCGCTGAAGTCGCCGTAGTAGCTATCGCCCTCACCGGTGAGGGCGACGTGGATGGCGTGGTGGACGTCGTCGTTCCACACCCCGTCGAGTCCCCGGCCTCCCTGGGTCGGAGGTAGCAGGAGGCGGGGATCGTTCCGGTCGTCCTCAGCGATGACGGCGACATGGCGCCCGGCGAGGCGTGCCGTGTGGCCCACCTCGGCCGCCAGCTCCTCGACCACGTGGACGGGAGAGTTGTCGACGATGGCGTGGGTGGCATCGAGGCGGAGGCCGTCGACGTGGAACTCCTCGACCCACCGGCAGGCGTTGTCGATCACGAAGCGGCGCACCTCGTCGCTGCCGGCCCCGTCGACGTTGAGGGCCGCCCCCCACGGGGTGTCGTAGCGATCGGTGAAATAGGGGCCGAACTCGGCCAGATGGTTGCCGAGGGGTCCGAGGTGGTTGTAGACGACGTCGAGGATGACGGCGAGGCCCCTGCGGTGGCAGGCGTCGATGAGGGCACGGAGCCCGTCGGGACCCCCGTAGCGGTGATGGGGGGCGTAGAGGTCGACCCCGTCGTAGCCCCAACCGTGCCCGCCGGGGAACTCCACGACGGGCATCAGCTCGACCGCCGACACGCCGAGCTCGACGAGGTGGTCGAGGCGTTCGATGGCGGCGGTGAACGTGCCGGCGGGGGTGAACGTGCCGATGTGGACCTCGTAGATCACCGCCGACGGCAGATGGATGCCCCCCCACCCCTCGTCCTGCCAGCGGTGAGCTCCGGGATCGTCGACGCGGCTCGGTCCGTCGACCCCTTCCGGCTGCCAGCCGGAGCGGGGATCGGGCCGGGGAGCGCCGCCGTCGACGACGAAGCGGTAGTCCTCCCCCGGGCGCAGCGCCCGGGGCGGGCACCACCACCCGTCGTCACCGGCCGCCATGGGATGGTGGGCGCCGTGGAGTTCGATGTCGACCGATCGGGCGTCCGGGGCCCACACCCAGCCGACGGGCGGGCTCATCGCCATGGGGGGGGAGGGGCCTCGCTCGGGTGCAACGGTCGCGAGCGGTCACGTCGCAGGACCCGAACCGACCGGTCGGCCACGGTGGTCGTCGCTCCGATCCGGCGCCGGCGGACCGAGCCGGGCAACAGCGGCAACTCCGCTGCGGTGTCGATCGCCAGCTCCCAGCCACGCCCCACCGTGGCGGGGATGGTGAAGCGCTGGGGCTCGTGGTGGCTGTTGAACAGCAACAGCATGTCGTCGTCGAGGATCTGCTCGCCCCGGGGCCCGGGCGACGGGATCGACGAGCCGTTGAAGAAGACCTGGAGGTGCCGGATGAAGCCGGCGTCCCAGTCGCCCTGCGTCATCAGGGTGCCCCGGGCCGTGTACCAGCCGACGTCGGGGGCGTCCTCCTCCCAGAGCGGGCGGCCCTGGAACCAGCGGCGGCGGCTGAACGTCGGGTGGTCCATGCGGAACCGGATGAGGTGACGGACGAAGTCGAGGAAGGCGTGATCGATCTTGTCCCAGTCGTACCAGCTGAGCTCGTTGTCCTGGCAGTAGGCGTTGTTGTTGCCGTGCTGGGTGCGGCCGATCTCGTCGCCTCCGAGCAGCATCGGCACCCCCTGGGAGAGGAGGAGGGTGGTGAGGAGATTGCGGCGCTGACGACGACGGAGGCTCAGCACGTCGGGGTCGTCCGTCGGCCCCTCCACCCCGCAGTTCCAGGATCGGTTGTGGCTCTCGCCGTCGCGATCGCCCTCACCGTTGGCCTCGTTGTGCTTGTGGTTGTACGACACGAGGTCGTCGAGGGTGAAGCCGTCATGGGCGGTGACGAAGTTGAGGCTGGCCGACGGACGCCGGCCGGTCGCCTCGTAGAGATCCGAGCTGCCGGTGAGGCGGGCGGCGAAGGCTCCCAGCGCGTGACCCTCACCCCGCCAGAAATCCCGGACGGTGTCGCGGTACTGCCCGTTCCACTCCGACCACAGGGGTGGGAAGTTGCCGACCTGGTACCCGCCCTCGCCGACGTCCCACGGCTCGGCGATCAGCTTGACCCGGGACACGACCGGATCCTGCTGGATGAGGTCGAAGAAGGCGGAGAGGCGGTCGACATCGTGGAGCTCTCGGGCCAGGGTGGAGGCCAGGTCGAAGCGGAAGCCGTCGACGTGCATCTCCTGCACCCAGTATCGCAGCGAGTCCATGATGAGCTGCAGGACGTGGGGGTGGCGGGCGTTGAGGCTGTTGCCGGTGCCGGTGTAGTCCATGTAGTGGCGAGGGGAGTCGGCCATCAACCGGTAGTAGGCAGGGTTGTCGAAGCCCCGGAACGAGAGCATCGGGCCCAGGTGGTTGCCCTCGGCCGTGTGGTTGTAGACCACGTCGAGGATGACCTCCAGGCCGGCGCTGTGGAGGCTTTTCACCATCTGCTTGAACTCCTGCACCTGGTTCCCGCCCCGCCGGTCGATGGCGTAGCCGGCGTGGGGGGCGAAGTAGCCGATGGTGTTGTAGCCCCAGTAGTTGCTGAGGCCCTTCTCCACGAGATGGTGGTCGTTGATGAAGTGGTGGACGGGCATGAGCTCGACCGCCGTCACCCCCAGCGACACCAGATGGTCGACGACGACGGGGTGGGCCAGGCCGAGGTAGGTGCCCCGCTCGGCCTGGGGCACCTCGGGGTGGTTCCTGGTGATGCCCTTGACGTGCGTCTCGTAGATGAGCATCTGGTGGCGGGCCGTGGCCGGGGGCCGGTCGTGACCCCAGTCGAACCACGGGTTGGCCACGACCGACTTCGGAACGTGGGGAGCGGAGTCGTCGTCGTTGCGGGCGTCGTGGTCGTCGAGCTGGCGGGCGAAGACCGCCGGATCCCAGTCGACGGCGCCGTCTATGGCTCGGGCGTAGGGGTCGATCAGCAGTTTGGAGGGGTTGCACCAGAGACCGCGGTCCGGGTCCCACGGCCCGTGGACCCGGTAGCCGTAGCGCTGCCCGGGGCCGATGCCGCGCAGGTAGCCGTGGTGGACGTAGCCGTCGACCTCGGTCAGCTCGATCCGGACCTCGTCGCGGTCGTCGTCACCGAACAGGCAGAGCTCGACCGCCTCCGCCACCTCGCTGAACACGGCGAAATTGGTGCCTGCTCCGTCGTAGGAGGCCCCGTGGGGATAGGGGCGGCCCGGCCAGGAGGAGGCCAGCTGCCGCCCGCTCATGATCGCCCGATCGTGGCGTAGACCGTCACCGCCAGCGGGGGCAGGGTGAGCATCACCGACTGGTGCTGGCCGTGGAAGGGGACGGGGGCGGGCCGGAGACGGGGGTTCTCGTCGACGCCGCCTCCTCCGTATTTTGGATCGTCGGTCGAGAACACGCGCTCCCACTCTCCATCGTCGGGAACCCCGGTGCGGTGGTTGTGCCGGACCACGGGGGTGAGGTTGGCAACGACCAACAGCGTCGCATCATCGGGGCCCACGCGCAGCCACCCCAGAACCGAGTTCTCGGAATCGTCACTGGCCGCCCACCGGAACCCGGCGGGGCCGACGTCGGTGGCGTGGAGGGCGGAATGGCCGTTGTAGAGGGCATTCAGATCGGTGACGAGACGGAGGGTGGCGGCGTGGTCGGCGCGGTAGAGCATGGAAGCCACCGCATCGACCCGCAGACCGTCAATGTGGTACCGATCGAGCCAGCTCAGGGTCGACGAGACGAGGAACGAACGGACCTCGTTGCCGGAGTAGTTGTCGCCCCACTCGTGGCCGGACTGCCACACCACCGACTGGGGAGGCTCGGTCACCCACGGGTGGTCGGGGGAGCACAGGTAGGTGAGGTCCATGGCCACCTCCAGCCCGAGGGCGCCGGCCCGGCCGAGGTCGGGGTGGACGGCGGGGTGCCCGCCCTCCCGCCCGCCGATGGCCCACGGGCTTCCCCCGTCGTCCCGGTCGGCATGGGGCGGGCCGCCCGTCGGTGGGGTCACGAGGAGGGCGGCGGCCACGCGATCGTGGCCGTCGGCGAAGACGTCGGCGCTGACGGTGATGTCGTCGCCGAGCACGGCCTTGGTCGGGTGCCGGCCCCCGTCGACGCTCGGCCACACGTCCTGCACCACAACCCGCGACGGACGCCGCGCCCCGGGTCGGACGTCGGCGCCGGAAGCGGGCTCCCGGCCGGAGACGGGTCGGGGTCGGGTCGCGGTGGCGGGGATCCGGTCGGTCATGGGGTTCCTCGGCGGGTGGTGATCGGGGCGGTCATCTGCGGGTCAGCAGCGCCATGGGGACGGTGAACAGGATCTCGGCGACCGGTTGCCGACCGCCTTCGACGTCGGTGTCGGCGAGGACGTCGTGCCACCGTCCCGGTGGGAGCTCGACCGTGGTGTCGGTCCATCCGCCGGCGGCGGCGAGGCCGGTCACGAGGCGGGGGGCGAGGGTGATTACGGCCGCCTCGGCGTCAGGCGCCGGGCCGGCCGTCCTGGCGAAGGCGACGAGGTGCGTTGCCGCCGCCCCGTCGACGGTCAGTTCCCGGTAGCCGCCGGTCCGGCCGAAGATCTCGGGGTGCTGGCGGCGGGCGCGCAGGGCACGCCCCACCAGCCACAGCTTGGCCCGGCCGTCGGCCCGGGCCGACCAGGCGTCGTCGAACGATGCGCCGGCCATGTCGGCCAGCAGGGTCCGGCGCCGCTCGAAGTCGACCGGCCGTCGGTTGTCGGGGTCGACGAGGCTGAGGTCCCAGAGCTCGGTTCCCTGGTAGAGGTCGGGGACGCCGGGCATGGTCAGGGACACGAGGCTGTGGGCCAGCGACGTGACGGCCCACGCCTGGTCGAGCTCCATCACCAGCTCGTCGAGCTCGCGTCGGAAGCGCCCGTCGCCGCTCAGCGCCTCCAGGAACCGCTCGACGCCGCGTTCGTGGTCGGTGTCGGGCCGGCTCCACGAGCTGTGCTCCTTGGCCTCCCGCAGCGCCTTCAGGGCGTAGGCGGTGAGACGGTCGTGGTCGAGGGGATGAGCGGCGACCATCGTCTGGTACAGCAGATACTGGAATCCCGGAGCCGGGGCGTCGTTCAGGCGGAACCGCTCGTGGTCGGCGAACCAGCGGCGGACGATGGTGGCCCACCGGTCGGTTCGCTCCGACAGCACCGCCAGGCGGAGGCGGACGTCGGCCCCCCGCTTCGTGTCGTGGGTCGAGGTGGTGATCATCGTCGCCGGGTGATCGGCGATGATCCGTCGGGCGGCCTCGTGAAAGTCGTCCAAACCGGCTGCCGGGTGGTCGGGTTCGCCCCCGACCTCGTCGAGGGCGACGAGTGGGGTGTAGCGGTAGCAGGCGGTGTCCTCCACCCCCTTGGCCATCACCGGGCCGGAGAGCTGCTGGAACCGCATGCGCAGCTCGCGGTCGTGGGTCGACTCGGTGATGTCGCCCCGCAGGATGGCGGCCAGCAGATCGAACGCCAACTCATCGACGTCCGGTCGTCGCCGGGTGGCCTCGGCCACCGCGTCATCGATCCGGTGCTGGTCCTCGGCCTCCGCCTCACCCTCCTCGCCGACATAGGTGCGGTAGACGTCGAAGGCGACGAGCGTGGCGACGAGCGCCTCCCGGCGATCGGCCGACGTCACGTCGCGGTGGGTGCGACGACGGTCGCAGGCGGCGGCGAAGGTGTCGTCGAGCCGATTCAGCTCGGCCCCGAGCACGTCCTCTAGTATCTGTTCCTTGGCCTCGGCGGCCACGGCGGCGAAGGGGCGGTCGTCACCGGTCAGTTCGGCCGCCAGCATCCGCAACGGTCCGTCGGCTGCCGGGTCGACGAACAGTCGGGTGAGGAGGTTCAGGTACTCGTAGCCGGTGGTGCCGTCCACCGGCCAGGCGGGGCGGAGCGCTTCGTCGGGACCCAGGATCTTCTCGATTACGATCCATGCCTCCGGGAGGGCCTGGCGGAGGCGTTGGAGGTAGTCGCCGGGCCGCCGGAGACCGTCGGGGTGATCGACCCGGACCCCGTCGACGAGCCCCCGCCGGTGGTGATCGATCACCAGCCGGTGGACATCGTCGAACACCACCGGGTCCTCGACCCGGAGCCCGATGAGGGTGTCGATGTCGAAGAAGCGCCGGTAGCCGAGCTCCTCGCTGGCCGTTCGCCAGTGGGCCAGCCGGTAGGCCTGCGCCTCGAGGACATCGTGCAGGCGGTCGGGATCGGCGTTCACGGCGGCCAGCTCGGCGTCGATGGCGGGCGGGATGGCGGGGCGTTCGGCCAGGAGCCGGTCGAGCTGGGCTCGGATGACGGCCAGATCACGATGGCGCTCGCGGCGCCGGGCAAGGTCGGTGGTCGAGGCGGGGGGGAGCCGCTCCAGCGAGCGGGACACGAACAGGAGGTCGTCGCTGCCGGCCGCCTCGGCCGCCCTGGCGACGATGTCGGCCAGGCTGCGGGGACCGACGGGGAGGACGTGCTCGTGGTGGACGATCTCGAAGCGGGCCCCGGTCCGGCGCAACGCGATCTGACGTTGATCGAGGACCTGGCCGTAGTGCTTGCCCAGGATGGGGAGATGGATGCGGGTCTCGTCGTCCCAGTCGACGTCGAAGTGGCGGGCGAACCGACTGGCGGCCCCGTGCTCCAGAACGTCCAGCAACCAGGCGTTGTCGGGGAGGCGGGTCGCCATGTGGTTGGGGACGATGTCGACGACGACACCCATCGACCGCTCCACCAGGACGGCGACCAGTCGTTCGAGGTCGGCGTCGGTTCCGATGCGACCGTCGATCCGCTGGTGGTCGACGACGTCGTACCCGTGGGTGCTCTCGGCCGCCGCCTGGAGGAGCGGGGCCAGATACACGTGGGTCACCCCGAGCGCATCGAGATAGGGGACGAGATCGATGGCATCGGCGAGCGTCGTGTGCGGTAGGAGCTGCAGCCGGTAGGTGGACAACGGTTGGATCGCGACCTCCTCGCCGGCGGGACTGTTGACCTCGTCACCGTACCCCCGACGCCGCGGGGACAAACGGGCTGTCCTGGTCAGGGCGCCGGATCGGTTCGATGGTCGCTACCGTTTGGGCTGCCGGCCGGTGGGGTAGTGGCGCAGCGATCAGGAGCTCGCAAGTGTGATGCAGGACGGTCGATCCCCAGGCCATGACCGGGCGGAGATCCAGTCGACCTATGTCGACGGGCTCGGTGAGACGCGAGGTGCCAGTCCCGCCGCCGTGGCCCGGGCCGAGCGCGCCCTCGCCACCCCCGCCGGCCCGGGACCCGTCGTCACCGACCCCGGTGCGGCGGCCGCCAAAGTGGCCCGGCTCGGTCGGGGCACACTCGTCACCGAGGACGGCGACGAGCTCGATCTCGATCGCCTCTTCTCCTCCACCCTGCCGCTCGGCTACCACCGGGTGGTGCTTGCCGACGGGACGGAGCGGGCGGTCATCGTCAGCCCCCGACGGTGTGCTCCGGCCGCTCTCGGCTGGGGTTGGGCCACACAGCTCTACGCCGTCCGCTCGGCCACCAGCTGGGGGATGGGCGACCTCGGTGACCTGGCCCGCCTCGGACGGTGGGCCCGGGGCGTCGGGGCGAGCTGCCTCATGGTCAACCCGTTGGGGGCCGTGGCCCCCACACCGGCCCAGCAGGCCAGCCCCTACGACGCCGCCACCCGGCGGTTCCCCAACCCCCTCTACCTGCGCGTCGAGGACGTCCCCGGCGCCGCCGCCGGTGGTGAGGCGGTGGCCGCCGCCGCCCGGGCGGGGCGGGCGCTGGCCGATCGACCGCTGATCGACCGGGACGAGGTCTGGCAGCACAAGCGGGCGGCGCTTGAAGCGGTGTGGGCTGCCGCTCCCCCACCGTCGGCCTTCGAGCGCTGGCTCGACGGCCAGCCCCGCTCCTTGCACCGCTTCGCCACCTGGTGCGCCCTCACCGACCGCCACGGGCCGTCATGGCCCGAATGGCCGTCGGATCTCCGACATCCCGAGGATGCCGCGGTCCACCACTTCGCCGCCGCCGAGTCGGCCGCGGTGCGGTTCCATGCCTGGCTCCAATGGAATCTCGAGCTCCAGCTCGGAGCGGCCGCCGCCGCCGTCGACCTGGTCCACGACCTGCCGGTCGGCTTCTCCCCCACCGGCTTCGATGCCTGGGAGTGGCAGGACGTGCTCGCCCTCGACATGTCGATCGGGGCGCCGCCCGACGCCTTCAACACCGAGGGCCAGGGCTGGGGTCTGCCCCCGTTCGTGCCCGGTCTGCTCCGGGCCGCCGCCTACGGTCCACTGGTCGACACCGTGCGCTCGCTCATGGGCACCGCCGCCGGCCTCCGCATCGACCACGTGCTCGGGCTCTTCCGCCAGTGGTGGGTCCCCGAGGGCCACGGCCCGGTCGACGGTGTCTACGTCCGGTTCCCGGCCGACGAGCTGCTGGCGGTGCTGGCGCTGGAGAGCCACCGCCACCGCGTCCCGATCATCGGCGAGGACCTGGGCACCGTGGAGGAGGGGGTGCGGGCCGCGCTGGCGGCCCACGGGGTCCTGTCCTACCGGGTCCTGTGGTTCGAGTCCGACCCCCCGACGCGGTGGCCGGCGGCGACCGCGGCGGCCGTGACCACCCACGACCTCCCGACCGTCGCCGGGGTGTGGACGGGTGAGGACGCCGACCATCAGCTGGCGGCGGGGATGACCCCCGACCCGGGCGCCCTGGCCCGTTTCCGACGCAACCTGTGCCGGGCCGCGGGTCTCACCGGGAACGAGCCGGTGGAGGACGCCGTCGTTGCCGCCCATCGGCTCCTGGCCGGGGCCCCGTCCGCCCTCGTCACGGCCACGTTGGAGGACGCAGTGGCCGCCACCGCCCGGCCCAACCTGCCCGGCACGGTGGTGGAGACGAACTGGTCTCAGGCCCTCCCGGTGTCGCTCGAGGAGCTGGAGCGGCACCCGTTGGCCCGGCGGGTGGCGGCGGCGCTGAGCGGGCGGGCCGAGGAGCGAACGGCGGGCACCGGCTGACGTCTCCGCCCCACCTGGTGGCACGGCGCCGCCCTGGGTCAAGATGAGGCTCGACACAGCCATCGAGCGACGGGGACCGTCCATGACCACCGCCAGCGCAGCAGTCTTCCGGGAGACGGGAGCGCCGCTCACCATCGAGGAGATCCAGGTCGACGACCCAGCCGACGACGAGGTCCTGGTGCGGACCGCGGCGTGTGGCGTGTGCCACAGCGATCTCCACTTCATGCAGGGTTCCATCGCCGGGCCCCGGCCCCCCGTGGTCCCCGGCCACGAACCGGCGGGGGTCGTCGAAGCCGTCGGCCGCAACGTCCGATCGGTGGCCGTTGGCGACCATGTGATCGCCTGCACGTCGATGTTCTGCGGCTCCTGCACCCAGTGCATGTTGGGCCGGACCCATCTGTGCACCGACCGGGCCTACTGCATGCGGCCCAAGGGTGCGCCGCCCCGCCTCAGCCTCGACGGCGAGCCGCTCCGGCAGTTCGCCGACCTGTCGGGGTTCAGCGAGATGATGCTCCTGCACGAGCGGGCGGTGGTGAAGATCCCCGACGACATCCCACTCGACCGGGCCGCCCTCGTGGGCTGCGCCGTCACCACCGGTGTCGGCGCCGCCCTGAACACGGCCCAAGTCAAGCCGGGATCGTCGGTGGCCGTGTTCGGATGCGGTGGGGTTGGGGCTTCGGTGATCCAGGGGGCCCGGCTGGCCGGGGCCCGCCAGATCATCGCCATCGATCGGCTCGAGCACAAGCTCGACACCGCCCGCCACTTCGGTGCCACCGACACGATCCTGCCCGGGGAGGAGTCGGTGGTGCGCCAGATCAAGCGGCTCAGCGGTGGCGGCGTCGACTTCGCGTTCGACGCCGTCGGTGTGCCGGAGCTGGCGGCCAGCTGTCTCTACGCCCTGGCCCCCCGGGGCCTGGCGGTCATCGTGGGCGCCATCCCCCAGGGCCAGACGCTGACCCTCGAGCCGGGACACTTCTATGTCGAGAAGCGGCTGACGGGCTCGATCATGGGCTCGAACCGGTTCCACATCGACGCTCCCCACTACCTCGAGCTGTACCGCCAGGGCCGCCTCGATCTCGACGCCATGATCGACGCCCGACGTCCCCTGACCGGGATCAACGACGCCATGGCGGACCTGGAGGCCGCCGCTGTCACTCGCACCGTCATCATGTTCGAGTGAGGGTGCCGGTGTGATCCGTCGCCCGGGGGCCCGCTATCGGTCGCTCGTCGCGGTCGGCGTCGGCGCTGCCACCGGCCCGCCGTCGGCGGCGCCGAACAGGGCCCCGGCCGCCGTCAGGGCGTCGAGTTCGTCGTCGTCGAATCCGACCTCGGCCAGGAGCTCCCGGCCGTGTTGCCCGAGGAGGGGGGCCGGCCGGCGGACGGACGCCGGGGTGGCCGAGAACCGCACCGCAGGCGGCACGACCCGGTAGGGACCGACGACTGGATGGTCCTCGATCGGGAGGGCCGCCACCAGCTCGTCGAGGGTGGCTGCCCGGGTCGCCGGTACGCCCTCCCGCTCGCACAGCTCGAGCCACTCGTCGGTTGTCCGCCCCGCCAGGATGTCGGCGATCACCTCGTAGAGGGTGTCGCTGTTGGCGATGCGCGACTCCCGGGTGGCGATCCGAGGGTCGTGGAGCAGATCGGTCCGGTCGCCGGCGGTGAAGAGGGCGTGGTAGTGGGCGTCGGTGTAGGGCAGCACGTTGATCCAGCCGTCGGCCGTCCGCTGCGGCCGCCGGTTGGCGGTGAGGATGCGCCGGTAGCCGGCGGTGTCGAGCGGTGGCTCGGGGATGGCGCCGGCGCCGTGCTCCACGAGGACGAAGGCCCGCATCACGTCGATCATCGGTACCTCGATGCGTTGGCCCTCGCCGGTGCGGGCCCGGTGGAACAGCGCCGCCAGCACCGACGACACGATCGTGAGCCCCGCCACCTTGTCGGCCACCAACGTCGGCAGGAGGCTCGGCTCGTGACCCTGGCGCAGGAACAGCTCGCCGATGGCGCTGGCCGACTGGATGATGTCGTCGTACGCCGGGGCGTCGGCCTGGGCGCTGTCCGAGGGATAGCCGTGGGCCTGGCAGAACACCACGTCGGGGCGGACGGTGCGGATGTCGTCGTAGGTGAGGCGGAGCCGACCGAGCGGGCCCGGTCGCAGGTTCGTGACGATGACGTCGGCGGTGGCCGCCAGGCGGAGGAACGCGGCCCGGCCGCTCGGGTGCTTGAGGTCGAGGCCGATGCTCCGCTTGTTGCGCAACAGGTTCATCGACACCCCGGAGAGCCCCGGCCGGCGACCGGGACCCATCGACCGGTTCGTGTCACCGGAACGGTCCTCGACGCTGATCACGTCGGCCCCGAGGTCGCCGAGCTGCTGGGTGGAGAACGGCCCCATCACCACCGACGACAGGTCGAGGACCCGGATCCCGTCGAGCGCCCCCGGTGGTCCGCCGCCGCCGGTCACGTCAGCCGGGCCGGTCGCACGAGGGCCATGTCGTAGCGCACGACGAGCCGCTCACAGGCCCGCTCGTCGGCCAGGCGCTGCAGGAGCACATCGGCGTCGGGTCGGTTCATGTCGCCGACGCTACCGGGGGGTGCCTGCAAGCCACCAGCGGGGAGCGACAACCGGCACGGTGGCTTGCCCCGCCCCCGATCCGTGGGATAGGCACGACGGTCCGGTCGTCGTCGACTGGTCGACACGACGAGGACGACGAGGACGACGAGAGCGAGGAGGACGAGGTGCCCGAAGGGGAGACGATGTTGCCGTCGATGCGTGCCGATTGTCAGGTGGCGCGCGTGACCGGAGTGGGCCGGGACAGTGGCGCCGGCGGCTGGACGGTCCAGTGAGCGCCCGGCCGGCCGAAGGTCTAACGGTGGTCGAGGTCGCCCCCGGCGGCTCCGGGGGTGTCGCCGGCGCCTGGTGCGCCCGGCTCCTCGGCCAGCTCGGCGCCCAGGTCATCCTGGTGGAACCGCCCGGTGGATCACCGCTGCGGCGGCGTCCACCACTGCTCCCCGGGGGCGGGAGCCCCTGGCACCACTGGCTCCACGCCGACAAGCTGTCGGTGGTGGCGGCCGACGATGACGAGGTCGACCGTTGGGTGGCCGCCGCCGACTGCGTGATCCGCACGGTCGCCGGCGACGAGGAGACGGCGACCGTGGCGGCCTGGGCCGCAGGGCTGCGCCGCCACCGACCCCGCCAGGTGGTGGCCGCCCTCTCCCCCTTCGGGCTCACCGGCCCCTGGCGGGGCCTGGCCTCCTCCGAGCTCACCGAATGGGCGGCCGGCGGGCACCTGCAGCTGACCGGCGCCGCCGACGAGCCACCGGTGCAGGGCGGCGGCCCGTGGCCCGCCTACTTCACCGGCACCAACGCCGCCATCGGGATCCTGGCCGCGCTGTTCGACGCCGGACGGACCGGCGAGGGTCAGCTGGTCGACGTGGGTGCCATGGAAACGATGGCCGGATCCCACCAGTGGACGATCACCGCCTACACCCACCACGGCTACGTGAAGCGGCGCGACGGCAACCGGCTGGCCGAGAGCTACCACCCCATGGGCATGTACCGCTGCCGCGAGGGTTGGGTCCAGCTCGCCGTCGCCTCGGCCGCCCAGTGGGAGGCGCTGTGCATCACCACCGGCGCCGTCGAGCTCCTGGCCGACGACGAGCTCCTCGTCCCGGCCGGCCGCTACGACCGGGCCGACGACATCGACGCCGCCATCATTCCCTGGTTCGCCGAGCGGACTGCCACCGAGGCCGTGGCCGAGCTCCAGGAATCCAGGATTCCGGCCAGCCTCGTCAACGACCTGCCGGAGGTCCTCCACGACGAGCAGCTCGCCGCCCGCCGGTTCTGGTCGCCGGTGCCCGACCTCGGACCGGCGGCCCGGGTGCCCGGACCCGGCTTCCAGATCGGCGGGCGGGAGGCGGCGAAGCCGGTGTCGGCCCCGGTGCTCGACGGTGACCGCCGCCGGGCGGAGAAGGCCCTGGCCGCCGCCGGCGTCCTGCTGCCCGACGTCGACCTGCGCGGTGTCCGGGTGCTCGAGTTCTCGATCGCCTGGGCCGGACCCCTCACCGGCCGCTATCTCGCCGACCTCGGAGCGGATGTCATCAAGGTCGAGCACCCGACGGCGCGTGGCCTCGGCGTCGTGCCCGGCGGGGTGGCCGAGGGCTGGCGCTGGGGTGAGCTGCCGCCGGCTTCGGTCCGCAACGGCACCTGGCCGTCGACCGACCCGGGCGAACGGTGGTTCAACCGAATGGGGTTGTTCAATAAGCTCCAGCGCAACAAGCGCAGCCTGTGCCTCGACGTGAAGGCCCCCGGCGGGACCGAGCTCCTCCATCGGCTCGTCGAGCGGTCCGACATCGTGCTCAACAACTACTCGCCGCGGGGCGTGACGTCGCTCGGCATCGACCACGACAGTCTGAGCGCGGTCAACGAGAGGATCATCACGGTCTCGATGTCGGGCTACGGGGCGACCGGACCGATGGCCTCCCACTTCTCGTTCGGACCCATCCTGGAGACCCATGCCGGCCTGGCCTCGACCACCGGACATCCCGGCGGTGGACCGTTCCGTATCGGGGTCGCCTTCCCCGATCCCTTCGCCGGCCACCTCGGGTCGGTTGCGGCACTGGCCGCGCTGTGGGAACGCCAGCGGACCGGGGTCGGGACCCACGTCGACCTGTCGCAGCTGGAGGGTCTGCTCTGTCTCGTCGGCGATCAGCTGCTGACGACCTCGGTGGTGGGCCGGCAGCCCGGGCGCCTGGGCAACCGGTCATCCGTGGTCGCTCCGCAGGGCGTGTATCCGTGTGGCGGTGACGACGCCTGGATCGCCATCACCGTCCGCTCCGACGACGAGTGGGAGCGGCTGGCCCGCATGGTGAACCCCGAGGCCCTCGACGTGGCGGCCCACCGCCACGCGGAGGGTCGTCGCCGCCATCACGACACGATCGACGGGGTGCTCTCGGCGTGGACCACAGCCCGTGGCAAGTTCGAGGTCCAGGCTGCGCTGCAGTCGATCGGGGTCCCGGCACTGGCCGTGCTGACGAGCGCCGATCTGGTCGACGGCCCCCAGCTGGCGTCCCGCTCGTTCATCGCCACGATCCGGTCGGGCGACGCCGGGCCCCAGCGGCTGCCGGGGAGCTCGCTCCACTTCTCCCGACGCGAGGTACCCCTCGGTCCGGCTCCGACCCTCGGCCAACACAATCACGCCATCGCCGTCGACCTCCTCGGCTACGATCCCGAGGCCGTGGCCCGGCTCGAATGCGACGGCACGCTGGCGACGTCGCCGCCGGGCTGACCCAACCGCCGGCCGTCGATCAATCCCGCCCGAGGGCGCCCCAGGAGCCGGTCACGACCGGAGTGGTGGCCCCCACGACGGGCTCGTCGGCCACCCGGAGCCGGATCTCGGCAGTCAGATGGTCGAGCCACTCGGCGATGGGCTGCGGGGAGCCGCCGTGGTCGGTCGACCACCAGTCCTGTTGCACGTCGAGATCGACACGGTCGACGAGTCCCTCGAGGGTCCGACGCCGGCGGCCGGGGGTGAGCACCAAACGATCCTGGAGCTCGAGCACCGGCCCGCCGGCCGGGCGGACGGCGGCGTCGTGTTCGTCGACAGCGTGGACGAGGACGTGCTCGACCGCCTCGGCGCCCGCCATCGGATCGTCCGGCTCGCACGCCAGTTCGTAGTCCACGACGACACGGCGCTGGCCGGGCCGACCGTCGACGGGGCGGACCGTGAGTGTCGGTTCGTTGATCGTCGGCATCCCCTGAGCCTGCCCCCGATCGTGACGTTCCGGCCAACCGTGGTCGGCGACGCGATCTGTCGGGCGGCGGGGGCGTGCTCACTGGGCAAATATGCCCTCTCCTCGGTATTCGGCCCTGCATTCATGTCGAAAGACCACCCTCCAGGGACCTCCGTCACTACACTCCGATCGCTGCAACGACAAGGTTGTGGGAGATCCGCCGAGGTCCGGCAGAACGAGAGGGAGAGCTCAGATGAGAGCAACGACGGGGGTCGCTCGGGCCCTGGCAGTGATGGGAACGACCCTGGTTCTGGCGCTGGGGGCGTTCGGTGGTCCGGCAGCGGCCGACGACAAGGTCGAGGTACCGATCGCCACCGCCTACAACGCGGGTGAGCCCGGTTCGGTCCACCAGCTCGGCAGTGCTCCCGTGCCCGCCGATCTCACCGGTCGTACCTGCACCGTGAACATCACCGTCACCAACCAGGAGTCGGTCCACGCCGGCAACCGCGTCATCGTGTCGAGCGACGGGTCGCAGGTCGCCCTCGCCGGCGTCGAGGACACCGCCGGTGGCGTCACCACGAGCGTCGGCGAGCTCGTGATGGGTTCCACCATCGACGTCTCGGTCGAGCTCGGGTCCGACGGGTTGTCGAGCCTCGGTTCCAACCTGACCGTCACCTGCGAGGCCCTCCCGGTGGCACCGCCGGCCAAGCCCGTCGTCCAGACGCCGACCTACACCGGCTGACGGGTTGACACCCACGTCTCGTCGCCGTCACCTCCCGATGGCGGTCGCCATGGCGCTCGGCGCCCTGGCGACCGCCTGCGGTGGGGGCGGCGGCGATGCCGCGTCCGGGGTGCCAGCGGGCGGTGACGAGGCCGCCACGGTCGAGGTCGTCACCACCGTGGGGGCCGACGGGACCGCGGGCGGGCCGGCCGCTCCCTCCACGGTGGCGTTGTCGGTGGTGGCCCAGGCCACCGTGCCCGAGGTGGTGGCCAGGGCCGCACCCGACGACGCCGCCGAGGCGGTGGCCGAGCTGGCCAACCCCATCGCCTCCGGGTCACCACTGGTCTTCCTCGTCGAGGACGACGCCGATCCCGATCCCGACTGGATCCAGGTGCTCCTCCCGGTCGAGCCCAACGGGACCACCGGATGGCTCCGTCGCAGCGACGTCACGCTGACGACCAACCCCTACCGGATCGAGATCGATCGGGAAACGTTCTCGCTCCGGGTCTTCGATCGCGACGACGTGTGGATCGAGACCACGATCGGCGTGGGCACCGGCGACACCCCGACCCCGGTCGGTGACTTCTACCTCCTCGAGCTGCTGGCTCCCCCCGACCCGTCCGGCCCCTACGGGCCCTACGCCTTCGGGTTGTCCGGTTTCAGCGAGGTGCTCGACAGCTTCGGCTCGGCAGACACCGCCGTCATCGGGCTCCACGGCACCAACGATCCGGCGTCGATCGGCACCAACGCCAGCTACGGCTGCATCCGCCTGGCCAACGATGTGATCAGCGAGCTGGCGGCGTCGCTACCCCTCGGCACCCCGGTCCACATCACCTGACGATGCGATCGCGCTGGAGTGCGGCACCTGACACCGGCGCTCCAGGTGCGTAGGGTGCTGCCCATGCAGATCGGAGCGGTTCTTCCCCACAACGAGATCGGTACCGACCCGGGGGCCATCAAGGCCTACCTCCAGGGAGTCGAGGAGCTGGGTATGACCCACCTCCTCATCTACGACCACGTGATGGGGGCCGACCCCGATCGGCCGGGGGGCTTCAAGGGCCCCTACGACAAGGACGTCGCCTTTCACGAGCCGTTCGCCTTCTACGGCTTCGCCGCCGCCGTCACGTCCACGATCGAGCTGGTCACCACCGTGCTCATCCTGCCCCAGCGCCAGACGGTGCTCGTGGCCAAGCAGGCCGCCGAGGTGGCGCTGCTGTCGAACAACCGGCTGCGGCTGGGTGTCGGCACCGGATGGAACAAAGTGGAGTACGACGCCCTCAACGAGGACTTCACCAACCGGGGTCGGCGCCAGGCCGAGCAAGTCGAGCTCATGCGTCGGCTCTGGACGTCAGACGCCTTCAGCTACGAGGGCCAGTTTCACACCATCGACCGGGCCAGCATCAACCCCCGACCGAGCGAGCCGGTCCCCATCTGGTTCGGGGGCGCCGCCCCGGCGCTGCTGGAGCGCTGCGCCCGGCTCGGTGATGGGTGGATGCCGCTCGGCGGGGCCAACGACAAGTCTGCCGCCCTCCTCGACCAGATCCGGGACCACCGCCAGCGGTTCGGCCTCTCGATGGACGGGTTCGGGGTCCAGGCCCAGGCCCAGTGGGGCGGCGGCCATCCCGAACGGTGGCGCACCCATGCCCACAAGTGGGAGGAGATCGGGGCCACCCACATGGCGGTGGCCACCCACAACGCCGGCCCGACCGACGTCGACGGCCACCTGGCCCGCATCGCCGAGTACCGCGACGCCGTCAGCGGCTGACCGCCGTGCCCGGGTGGGTTCATGTCGGGCGGTTGGCGGCGACGATGGCCTCGATGAGCCGACGTCGCCGACGCCGGTCGGGGCGACGATGGTGGACGAGCACCTCGACCACCATCGAAGCGGCGATATCGGTGACGAGGGCGGCGGTGTCACCGGTGAGATCGCCCCGTTCCACGGCGTCCCCCACCGCCACCCTCACCGGCCGGAGCAGGCCCTCGAGGTAGGCGTCGGCCGCTGTGGCCACCGTCGCCGCCCGCAACCCGTGGTCCAATCCGACGGTCAGCAGGGCTCTCGCCTCGGGCGTCTCCAGGCGGGAGGTGGCGAGCTCCAGGGCTTCGTCGATCTCCTCGATGGTGCCCCGGGAACCATCGCCCGAGCCGGGATCGGGCCCGTCTCCGACGTCGTCTGCGGCGTGGCGGAGCAGCGCTTCGACGATGTCGGCCGGCTCCGGCCAGTTCCGGTAGATCGTGGCCCGTGCCACCCCCGACGCCACGTGCAGGCGGCTCGGGGAGAGCGCCGAGACGCCCTCGTCCCGGAGCAACCGGATCGCCGCCGGCAGCAACTTGGCCAGGGTGTCGTCGTGAGGGCCGGGTGGCCGCCCGGGGCGCCGAGACTGGGCCACGAGCGGCAGCGTAGCCCGGCCCCCTCCTCAGAAGCTCGGCTTGGTGACGTGGGGCGTGAGCTGGAGCTCGTGGGTCCACACGGAGCGGTCCTGGGTGTGGAGGTAGTGGAAGGCGTCGGCGATCCGGGCCGGGTCCATGACCGCCTCGGGACGCTGCTGAGCGAGGGGCAGGGCCCGGGTTCCCGGCGAGTCGATCAGGCCGTCGATGACGACGTTGGCCACGTGGACCCCATGCTCGGAGTACTCCTCGGTGAGGGCCTGGGCGAACGCCCGCATCATGACCCGGGGGTAGTAGAGCGACTGGCCGGTGTAGCGCTTGCGGCCCCGGAGCGACGACGAGTTGTTGGAGAAGAACAGTGAGCCCTGCCCGGCCCGGCGCATGGCCGGGAGCACCTCCTTGGCCACCAGGAACGGGCCCCGGCAGGCGATGTGGAGGGCCGTGTCGAACAGCTCGGTCGGGATGTGCTCCATCAGCTCCGACTCGGGCGGGAGGTCGCGGCCCTCGAGGTAGCCGGCGTTGTACACCAGCACGGAAGGGTCGCCGATCTCGGACCTGATGCGGTCGAAGGCCGAGGTGATGGACGAGTCCGAAACGAGATCGAGCTCGACGGTGGCGCACTCGCCTCCCTGGGCCCGGATCGCCTCGGCCAGGCCGGCGGCGTTGGGGGCGCTGCGGGTGGTGAGGACGACGAGGAAGCCCTCGGCGGCGAAGCGTTGGGCGATGGCCCCACCGACGCCCCAGCGGCTCGTGACCGGCAGGTCGCTGTCGTCGATGGCGTCGCCGTGCACGAGGCGCGTGTTGCGCCCGTCGGCCTGCCACTTGGAGGTGGCCCCCACCACCACCGCGATCTCCCTGCCCGCCATGTCCCCTCCTCCATCGGTCATGGTCGCACCCTAGTCAAGGGTGCTTCGTCTGCTCGAAGACGCTCAGCGGGCCCGGGGGGCGAACACCGGATAATCGGTGTCGTCCTCGAGGGCGGCGGGGCCCTCGGTCGGCAGGGACTCGTAGTGGAGCAGCGCCCGCTTGGGGTCGTCGTCCCAGCACTCGACCGGTAGCTCGTACAACACCTCGATCCCGTTGCCGTCGGCGTCGGTGATGTACGCCGAGTGGGTCATGCCGTGATTGCCCCGCATCTCGAAGCGCACGTCGTTGGCCTGGAGGTGACGGAGCTGGGCCACGAAGGCGTCACGGTCCGGGTAGGCGATGGCGATGTGGTTGATGCCGACCGTGCGGGCCGAGGGCCGCCATCGGGGCGGCGTGTCGTCGGGCGGAGGTGGCTGCCGGACCTGGGCGATGGCGATGTCATGATGGTGACCGGGCCCGGCCCGGTAGAAGCGGAGCTCGGTGCCCAGCTCGGTGCTGAGCACGTGCTCGAAGCCCATCAGCTCGGTCCAGAAGCGGTGCGACCGCTCGATATCGGCCACGTTGAGCACCAGGTGGTTGACCCCGGCCGGTCGCTGCGGTTGCGTCGGTTCGTCCATGCCTGCTCCACTTCCCCCCGGGGTGGTCCCCACGCCCCACGACACCCACCGCAAGAGTAGGGGCCGCGGCGGGGGCGCGGCCAGAGGAGAAGTGATCGTTCGATGGACGCCAAGGTGACCGTGGAGGTCGACGGACCGATCCGGACCGTGACCATGAACCGTCCGGAGAAGGGCAACGCCCTCGACGCCGAGATGCTCCAGGCCATGGAGGCGGCCTTCGATCCCGCCCCGGGGCCGGGCGACGGCGAGCGGGTGGCGGTCATCCGCAGCGTGGGCCGGGTCTTCTGCTCCGGTCTCGACCTCACCGGGGGCCTGGGCCGCGACCAGAACGTCGAGACGCTGTTCGATCGGGTCCAGAGCTGGCCCCTCCCCGTGGTGGCCGCCGTCCAGGGCGCCGCCATCGCCGGGGGGAACGAGCTCGCTCTGCACTGCGACTTCGTCGTGGCGTCCGAGACCGCCCGCTTCGGCATGTCGCTGGCCCAGATCGGGCTGGCTCCGTCGTGGTTCCTGACCCGAAAGCTGATGGAGGTCGGTGGCCCCGTGCTGACCCGGGAGATCCTCCTGCTCGGCGATCCCGTCCCCGCCCCCCGCATGGCCGAGCTCGGCCTGATCGCCCGCTGCGTGCCGGCCGACGACCTGGAGGATGGTGTGGCCGCCATCGTCGACCGGCTGGTGCGCAACGCCCCGCTGAGCCTGCGGGCCATGAAGGCCACGATCAAGCGTCAGCTCGACCATCTCGACCTGATCGAGCACGATGACGTCGACGCCCTCATCCGCACCGCGATGAGGAGCGCCGATGCCAAGGAAGGGGTGCGGGCCCGGATGGAGCGTCGCGACCCCGACTTCACGGGTCGCTGATCGCCGCCACCGAACCGGGGTGGGCCGGCCCCGCTCAGATGTCGCGGGGGGATTGGGCCCTGGCATGGGTGTCGCGGGAGGAGTAGCGCAGCAACTCCCGAAGACCGGCCTCCGGACGGTCGGCTCAGCTCAGATGTCGCGGGGGAAGTCGAAGAGCTGGCGGGCCACGACGACCCGTTGGACCTGCTGGGTCCCCTCGCCGATGTCGAGGATCTTCACGTCGCGGTACAGCTTCTCCAGCATGACGTCGTTGCGGACCCCGGCCTCGCCGGCGATGTCGAGGGCGGCCACCACCGCCTCGAGGATCACGGGCGGGGCGTACAACTTGGCGTAGCTGGCCTCCAGGGCGTTCGACTTGCCCTGCTTGGCCAGCCACACGGCGTACAGGTACATCATGCGGGCCGTGTGGAGGCCGCGCCTGATGCGGGCCAGGCGCTCGAGGGCCCGCTCACGGCGCCGCCCCTGGGCCGGATATTCGGCGGTCACGAAGTCGACGGCGAAGTCGTGGGCCGCCCGTCCCATCCCCACCCCGTGGGCGGTGTGGAGGGGACGGGTCAGGTTGAAGGTCGCCATCGACGCCTTGAAGCCCTTCCTCGACTCGTAGAACGACTCGCCCCCGAGGAGGTGGTCCTCGGGAAGGTGGACGTCGTCGAGCGCGAAGCTGGCGGTCTCGTAACCCCGGGACCCCATCTTGTGCTCGACCTTAAGGATCTCGAAGCCGGGGGTGCCCCGCTCCACCACGAAGGCTCGGTGACCGGCCCGCCCCAACGCCGGATCGGTGGTGGCCCACACGATGACCCAGTCGGCTCGGGCCGAGTTGGAGCAGAACATCTTCCGCCCGTTGAGCACCCACCCGTCGCCGTGGCGGCGGGCCCGGGTCTGGATGCGGGCCACATCCGAGCCGGCCTCGGGCTCGGTCATGGCCATCGCCCCCCAGCGGGGCTTCGAATGGTCGGTGAAGATGCCGAGGAACCGTTCCCGCTGCGCCGGCGTACCGGTGTTGCGGATCGCCGGTCCACCGAGGCCGGGGCCGGGGAGGGAGAGGGCGACGCCGCGGTCCCAGTAGGCGGCCTCCTCCCCGAGGAGGAAGTTGCGGACGGGCTTCCAGTCGAGACCGGCGGGGTCCTCCCCCGCGCCGACCATCTTCGACACCAAGCCACCCTGGCGGGCACAGATGTGGAAGAACTCGGCGTCGACCGGGGGCGGTGACGCCGTCCGGTCGGCCTCGAGACCGAGCGGACGGATGTGGTCGGCGCCGAGGGAACGGAGCTCCTCCAGCATCTCATGGGTGCGGGCATCGAGGTCGATCATCGGGCCTCCCGGGTCACGAGCGGATCACGTACGTCGAGGGTGTGGTCGGCGACGTCGAGCTCGGCGGCGTCGCGGCCGCCGAACAGCAGGGCCAGGTGACGGGCCTCCCGGAACCGCTTCTCCGCCAGGTGGTCGACGATGAAGCCGTGACCGCCGAGGAGCTGGATCCCGACGTTGGTGGCGACGAAGGCGGCCTCCATCGTTTCGATCCAGGCCTGGGTGGCCCAGTAGCCGGCGTCGCTCCCGTTGCGGTCGACGGAGGCGGCGGCGTCTCGTACGAGGAGCCGGGCGGCGTGGACGCCGGCGGCGGCTGCCGCCAGGTCGAAGGCGTTGCCCTGGTGGTGGGCCACGGGCTTGCCGAACACGACCCGTTGGGTCGTGTACTCGATTGTGTCCTCGATGGCGGCCTGGGCGACACCGACGGCGACGGCGGCCGCCCACAGTCGGGCCCGGGCCCGGACGGCCAGGGCCTGTTCCGCCCCCAGCTCCCATCGGCCGACGGTCTCCAGCGGCGCCAGGTCGACCGACACCCCGCCCGAGGCTTGGAAGGCGAGGGCCAACGTTGGCTCGGCCGTGCCGTCGACCTGTAGCAGACGGAGGGTGTCGTCATCGGAGACCCACACCCACCGCAGGTCGGGCCAGCCCGGAGCCCAGGCCAGGCGGGTCCGCTCGACGTCGGGCTCCGCCACCGTCAGGGCGCAGCGGGCCGAGCCGTCGTCGCAGGCGGCGACGATCTCGCCCACCACCGCCTCGTCGGGGCAGACGGCGAGGGCCCCGATGGCACCGACGTAGCGGTCGGCGGCCGGGAGGCCGCCGGCATCGGCCCGGGCCAGCGTCTCGAGCACGATCGACTTGGCCAGGGAACCGAGCTCCGCCCCACCGAGCGACGGTGGCAGGTCGAGGGCGCCGAGGGGGAGCTGGTCGAGGACCTCCATCACCTGCTCCGGCCACCGCCCCGCCGCCTCGTGGTCCCGGACGTCGGGGGCGAGCCGCTCCCGACCGAGACGCTCGGCGACGGCCTCGAGGTCGTCCAGCTCGGGCGTGAGCGCGAACTCGACCATGTCGAGAAACGATCCGGGCACGATCCACTCCTTGGTACGACGGCGGTGCGTCCGGGCCGCGCTGGCGCCCCGGACGTCCCAAGACTGTCGGGCTCTGGCTCCGGACGCCAGTCGGCCCTCGTCGGCGGCGCCGGCGATCGGCTTGGTGCGGTCGGACGGCGTTCGAGGCCGCTGGTCGCCTTGGGCTCTTCGGCGCCGGTCGATCTACGATGGGGCCCAGACAACAAAGGGGAACGCCATGACCACGACCCACGAGACCCTCGTCATCCGCGGAGGCAGCGTCGTCGACGGCACGGGGGCACCAGCCCGTCGGGCCGACGTCGCCATCACCGACGGGCGCGTCACCGAGATCGGTGAGGGCCTGCGCGGCGACCGCACCCTCGACGCCGACGGCTGCATCGTCGCCCCTGGTTTCATCGACATCCACACCCACTACGACGCCCAGGTCTTCTGGGACCCGGCCCTCACCCCTTCGTGCTTCCACGGGGTGACGACGGTGGTGGCCGGCAACTGTGGTTTCTCGATCGCCCCCATCCGGGCCGGCGACCGGGAGCTGATCGCCCACACCATGGAGAAGGTGGAGGACATGAACCCGGCCACCCTGCTCGAGGGTGTGCCGTGGGACTTCGAGACCTTCCCCCAGTACCTGAACTCGGTGGCCCGCCACGGCACCGTCCTCAACTTCGGGGCCTACATCGGTCACACCGCGCTGCGTCTCTACGCCATGGGCGACGAGGCGGTGGGACGACCGGCCAATCCCGACGAGTTGGAGCGGATGGGCGCCATCATTCGCGAGGCCATGGAGGCCGGCGCCGCCGGCTTCGCCACCAGCTTCGCCGCCACCCACATCGGGGCCGACGGGGAGCCGATCCCGAGCCGGTGGGCCGACCGGGCCGAGCTCGAATCATTGTTCCGGGCCGTGGCCGCCACCGGCCGGGGCGTGATCGGCGTCAACGGTGGTGACAACCTGAAGCTGCGTGACAACTACACGTTGCAGAAGGAGATCGGGATCCCGTTCACCTACACCGCGGTGCTGACCAACCCCAACGGCGGTCACCTCAAGGCGCTCGAGATCAACCGCCAGGGCTGGGCCGACGGGGCCGAGGTGTGGCCCCAGGTCAGCTGCCGGCCGCTGAACTTCTCGATGACCCTCGTCGATCCGTTCACCCTCAACACCAACCCGGTGTTCGCCGAGCTGTCACCCAAGAGCCTCGAGGAACGGCGGGCCGCCTACGCCAGCGAGGCGTGGCGCCAACGGGCCCGGGAGGCGTGGAACGGCGAGCGGGCGTTCCGGCCTCGGTGGTCGACCATGGAGATCATGGAGTCGACCGCCAACCCCGACCTGACCGGGCGACGGCTGTCCGACCTTGCCGACGGCATGGGTGTCGACGCCTTCGACGCCCTGATGGAGCTGGCCGTGGCCGAGCCCGACCTGCTGCTGCGGATCAAGGTCATCGTGGCCAACGACGACGAGGAGGGGGTCACGACCCTGCTCCAGGACGAGCACACCACGATCGGCCTGTCCGATGCCGGCGCCCACGTCGGCCAGCTGTGCGATGCGCCCCAGGCCACCGACCTGCTCGGCAACTGGGTCCGCGACCGGGGCACGCTCCCGGTCGAGACCGCGGTGCGCAAGCTGAGCGGCCAGCAGGCCGACCTGTTCGGCTTCGAGGACCGCGGTTACCTGCGGCCCGGGGCCTGGGCCGACGTCGCCGTGTTCGACCTCGACACCGTCGGCCCCGGCCCGATCCGCCGGGTGCGCGACTTCCCCGCCGGCTCCGAGCGGCTCACGGCCGACGCCCCCACGGGCATGCGCCACGTGCTGGTGAACGGTCGGATCATCCGGTCCGACGGCGAGCCGGTCCACGGGGCCCTCGAGGAGCGTCCCGGTCAGCTGGTCCGTCCCGCCCTCCGCACCTGATCCGATCGATCGACCGACCGACCGACCACAGGGAACCACATGAGTGACACAACCGAGCTCGACGCCGTGGTCATCGGCGCCGGCTTCTCCGGCCTGTACCTGAACCGCCGCCTGCGAGACGAGCTGGGCCTCGACGTGCGGGTCTACGAGGCGGCGGGCGACGTCGGCGGGACCTGGTACTGGAACCGCTACCCGGGGGCCCGATGCGACTCCGAGTCGTACATGTACTGCTTCGCCTTCGACCGCGATCTGATGCAGGAGTGGGAGTGGAGCGGCAAGTACCCGGAGCAGCCGGAGATCCTCCGCTACCTGAACCACGTGGCCGACCGGTTCGACCTCCGTCGCAACATCGTGTTCGACACCCGGGTCACGGCCGCCCACTTCGACGATGCCACCAACCGATGGACCGTCGAGGCCGACAACGGCGACCGGGTCAGCTGCAGGTACCTGATCACCGGCATCGGTTGCCTGTCGAGCGGGCAGATCCCCGACTTCCCGGGGCGTGACACCTTCGGCGGCGAGGCCTACCACACCGGCTCGTGGCCCCACGAGGGCATCGACTTCACCGGCAAACGGGTGGCCGTCATCGGCACCGGCTCGAGCGGGGTCCAGTCGATCCCGGTGATCGCCCGCCAGGCCGAGCAGCTGTATGTGTTCCAGCGCACCCCCCAGTACATGATCCCCGCACGTCACCACACGGTCGACAAGGCCGTGCTCGACGAGATCAAGGGCGACTACGACGCCATCTTCGACAAGGCCCGGTGGTCGCTCGGTGGCTTCCCCTACGACGTGACCGAACGGTCGGCCCTCGACGTCTCCGACGAGGAACGGGAAGCCATCTTCGAAAAGGCCTGGTCCGACGGCGGCTTCCGGTTCGTGTTCAACTCGTTCTCCGATCTTCGTACCAGCCACGAGGCGAGCGAACTGGCGGCCGAGTTCATCCGCTCGAAGATCCGCCAGACCGTGACCGACCCCGCCGTGGCCGACAAGCTCATCCCTCGCGATCATCCGTTCGGGTCGAAGCGCACCCTGATCGACACCGACTACTTCGAGACCTACAACCGCGACAACGTCACCCTGGTCGACATCCGCTCGGCTCCCATCACGGGCATCACCGAGACCGGGATCGTGACCACCGACGGCGGCTACGAGGTCGACATGATCGTCTACGCCACCGGCTTCGACGCCATGACCGGGTCGTTCAACCGCATCGACTTCCGGGGACGCAACGGTGAGCGGTTGGTCGACAAGTGGGCAGCCGGGCCCCGGACCTACCTGGGGCTCATGACCGCGGGCTTCCCCAACCTGTTCATGATCACCGGCCCCGGGTCGCCGTCGGTCCTGACCAACATGCCGATCGCCATCGAGCAGCACGTCGACCTCGTCACCGCCACCATCGCCCACCTCGACACGGAAGGACACGAGCTGATCGAACCGGAGCGGGCGGCGGAAGCGGCGTGGGTCGACCACGTCAACGAGGTTGCCGCCCCGACCATGTTCATGCGGGCCGACTCGTGGTACCTGGGAGCCAACATCCCGGGCAAGCCGCGGGTGTTCATGCCCTACTGCGGCGGCATGGGCCCCTACCGGCAACGGTGCGCCGAGGTGGTGGCCAACGGCTACGAAGGCTTCGTCCTCCACCCGAGGGTCGAGGCCCCCGTGGCGGACTGAGTCGACCGTCCGGAGGCCGGTCTTCGGGAGTTGCTGCGCAACTCCTCCGGCGTCGCGCTCGTATGGGCGCAAATCTGCCGCATGTCGTGAGCGAAATGGTGGGGCGGCCGGCTCCACCGTCCATACTCGCGGCCATGGATGCCGACCTGTTGGCCCGCTATCGCGCCGTTCTGCCGTCGTTCGTCAGGCCGATGTTCGCCTCCCCGATCTCGATCGACCGGGGCGAGGGCAGCTACGTCCACACCGTCGACGGCAACCGCTACCTCGACTTCTTCGGCGGCGTGCTCACCACCATGATCGGTCACGCCCACCCGAAGGTGGTGGCCGCCGTGCAGGCCCAGGCGGCCAAGGTGATGCACACCTCGACGCTGTACCTCAACGAGCCGATGATCGCCCTGGCCGAGCGGATCACCCGCCTCTCCGGTATCCCCGACGCCCGGGTCTTCTTCACCACCTCGGGTACCGAAGCCAACGACACGGCGCTGCTGCTGGCCACCACCTACCGACGGTCGAACCAGGTGCTGGCCATGCGCAACAGCTACCACGGCCGGTCCTTCACCGCTCAGGCCATCACGTCGCACGCCTCGTGGTCGGCCACCGCCCTGTCCGGCCTCGACGTCCACTTCGTGCAGGGCGGGTATCGGCTCCGTAGCCCGTTCGGCCACCTCGACGACGCCGCCTACACCCAGGCCTGCGTCGACGACCTGGCCCAGCTGCTCGACATGGCGTCGGCCGGCGACGTGGCCTGCCTGATCGCCGAGCCCATCCAGGGCGTCGGCGGGTTCGCCACCCCACCCGACGGGTTCTTCGGTGCGTTCGCCAAGGTGCTCGACACCCGAGGCATCCTGCTGATCTCCGACGAGGTCCAGACCGGCTGGGGCCGGACCGGGGAGCACTTCTGGGGCTACGAGGCCCATGGCGTGGTACCCGACATGCTGACCTTCGCCAAGGGCGTCGGCAACGGCGCCAGCCTGGCCGGCGTCGTGGCCCGGGCCGAGATCATGGACGCCATCACCGTCACGTCGTTCTCCACCTTCGGCGGCAATCCCCTGTCGGCGGTGGCCGGACTGGCCACCATCGACGCCGTGATCGAGGAGGACATGCAGGCCAACGCCCTGGTTCGCGGCCGGCAGCTCCAGGCCGGGCTGGGGCCGGCGGTCGACGCCGCCGACTGTGTGGCCGAGCTGCGGGGCAAGGGGCTGATGCAGGCCATCGAGTTCGTCCACCCCGGCTCGATCGAACCCGACGCCGGCCGGGCCAACGCTTACCTGGAGGCCTGCCGGGACCATGGCCTGCTGGTGGGCAAGGGCGGCCTCTACGGCAACGTGATCCGCATCGCCCCGATGCTCAACGTGACCGAGGGCGAGATGGACGAGGGGATCGCCGCCCTGTTGGCCGCCCTCGGCGACGTGGTCGACGACGATCCCGTCTGATCGTCCCCCGTTCGGCATCCTCCGCTCCGAGATCCGGGCCCGGGGCGCCGGTCCGACGATGTGCCAGGATGGGCCGATGGAGTTCGACGAGTACAAGGACCGCTACAGCACGGCGGAGGTGACCCGCGATGACGCCGGCGTGTTGACCATCCGGATGCACTGGCGGGACCGTCCCCTGCTGTGGGGTGGACCACCCCACCAGGAGCTTCCCGAGCTGTTCAACGCCATCGCCTCCGACCGTGAGAACCGGGTGGTGATCCTCACGGGAACCGGCGACACCTTCATCGGTCTCGGTGACGGCGCCAACCCGTTGGCCGAGGGACGGGCCAACGCCACCGCCTGGGACCGCATCATCTGGGAGGGCAACCGCCTCGTCGACCAGATGCTGGCCATCGAAGTGCCGATGATCGCTGCCGTCAACGGCCCGGTCAGCGTGCACTCCGAGCTGGCCGTGCTGTGCGACGTGGTCCTCGCCGCCGAGCACACCTACTTCCAGGACGCCCCCCACTTCCCGGGCGGGCTCGTACCGGGCGACAGCATGCAGATCGTGTGGCCCCTTCTGCTCGGCCCCAACCGGGGTCGCTACTTCCTGTTGACGGGCCAGAAGATCCCCGCCAACGAGGCGAAGGACCTCGGCATCGTCGGCGAGGTCCTCCCGGCCGACCAGGTGCTCGACCGGGCCCGGGAGATCGCCGCCGGCTTGGCCGAGCTCAATCCCATCCTCCTGCGCAACACCCGTCACGCCCTGGTCCGGCCCCTGCGGCGGGCCATGGCCGACGACCTCCACACCGGCCTGGCTCTGGAGGCCATCGCCTCGATGTCGGCCCGGGAGTGGAACCGGGACCGGCCGCCGGACGCTTGACGGGCCTCGTCGACAAGGTGTTAGACCCACTCTGGGCCGAGCTCGACCGGCGGGGCGCCGTGGACTTCATCCAATCTCGTCGCCGACGTGCCGCGAGATCGTCGATGGCCTGATAGCGCTCGAGCACCCCACCCGGGGGGCTCAGCTCGGACGAGTTCGGCCGTCGCAGACGTGGTGGTGGTGGTTGTGGCCACGAGCTCCTCCTTGGTGACCCAGACCGTGAGCGGTCGGGAACCAAGGCTGCACCCCAACGCGATGGCGCCCCGCTCGGGCCGAACTCGTGCGGCCTCAGGCGGCCTCACGAGTTGCCGCGCCCTCGCGTTATCGAGCCGCCGACCGCCACACCGGGCCGAGTCGCGGAAGCACAGATCGCCGACTCGGTGCGCTGTTCTCCACGGCGACAGGTGCGTTCTGCGCTCATCGCGAAGACCGTTCTGTGCGCTCCTCCAAGCTGGCGAGGAGATTCTGGTTGCTTGCTCGACCCCTCTAGCGATATCATAAGATATCACTGGAGGTGAAGGAATGACCGACATCCTGATTCGAGACATCCCCGACGAGGTCGTCGCAGCGATCGACGCTCGCGCGAGGCGGGTTGGGTTGTCGCGAACCGAGTACCTCCGCCGAACACTCGAGCGTGAACGGGTCGGTGGTTCGGGCCCCGTCACGGTCGAACACCTCGACCGCGTTGCGTCCCTCGCCGCGGATCTCGACGATCCGGACGTGATGTCCGGTGCCTGGTCGTGACGACGTGGCTCATCGACAAGTCCGCACTCGTGCGTCTGCACGACGCTGCGAACCCGGGCGAGTGGGCGAGTCGGATCGAACGGGGCCTGGTACGGATCTCCACGGTCACACGTCTGGAGGTCGGCTACTCCGCCCGCACCGCAGCCGACCATCGTGTACTGCTGACTGAACCGCCGATCTCGTCGATGCCCGTCGAGTACCTCACACCACGGATTGAAGACCGGGCTCTCGAACTGCAGCAGTTGCTGGCCGAACGCGGCCAGCATCGAGCACCATCGATTCCCGACTTGCTGATCTCAGCGACCGCCGAACTCGCTGACCTCACCGTGCTTCACGTCGACAAGGACTTCGAGCTGATCGCCGAACTCACCGGTCAAAATGTGGAACGCCTCAAGACCAGCTGACCGTCAGCGCAGAATGACAGCCAACGCACGTCGCCGCTACCGCTCCGATCGGCGCATAGCGGCGCATCTGGCGCGTCAGCCAAGCCGCAATCGGGGCAGCGGTCGAGGCGAACATCGTCGTGTTGGCGGCGACGGGCACAACGATGGCCGGCGCCCCTGCATCGGGCGATTAGATCGGCGCTTCGGCGTCCCGCCTCACGCCGACGGACCCGCACACTTGCGCAGGCTGGGCGAAGGTGGTCCGAGCCCTCGCTGGACACCGCGGCTCGAAGCGGAGCAGAGTGCAACACGATCTGGCCCTTCCGGCCGCTGACGACCGCCGGCACCTTCGAGGTCATGTACCTCACCACTTCATGATGCTCCTCGTTCACGATCCCGCCATCGCCGACCGTATCCGTCGACGGGTCGACGACCCGGAGCTGGCCGAGAAGCTCATCCCCACCGACCACGGCTTCGGCATCCAGCGGGTGCCGTTGGAGACCGACTACTTCGAGGCGTACAACCGCGACAACGTGACGCTCATCGATGCCCAGGAGTTCCCGATTGATGGTCAACGGGTTCCCCAACCTGCTGATCCTGGCCGGACCTCAAATCGCCGCCACCAACTTCCCCCGGGCGGCGGAGACGGCGGTCGACTGGGCCACATCCGCTGCTCGAGTACCTCTTCGAGCACGGTCAAACCCGGTTCGAGGCCACACCGGAGGCGGAACAGGCGTGGTTCGACCATGTGGTCGACATGTACAAGCCGTTCCTGTTGCGCAAGGCCAAGAGCTGGACCACCGGCTACAACTCGAACCTCGACGGCCACGAGTACGACAAGATGCGGTACAACATCTACAACGGCGGCGGACCGAAGTGATGACGCCGCGGATGTTCTCACCGTCGCGCATCGCCTGGTAGCCGTCGTTGATCTCGTCGAGGGTGTAGGTCCTGGTGACGAGATCGTCGAGGTTGAGCTGGCCCTGGAGGTAGAGCTCGAACAGGCGGGGGATGTCTTTGCGGATGTTGGCCGACCCGAACAGCGAGCCCACGAGTTGCTTCTCGAACATCGTCAGCATGATTCCCGGCACCTCGATGGGTGCCCTCCGAGGTGGAGTGGAGGTTGGTGACCACGATCTTGGCCCGCTTGCCACCCAGATTGAACGCCTGACCGAGCGTCTTGCCGTCGCCGGTGCCCATCGTCATGATGACCTTGTCGTAGCCCCGGTCCCAGGTGACGTCGTCAGGGCCCGTCATAGCCCTCCATGGCCCTCCATGGCCTCCTCGATCGAGGCGAAGGCATGGGTGGCACCGAACTCCATCGCCTTCTCCCGCTTGAAGCTCACCGGGTCGATAGCGGTCACCACCCGGGGCTCCCGCCATCTTCGCTCCCTGGATGGCGTTGGAGCCGATCCCACCACAGCCGACGACGGCGACGTAGTCTCCGGGCTCGACCCCGGCCGAGTAGACGGCCGAACCCCAGCCGGTGACGACGCCGCACCCCAGTAGGCACGCCTTGTCGAGCGGCCAGTCCTCGTCGATCTTGATACAGCTCGCCTCGTTGACCACGGTGTGCTCGGCGAACGTGCCGAGAAGGCACATGAGGCCGAGGTCCTGGCCCGTCAAGGGTGTGATGGCGCGAGGTGCCGTCGAGGATCTGGGTGCCCTCGGTGAAGGTGGCGGCGGCGTCGAACAGGTTGGAGTGGCCGGCGGCGCACGACGGGCACCGGCCGCAGGCGGGGATGAAGCCGAAGATGACCTGATCGCCCCGGCTCCAGGAAGTCGACCCCCTCCCCCACTTCCTGGACGACGCCAGAACCCTCGTGGCCGCCGATCATCGGCGGACCGGGGACCAGCCCGGCGATGTGGCCGTCGTAGGCGTGCTCGTCGGAGTGGCACAACCCGGATGCGGCCAACTTGACCAGCACCTCACCCCGCTTCGGTGGGTCGAGTTCGATCTCCTCCACACTCCACGGCCGGTTGATCTCTCGCAGCACGGCTGCCCTGGTCCTCATCACTGCTCCCCTTGTCTGTCGAGACGCCGGGTCGGCGTATGGCTCCTTTGCCTTGACTGTGAGTCACGGCGGTCGCGCCGGGCTGGCTCGGGGCCGGAACCCGGGTGGTGACTAAGCTGAGGGCCGCGCCGTCCAGGCCACACCGGCTCGGGTTCGGCCCACACGCTCGAGAAGGGGCAGGGGGACAGCATGGGGTTCGAACTCGGACTGAACCGGTGGGACTGGACGTCGGTGGCGTCGTTCGCCCAGAGCGTCGTGGAGGGCGAGGCGGCCGGCATCGGCTACGCCTTCGTGCCCGTCAACCCCCTGGCCCTTCCAGACCCTTACGTCATGATGGCGGCTGCCGCGACCCGGACGTCGACCATCCGCCTCGGTCCGATGCTCGAAACGCCGGTCCTGCGGGAACCGGCGGTGGCGGCCGGGTCGATCGCCACCCTCGACGAGGTGTCGCAGGGGCGTGCCCTGCTCGTCTACGGCATCGGCGACACCGCCGTACGTTGGCTGGCCAGGTCGCCCTCGACCATCACCGAACTCGAAGCGGCGACGGTGCGGGCCCGGGCGTTCCTGGCCGGCGAACGGGTCGACGTGGGCGCCCCGGAGCCGGCCTGGCTCCGCCACGCCAGGCCGGTGGAGGTCTGGATCGCGGCCGGGGGACCTCGGACCTTGCGTATGGCGGGCCGGGTCGCCGACGGAGTGTTCATCCGGGTGGGCACCCATCCCACCAACCTACGGATCGCAGTCGACGCCGTCCGGGCGGGAGCGACCGACGCCGGCCGCGATCCCGACGAGGTGTCGATCGGTGTCATCGTCCACACCGTCAGCTCCGACGACCCAGCGGAGATCCGAGCCGTCACCCGATCGATGGCGGCCGGCTTCTACGAGTACTCGCCCGCCCTGTTCGATCAGGCCGGTCTCGACTGGGCTGGGGCACCCGTCGAGGAACTGAAGAAGCAGATCTGGCCCGACTTCCACCACGCCGACGACCTCGTCCGCTCGGGCGGGCTCGTCGACTTCCTCGACGACGAGGTGGCAGCCAGCTTCTCGTTCGCCGGCTCCGACCAGGACGTCGCCGACCAGCTACGTGCTGTCGTGGCCGCAGTCCCGGAGGCCGGGATCGTCGTGCCTCACCCAGTGCCCATGCCCGGACCGGACGACATACGGCGTCACATCCGCCGGGTGTGTGAGGGCGTGATGCCGCTGATCTGAACCGTGAGCGGGGCGGGTCGGCGTCCCCACGGGCCGCCGACCGACCCCCGTTCCTACTCGGTGTAACCAACGGCGGCGTTCCAGCCTGGCACCAGCGTGTCACGCTCGGCGCCGAGGGCCGGCAGGTCGGCCCACCAGATGTCGAACTCGTCCTGTGAGCGCAGGAGCATCCCACCGACCTCGGGCTGGGCCACGTTCTCCCGGATGCCACGGGTGCCCGCCCTGGTGGCCATGACGTTCTGGCCCCTGAGTGCGAGGCTCCAGGCCTGGTACACCTTCGCCGCGTTGGGGCTGGAGGCGTTGCTCGACACGGCCTGATAGGTCACCCCGCCTATGACGCCCTCCTGGGGGTAGAACAACGCCACCGGTGCCCCCTCGGAAATGGGCAGGGCGATCGCCGACTCGGCGACCACGCCGATCGAGATCTCGCCGGCGGCGAGGCTCTGCGCCACCGTGGCCGTGGTCGAGAAGATCACCGGGTCGACCTCACCGAGCTTCGTCCAGTACTCCTCACCGAGCACGTCGCGCTGGAAGGCGGCCTGGGCCAGCCCGGTCCCCCCAACGCCGGCGGGCGTTATCCCGAGCTTGCCCCTGTACTGGGGATCGACGATCTGCTCCCAGGTGGTGATCTCGAGATCGTCGCCCAGCACCCCGGTGTTGGCTGCGATGAGAAAGAGGTAGGCGTACAGGGGATAGTAGGCGTGGTCGTCGGCGATCTCGTCGGGGACGAGCAGCCCTTCGTGGAGCCACGGCATGTCGTAGGGCGCCAGCAGGCCCTCGGTGTTCAAGGTGTCCATGTCGGCCGGACTGGTGAGGGCGACGATGTCGAAGGCGTGCACCCCACCGTCGGACTCGGCCAGGATCCGCTGGGTGAGCTCAGAACCTGGGGCCCGGAACACCTGGGTCTCGATTCCGGTGTCGGCCGTGAACTGTTCGGCGATCGCCAGGGCGGCCTCCTCGGTGCTGACCGTGTAGATGCTCAGCGTGCCTTCGGCGAGACCGGCGTCGAAGGTTTCCTGGTCGATGATGAACTCGCCGTCGATGGCGAATCCGTCGCCTCCGGCGTCGGGCGAGCCGTCCTCGCCGTCGTCGGCCGAGGCATCCTCCTCGGCGTCACCCCCCGTGTCGGCTGTGACGCCGTCATCGGCGGCGGTGGTTCCGGTCTCGTCGGTGTCGGCGTCGCCCCCGCATGCCGCCACCGCGAGCACGCCGGCGATGAGCATCGCCAGTAGATGGATGAGCGGATGCCTACGAGGTACTTGGTTAGCGGGGCGCGCTGGGGTGGATTTGGTGGTATGGCTGGCCTCGGGTCGCCGGGTTTCAGGTGAAGAGCGGGATGGGGGTGGGTGCTCGGGCGAGGCGGGTGAGGTAGTC
>JBHJNQ010000035.1:0-46907 GCA_050330635.1 Acidimicrobiales bacterium | reverse complement strand
GTCGCTGTCGCTGTCGCTGTCGCTGTCGCTGTCGCTGTCGCTGTCGCTGTCGCTGTCGCTGTCGCTGTCGTCGCCGGGAAGGATAGCCGAGGTATCGGTGGAGCCGGTCGTCGAGCTCGTCGGCGTCGACGAGCTCGACGTGGACGCCAGGTTGGTGGTGGAGGTAGTAGGGCCGGTCGGGGACGGGGGTGGCTCCGGCGGGCTCGTCGTGACCTCGGTCGACGCTGTCGTCGTCGGGGCCGATGTTGCAGCGAGGGTGGCGGAAGCCGAGGCGGCGCTGGTCGAGGCCGTCGTCACCGGTGTGGTCGGTGATATCGACGACGTCCTCGGCGACCCTGCCCTCCCGTTGCTTCCGTGACCGGGCCGCAGGCCCAGCACCTCGGCGAGATCGAGCGAGCTGTCCGTTCCCATCGAGGCCAGGTCGGAGGGCGATGTGGTCGTGGCGTCACGACCGGCGCCGTCGCCCGACGCCACATCCGGGTCGCCCGCTCCGGCCACCGCCGCTGTATCGGGGCCGGTCGCGGCGGTCGAGGCCACGAGGGTGCGTGCCTCGGTCGGCGTCGTCGGCGAGCGGTTGCCTCCCGGGACCTCGAGGAGCGCCAGGACGGCGATGGCCAGCACGGCCGTCGTGCCGGCGAGCGCCAACGGTCGGGCCCGCCCTTCCACGATGCCGGCCACGGCGCGGGGTCGCTGGTGCCATCGCGTCGGCGGGCCGGGCGGGGAACCGAGCGGGAGGTCCGAGGGCCGGTGGTACGCCGCGTCCGGCGTGTCCAGCGCGCCGACCGTGCGCTCGGGGCCCGTGACCGCCGTCGTCCGGTCGCCCTCGGCCCGGGTCAGGGTCAGCGCCTCCTCCAACGCCTCCCCGAAGGCGGCGGCACTGGGGTGACGATCGGCTGCGTCCTTTCCGGCGGCCTTCTCGATGACGTCGCAGACCGCGGCCGGGGCGAGGTGGCGCAGATCGCCGATGGGGTGGTTGACCACCCGCCCGATGACGGCGGAGATGGTGTTGTCGTCGGTGGCCGAGCGGAACGGGGCCTGGCCGGCGACGAGGGCCCACAGTGTGACCCCCAGACCGTAGACATCGGCCGCCGTGGTCGACGCTCCTCCGAGCAGCACCTCCGGGGCGCTGAAGGTCGGGGTGAACGACTGCCTGCCACCCCTGTGCCCCGCCGGCTTGTCGCCGAGCAGATGGGCGATGCCGAAGTCGGCGATCCGGGGCTCGTCCCGTTCGGTCAGCAGGATGTTCGCCGGCTTGAGGTCGAGATGGACGACCCCGGCGGCATGGGCCGCCGCCGTCGTCGCCGTCGCCCGCAGGATCATTGCAGCGGCCTCGTCCCACGGAACAGGAGCCCGCTCCAGTCGGTCCTGCAGCGAACCGTTCGGGTAGTAGGGCATGACCAGGTAGGGCTCGCCGGTCATCGTGGTTCCGCTGCTGTAGATCGGCACGATCCCCCCGTGGAGCGAGAGTCGCCCCATCGCCTTGCGCTCGCGATCGAAACGGCGGAAGGCGTCGGGATCATCGGAGGGGGTCAGGATCTTCACCGCCACCAGCCGGTCGAGGTCGACCTGGACGGCCCGGTAGACGCGCGACGATCCGCCGCGTCCGATCAGCTCGAACTCCTCGAGCCCGCCGATGATGATCCTGGAAGTGTCCACGATTCGCCCGTCTCAGCCCGTGCCTGCCCATTCCCCGGCACGGGGCGACATCAGTGTAGTGGCACCATCCCGGCCCAGACCGGGCGGTTCTGCCCGGGGATGACCTCGATCGAGGTCGCTTCAGGCGCTGTCGGCGATGACGCCGTCGAGCCACTCCCGGAACGAGTTGGTGGTGATGTTCCGGCTGGCGTTGGGTTGGTCGAGGGGACCGGCGAAGACCACGGCGATGACCTCGTCGCCCTTGAACACCGGGCTGCCCGATGCTCCCTGACCGCTGGCGAAGGTGGTGAGCACGATGCCCTTCGGGACGTCGCCGCCCTCCGAGCAGCCGACCCCCGGGGGAGAACCTACAGGGATGAAGACGTCGACGGGGGTCTCGTTGGAGCACCCGGGCCAGATGGCGAAGCTGGCGGCCTGCCCACTGTTGGCGCTGACGGGCGGCAACAGCAGCTCGCCCATGTCGTCCTGGCTGATGACCGACAGGTTGCCGGGGAAACCGGTGTTGTACACCTGGTCACCGATGGTGACGGTGCCGGAGTCACCGATCAGCACCGACGGCAGCCCTGCGCTGCTGACCGGGTTGCCCTCGAGGTCGTTGGTCAGCTCGAGCACGGCGATGTCGAGGAACGGATGGAGGGCCAGGGTCTGGGCCTCGAACTCCACCACCGCCGGATCGTCGGCGACGCGGGACACGGCGACGAACAGCGAATCGCCGAGAGCGGCGACGTGCTGATTGGTCACGATCAGGTTGTCGGAGACGAAGAAGCCCGAGCCGAGCCCCGTCTCCGCCAGCAGGAGCACGGTTGACTGCTTGGCCGAGGCCAGCGCCTCCGCCGGAGCGGACGCCCGATCGATCGGTGCCGGCTGGGCCACCGTGACCGGGGTCCCCACGGCGCCGGTGATCGTCTCCTCGCCACCGTCGTCGCTCCCGCCCCGGAGGGCGAGGGCCAGGGCGCCGATGGCCACGAGGGCCAGGACGGCGATGGCGATGAGGAGCCCGATGCTCTGGCGCCGGGGGGCCCGGTGCTCACCGGCCGAGATGACCCGCATCGGGGTGCCGGCGTCGTCGTCGCCCAACTGGACGACGAACGCCCCCTCGGCCCGGTAGGGCCGGGTCAGCTGCTTGCCGTCGATGAACGTGCCCTTGCTCGAGAAGTCCTCGATCCACCAGCCGTCGTCGTGCCAGCTGATCTTCAGGTGGCGGCGGGACACGAGGGAATGGCGCTCGTCGAGCGTGATCACGCACGACGGGTCGCGGCCGACGGTGACCTCCGTGCCCGGCAGGAACGTGTAGTCGCCACCGTCGACGGAGAGCTGGATCGTCGAGTCTGAGATGGCGGTGGTGGACGCCACGTTGTAGGCGGATCCGTGCTCGCCCGGCGGCGCCCACGATTCGGGTTCCAGCCCGCCACCCAGGATCGAACGGCCCCCACCACCTTCATTGCCGGGCGGGCTGTCGCCGAACGGTCCCGGAGGCGGTGGCGAGGCGGGTCCGGGCGGGGGATCGAAGGGGGACGGTGGCGGCCCCGGTGACGGGGCGTCCGTTGCGGGCCCGGGCGGAGGTTCGTCAAAGATCGACGGCGCGTGCGGCGTCCCAGGAGGAGGGGGCGGGGCCTCGGGGAGCGACGACGAGGACGGTCGGGGCGACGGCGGCGCATCGAAGGCCGAGGGCGGCGGTGCGTCGTACTCCGACGGCGGCGGGGGAGGACCGCCAGCGGCGGGTCCCCGGTCGGGTGGTGGTGGTGTTGGAGGGGGCGAGCCGCCCACGATGGGAGCGTCGGCCCGATCGGGAGCAGGTGGCTGTGGCGGCCCGCCGAAGATCGAGGCGGCCGGAGGATGGGCGTCGGGCGGAGCCGGGGCATCGAACGCCGTCGACTGATCGGGGCTCGGCGGTCGACGCTGCGACGGCTCCGGCAGGTCGCCGAACAGCGACGGGCCGGGCGGAGGTTCGGGGGCCGGTCGGGGTGGTGCATCGAACAGCGGCGGGGCGGCGGCGGGCGGCGGTGGGGCGTCGAAACCGGAGAAGGCACCGCTGGCGGGGGCGGGGGGCGGTGGGGCGTCGTGAAGGCCGGGGGGTGCGGGGGGGAAGTCGACCTCCTCCGCCGGCGCCGACGACCCGAGGCGGGGTTCGAACCCCTCGGCCCGGGTCGTGAGCAGCTCGATGCGGAGCTCCACCCCCTCGACGCCGCCGAGGCGGATGGTTGTGTCGGTCCCCACGGTCCAGGTCGGGGCCAGCCTGACGCCGATCGGATCGAACGATCCATGGGTCGAGCTGTCGCTGGCGGTCCAGGCACTGCCCGACCACTCGAACTCGATGTGGGCCCGAGAGACCGACGGCTCCGTGAGCATCACTGCGGCGTCCGGTGACCGACCGACCTTGACGGGCGTATCGTCCGGGGAGAACCGGGCTGATCCCTCAGGCCAGGTGATTTCAAGGTCGTGCATCTCAGCTCCGAAGGTCAGCGGCACTGCGCCGCTGTGCTCGCGTCCGGCAGTAACGCTACTGCCTCCAGACACGTTGACAAGCCCGCCCTGGTAGCGGCCCATTCGCGCTGCACGGCCCGCCCCTGAGCGGACGGGTGGAGGCGTCGTCCCCCGTACGGCGACATCCGTTCGGGGGACGACGAGCGACGCTCAGAACGCGGCGCTGATCCCCTGAAAGTCGGCAGGGGAGATGCGCACGACCTGTCGGTCGACTGCGACGGAGATCCCCTTGGCCCCGACAGCGAGAATCGTGCCATTGACGATTCCGGTCGAGGTGACCACCTGTGAGTAACGGCCCAACATCATCGTCGGATCCATCGTGGTATGCATTGTTTTGTCTTCTCCTGCGCCGCGCACCGTTGAGCGGCATCGATTACGACTCTATCGGCAGCCTTCCCTGCCGACTAGAGCAGCGGGGAACAATCGCCTACCCGCTGGGGCTGCGGCTCACTCCTCCGGGCTCGAGCGGTCCCGGCGGGCGTCACCGTCGGGGCCCGTTGGCCGGCCTGTCCACCAGCGCTCGAGATCGGCTCGCAGCGCGTCGACGTCGCTGTCGTTGATGATGACGTGATCGGCCACCGCCCGCCGCTCGTCGTCGGTCGCCTGGCTGGCGATGCGGGCCCGGGCGTCGTCGGGGGTCATGCCCCGGTAGCGACCCAGGCGCTCGAGGCGTTGATCGAGCGGGGCCTCGATGACGAGCACGGGGCCGTACCGCCCCGCCCCGAGGTCGGACTCGACGAGCACCGCCATGTCGAGCACGACCGTGGCGCCGGCAGGGGCGGCGGCGATGCGATCGGCGATCTCGGCGTCGATGGCGGGATGGGTGATGGCGTTGAGGTCGGCCAGGGCGGCGGCATCGTTGAACACGATGCCGGCCAGCGCCGCCCGATCGAGTGACCCGTCACCGGACACGATCGACGGTCCGAAGCGCTCCACCAGCGCCGTATGGGCGGAGCCGCCAGGCTCGGCCACCAGCCGACCGAGCTGATCGCAGTCGACGACCACGGCCCCCAGCTCCGCCAGGATGGCCGCTGCCGTGGACTTGCCCACCCCGACTCCGCCGGTGAGCCCGACCACCGACTCGAGCGTACGCGCCGTCATCGCCGACCCACCGTGGCCGACATGATCGGGCAGGCCTCGGGGGTCACAGCCGGCCGACCATGCGGTCGACGGTGATCTCGATCACGACCCGGTCGGATCGTTCGGTCGGTGGTCGGTAGCGCTGGGCGTAGCGCCGCTCGGCCCCGGCCACCCGCCGACGCTCGGAGCTGACGATCGCGGTGCCGTACAGGCTGAGCCATCGGGCCCCGTCGACCTGGCACAACGCCACCCGCTGACCGGGATGACGTGCGATCGTGCGGGCCTTGAACGACCCGGCCCTCGTGATCACCCGACCCAGCCGGCACTCGGGTTCGTACGTCAGACCCACCGGGGTCACCTGGGGCGAGCCGTCGGCCCGCAGCGTGGTGAGCGTGGCGAGATGGCGCTCGGACAGGAAGTCGAGAGCCTCGAGAGGGGGGTCGCCGGGATCTATCTCCATCGGGCGGACGTTACCAGCGGCCCCCGGCCGGAGCCCGACCCGGGGTCGGCTGCGCCGCGCCGATGGTCGGCCGGCCCGGGCTCCACCTCTCGTCAGGGCCGAAAGGGCGAAGAGGCCGAGAACGTCGGGCGCTCCGGAGCCCGTCGCTGGGAAGGCTCGATCAGCGGTCGTCGGACGCCGCGGCCACCGGTGTCAACAGCTTGCGCACGCCATCGGTGACGGTGATCTCGCCACCCTCGACGTAGCGGTCATAGTTGCGCTCGATGTGGTTGAGCCGGTACCGGTAGTTGACCATCATGCCCAGCCCCCGTTCCCACCCCGCCGGGCTGGGGTTGGCCCACCAGTTGAGCCGCTCGATCGACGCTCCGTTGGTGAGGTGGAAGTGCGCAACCGGGTCGAGGGCCCGCGCCCCGGCACGTCGGTTGACGAGGTAGTCGGCGGCGAGGCGCATCAGGGCCGGCTCCGCCGCCGCCAGCCGGGGGTCGGCGCTGTCGGGCACCGGTCCCGCCACGAGCTCGGCCAGGTGGTGCTCGGCCAGCTCCGGGTCGTCGGCCGACAGGCGGCGGCGCTCGCCGGGGGCGAGGTCGAGCTCGCCGTCGCGAATCGCCGCCTCCAGCCACCGTCGGAAGCCCGGGAGAGGCGAGAGGGTGGCGAACTGCCTGACGTTCGGCAGCTCGTGGGTCAGCTGTTCGGCCACCGACTTGATGAGGAAGTCGCCGAGGCTGACGCCGGCCAGACCGCGGTGGCAGTTCGAGATCGAGTAGAAGATGGCCGTGTCGGCGGAGGTGGCGTCGACCCGCTCGGCCGAATGATCGAGGACCGGTCCGAGCTCCGTGACGATCCCCCGGGTGAGGGCGACCTCGACGAAGATGAGCGGATCGTCCGCCATGGCTGGGTGGAGGAGAGCGTAACAGCGGCGGCCGGGGCCGAGCCGTCCCTTGAGGTCGTCCCACGACTCGATGGCGTGCACCGCCTCGTAGTCGATCAGCCGCTCCAGCAGGCGGGCCGATGAGTCCCAGGTCAGCTGCACCAGACTGAGCAGGGCCACGTCGAACCAGCGGGTGAGGACCTCCTTGAGGTCGCGGTCGACGTCGGCCAGCCGGGGATCGGCGGCCCGGTGGGTGAGCAGGTCCTCCCGCAGCACCACCAGGAACGGTAGCCCGCCGTCCAGGCCGGCGAACCGTCGGAACAACCGCTCCCGTCGGGGCTGCAGGGCGCGACGCAGCTCGGCCTCGGCCCGCCGACGAGCCTGGTCGTCCGTTGCCCGGTAGACGCCCTCCATGGCCCGGTCGACCGCCTCGTCGTCATCGTCGTGGTGCTCGGCCAGGAGGTCGAAGAAACGCCGACGGCCGGTGACGTCCAGCGTGGAGAAGGCGGCGCCGATGGCCCGAGCGCGACGACGGGCCGCCACCTCGCCGCCCCGACCCTCGATCGTCTCGCCGACCAGGCGCCCGAGGCGGCGCAGGTCGGCCTCGGGCAGGTCGGGGGCCAGATCGAGGCCGACGTTGTCGCGGTCGGTGGTCGAGCGCAGACGCCGGACGTAGCGGACCATGCGTTCGAAGCGGGTGGCGACCACCCGAACTGTCTATCAGACCGGCTCCGGCGGAGCAGAGGACGCTAGGTGCCCTTGACCGGTGTCCCCACGTAGGGGGTGGGGTCGCCCGGGCGGGGAATGGTGGGGCGAGTCCAGCGCAGGATCTTGGACAGAAAGCCGGCGATCGTCCGCCACCGCTCTGGATCCCAACCGTTGGCGACGTCGACCCAACCATCGGCCCGGACATGGATCAATCCGGGGAGCCGCTCGAGACCGAGGGCCACGACCAGCTCGCGGTCAGGATCGGGGAAGGTGAGGAAACGCTCGGACCACGGTCCGAGGAATTGCCGGCACCCGTCGTCGTCGGTCGTGGCGATCCATCCCACCCGGATGTCGGACGGCGAGTAGTGGTGGAGGAACCTGGCCGCCGTTTCCAGGATCCAGGCGCTCTCGTGGGTGTACGGGTCGAGTGCCACGAGCAGCAGCGGGTACGACGTCAACCAGTCGCGCAGCGGGTAGGCGTCGCCTCTGAGCGATGCGAGCATCAGGTCGGCTGGAGCTTCGGCCACGGCCGGCGAGACTAGCGCACCTGGGGCCATTCTCCGAACCTCCGTCGAACGAACGAGACAACATTGTCACCCCGGGGCTGGTCGCTCGGGGTGGCCCACTGTCCGGCCGTGCCGGCGTCCACCCGTGGGTCGGCCTCAACGGTAGCCACGGGGGACGCCGCTGGCGAGCATCCCCTGCCGGTCGGCTGCGCCGGGCCGTCGGCCCTCCGGAAGCCCCGGTCACATCGGCGACAGAGAATGCCGCGACCTGGCGGATGATTCGTCGGATTTGGATCGGCGGTAACCTCGGGCGGTGCACCCGATCGAGCAGCTCCGCTACGTGGCCCGGGCCGGTGGCGCCGATGCCGGGCTCCTCGTCCAGGAAGCCGCCTCGGCCCTCGGGGTCTTCCACAACGACCCGGCGGCGCTGGTGACCGCGGCCCGTCGGCTCCTCACCCGCCAGCCCGCCGTCGGACCCCTGTGGTGGATGTGCACCCGTCTCAGCCTAGGAGCCGACGTCCGGGGTGAGGCCAGGGGTGTGATCGACGAGCTGCGCAACGACCGGACGGGGCGGGAGCTGGCCCACGCCCTGCCCGACGGGGCGACGGTGGTGGTGGCGGGCTGGCCCGACACGATCGTCGACGCCCTGCCCCGTCGGGGCGATGTGCAGGTGCTCGTGGTCGACGTCGAGGGGCAGGCCTCCTCGGTCGTCCGGCGGCTCGAGCGGAGCGACATGATCGCCGAGGACATCGACTTCGCCCATGTGGCGGGAGCGGTCGAGGAGGCCGATCTGGTCCTGATCGAAGCGGCGGCGGCGGGGGCGGCGGCCGCCCTCACCGATGTCGGCAACCTGGCCCTGGCCGCCACCGCCCGAGCCCTGCACACGCCGATCTGGATCGTGGCCGCCGTCGGGCGCCGGCTCCCCGAGCCGTACTGGCAGGCCATCGTCGAGCGCTGCACCGATCGCGACAGGGTTGCCTGGCTCAACCCCTTCGAGGTCGTCCCCTTCGGGCTCGTCGATCGCCTCGTGACCGTCGACGGAGTCCATCTACCGGCCGAAGCGGGGCCACCGGCCATGGCCATCGCCTCGGAGCTGCTCACCGAGCTGGCCTAGAATCCTGCCCTGCCCTGCCCTGCGCCCGTCCTCGGGCCGTGGCCCCGACCGTCCACTGCGGAGTCTCCCCTCATGTCGAACGTCTCCAGCCCCTTCTACACCGAGGATCACGAGGCCTACCGCCAGGTCGTCCGCCAGTTCACCGAGAAGGAGATCACCCCTAACGTCCACGAGTGGGACCTGGCCGGTGAGGTTCCCCGCGACCTCTACAACAGGGCGGGAGCGATCGGGCTCTTCGGCGACGGCTTCGACGCCGAGTACGGCGGCCACGGCCAGCGCGACGCCCTGATGCGGCTCGTGCTGATGGAGGAGCTCAGCCGGTCGGGGTCCGGCGGGGTCGTCGCCGCTCTGTTCTCCAACTACATCGGCCTGCCCCCGGTGCAGCGGGCCGGCTCGGACGAGCTCAAGGCCCGCGTCATCACGCCGTGCCAGTCGGGCGACGCCATCGCCGCCCTCGCCATCACCGAGCCGGGTGGCGGCTCCGACGTGGCCCGGCTGAGGACGACGGCCCGCCGCCACGGCGATCACTATGTGGTCAACGGTCAGAAGACGTTCATCACCTCGGGGATGCGGGCCGACTTCCTGACCACCGCCGTCCGTACGGGCGGCGAGGGTCCCGCCGGGATCTCGCTGCTCCTGATCGAGGGTGACCGACCCGGCCTATCGCGCACCAAGCTCGACAAGATGGGTTGGCTGGCCTCCGACACCGCCACCCTCTACTTCGACGACGTCCGGGTGCCGGTGGAGAACCTGATCGGTGAGGAGAACACCGGGTTCTCGGCCATCGTCAACAACTTCAACGCCGAGCGCATCGACCTGGCCGTCCAGTCGACGGCGTTCGCCCGGGTCTGCTACGAGGAGGCCCTGGCGTGGGCCCGTGAACGGGAGACCTTCGGCAAGCGACTCGTCGAGCATCAGGTGATCCGCCACAAGCTGGTCGAGATGGATCGCCTGATCAACGCCAGCCAGGCCTGGCTGGAGCTCCTCTCGTGGCGGTTGAACCAGGGTGATGACCCCGTGGCCGAGATCGCCGAAGCCAAGGTGGGGGCGACCACCACGTTCGAGTTCTGTGCCCGGGAAGCGGCCCAGATCCTGGGCGGAGCCAGCTACCTCCGGGGCGACACCGTCGAACGCCTGTACCGGGAGGTCCGGGTCCAGGCGATCGGTGGCGGCTCGGAGGAGATCATGCGCGATCTGGCGTCCCGCCAGCTCGGCCTGTAGTACCGAGCCGGCGCCACGTCCGAGCCGCAGGCCCACTTCTCATCATCACGGTCAGGCGAAGGCGTCGAACAGTTCGGCGAAGGCCTTCATCTGGCCGCCGCTCGTCGACGAGGGCACGAGGATCGGGCTCGACACGCCGGCGTCGAACCACGCCTCCACCCCGTCTCGGACCTGACCGGCCGAGCCGTAGAGCGTGCAGTCCGACAACCACTCGTCGCTCATGGCGGCCAGGATCCCGTCGGCGTCCTTGGCCTCCATCGCCGACTCCACCGCCGTCATCTCCTGCTCGTAACCGGCCTCCTTCCAGTAGTTCCGGTAGTTGGGAAGGGTGACGTAGCCCTTCAGGGTGGCCCGGTTGCGGGCGGCACCGGCCTCCCGATCGTCGTCGATGACCGTGGGGATCATGTTCCCGACGTAGAAGCCCTCGGCCCGACGCTCGTCGGGGATGAGCGACAGCGAGTGGGCCATGCGGGACCGGGAGGCGTTGGCCCACACCGCTCCTTCGGAGATATCGACCGAGAGGCCGACCATCTTGTCGCGCAGGGTCGCCAGCGTGATCGGCGGAAGCCCGCCCACCCGTTCCCCGGCCGACCGCATCGACGCCACGTAGTCGCGGATGTCGGACAGGGGGCGACCGGGGTTGACACCGAGCTGGGAATGGACCGGGCCGTGGGTGACGCCGATCCCCAGACGGAATCGGCCCTCGGCGATCTCGTGGATGTAGGCGGCCGAGGCGGCGAGGGCGTTGGGATGTTGCAGGTAGATCGGCTGGACCGACGTGCCGAACTCGAGTCGGGAGGTGGCGTGGGCGATCGACAGGCAGAGCCCCATGGCGTCGCCCATGCTGGGGCAGAAGATACCCGAGAAGCCCTGGTTCTCGATCTCGGTCGCCAGCTCGACCGTCTGGCGGCGGCGCCCGGGGACGGCGGCGAGCGAGATGGCGGGCATGCGTACCTGGGTCTCAGCGTTGGTCATGGCCCACAGGTTGCCCGGTGCGTCCACCGCGGTCGAATTACGCCCGTCGAAAACCGGGGACGATCAGTAGAGCGGGGCCACGGTGTTGATGGCGTCGATGACGGCAGGGGCGAGGCGGTCGCCCCCGGCCGCGGTGAAGTGCACGCCGTCGGCCTGACGGACGAGCACCTGATCGCCGCTGTCGGCGGCGAGATAGGGGGCGTAGCGCCCGTCCTCGTCGACCGTCAGGGGGCGGGTGTCGATGAACGCCGCCGTGGGGTGACGCGCCACCTCGTCGGCGTAGATCCGGTTCAGCGTCTGCATGCGTTCGTCGTGGCCGGCGTCCCGCATCGTCGGCTGTGACACCCAGATCACCCACCGGCCCCCGGCCGTCAACTCGTCGAGGAGGCTGGAGACGCGGGCCCGGTAGGTGGCCGACCACCGCTCGGTCCCGAAGCTCTCCGGCGACGTTCCGATCACGAAGGGCTGGGCGTCGTTCGCTCCGACCATGATCACCACGACCTCGCTGCCGCCACTGGCCACGAGCTCCCGCAACCGGGCCGGCCAGTCGAAGTAGTCCGGGCGAGCCAGACCCGTCGAGACCCTGACGTCGAGCTCGGTGACTGCCACCCCCGTGGCCGCCAGGTCACGTTGGAGCGACGAACCGAGGGCGTCCATCGTCGAGTCGCCGACCACGAGGACCCGGAGCGGGTCGTCGACCGTCGGTCGGCGCAACGGGAAGCCGACCCTCGGCCCTGCGCTGGACCCGACGGCCGAGGGTCGGGGATCGGACGGCGTCGGGGCGACAGTGGTCGGGGTCGTCGTCGGCCCGTCCGTCATCGGTCCGACACCGGTGGCCGGAGCGGGTAACCCCGGTAGGCCGAGCGGGGTGGCGGTGGCCGGACCGGTGTCGACCGTGGCGCCGGGCCGGGCCGCTTCGCCCGCCGGGGCGGTGGCCACCGTGGGCCCGGCCGGCGTGGCAGGGGTGGGGTCGACCGTGGGCCCGCCCAGCGGCTCGTGGCCGAGGTGACCGCGGGTCGAGCCCACCGTGGGCACCCCGGGCCCGGCCGCCGTCTCCTGCCCGTACAGCCCGTCATCCGACCCGAGGGCGTCGAGGCCGCTCCGCGGCAGCGTGAGCCCGGTGGCGGAGCTGACGGAGGCCACCGGCCGCCAGAAGGCCAACGCCACGTCCCGGGCCGGGCCGAGATGGGCGGTCTCGGCCCGGTGCAGCATGGTCTCGGCGTTGAGCAGGGCGCCGAGTAGCAGGGCACCGACCATCGTCAACAGCACCCGTCCGGCGGCCATCCCCGGACCGGTGTCGGTCGGCGTGGGTGCCGTGTCGGCCGCGTCGGCGCCGGTGTCGGCCGGTGTGACTGCGGCGTCGTCCCCGGGGTCGGTCTCGGGGATCCCGGCCTCCCCGTGGGAAGGGGCGGAGCCGGCGGCAGGGACGGGGCGGGACGATTCAGGCATCAGAACTGGAAGTAGATGAAGGGAGCGACCCCCTCGGGGCCGAGGGCGTCGATCGCGGTGAGTGCGACGGCGAGGACGACGACCTGGACGACCGGACCGGCCCGGTCCAGGTGACGCCGAACCAGGAGGCCGGCACCCTCCGGGAGGAACTGGGCGGCGAGGACGGCGGTGATGACGGCGACGAAGAGGAGGGAGACGATCGGGGCCGGTCGACCCCCTTCGACGAGCTGGGCCAGCAGGTCGAGGGCATGGGCGATGGTGTCGGACCGGAAGAAGATCCAGGCCAGGCAGACGATGTGGAACGTGAGCAACCACTTCAGCACGACGACCAGCCGGTCCGGCAGTCCGAGGGGACGCCAACGGGTCGAGATCTCCCGTTCGACGACCAGCACTACGCCATGGATCGCACCCCAGGCCACGAACGTCCACGCCGCCCCGTGCCAGAGGCCACCGAGCACCATCGTGATGGCGAGGTTGCGGGCTGTGAACAGCCCGCCCCGTCGGCTGCCCCCGAGGGGGATGTAGAGGTAGTCGCGGAGCCAGGTCGACAGGCTGATGTGCCACCGGTGCCAGAACTCCCGCATCGACAGCGCCCGGTAGGGGGAGTCGAAGTTCGGGTGGAAGCGGAAGCCGAGGAGCAGAGCGCAGCCGATGGCGATGTCGGTGTAGCCGCTGAAGTCGGCGTAGATCTGCACCGCATAGCCGTACACGGCAAGCAGGACCTCACTGCGTGAGTACTCCCCGGGAACGTCGAAGACCGGGTCGACCAGGTTGGTCGCCAGGTAGCTGCTGATGACCACCTTCTTGATCAGGCCCCGACCGATCAGCCAGAACGCCTCGGCGGCCGGGATGCGGCGTGGATCGGGTCGGGTCCGGATCTGGTCGACCATGTCGGTGGCCCGCACGATGGGCCCGGCGACCAGCTGCGGGAACAGCGACAGGAACACCCCGACCTCGAGCAGCGAGAGGGGACGGTCGAAGCGGCCTCGGTGCACGTCGATCAGATAGCCGATGGCCTGAAAGGTGAAGAACGAGATGCCGATGGGGAGGGTGATGTCGAGCAGGGCCGGACTGGCCGATACGCCGAATCGTGCCAGGGCGTTGACGGTCGACGTCACGAAGAACCCGTAGTACTTGAAGAAGGCGAGGATGGCGAGGTTGGCACCGACGCCCACCGCCAGCACCCACCGGTTCCTGGCCACCGCCACCGCCTGGCCGGCCAGGTGGTTGACGGCGATCGATGCCGCCAGCAGCACGACGAAGCGACGGTCCCAGTGGCCGTAGAAGAAGAGGCTGAGGGCGATCATCGCCAGCCGCCACACCACCGGCCGGGGTCGGAGCAGCCAGTTGGCGAGGAAGGCGACGCAGAAGAAGAGGGCGAACGCCACTGTCGGGAACAGCACAGCGTTTCAGGTCTAGCCGACCACCGCCCGCCCGATTGGGACGATCAGGTTGTCTACTGAGCGGCCTGCGACACCAAGGTGCGGGCGATGACCTTGAGGCACAGGGTCTCGTCGGCTCCCTCGAAGATGCTGAGGACACGGGCATCGACGAAATACCGGCTGACGGCGTACTCCTCGGCGTAGCCCATGCCGCCGTGGATCTGCAGGGCCTCTCGGGTTACCCACTCGGCGGCCTTGCACACGTAGGCCTTGACCATCGAGGCCTCCATCTGTCCCTCGCCCTTGGCCATCATGCGGCCGACGGAGTAGGCGAACTGGCGGGCGGCCTGGATCAGGGCGGCCATGCGGGTGAGCTTGGCCTGGGTCAGCTGGTAGTCGCCGATGGGGGAGCCGAAGACCACCCGGTTCTCGGCGTAGTCCTTGGCCGCCTCGTAGGCGGCCTGCATGAGGCCGATGGCCCGGGCCGCGGTCTGGAGGCGGCCGTTCTCGAAGCCGGCCATCTGGTAGTAGAAGCCGCGGCCCTCACCGTCGGTTTCGCCGATCAGGTTCTCGGCCGGGACCAGCCAGCTGTCGAACGCCACCTCGTAGGAGTGCATGCCCCGGTACCCGATCGTGTCGATCGGGCGACCCTCCATCGATCCACCCCCGGGTTGGGTCAGCGTGAACCCGTGACCGTCGCCCCGTTCCTTGGGAACGATGAAGACGGAGAGGCCCCGGTGACCCTTGGACCGGTCGGGATCGGTGCGTGCCAGGAGCATCAGGACGTCGGCCCGGGCGGCGAACGTGCACCACGTCTTGACCCCGTTGATCAGCCATCCCTTGTCGCCGCGGGTTGCGGTCACCTTGATGCTGGCCACGTCGGAGCCGTAGTCGGGCTCGGTCACGGCCACCGCGTTCATGATCTCGCCTGCGGCCAGACGGGGCAGCCAGGTCTGCTTCTGGTCTTCGGTGCCGCCCGCCTCGAGGGCCCGGGCCAGGATCTCGGGTCGGGTGATGAGAGAGCCGGCGGCGCCGAGCGAGGCCCGGCTGAGCTCCTCGGTGGCGATGACCATGCCGTAGTAGTCGGACTCGCCGCCGCCGGCGAAGCCACCGTAGGCCTCGGGGATCGACAGGCCGAACAGGCCCATCTCGGCCAGGCCCTGGATGAGCGGTTCCGGGATGTCGGTGTTCTCCCGGTGGATGTGTTCGGCGTGGGGGGCCACCTGCTCCTCGGCGAAGCGGCGGAAGGTGTCCTGCACCAGCTCGAACTCCTGGTCGAGATGGCGCGGTCCGTCCTGGCCGGCCAGGGCGGCCAGCGTCCCAGGATGGCGCCAGGCGGCGACGAAACCGGCGGTGGTGTCCAGGGCGCCGGGTCCGGTGGCCCACAGCTGCTCCCGGCCCCAGATCCTCGACTGGAGGTCGGCCACGACGTCGGCCACGAACACGCACGTCAACCGGGCTTCGACGTCGCCCTTTCCTCCGTAGTCGAGCATGGCCCGAGCGGTCTCGACGGCGGCTGCAGCGTGGGCCAGGTCGTAGGCCACGACCTGATCGGCGTCGACCGAGCTGGTCTCGGCGAGATTCATCGTCGCGCTGCGCACGACGGCGGCCGCAGCCTCGATGGCCGCCGCCGCTTCCTGGAGATCTGGTTCCGTCATACCTGGCAGGGTAGACGGGGGACCGGAGTCGCTCACATCCGACCGCTACCGTTACGGTCATGGTCACCAGATCCCGATCCGGCGCCGACGCCGGACCGCCCGGGGAGAGGTCCGGGTCGCTGATCGGGACCGAGCTCGGGCTCTGGTTCGAGCGCAACGGACGGGATCTGCCATGGCGGCGGAGTCGGGATCCCTGGGCCGTGCTGGTCGCCGAGGCCATGCTCCAGCAGACCCAGGTGGAGCGCGTGGTCCCGCGATGGTGGAGCTTCCTCGACCGCTTCCCCGATCCGCCGACCTGCGCCGCCGCTCCGGTGGCCGACGTGATCACCGAATGGGCCGGGCTCGGCTACAACCGGCGGGCGGTCAACCTCCATCGCACCGCCACCGTGGTCGCTGCCGACCATGGGGGGCGGCTGCCGGCAACGCTCGATGATCTGCTGGCGCTGCCCGGCGTGGGCCCCTACACGGCACGGGCCGTCCTCGTGTTCGCCTTCGAAGCCGACGAGGCGGTGGTCGACACCAATGTGGGCCGGATCCTGGCCCGTGTCGGGGGACGACGACTGGGCCCGGCGGCGGCCCAGGCCGAGGCCGAGCGCAACCTACCCCCGGGCCGGGCGTGGACCTGGAACCAGGCGCTGCTCGACGTGGGGGCGGGGTGGTGCACGGCCCGTGGCCCGCGCTGCGGCTCCTGCCCCCTTCGTTCCCGGTGCCGGTGGGCCCGGGCCGGCCGGCCCGATCCGGATCCGGCCACCGGTTCGGCTGCGGTGTCGGGACGTCAGGCGCCCTTCGCCGGATCCGACCGGCAGGGGAGGGGACGCCTGGTCGAGGCCCTCCGCCGGGGGCCGGTGGCGATCGATAGCCTGGCCGTCGTCATGGGATGGCCCGACCAGCCGGGGCGGGCCGCGGCGGTGGCGGAGCTCGTCGTGGACGACGGCTTGGCGTCGGTCGACGGCGATCGGTTGGTGCTGCCCGGCCGGGGGGCGCCGGCACCTCGCCCCTGACCGGCGCGGCGGGTCGGGCCGGCCGGCCCGACCCGCTCCCCGCCCGTCAGAGGTCGCCGGTCACCCGCCGCCGGTCAGCTTGGCGACGAGGGCGTCGATCGCCTCGTCGGCGATGGCCCGCATCTCCTCGTCGGTCCGGTCCTGGATCGGGTGGGGAACGAAGTGGCGGGCCGGCTGGAAGCCGAGGGCTTCGCCCTGGGACTGGGCGGCGTCGACGAACACGGCGCTGGCCACGAAGACCCCGGGCACGCCTCGGCGCTCGAGATCGGTGATGTCGTGCACACTGCACGACGTGCAGCTGCCTCAATCGGCGAGGGCCTCGATGACAGCATCGCAGTTGGTGGCGATCTCGTGGCGGAGATCGACGGGCGCCGGCTTGGTGAACGTCGGCTTGGCGTAGCGGGTCACCACCGCCCCCCGTTCCGTCAGTCGGTCGGCCAATCGGTCGAGGAACTTGTCTCCCCGCGGTTTGGAGATGTCGAGAAGGCCGACGCGCAGCCCCTCGATCGACGCCGGCCGGGCCACCGTCTCGAGAGACTGGGCCGCCTTTCCGGCGGTCGGGTCGAGTACAACGGTCATGGTTTCAGCTCACTTTCACTGGTGTTCGGAGGCCGTCGTTGGCGAGAGGATCGGGCGGGTGACGGGGATCGAACCCATCGGCCCTCCGACCCAGCCGTCGAGCACGGCGGAGAACAGGCCGGCGTCGCCGCCGGCGTGCACGATGTGGAGGCCGTCGGGCCGGAACTTGGTGACCCGGCGGCCGGCCAGCGCTGGAGGGAGGCCCTCGTCGATGCCATCGCGACCGCGCAGGAGATCGTCGGTGTCGACGGTGAGGAGCTCGTCGAGCTCGGCCCGGAGGCGGGCCCGGTCCCATCCCGCCTGGCGGAAGATGCGGCCGTGCTCGGGCCCGACGACGAGCATGGCGTCGGCCCCGAGGACCAGCTTGGGATGCCAGACGGTGGCGAGCACCCCCGCCATGGAGCGGACCAGCGACTCCGGGGTGCGCGACAGCTGGTCGGCGATGGCGGTCGGGCCCTGGCCGGCGAAGAGGGTCACGGCGTCGGCGCCCGGTGGCAGGCCACGGGAGGTGGCGAGCGGCTCGAACGGGGAGTCATCCTCCCGCTCGGCGAAACAGAACCCCAGTTTGCCGGGTGATCCCATCAGGGACATGTCGACCCCGGGGCGGGTCCGGGTGCCGGGGCGGCCGCCGCCGAGGTTGCGGACGACGAGCTGGAGGGCCCGCCCGATCGTGAGGTTGGCCCGGTTGCCCTCGCCCAGCACGTTGTTCCCGCTGTTCATTCCGATCCGCTCGGCGATCGGTCCGTTGACCACGATGATGGGGCCGGAGAAGAACGTGGTGGCCACCAGGCCGTGCATGTTGAACTCGTCGGTGCAGGCGGCCTCGACCGCCGTCAGCACGACCGGAAGGTACTCGGGTCGGCACCCGGCCATGACGGCGTTGACCGCCACCTGCTCCACGGTGACCTCGACCAGGTCGGGTGGCACGACGGCCACGACCTCCCCGGGAGGCCGGGTCGTGCCCTCGAGCATCCGGAGGACCCGGGCCTCGGTGGGGGGGACGACGGGGAGGCCATCGGTCCAGCCCCGGTCGAACATGGCCTCCAGCTCGTCCTCCAGGCGGGCCAGCTCGATGCGGCGGGACCGGAGCGCCGATCCGCCGAAGCGGACGGCGAGCTCGTCCACCATGTCGGGGTCGACCGATCGCGAGCCGCATCCCGGCCGCTGCTCCGGCAGGTCGGGACCGAGGCCGTCGATTCCGGAGAGCTCCTCCCATTGGGCTCGGGACCACCCGACGACCCGGGCCTGCTCCCGGCCGTCGCTGACCCGGAGGAGCGTCGGAACCGTCTCGATCCTGTGGGCCCACGACATCTGCAGTTGGGTGTCGTCGACCACGGGCGCCGACACGGGAGGGAACGCCGGGTCGTCCTGGGTGTAGACGGTGACCGACACGCCGGTCGCCGCCAGCTGGTCGATCACGGTCACCACGAGCTCGCAGGTCGGGCAGTCCCGCTTGACGACGGCGATTACGCCGTCGGGCAGGGCCGGGCTGTCGAGCACCACCATCGAAGTCCCCTTCCTCGTCGGTCCGGGTCACCACCCGGGGTCCGGGCGCCCGTTCCGGGTCGGGTGGTCACCGGCTCGGGCCCATGCTCCCACGTCGTCCGGCGGACAGCCACCCCGGTGTCGGGACGGGCCGTGCCCGGGCGTGGGAGCATGGGCCGTCGCCCGGTCGCGACGAAGCCCGGCCATCGCAGCGTGAGACCTTGTTCACACCGGATTCACCTGAACCGACCGGCCGGCTACCCTTCGGGCACCGCGCCGACCGGCGGGGGTCACCGGGGAACGCCAACGGGGGTTAGAGCGAGGTGTACGGCCCGAGATGCTGACAGCGAGGTTCTACGGCGTCAGGGGCTCGACGCCGTGCTCGTGCGACGACACCCGCCGTTTCGGTGGCAACACCTCGTGTGTTCTCGTTTCGGTGCCCGGTGAGCGGCCCATCATCATCGACCTGGGTACCGGCCTCCGCTATCTCGGCGCCGACCTCCTCAGCGGGGCCGTTCCGTCGGGCGGTGACTCGTTCATGGGTACGGCTCTCGTCAGCCACCTCCACTGGGATCACATCCAGGGCACGCCGTTCTTCCGGCCCCTCCTGACGGCCGGGGCGTCGCTCGAGATCATCGGCCCCCGACAGGTCGACGGCTCGATCGCCGAGGCGTTCCGCTCGTGTATCTGTCCGCCGGTGTTCCCGGTGCCGATCGACCTTCTGCCCGGTTCGATCAGTTTCCGCGACGTGTCCAACGAGCGCTTCGCCATCGGATCGGCCACCGTCACCGCCTTCGACGTTCCCCACGTCGGCCCCACCAACGGCTACCGCATCGACGTGGGGACGGCGTCGCTGGCGTACGTCAGCGACCACCAGCAGCCGATGGACGGCTCGCTCGATGTGCCCGACGAGGTGGTCGAGGCGTGCGCCGGAGTCGACATCCTCGTGCATGACGCCCAGTACTCGAACGAGGAGTTCGCCAAGCGGACCGACTGGGGTCACTGCACCCCCGAATTCGCCCTGGCCCTGGCCCTGGGTTGCGGGGCCAGGCGCCTGGTGCTCTTCCACCACGACCCGGCCCACGACGACGCCTGGGTGCAAGCGACGGTGGAGCGGATCCAGGACGCGGCGGGCCACGCCTGCCAGGTCCTGGGGGGGGCCGAGGGGCTCACCCTGATCTCCGGCTGTTGAGCCCCGGTCTCCGGTTGTCGAGGCGGGGGCATCGGCTGTTGTGTCCGGATGATTGCGATTAGGCTGCCGGCCGTCACTATTCGGGTCCGACACCACGGGCCGTGGCCAGGGCCCGGCTCGATCGAACCGGACGCCAGGCCCGACGTGACAACCATCCGATCGATCAGCGACCCAAGGGATCCCTCATGAGCGACAGGACCGACGACCCGATCATCGACCCCGGCGACTTCCGGAAGGTCCTCGGGTGCTTTCCGACGGGCGTGACCGTGGTGACGGCGGACGCTGCCGGTCGCCCGGTCGGGATCGCCATCGGGTCGTTCGCCTCCATCTCGCTCGACCCGCCCCTAGTCGGTTTCTTCCTGGGGACGGAGAGCGGGAGCTGGCCGGCGATGGAGGAGGCCGGCCATTTCTGCGTCAACGTACTGACGTCCGATCAGCAGGAGTTGTGCGCCGTCATGGCCTCCCGCTCCGACAACAAGTTCGAGGGGGTCGAGGTCACGCCCGCTCCGGCTACGGGGGCCCCGGTGCTGCCCGGTGTGCACGCCATCATCGACTGTCGGATCGACCAGGTCGTGGCCTGCGGTGATCACAACTTGGTCATGGGTCGCGTGTTGCACCTCGATGTCGGCGATGGCGAAGCGGGCCCGATGGTGTTCCACAAGGGGCGCTACGGCTCATTCGCGGAGTGAGAACCACCCAGGGCCGACCGGGTGACCCTTCGCATGGCCAGCCATCACTGAATGTGGTTTTCTTGCGCTTACGGTGATATCGCCCGTCCGGGTGTGATCGAAGCGCGCGTACCCGACGACCGGTTCGGGGTGGGAGGCCAGTGGTGCCGACGGCACGGATACCAGCGGTGCCGACGGCACGGATATCGGTGGGGTGGGCGGCGGTCGCCGCCGGCTCGCTGGCGGCGCTGGCCGTGTTTGCCCCGGACGGACTGTGGCTCCTCGCCTTCCTCGGCATCGTCATCGTGACCCACGAGGCCGGCCACCTGATCGTGGCCCGCCGGGCCGGAATGCGCCCGACGGAGTTCTATTGGGGCTTCGGGCCGGAGGTGGTGGCGTTGCAGGTGGGCGACTGCCGCTACGGCCTCAAGGCCGTGTTCCTCGGCGGCTATGTGCAGCTCGTGGGGATGACGCCGTCGGCCACCCTCCCCGAGGGCTTCGACGAGGCCGCCACCTACCGGGCGGCCTCCCATCGGGGCCGGGTGGCCACGATCCTCGCCGGCCCCGCCGTCAATCTGGTGCTGGCGTGGCTGGCGTTCGTGGCCGCCGCCCTGCTCGAGGGCGAGGGCCCGGTGGCCGCCATCGGCCGCGGCGCCGACGACGTCTGGTTCGTCGTCGAGGGGACGGCGCAGGCCCTGGGCCGCTGGATCACCCACCTCGGCGACTACGTCGCCTCGCTGCTGGACCTCTCGGGGGCGACCGAGGCCCCGGTCCGGTTCATGTCACCGGTGGCCCAGGCGGAGGTGAGCGGCTGGGTGATCGAGTCGGGCCCGGTGGCGGTGCTCCGCTGGTTCGGTGTGCTCTCGTGCGCCATCGGCGCCGTGAACCTCATCCCCCTCCCGCCGCTCGACGGCGCCCACGCGGCGGTAGCGGGGCTCGACGCCATCCGCCATCGGTTCCTGCCCGGGTCGACCCGCCCCCTCGACATGACGCGGGCCGTGCCCCTGGCCTACCTGACCGTCACCGTGCTCATCGCCTTGTCGCTGTCGGCCCTGGTGCTCGACGTGCGGGACCTGATCTGACCGGGGCTCGGCCCCGGCGCTAGGCTCGGGTGATGCCGATCTACGCTCTCGGCGCGTCCGAGCCCTCGATCCATCCGACCGCCTACATCCACCCCGATGCGGTCATCATCGGCAATGTGGTGATCGGGGCCGAGTCGTCGGTCTGGCCGAGTGCGGTGCTGCGGGCCGACGACAGCGCAATACGCATCGGCTCCGGCAGCTCCATCCAGGACGGCACGGTCCTCCATGTCACGGCCGGACTCGACACCGTCGTCGGGGACGACTGCGTGATCGGCCACCTCGTCCACCTCGAGGGATGCACGATCGAGAGCGGTGTCCTCGTCGGCAACGGGTCCGTCGTGCTCCACCGGGCGATCGTGCGCAGCTGCGCCCTCGTCGGCTCCAACGCCGTGGTCACCAATGACATGGAGGTGCCGAGTGGGGCCATGGCCCTCGGCGTACCGGCCAGGATCAGGCCGGATTGCGTCACCCCCGGGATGATCAGCGACGGCGTGGAGAAGTACCGCAAGCGGATCAGGGTCTACGCCGAGGGCCTCCGGCGGCTCGACTGAGCCCTCCCTCCAGCCGACCGAGGCGCAGGCGCAGCTGTTTGTTACTATCGAGGTAGGAGAAACTGGCCAGCGCCAGGAGCCTGCTCGATGACGGTCAGCCCCGACAATTTGGACCTCGGTCGGTACACGCTCGGTTGGAGCGGCGCCGAGGACCACATCGACAAGCCCAAGAGGGGTCTCGACGCCGGCATCGTCCGCGAGATGTCGTGGATGAAGGGTGAAACCGAAGACACCTACGAGAAAATCGGTATCCCCGAGGCCGAGCGCAAGTACCTCGCCGGCGTCACCGCCCAGTACGAGTCGGAGGTGGTGTTCCACCGCAACCGCGACGACCTCGAGCGCATGGGCGTCATCTTCTGCGACATGGACACCGCCCTCCGCGAGTACCCGGAGCTGGTCAAGCCATACTTCGGCAACGTGATCCCGATGAACGACAACAGGTTCTCGGCTCTCAACACCTCGGTCTGGTCGGGGGGCTCGTTCATCTACGTCCCGCCCGGCGTCGAGGTCGACATGCCGCTGCAGGCCTACTCCCGCATCAACGCCGGGAACATGGGCCAGTTCGAGCGGACGCTGATCATCGCCGACGAGGGATCCAAGGTCCACTACATCGAGGGCTGCTCGGCCCCCGTCTACACCTCCGACTCCCTCCACTCGGCGGTGGTGGAGGTCGTCGTCAAGCCCAGCGCCCAGGTCACCTACACCACCATCCAGAACTGGTCGAACAATGTGTTCAACCTGGTGACCAAGCGGGCCCGCGTCGAGGCCGAGGGCCACATGGAGTGGATCGACGGCAACATCGGCAGCCGCCTGACCATGAAGTACCCGGCGGTGTGGCTGGTGGGACCCAAGGCCACGGGCGAGGTCCTGTCCGTCGCCTACGCCGGAGCCGGCCAGCACCAGGACACCGGGGCCACGATGGTCCACGCCGCTCCCGAGACCACCTCGAGGATCGTGACGAAGTCGATCTCCAAGGACGGTGGCCGTTCCAGCTACCGGGGCTTGGTCAGGGTCGAGGACGACGCCCGCGGTTGCAAGAGCCACGCCCAGTGCGATGCCTTGATCCTCGACGACCACTCGGTCAGTGACACCCACCCCTACATGGAGATCGGGGCCCTCGACGCCCAGATCGGGCACGAGGCCACCGTGTCCAAGGTGGCCGACGAGCAGCTCTTCTACCTGATGAGCCGCGGTCTCTCCGAGGAGCGGGCGATCGGCATGGTCGTCAACGGCTTCATCGAGCCGGTGACGCGGACGCTGCCCATGGAGTACGCCGTGGAGTGGAGCCGTCTCATCGAACTCCAGATGGAGGGGTCGGTCGGCTGAGCCGCCCACCGACAGGGTAGGGTCGCCGACGAGTCCCGCAAACCACCCTTCCGAGAGGACCGATCAATGGCAGTCGTGAAGATTAACGCGCTCGAGATCCCTCCCCAGGCGGGGGAGGAGATCGTCAAGCGGTTCAGCGCCCGCCTCGACGAGCTGTCTCGGGTCGAGGGCTTCCAGGGCTTCGAGCTGCTCCGACCGACCGGCGACGCCGAATCGCGATGGTTCGTCTACACCCGCTGGGCCGACGAGGAGGCGTACCAGGCGTGGCGGACCAGCGATGTGTTCGCTCGGGGTCACGCCGCCCCCGGCGGTCCCCCCAGCTCCTCCGGGCAGAGCGGTCACCCTGGCGGCCATCCCGGCGCCGAGGCCGGGGGTCACCCCGGAGGCCAGCCGGGGGCGGAGGCCGGTGGTCACCCCGGCGACCAACAGCCCGTGGCCATGGGAGCCACCCTCCTCGAGTTCGAGGTGGCGGTGTCGGCCGACCCGGCCGGGAGCTGAGAGCTCGGCCCCCGACCGATGCCCGTCGACGCGGTGCAGCCGCGTCATCGCTGCTGGACAGTTCGACCCCGAGCCCAGTGGATCTCGTGAACGCGACGGAGCCGCCCCGAAGGGCGGCTCCGGTCGTTTGGCGTGGTTCCGGGTCAGTCGGCCTGGCCCGGGATCTTGTCGGTCAGCTCGCCGACCTTCTCGGCGATATCCTTGACCTTGTCTCCCATATCGCCCGGCAGCTTGTCGGCGTGTTCGGCGGCCATCTCGGCCACATCTTCGGCCTTGTCGGCCAGGTCCTTCGCCTTGTCAAACAGTCCCATGGGGGTTGCAGCTCCTTTTGTAGAGGCGCTTCAAGTGTAGTGGATCGTCCCGCCTCGGGTATCGGCGGGCCGGGGGTTGGCCACCCCTGCGATGACGATCGCGTGACGGCGGGGAACCGACGGGTCGTTCCCGACGCCCGAGCGGTCATGCATCGCCACGAGCAGAAGCGGGACAAGACCACCCACCTGGGGCCCCTGGCTGCGTTGGTGCTGGCGCTGGCCGTCGGCGCCACCGCCTGCGGGTCGGGCGGCACCGACGACACGGCCACGGCCGACGTCGGGGAGGCCACCTCGTCGCTCGAGGAGTCGGCGGAGGAGTCCATCGCCGACCGGTCAGGCGCCTCCGGCCGAGATGCCGCAGCAGGCGGCGCGCCAGCGCCGGCGGTCGGGGAGGCGCTCACAGCGACGACCACCATGGCGGCCGCCGACGACGCAGCAGCGAAAGGCGGCATGGCCGCCCTCGGGGCCACCGACGCCGAGGGCGGTGACACCGAGCGCGGCGACAACACATTCCGCCACTACGGGATCCGACCTTTCGTGGCCACCGCCGACGATCCCCTGTCGACGTTCGCCCTCGACGTCGACACCGCCAGCTACGGGGTGGCCCGCCGCTGGGTCGCGGGTGGGATGGTCCCCCCGGCCGACTCGGTCCGGGTCGAGGAGTACGTCAACAGCTTCGACTATGACTACCCGGCCCCACGCGACGGTTTGGCGGTGGTGGCCGACGGGGGACCGTCGCCGTACGACGACGGGAACGTCATCGTACGGGTCGGTGTGCAGGCGGCGGAGGTGGCCGACGCCGACCGGCCGGACGCCTCGCTGACCTTCGTCGTCGACACGTCGGGCTCGATGGGCCGCGACGGTCGCCTCGAGCTGATCAAGACCGCGTTGCGGCGCCTGGTCGTCGAGCTGGGCCCCCGTGACACCGTGGCCATCGTGACCTACGGCGACGAGGCCCAGACCCTCCTACCACCGACGTCGGTGGCCGACGAGGCCGTGATCCTCGACGCCGTCGACTCCTTCCGAACCGACGGGTCGACCAACCTCGAGGGCGGGCTGCAGCGGGGCTACGACCTGGCGGCGGAGTCGTTCGTCGACGACGGGATCAACCGGGTCGTCCTGGCCTCGGATGGCGTGGCCAACGTCGGGCTCGTCGATCCCGATGGACTCGTCTCGCTGATCAGGGGTGACGCCGACCGTGGTGTTCAGCTGATCACGATCGGCGTCGGCATGGGCAACTACAACGACGTGACCATGGAACGGCTGGCGAACGACGGTGACGGATTCTACGCCTACATCGACGATGGGGCGGAGGCGGAGCGCCTGTTCAGCGACGAGCTGGTCTCGACCCTGCTCACCGTGGCCCTCGACGCCAAGATCCAGGTGGAGTTCGATGCCGACCACGTCACCCGCTATCGCCTGCTCGGCTTCGAGAACCGCGCCGTGCTCGACTCGGAGTTCCGCAACGACGACATCGATGCCGGTGAGCTCGGGGCGGGAGACCAGGTGACCGCCCTCTACGAGTTGACCCTGGCGTCGGGCACGGGCGACCGTGACCGGCTGGGAACGGTCCAGCTCCGGTGGGAGGATCCGACCAGGAGCGAGGTCCGGGAGTCACGGCTCGAGCTGACCGGCGCCGTGATCACACCCCGCTGGGCCGACAGCGACCACGACTTCCGACTGGCCGTGACGGCGGCCTCGTTGGCCGAGGTCCTGCGTCAGAGCCCCCACGCCGGCGACCTGTCCCTCGACCGGATCGAGTCGGAGGCCAACGCCCTGGCCCCGGCCGGCGGGGCGGCGGCCGAGCTGGCCCGGCTGGTGGGCGACCTCCGCCTCCTGTCGTGACGAGGTCCGGGGTCACGTGCCCGCCGTCCGTGGTCGCCCCCGGCGGTCAGGGCCCGACGGCCTCGAGCACGGTGACGATCATGTCGTCGAAGCCCTGCTGGCGCTCGTCCACCGACAGCGACTCGCCGCGCTTCAAGTGGTCGCTGACCGTGCACACGGCGAGGGCGGCGAACCGGTGCTCGGCCGCTACACCGTACAACCCGGCCGCTTCCATCTCGACGGCCAGCACCCCGTAGCGCTCCAGCAGCTCGAAGGTCGTGCTCCCCTCGGGCTCGTAGAAGAAGTCGGAGGTGTAGATGGTGCCGACCCGTGCCGGTGTTCCGCGCCGCCCGGCGCTGTCGGCGACGGACCGCAGGAGGTCCCAGTCGGCGGCGGCCGGGAAGTCCCGCCCGCCGAGACGGTTGCGGTTGACGGTCGAATCGGTGCCGGCGGCCAGCCCGATCACGATGTCGCCCAGGCCGAGGTCGTCCTGCAGGGCGCCGCACGAGCCGACCCGCACGATGCGGCCCACCCCGTAGTGGACGGCGAGCTCGGTGGCGTAGATCTGGATCGACGGGACGCCCATGCCCGAACCCTGGACCGAGACTGGGTGGCCGCCGTACGTGCCGGTCCAGCCCTCCATGGCCCGCACGGAGGTCACGAGGCGGGCATCGTCGAGGAACGTCTCGGCGATGTAGCGGGCCCGGAGGGGATCGCCGGGCATCAGGACGGTGGCGGCGTAGTCATCCGGTCCGGCGCTGATGTGGGGTGTGGGCATGAGCTTTCAGTCTCCCGGACGAATGGCAGAATGTTGGCATGGCAATGCGGCAGGACTGCAAGCACTTCCAGAGCCGAACCTATCCAAGCGGTGACACGATGCGGAAGTGTGGGCTCGACCTGGCGCCGGAGGCGCCGTGGCACTGCCCCGAGAACTGTGAGCGGTTCGAGCGGCGGATGGCCGACGTCAACTGGCGACACGGATCGTTGATCACCCCTCCCACCCCCGAGGCCCCGACCAGCGTCGGTGCCGACCACTCGATCGCCGACCTGCTCGACGAAGCAGAGGACATCATCAACGCCGCCGGTGACCGGGTTCGGGCCGAGGTCGACGCCGATCGGAGCCGCCAGACACGGGGCTTTCGTCGCTGGTGGCCTTTCCGGCGGAACTGATCGGCCTCCCTCCGTCCGCAACCTCGCCCTCGGCCACCCCGGCCGAGGGCGAGCCGACCTGCCTGCCGGCGACCAAGCCCGTCCCCCCCTACGAGGCGCCCGTGGTCGACGGCGAGGTGCGGGGTGGTGCTGTCTACAGCCGGATGCTGACCGAGCTGGGCCCCGACCACGTGCACGTGCTGGTCAGGGGCGTGATCGTGGCCTCGGGTGGCCCGGAGTTGGCCGACGAGCTGGAGGCCGGGGAGTACGCCCCGTACCTCGGGAGCGACGACGGGGCGGCCGGGGCCGAGGGCAGCGTCGGCATCAGGCGAAGAAGGCCTCCTCGACGGCGACGGCGGCACCCAGGTCGGCCAGCTGGGCGAGCAGCCATTCGGCCTTGACGGCACGGAGGTGGCGGATCTCGTCGAGCATGTCGACGACGAGCTGACGGGCCAGCGGGCCCGGGGCGACGTTGTAGAGGTCGAGCAGGGCGTCGACGCAGCGATCCTGGGAGGCCAGCACCTGATCGGCCAGAGCGTCGATCAGGGCGTCGAGCACCCGGCCGAAGCGGTCGCCGGCGGCGGCGGGGTCGGTGGTGGCGGTGGACGACTGGCTGTGGATGGTCTCGTTCACGGTGCTGGCCTCCTCGTCGCCGTCGTAGACGGTGTGCCGGACCCCTGTGGAACCGGTTGTAGTGTCGACGGTCGAAGGGCCGCCGTGATACATCGAGCTCCCGTTTTCGGCAGGTCGACGGGTCCAGAAGGACGGGAGCGGGCCGCGACGACGACTGGCGATCGTCACCTCCGCCGTAACGCCCTCGTGGTCAGGTTCCTTCGAGGATCTCGGCCAACACGACGCCCGCTCCGTTGTCGACGACGCGAGCGCCGGTGCTCCGGTCCGGGTTCTGCCTGCACCTCCCGCGCCGCCCCGGGGGCGGGGGAGGCCGTGGTCGGCGGTCGGGGGCAAGCTCAGGGCGAGTTGAACGCCGACTACGCTGCGGCCGTGGCCGACGATCCCGACTACTCGCTGCTCGACCGGGGAGGGGTCAGCTCCCAGATCTTCTTTCCCCGCCCCGATCCATCCCCGACCCCGGCGGGAGCGACCGATCATGTCGTCGAGGTCGGCGACGGTGTGTCGATCGCTGCCAGGCGCTACGAGATCGACGCTCACGGTCCGACGATCGTCTACTTCCACGGCAACGGAGAGGTGGCCGGCGACCACGACGGCATCGCTCCGCTCTACCACTCGATCGGGGCGAACCTGTTCGTGTTCGAGTTTCGCGGCTACGGCCGCAGCACCGGGTCTCCGACGATCGAGCATCTTGTCGCCGACGGCGCGGTGTGCGGGGAACGGGCGCTCGAGCTACTCGACGCCGACGGGTTCGACGGTCCTCGCCTCGTGATGGGGCGCAGCCTGGGCGCCAACCCGGCCCTCGAGGTGGCGGCGCGGGTTCCCGGCTATTGCGCTCTGATACTCGAGAGCGGCGCAGGGAACGTGGGGCGGTTCGTCACCCGCCTGGGGCTACCTCCTGGCGCGGCACTCGATCGCCTCGTCGCCGCCCACGAGGCCAAGCTGGCGACGATCACGATGCCCAGCCTCATCATTCATGGCCTGCTCGACGACCTGGTCCCGGTCGACAACGCGCTGGCCACCGCCGAGCTCCTGACGGCGAGCGCGGTGACGACCGAGCTCGTCGAAGGCGCCGGTCACAATGACCTGCTCCTGGTCGACCCCGGTCGCTACATCGAAGCGATCGCCCGGTTGGTCGACCGGGCGCAGAGTTGAGCGAGCTGCCTGCGGCGCAGCCCTTGTTGGCCTGTGATCTGGCCCCGATCGACTGCGGTCACGTGCCTCGAACACCGGGTCCGAGGCGTCACGTGAGTTCAGGCGAGCCCGCATATCGGCGAAAGCCTGGTCTGCCCGGGGGTCACGCGATGTGACCAACGGGTTGCTCTCGAGTGATCCAGGGGCGGGCTGGCCGTGCTTGATTCGTCCGTCGCTCGCGTTCCGCCATGAGGAGTGACCCTTCTTCGGCTATCGAGGCCATGACGATGGCTGACCTCAGAGGTCTCGTTTCGAGATCGAAGGCCGTCGGCGTTCCCGTCTGCTGCCGAGCATCGAACTCGCTCGCGTATGGCGTCGGGTGAACCTCGAAGGTCATACGGCGCGGACCTTGACGTGGCTGACGTGCTGGGCCAGCAGGCGGAGGTCCTCTGGGTCGCTGGTGAGCACGATCGGCCCGACTCGGGACGTGACGATGACGACGTGCGCATCGACCACGTCCGTGGTTTCTGAGTCGTTGAGGAGCGAGCCGACGTCGTGAGCGTCATGGGGCGCGAACGGAACGATGTCACAGCCCCGCAGGATTCGTCGCAGCGTGACCTGACGAGGTGATCGACTGGCTTGCGCCACGACTGGCGAGGTCACAACTGGGATCTGTCCGGCCTCGAGCCGTGCTCGGTGTTGAGCCCACACTCGCCGATCATTACGATCGGCCGCGATCAGCACACCGGTGTCGTACACCGTTGTCACCCCGTTCGCCGGCCCAGGGCGATCTCCGTGCCGACCTGTCGGTGCGCCTCCGACATCTCGTCGTCGGTGAGCGCTCCGTTGATCCGCTCCCACTCTGCGACCGCCGCCAACCCGTCGCGAACCAGCAAGGCTCGGCGGGCGGCTTCGGTCATCCATGCCGACAAGCTGACACCGTCGGCAGCGGCGGCGGCGACGACGCGCTCGTGGATCTCTGGGTCCACGGTGATGGCGAGTTTCGGCGACGGGCGACCGCGAGGCACGACGCAAGTATACGACTATGGTAGGAGAGGTCAACAGCTCGTTCAGTACGTGAGCAGGTCGTCGCGGCGGAGGAAGTGGTGGTCGTTGAGCGACTCGATCACCCGGCGGCCGTTGGCGGCGAAGCGGACCCGGTGGACCGAGGCATGGGCGGGGCGGAACACGAAGTCCATGTCGAGCCCGAGGATCTGGGCCATGATCACGTTGATCACCCCACCATGGCAGGCCACGATCACCGTCTCCCCCGGGTGGTCGGCCAGGATGCCCTCGATCGAGTAGCCGATGCGACGGCGGAAGTCGAGCGACGCCTCGCTGAACGGGTAGACGTCCCAGCTCAACGACTGCACGAACCGGTTGCGGATGCCCTCCAGCGCCCGCTCGCCCAGGATGTCGACCGCCCGCTGGTCGGGCGCCAGCTGGCCGAACATCTGGAACTCCTCCAGCGACTCGACCACCGTGACGTCGAGGCCGTGGTGACCGGCGATCGCCTTGGCCGTGTGATTGGCCCGGACCAGATGGGAGCTGTAGATGGCCGACGCCGGCTCCTCGGCCAGAAAGCGGCCGACGGCCTCGGCCTGGCGCACGCCCAGCTCCGAGAGCGGTGGGTCGACCCAGTCCCCGGTGGTGGAGGTCTCCGGGTGGGGCCACTGCTGCTGACCATGGCGGACCAGCACCAGTTGCCCGGCGTCCGGGTCGTCGGTGAGGAAAGCCCGGTCGATGGGGGAGGGAGGTCGCTTTTCGGTCATCGCCCTAACGATGATGGCGTGACGGCCGGCGTCGTCACAACCGCGACGTCCACCGCGACACCACCTCGACGTCCATCCGGACGTCCGCCCCGACGTCCATCCCCGAGCCCGGTCAGGAGAGTTGGGCCCCGACCTCGTCGAAGGCCTGGATCAGCGTGTTCCAGCCGAGGGTGGCGCACTTGATCCTGACCGGGAACTTGACCACGCCCTGCAGGGCTTCGAGATCGCCGAGGGGAAGCTCGCCGTCGACACCCCCGGGCGGGGCCTCGGCCTCGGATCCGTCGCCGCCGATATCGGTCTCGTGGATCGACATCATCGACTTGAACGTGCTGGCCAGGTCGCGGGCCTCCTGCACCGTCTTCCCCTTGACCGCAGCCGACATCATCGACGCCGACGACTGGGAGATCGAACACCCCTGGCCCGAGATCTTGATGTCGGTGATGCGTCGGTCGTCGTCGAGCTCGACGTAGACGACGACCTCATCGCCGCACAACGGGTTGAAACCCTCGGTCCGGTGCGCCGGGGGGCTCGGCAGCTCCCCCCGGTTACGGGGGCTGCGGTAGTGGTCGAGGATGATCTCCCGGTAGAGGTCTTCCAGTCCTGACACGGGTGCAGCCTTTCTAGAGGGCGAAGAAGTCTCGGGCTTCGACGAGGGCATCGGCCAGGGTGTCGACGTCGTCGGTGTCGTTGTAGAGGTAGAAGCTGGCCCGGGCCGTGGCGGTGACCCCCAGTTCCCTCATCAGGGGCTTGGCGCAATGGTGACCGGGGCGAACGCACACCGCCGACTGGTCGAGGACCTGACTGACGTCATGGGCGTGGACACCCCCGAGGTCGAGCGACAGCACCCCACCCCGGGCCGCCGGCTCGGCCGGACCGTGGATGACCAGATCGTCGCCGACGACCGAGTGCAGCTTCCGCAGGGCGTAGGCCGTGAGCTCTACTTCATGGCGGCGGACGGCCTCCATACCGAGGGCCTCGAGGTACTCGACGGCGGCGGCCAGCCCGACCGCCTCGGCGATCGGAGGGGTGCCGGCCTCGAACTTGCCCGGCGGGGCGTCGGTGGTGAATCCCTCGGTCGTCACATTGAGGATCATGCCGCCTCCACCGAGGAACGGTGGCATCTCCTCCAGCAGCTCGGGCCGGCCCCAGAGGACGCCGATACCGGACGGGCCGAGCATCTTGTGCCCGCTGAAGGCCACGAAGTCGGCCCCCATGGCCGCCACGTCCGTCGGGAGGTGCGGTACCCACTGGCAGGCGTCGACCAAGGAGATCGCCCCGTGGGCCCGGGCCGCCGTCGTCAGCTCCGGCACCGGGTTGAGGGTCCCGAGCACGTTTGACATGGCGGTGAAGGCGAGGACCTTGGCCCCGTCGAGGTAGCGGTCGAGCTCGGTGAGGTCGAGCGTGCCGTCGGGGTCGATGGGGAGCCAGCGGATCTCGAAGCCGAGCTGCTGGGCCAGCATCTGCCAGGGGACGATGTTGGCGTGGTGCTCCATTATCGTGAGCACGACAGCGTCGCCCGGGCCGAGGTTGGCCCGACCCCAGCTGCCGGCCACGAGGTTGATCGACTCGGTGGCGTTCTTGGTGAACACCACGCTCTCGGGCTCGGCGGCCCCGATGAAGCGGGCCACCGTGGCCCGCGACCGCTCGTAGGCGCTCGTGGCCTGCTCGGCCAGGCGGTAGGCGCCGCGGTGGACGTTGGCGTAGCCGGTCTCGTAGAGGTGGTTCATGGCCTCCAGGACCTGCCGGGGCCGCTGGGAGGAGGCGGCGGAGTCGAGGAAGACGAGCCGGCGGCCATCCTGGAGCTGCTCCAGGATGGGGAAGTCCTTGCGGATCCGGGCCACGTCGAGGCCGTGCTCCGCTCCGCTGCGATCGCTACCCCCCGACCGGGTCGTCGGGTGGCCGCCGTTGTGGTGGTCGTTCGTGGGGTCGCTCATCGGAAGCTCTCGTAGCCGTCGCGCTCGAGTCGATTGGCCAGCTCCGGGCCGCCGGAGGCGACGATGCGACCGTCGACCAGGACGTGAACGTGATCGGGATGGAGATGGTCGAGGAGGCGCTGGTAGTGGGTGATGGCGAGGATGGCGAGGTCGGGCCGCTCGGCCCTGACCGCCTGGATCCCTTGGGCCACCGCCACCAGGGCATCGATGTCGAGCCCCGAGTCGGTCTCGTCGAGAACGGCCACCTCGGGCTCGAGCACCGCCATCTGGAGGATCTCGTTGCGCTTCTTCTCGCCGTCGGAGAACCTCTCGTTGACGTAGCGTTCGAGGAGGGCGTTGTCGATGCTCAGCTTGTCCATCCACTCCATGAGGGCCAGCCGGAGCTCGAGCACGCTCGTCTCCATTCCGTTGCGTGCGCTCAGGGCCTGGCGCAGGAAGCTGAGCACAGAGACGCCGGCGATCTCCTGCGGGTACTGGAAGGCGAGGAACACGCCGGCCTTGGCCCGCACATCGGGCGGCCAGTCGGTGATGTCGTCGCCCTTGAACAGGACCCGACCCGAGGTCACCTCGTACTCGGGCGAGCCGAGCAGGGTCGCGGCCAGGGTCGACTTGCCCGATCCGTTGGGGCCCATCAGGGCGTGGACCTCGCCCGGTCGGATCTGCAGCGTCACCCCCTTGAGGAGCTCGATCCCGCCACCACCGCCGTCGATGGTGGGCGTAGCGACGCGCAGGTCCTCGATCTCGAACACGGGAGCGGTCATGGGTTCAGTGTAGTGAGCCGATCGAATTGCACAATCTGCGTAGTGGAAATTATGGCCGGTCCGGCTCACCAGCCCCGATCCACCCATTCCTGCAGCTGAGGGCGTTCGGCTCCGATCGTGGTGTCGTCGCCGTGGCCCGGTAGGACGAGCGTGTCGGGCGGGAGGGTGAACAGTCGCCGGTCGATCGATTCGATGATCGTCGCGAAGTCGCCGCCCTCGTAGCCGGTGGCCCCGGGGCCACCGGGGAACAGGGTGTCGCCGCTGAACACCAGGGGCTTGTCGACGAGGCGGAAGCAGATCGAGCCCGGGGTGTGACCCGGCGTCGTGATCGTGTGGAGACGGAGCCGGCCCACCTCGATCATGGTGTCGTCCTCGAGGAGGTAGTCGTAGGACGGGAGCATCTCGGCGTCGGCTGCCGTCACCCCGACCTCGTAACCGGCGTCGCGCACGGCGGGGACGGCCTGGATGTGGTCCCAGTGGCCGTGGGTCTCCAGCACGGTGCGAACGCCGAGCGATCGGCAGAGGTCGAGGAGGAGGTCGTGTTCGTTGGCGGCATCGAGCAGGACGGCGTCGCCGGTGTGGCGGCAGCGGATCACGAACACGTTGTTCTCGTACGGGCCGACCACGACCTTGTGGACCTCGGTGTCGGTGTCGGACCAGTGGAGGGTGGAGCCGGAATGAGCCATGGTTTCGACACTACCCCGGCATGGGACGGGCGGACCTCCCCGAGTGGGCACCAGTGCTCTGGGACCCCCGGGGCCCGGTCGGTACGGTCGGCAGCGTGCGGTGGTCGGTGGCCCGGGCGGCGGGTATCGGTCGTCCCGTCCGGTGGACCGTCGGGGCCGTCCTGGCTGCGGTCGGCGTGGCGGTGGCGGTGACGGGCGGTTCGGTGATGACCGGGCTGGCGGTCGTCGACGGTGACCCGGTCGGCGCCCTCGCCCGCTTCATCGGTTCACTGCTGCTCGGGGCCTACTACCTGTACCTGTTCCACCTGGCCCGGGGTCGACGCTTCTTCGCGCCATGACGGCGTGATCGGGTTGCTCACGTGGCGCCGCTGTGAGCTCACAGCGTCCGGTCCAGCGGGGTGGCGGCGGCCCGGTGGGCCAGCGCGTCGACCAGCGCCTCGGCGGTGGCCGTCGACAGGTCGGGCAGTTGAACCAGGCCGCCGAGGCCCAGGCCGGCCGTCGACAGCTGCAAGGTCGACAGCCCCCACCGGCGTTGGAACAACGTCGAGTGGAGCCGGAGGCTCTGGACCTTGTCCAGCTCGACGAGGGAGAGGGTCTCGACCACGACCCCGTTGCGCACCAGGAGCTGGTCGGCGCCGAGGGCCCACCCCAGCCGGCGGTACCGGGCCCTGGCGTACCACCACCCGACCGCGGCGGTGGCCGCCATGGGAGCCGGAGGGAGCCACAGGGCGACGGGCGCCAGCGCCAGCCAGACCAGGACGGCGGGGATGGTGCGCACCAGCGTCCGTCGGATCGTGTGGGGGCTGACCGGGCGGAGATCGTCCTCGTCGAGCTCGAGCGACCCGAGGGTGGCGACGGCCAGGGAACGCCATGAACCCGCCGCCGCCGCCGGATCGAGATAGCTGGTCCCCGCCCCCTTGACGTCGACGTCGGCCGTCTCGAACTCCACGCGCTCGATGCCGAGGCGACGGTGGATCAGCTCCCGCCGGACCCGCAGTTGCTGCAGACGCTCGCGTCGGGTGGCCACCCGGGCCTCGGTCAGCAGCCCGACCCGGATGCGCAGCCGATCGGGGTCGGCGGTGAGGCGGAAGGCACCGAGGGCCAGGACCCGCCCGACGACGGCGGTGAGGGCGACGAGCAGTGGGGCCGCAGTGGCGACGGCGACGATCAACCACCGCCGCCCGCCCGGCGGCCCGTCGACCAACCCCGAACCGACGAGAGAGCCGATCCCGGCGAGTACCGCGCTCAGCGCCGTCACCGCCACCGTGAGCGAGCTCGCCTCCGTGGCCACGAGCCGACCTGTGCTCGGAGCGGCCAGCGGTGGTCGCTCGATCGGTGGGCCGACCGGGGCCGGTCGACCCGCGCTCGTGGTGGCGGTCCCGTCGTCACCGATGGTGACAGCGCCCTTGTCACCGTCACCGTCACCGTCACCGTCGCCGCCCGAGCCCGGCGTCATCGAGTCGCGCAGCAGCGTGGTCAAGCGGTCGGCCTCGGCCTGGGAGACGAAGCGGATGTCGATGTCGCCGTCGGAGGAGGCATCGCTGACCTGCAGCTCGACCACCGAGGCCATCCGGGCGATGATCCCGGCCTTGGTCGACACGTTCTGCACGTTCGATCGGGGCAGTACCTGGCGTCGTCGCCAGATCAGCCCATAGTGGTGGTGGATCGACTCGGCGTCGAGGGCGTACCGGGTCGTGTACCAGCGGGCGACGGCCCCACCCAGCGGCAGGAAGATGAGCGTCATCTCGATGACAAGCCCGTTGACGACATTGCCGCTGACCAGCACGATCGCCACCACGACCTGGCGTAGGGCGGCGCCCGCCTCGACCAGGAGGGTGATCGGGTGCGGTCGACGCCAGTCGAGGGGGCCGCCCTCAGCGGGGGCGGCCGCGGGCGAGCTCATGGCGGAGCCACTCGACGGTGTCGTCGTCGAGGTGGGGGATGGACAGGTTGGGGGCGCCGGCGCCGGCGGTGTGGACCGTGACCGATGTCAGGCCCAGGAAGCGGTCGACCGGCCCGTTCTCGCTCGTCACCGTCTGGACCCGGTTGCGGGGAATCGTCGCCCGGTGGCGGCCGATGACCCCCCAGCGGCCGCTGATCCACTCGTCGTTGAGCTCGAAGCCCCACCCCCGGTAGCGGGCCGAGGCCACGAGCCAGCCGACCCCGCCGGTGGCGGCGGCCACGAGCACCGGCCCGACGATCGGTGGGACGGGTGGATCGAGGACGCGTCGGGCCGCCAGATCGACGACGACGAGCACGATCCCGGTGGCGACGCCGACGACGACCGCCACCGAACGCCAGAGTCGGAGGACGGCGGGGGGCAGGGGTTGCACCGCCCCAGTGTGCCGCCGGGAGCGGGCGATGGATCGGCGGGCCCGGCTGAGTAGGTTTGCCGCCATGAGTGTCGAACTGCGAGAGCAGGCCCTGGTCCGGGGTCGGCGTCCCTCGTCTCTGCTCTTCTACCGGTTCGTGCGGGGCACGTTGCGGCTGCTGGTCAACCCGTGGGTGCGGGTGCGGTCGGCCAACACCCAGGTGCTCGACGAGCCCGGGCCGACCATCCTCGCCCCCGTCCATCGCTCCCATCTCGACTCCGCCCTCATCGCCGCCCAGTGCTCCCGCCGGATCCGGGCCCTGGGGAAGGAGTCGCTGTTCACCACGCCCGGCGTGAGCTGGGTGTGCGCCGCTCTCGGCGCCATCCCCGTCCGCCGGGGCGAGGCCGACCGGGAGGCGTTGGCCGCTGCCCGCACGCTGCTCGACGCCGGGGAGGCGATGATCGTTTTCCCCGAGGGAGGGCGCCGTTCCGGCGATCGCATCGACGAGCTGTACGACGGGGCGGCCTGGCTCGCCGCCCGCACCGGGGCCCGAGTGGTGCCGATCGGGGTCGCCGGAACGGAGCGGGCCCTGCCGATGGGAGCCCGCTTCGTCCACCGGTCCCACGTCGGCATCGTGGTCGGCGAGCCGATGGCGGCGCCGATCCCGACCGACGGCACACGGGTCAAGCGCGACCAGCTCCGGGCCTTCACCGCCGAGCTGACCGAGCGCCTCCAGCGGGCCCAGGACGAGGCGGTGGCCCTGGCCGCCGGTACGACCCGGGCCCGACGGTGAGGCTCGAGGTCGGACTCTCGCCCTTCGACGCCGCCCCGGTGGCCCTGGCCGCCGCCGCCACCGCCGCCGACGAGGCGGGCATCACCGGGATCTGGACGATGGACCACCTGTCGGGCTTCGTCCACCATGGCCGCCGGACCGTGCTCGAGGGACTGACCTGCCTGGCCATCCTGGCCTCGGCCACCACCCGGTGCCGGATCGGACCGCTCGTGGTCAACGCTGCCCTCCGGCCGCCGGCGGTGCTGGCCCAGGCCCTGGCCACCGTGCAGGCGTGGTCGGGGGGACGGCTGGTCGTGGGCCTCGGGGCCGGCGGCGGTGGCGGCCGCTACGGCGACGAGCTCAGGGTCGCCGGCCTCACCGACGACCCGCCGCCGGTCCGCCGGGCCCGGGTCGAGGACACGATCGAGATCCTGGGCCGGGCGTGGTCGGGCTCGACCGAGGCGTGGCGGGGGCGGCTGGCCGCCCTCGGGCCCGGCGGCGGTCTCCTCCGGCCGGAGCCGGTACCAGCGCTCGTCGTCGGCGGCTACGGCCCCCGCATGGCCGAGCTCGCCGGGCGGCGGGCCCGGGGTTTCAACACCTCGGCCGACCACGCCGACCTGGAGGCCCTCGGCGCCACCGCCCGCCGGGCCAGGACGGGGGCCGGAGGCGGACCCTTCGAGTTCAGCGCCTTCGCCCTCTACGAACCCGGCTGGCTCGACCCCACCTCGGACGCCCGCCGACGCCTCGTCGACGCCGGTGTCGACGTGCTGGTGCTGTGGGTTCACGCCCCCCACGACCACGACGTCCTGGCCCGCATCGCCGCCGCCTCCGGACCCTGATCGGTGCGGCGGCGGGTGCCGGCGACGGCGGAGGTTCCGGCCGGCGCCGGGAGACCCTAATGTCTGGGGCATGGCATCCTCTCCCAGCGCCACGTCGGGCGATACCTCCACACCCCTCATCGAGCAGACGATCAGCAAGAACCTGGCCGCCGCGGTGACGGCTCACCGAGACCGCGACGCCCTGGTCGTCCGCCACCAGGGCATCCGCTGGACCTACGGCGAGCTGGCCGAGCGGGCCGATCAACTGGCCCGGGCGCTGGTGGCCGAGGGTTTCGCCAAGGGCGACCGGATCGGTATCTGGGCCCCCAACTGCGCCGAGTGGGTACTGGTGCAGTTCGCTACCGCCCGCATCGGGGTCATCCTCGTCAACATCAACCCCGCCTATCGGACCCACGAGGTGCGCTACGCCCTCGACCAGTCGGGGTGCCGGGGCCTGTTCGCCACCACCGCCTTCAAGACCAGCGACTACGTGGCCATGGTCGACGAGGTCCGACCCGAGCTCGACACCCTGGAACGGGTGTGGTTCATCGGGACCGACGACTGGACCGGCCTCCTGGCCCGGGCCGACGAGGTGCCGGCCGACCGGCTCGACGAGATCGGCGCCTCCCTCCGACCCGATGATCCGATCAACATCCAGTACACCTCGGGCACCACCGGCTACCCCAAGGGCGCTACCCTCAGCCACCGCAACATCGTGAACAACGCCTTCTTCGTCGGCGAGGGGTGCCGTTACACCCCCGAGGATCGGGTGTGCGTGCCGGTGCCCTTCTATCACTGCTTCGGCATGGTGATGGGGGTGCTCGGTTGCACCACCCACGGATCGACCATCGTGGTCCCGGCCGACGCCTTCGATCCGGCCCAGACGATGGCGGCCGTGGCCGAGGAGGCGTGCACCAGCCTCTACGGGGTGCCGACGATGTTCATCGCCATCCTGGCCCTCGCCGATTTCGAGTCCTACGACGTGAGCGCCCTGCGGACCGGCATCATGGCCGGCTCGCCGTGCCCGGTCGAGGTCATGAAGCAGTGCATCGAGCGGATGAACATGGACGAGGTCACTATCTGCTATGGGATGACGGAGACGTCGCCGGTGTCGACTCAGACCGCAACCGACGACCCGATCGACAAGCGGGTCGGCACCGTGGGCCGGGCCCATCCCCACGTGGAGATCAAGATCGTCGACCCCGAGACCGGCGAGATCGTGCCCCGCGGCGTCCCCGGCGAGTTCTGCACCCGGGGCTACTCGGTCATGACCGGGTACTGGAACGACCCGGAGCGCACGAGGGAGGCCATCGACGGTGACGGGTGGATGCACACCGGCGACCTGGCCGAGATGGACGACGAGGACTACGTCAACATCGTGGGCCGGATCAAGGACATGATCATCCGGGGCGGCGAGAACGTCTATCCCCGAGAGGTCGAGGAGTTCCTCTACGGCCACCCTGCCATCCGCGACGTCCAGGTCATCGGGGTCCCCGACGCCCGCTACGGGGAGGAGATCATGGCCTGGGTCCAGACCGAGGACGGGGTCGAGCTCACCGCCGAGGAGGTGCGGGAGTACTGCCAGGGGAAGATCGCCCACTACAAGATCCCCCGCTACGTCGCCGTGACCGACGAGTTCCCCATGACCGTCACCGGCAAGATCCAGAAGTTCAAACTGCGCGACGACGCCATCGAGCGGTTCGGCCTCGAGGACGCGGCAGGCATCGAGACGGCCTGAGCACCCGTATCGATGGCCCCGGCGAACCCCGCGGCTGCGGGCGGCGCGTCACCAGGCCAGTCGGGTGGGTTGGTCCAGGGTCGCCAGCGTCGCCCTGGTGGGGTCGGAGGCTCGAGTTGCGCTTCCGACGCAAGCCGGCGCGGCCCGAGTCTCGGCGATCGGCGCCAGGGATCGGGCCGGTTCTGTGGCATCATCGGACACCGTGAGCGCTGAAAACCTTCGAGCGGCGATGGAACGGGCGCGTCAGGGCAACCTGGCGACCCAGGGAGCGAAGCTGGCGGGTCAGAAAAAGCTGTTCGTACGGGACCGCATCGCCCTGCTGGTCGACGAGGGCACGTTCGTCGAGGACGGCCTCCTGGCCAACGCCATCGCCCCCACCGATGACCTGCCGGCCGACGGGGTCGTGACCGGCCGGGCCCTGGTCGACGGTCGACCGGTGGCCATCATGGCCAACGATCCGACCGTCAAGGCTGGCTCGTGGGGGGCCCGGACGGTGGAGAAGATCGTGCGCCTGACCGAGCAGGCGCTTGCCGAGGAGCTACCGATCGCCTGGCTGGTCGACTCGGCGGGGGCCAGGATCACCGATCAGGTCCAGTTGTTCCCCGGACGGCGGGGAGCGGGGCGGATCTTCTACAACCAGGTGAGGCTGTCGGGCCGGGTACCCCAGGTCTGTTGCCTGTTCGGTCCCTCGGCCGCCGGCGGGGCCTACATCCCCGCCTTCTGCGACGTGGTGTTCATGGTGGAGGGCAACGCCTCGATGTATCTGGGCTCACCCCGCATGGCCGAGGAGGTCATCGGGGAACAGGTGTCACTGGAGGAGATGGGTGGGGCAACGATGCACACCACCGTGTCCGGAGTGGGCGACAACCTGGCCGCCGATGACGAGGCCGCCATCGAGCTGGCCCGCCACTACCTCTCCTACCTGCCGAGCAACTTCCGTCAGCCCCCACCGTGGGAGGAATGGTCGCCGCCCGACGTGCCACTGCGCACCGGTGACGTCCCCGACGACGACAAGGTCGGCTACGACGTCCACCGCGTGATCGACGGGTTGATCGACGCCGAGTCGTTCTTCGAGATCAAGCCCCGATTCGCCCCCGAGCTGGTGGTGGGCTTCGGTCGCCTCGAGGGCCACCCGGTGGGCATCGTGGCCAACAACCCGGCGGTGAAGGGCGGGGTGCTGTTCACCGACACCGCCGACAAGGCCACCCGGTTCATCACCCTCTGCAACGCCTTCAACGTGCCCCTCGTGTTCCTGGCCGACGTTCCCGGGTTCATGATCGGCACCCAGGTCGAGCGGGAGGGCATAATCCGCCACGGGGCCAAGATGATCTCGGCCGTCTCCGAGGCCACGGTGCCGAAGATCTGTGTCGTGCTCCGCAAGTGCTACGGCGCCGGTCTCTACGCCATGTGCGGGCCCGCCTTCGAACCCGACGCCACCCTGGCCCTGCCCACGGCCCAGATCGCCGTCATGGGCGCGGAGCCGGCGGTCAACGCCGTGTACTACAACCGGATCCAGGCCATCGCCGACCCCGACGAGCGTCGGGCCTTCGTCGACGAGCGTCGGGCCGAGTACGAGGCCGACGTCGACCTGCTGCGGCTCGCCTCCGACCTCGTGTTCGAGGCCGTGGTGGAGCCGGAGCTCCTGCGGGAGGAGCTCATCCGCCGGATCGGCCTGGCCCAGAACAAGCGGCGGCACTTCACCGACCGCCACAACGGCGTGACCCCGGTCTGACCGGCGGGACGAGGCCCACCATCCGATGACGGCGGCGAGCTCCTACCTGATCTGCGGCGGCCACGTGCTCACCGCCACCGGCTGGCAGGTCTTCGATCTGAGCGTGACCGACGGGGTCATCACCGACGAGTCCGCCGGCGGTGGCGACGTGATCGACGTGACCGGCCTGTGCGTGGTGCCCGGCTTCATCGACCTCCAGATCAACGGGGGCTGGGGCTACGATTTCCAACGTGAGCCGTCGGCGCTGTGGGTCGTCGGCCAGCGGCTCGTCGAGCTCGGGGTCACCTCGTTCCTCCCCACCCTCACCACCGACGGGTTCGGGCGCCGGCGGGAGGCCCAGAGCACCTGGCGGGCGGGTCCACCGTCGGGCGACCGCTACACGGGGGCCGACGCCATCGGTTGGCACCTCGAGGGCCCATGGCTCGCTCCGTCGCGTCACGGGGCCCACAGGCGAGAGCTGCTGCAGGGGGTGCCGGCGCGGGTGGCCGACGACATCACACCCGAGGCGGGCGTCCGCCTCGTCACCCTGGCCCCCGAGCTGGTCGGGGCCCTCGACGTGATCGCCCAGCTGGTGGAGCGGGGTGTCATCGTGTCCTGCGGACACACCGAGGCCACCGGCGAGCAGGCGCTGGACGCCTTGGCGGCCGGAGCGACGATGGGCACCCACGTGTTCAACGCCATGCCTCCGCTCCATCACCGCAACGTGTGGGTGACCGCCACCATCCTTCAGCGCTTCCCCAACGTCGGCCTCATCGCCGACGGGATCCACCTCGCTCCGGAGATGATCGATCTCGTCTGGCGGGTGGCCGGCGACCGGGTGGTGGCGGTGAGCGATGCGGTGGCCCTGATGGGAACCGGCGCCGCCAACGCTCCAGCCGAGGCGGCCCGCCTTGGCGATGGCACACTGGCCGGCACGACGGTGGGTCTCGACGCCATCGTTCGCAACCTGATGGCCTACACCGGGTGCGGGCTGGCGGCGGCCGTGCACGCCGTGACCGAGGCGCCCGCCCGCTGCCTCGGGCTGACCGATCGGGGTCGGATCGAGCTGGGACGGCGGGCCGATCTCGTGGCCCTCACCCCCGTCGGCGAGGTGGTCCTCACCTTCGTGGCCGGCCGTCTGGTGTGGGACGGCCGCTGAGCCTACCTCCGCCGGCCCCTCCACCGCCGGCCCCTCCATGACCGGCGCGCCCGTCGCGGAGCCGGTTGGTGGCGACGGCGGCGGCCACGGCGATGGCCACCGCCCCCATCAGCAAGGCCAGCGGCACCACCCACCCCGTCCAGGTCCGGAGACCGGCTAAGGCGACGGCGGCCACCGTCAAGGCCGTGCCGATGGCGATGGCCAACGTCACCGGGGCCACGGTGGCCACGACGACGGCCCGATCGACCGCCGGGTCGCGTCGGAGCCACCCGGAGGCGTCGGCCAGCACCACGGCCACGGCCAGGGCGGCACCGCATGCCGCGGCCGCTCCTACGCCGGCATCGGCCAGGGCGGCGGCGGCCGCCGCTGTCACGGTGGCCAGGCCGGCGATGAGGGGGGCCGGGTTGCCGCCGTGGAGACCGGTGGCGAACGAGGCCAGGCCGACGACGGCGAGGAGGGCCACCGCTTCCACCCCGTCACCGGTCAGGGCCGCCACCGCCGCTGCCGTGGCGACGGCGGCCACGAGGACGGCCGAGGCGACCGCCGCCGCCACCGCTCTGGTCACGCCGTCCCCCGCCGGCCCGTGGCCCGGAGCATCCGCCGGACCCGCTGGGCCCGGGCCAGCTGGACCAGCATCGGGCCCAGCGACTCGTGGTCCCAGGTCGTGACGGTGGCCCCCAGGTCGCTCAGCGCCCGCCGCCGCAGGTGCTGCTCGAGGTCGAACACCCGGCGGGCCAGGGTCTCGTCGCCGTCGTCGTCGACCCCGAGCCGACGGAGGTCGGCCGGCGGCCGGTAGCGGGGCTCGATGATGTGGACGTCCTGCTGTCGGGCCAGCAGCGGTTCGAGGAGATGCCCGAAGGCATCGTTGAGCAGGGGCGAAACGGCGATGACCACGGCGTCGGGGGGCACCAGGCGGTCGAGGCGCTGGCGCCGGTCGCCCCGCTCCTCCCACCCCGGTCCCGACAGCTCGAGCAGCGCGTCGGTCATGGTGGCGAGCTGCGCCAGGCCCAGCCGGGGGGCGATCCACCGGCGGCCGTGCCCGACCAGCAGGAGGCCGACCTGATCCTGGGTCGCGACATGGAGCCGGGCCACGCCGGTCGTGGCCCGGATGCTGCGGCGAAGCGTGTCGTCGGGGCCGGTGGCGTAGTTGGCGAAGGCGTCGACCACGAGGACCACCGTGGTCGACCGGTCCGGGTGGCGGAGGGTGACCCACGGTTCATCGGTGCGGGCCGAGATCCGCCAGTTGACCGAACGCAGCGGGTCGCCGTGCTGGTAGGGCCGGTTGTCGGCGATCTCACATCCACCGGCCCGCTCCTCGCTGAGGTGGCTACCGACGATGCGGCGGTAGGCCGTGGGCTCCAGCAGGGCCCGGACCGGTTCCTCGTTGATATGGACCCGGAGGGATCCGGCGCACCGGTAGCGCACGGTCGAGGCGAACAGCCCGCCCGCCGACCGGGCCCGCACGGTGAACGCCGGGAGGTCGAGGACCCCCCAGTCGAGCGGGACCACGGCGAAGGTGACCGTGCGGAGCCGTCCGGGGGCGAGGGCGATCACGTGGCGCTGCACTCCCAGCACGTCGAAGGCCGACACCTCACCCATCTCGATCTCGACTGCGGAGGCCCCCCGGGGGGCGGTGACGGCGAGCCGGAGCCGGGTGGCCTCCCCCTCCAGCACCCGGGGGGTCTCGAGCTCGGCCCGCACGCCGACCGGGGGGACGCCGCCGGCGGCGATGCCGCCGGCGAGGATGACGATGGCGGGAGCGGCCAGCGCCACCAGCGACGGGCGCTGGAGCCACAGGGCGAGGGCCAGGGCGAGGAGGGCAACGGCGGCGAGCGCGTGGAAGATCACCGTCGGGGCCCGATACCGGGCCCCGGGGCTGAGGGGGATCTCGACCTCGGACCGGGGATCGGTCATGCCCTCGGGTCGAGGGCGGGCGGGAGGGCGGTGGCGGCGACGCACTCGCCAACGACCTGCTCGGCGCTGACCCCCCGCAGCCACTCGTCGGGAAGCAGGACGAGCCGGTGGGCCAGCGCCGGCCCGGCGATGGCCTGGACGTCGTCGGGGGTGACGAAGTCCCGGCCCGACAGGGCGGCCCAGGCCCGAGACGCCTTCAACAGGGCCAGCGAACCGCGGGGAGAGGCCCCCGACTGGGTCCGTTCCGACCGGCGGGTGGCGTCGACCAGGCGGACCATGTACTTGGCGACGGTGGGATCGACGTGGACCTGCTCGACGAGCCGCTGGAGCCGGACCAGGGTGGGCCGGTCGATCACCGGTTGCAGCTCGATCCCCTCCTGGCGGCGCTGGGCTCGCCGGAGCAGGATGTCGGTCTCGTCGTCGATCGTGGGGTAGCCGACCCCGAACTTGAGCAGGAACCGATCGAGCTGGGCCTCCGGCAGCGGGTAGGTTCCCGACGACTCGATCGGGTTCTGGGTGGCGATGACGACGAAGGGTTCGGGCAGGCGGCGGCTGCGGCCGTCGATGGTGACCTGCCGCTCCTCCATGGCCTCCAGCAGGGCGGCCTGGGTCTTGGGTGGGGCCCGGTTGATCTCGTCGCCGAGCACGAGGTTGGCGAACACGGGACCGGGCTCGAACTGGGGTCGGCGGGTCTGGAGGTCGAGGACGTTGGAACCGGTGATGTCGCTCGGCACGAGATCGGGGGTGAACTGGATACGGCTGAACTCGAGACCCGTGACCGCGGCCACGGAACGGGCGATGAGCGTCTTGGCCAGACCGGGTACGTCCTCGACCAGGACGTGACCGTCGGCCAGCAGGCCGGCGAGGATGAGATGGAGCACGCGTCGCTTGCCCACGACGGCCCGCTCCAGCTCCTTGACCACGACCGTGGCCCAGCGGGCGACGTGATCGGCGTTCGTTGCGGGCATGGCTTCGGTGTCGGTCATGCGGGTTCGTCCAGTCGGAAGGGAGGGGCGGCGGGATCCGGTCTCCCGACGGGGTGGGCACCGGCGAGCTGTTCGAGGCGGTCGACCCGGGAATCGAGCCAACCCGGTGAGTAGTCGGCCGGGGCCGGCGACGGCTTCGGGGTGCATCCGGCGGCGGGGCCACGGCGGTGTCGGAGGTGCACCTCGAGCCGGTCGACGCGGCGCACTGCGGCCTCCCAGGAGCCGGCGTAGGTCCGGAGCGAGCGCTCCCCGAGGAGTGACCACAGGGCCACGAAGTCGGCCGGCAACCGGGTAGGGGGCCGGGTGGGGGGCGGGCGGCGCCACGGCCCGAAGCCGTCGGCGTCGATACCGATGTCGGTCAGCGCCTTCACTGCGGCGCCGAGGGCGACCAGGATCACGAGCAGTGCCACCACCGTGACGGCGGCGACGACCGTCACGCCCCCACCGCCATCGGGTCGTCGATCACGGGCACGGCCACTCGATAGCGGGAGCGCAGGTCGATCACGGCATCGATGGCGGCCCGACGCATCTCCTCCGACACCGGATGAGTGGAGTAGCGGGCCACCAGGAACAGTCCGGTCAGCTCGGCCAGACCGGACTCGACACCGTCGAGGAAACCGAGGGCCCGATCGAGGTAGGCGAAGCTCGACTCGCTGGGGCGCCGGGCCAGGTCGACGTTGCCGAACCCGCTCTCGACGACGGCGTAGGCCCGGAGAACGGCGGCGCCGGGCTCCGGTTCGGCTTCGAGCTCGTGGCGGAGACGATCGAGGGCGGCGCTGGTGTCGACCCCACCGGGGAGCCGCACCACCGGACCGATGGGTGCCTCGTCGTCGGAACGGAACAGGCCGAGGAACAGGCGGAGCCCGGCCACGACGAGGGCCACGACACCCAGCCCGGCCAGGCCGAGGCCGGCGGCAACGGCCAGGTAGCCGACGACGCCGTCGGCCCAGCCCTCCCCGGCGTCGCTGCCGGCGCCGGGATCGCCGGTAGCGCCCTGGGTAGCGGGGTCACCGGTGTCGCCCGGGGTGCCGTCGGCCCCCGGCCCGTCGGCCCCCGACCCGTCGGCTCCCGGCCCGTCGGCGGCGGGGGGAACGGTGGTGGCACCCGTGGCCGCCCCCCGGTCGGCGGTGGCGTCGCCCTCGCCGGTGGCGGCGGTGGCCCCGGGTGGTCCCGCGCCGTCAGTCGCGGGGTCGGGGGTGGCATCGGTGGGATCCGAGGCGCCGCCGTGGGCCACCGGGCCCCGGTCGCCGGCGGTGACGCCGGTCGTGGTGGCGGCGGAGGACCCCGTGGTGACGCCGACCCCCGGTGCCTGGTCGCTCCCGCCGGACCCGATGGTGTCGCCGGTGACGGTGG
>JBHJNQ010000034.1:0-4422 GCA_050330635.1 Acidimicrobiales bacterium | reverse complement strand
AGCAACAGGTCGACCTGTACCACTGGCTGCTCGACCGCCCGATGGTGCTGACCGGCGATTCGTTCTTCCATCTCAATGCCCTGGGCGACGAGTCGCTCCCCGGCCTCAACCTGTGCGGGGCGGGCCGGGTCGTGTGCCTGATCGATCCCCTCGGCGACGTCTACGCCTGCCCGTTCGTGCTGCACGACGAGTTCCGGGCCGGCACGGTGCGGGGCGAGGGCGGCTTCGGTGCCGTGTGGTCGGGATCGGAGCTCTTCCGCTCCCTGCGTGAACCCCAGTCGGCCGGGGCCTGCGCCAGCTGCGGTCAGTTCGACGCCTGCCAGGGGGGGTGCATGGCGGCCAAGTTCTTCACCGGCCTCCCCCTCGACGGTCCCGATCCCGAGTGCGTCAGCGGTCACGGCGAGTTGGCCCTGGCCGGGGTGGCGGCCGGGACCCGTCCCGCCCAGACCTCCGACCACTCCAAGCCGGTGCCGGTCCGGCTGGTCACCAAGCCGAGCGCGTGACCGCTGGGTCAGCAGGCCCGCGGGAGTGGACGGAACGGGGCTTCAGCGCCCGGATCACGAGGTCGACGGCGGTGTGGCGCAGGGAGGGGGGGAGAAACCGTCCGGCACGACGAGATCGTCGGGCCCGAGGTCATCGATGGTGGCCTTGCCCAGGCCCAGCATGGTCGAGTCGATCCCCATGCGCAGCACGTCGAGGACGTTCTCGACGCCGGCCTGCCCGTTGGCGGCGAGGCCCCAGAGGTAGGCCCGGCCGATCATGACCGCCCGGGCGCCCAGGGCCAGGGCCTTCACCACATCACTCCCCCGCCGGATGCCGCCGTCCATGACGACCTCGATCTGGTCGCCGACGGCGGCCACGACCTCGGGCAGGACCCGGATCGGGGCGGGTGCGCCGTCGATGTTGTTGCCCCCGTGGTTCGACACCGAGATGGCGGTGGCGCCGGCGTCGACGGCGCGGCGGGCCTCGTCGGCCCGGCCCACGCCCTTCACCATGAAGGGGCCATCCCACTGGGAGCGCAGCCAGGCGATGTCGTCCCAGGTCGCCGGTGGGGTCCCCATCCAGGTGCCGTAGGCCTCGAAGAAGCCGGGGACGTGACCGGCGTCGGTGGCGAAGCTGGGCACCCCGAGGGCGGGGAGGTGGCCGGCTCGGGCCCAGTCGAGCAGCCAGCGGGGCCGCAGGGCCACCTCGGGCCCGTGCTTCAGCATGGTCAGGGGGCCCATGTCCTGGGGGATCGATGGGCTCCCCCAGTCGCGGCTGTGGACGAACGACCAGTCGAGGGTCACGATGAGGCCGACGGCCCCGGCCGACTCGGCCCGCTGGAGGCGCTTCAGGATCGAGTCACGGTCGCCGGCCCAGTAGATCTGGAACAACGTCTGGGGATTGGCCGCCACCACCTCCTCGACCGGCTTGCTGGCGAACGAGCTCAGCCCGATCACCACGCCGCGGGCGGCGGCGGCCCGGGCCACCGCCACTTCGCCGTCGGGATGGATGGCCTGGACACCGGTGGGCGAGATCAGCACCGGCATCGACATCGGCTGACCCATCACCTCGGTCGCCAACTCCCGGTGCGGCGGCTGGCCGGCGGTCAGGGGCCGGAGCCGAAGCTCGTCGAAGGCCGCCAGGTTGTCGTCGAGGCTGAGGCCGCGCTCGGCCCCGGCGATGAGGGCGCCATAGACGGATCGAGGCAGCCGACGCCTGGCTCGCTGTTGGGCGACGGCGACCGACTCGAACCAGGGGTTGAAGAACGCATCCCGGAGATCATTGCGGAGCTCGGACAACATGCAGCGGCCTTTCGTCGGCTCGATGGCGCGGGAGCCGAGCGTAGCCGCCGGCCGGCTCACACCTGCGAGCGACACGACCGGATCGGAGCTGCGCCGGTGTGTCTGCTTCTGGGTCAAGACCTGGTGGCCGGGTGCCGGGCGGCGATCAGGGCCGGTCGGTGGAGATGTACCGGGCGGCGCTGGCCAGGAGATGGGCTGCGCCGTGGGGGCCGTTGAGCACCGAGTTCTCACCGTAGAGAGCTCGCTTCTGCCAGCCGTAGGCGGCCCGGTTGGTGGCCAGGTGGGCCAGCGATGCCGCCCGCTCGGTGGCTGCCGCCAGCACCCGGTCGGCGGGCACGGCCGCCTCCACCAGGCCGGCCGCCACCGCCGCCGGTCCCGTCCACCGTGTGGCCAGCATCACCGTCTGGTGGAACGTGGACGCCGACAACTTGTGGCGGAACAGGGCGATCTCCGGTTCGGGGATCGTGATGCCGACCTCGAGCTCGTTGGCGCACAGGTAGCCGCGGTCCTCTCGCATGATCCGCACGTCGTGGGCCACGGCCAGCATGATGCCGGCGCCGAAACCGTGACCGCCAATGGCGGCCACCGTCGGCATGGGCAGGGTGATGATCCGGGCCATGAGGGCCATGAACTCCACTGCGAAGACCTTGCGGTCGCCTCCCGGGTGCTCGCCCCTGCCCATCATCCACTCCAGGTCGAGGCCGTTGGAGAAGAACTTCTCGTGGCTCGACGCCGTCACCAGTGCGGCCGCTCCCTCAGACGATTCCACCTCGTCGATGGCGGCGGCGAAGGCCCGGTTGAAGGTGGTGTTCCATCGGTTCTCCCCGGCGGTCATGGTGAGGACGAATACGTCGTCGTGGCGCTCCAGTTCGATCATGGCCGCAACGCTTTCACCCCGGCGGCCACCTGTCGAGCCACCGGGCCCCTGGCTGTGTGGAGGAGACCTGACCTGACGCACTCGGGGCGGACGCTCACGTCGTTCGTCGGATGCCAAGGCTGAACAGGGCCCCTGCGACGGCGACCACGCCGCCGACCACGAAGGCTTCGGCGAACGACCCCGTTCCACCCGAGACCGCTTCGCGGCCGACTTGGATCGAGGCCAACACCTGGATTCCGGTCACGGTTCCCATCTGCATCATCATCTGTTGAGCCCCGCCCGCCATCGCCATGTCCTCGGGCCGCACTGCGCTCGTCATCGCCACGGTCAGCGACGACATCATCAGGCCGAGACCGAATCCGGCGACCCCGAGCATGATGAAGACGTACCAGTCACCGATCCTCTCGTTCATGAAGGCGAGACCGAAGGTCGACAGGGCGACAAAGCCCGCACCGCTGATGGACATCGTCCGCTCACCGAATTTCTGGCCGACGAAACCAAGGAACACTCCGGCCAAGGCGAAGAAGCCGGGCCGAGACGTGACGAGCAGCGAAGCCCTGGTTGCCGAGTAGTCGAGCAGCTCGGTCAGAAAGAGCGGCACCAGCACGAACCCGGCCCCCATATAGGAGAATTGCGTCAGAAACTGGCTAAAGAGCGGCAGCGCGAAGTTGCCCTGCTTGAAGTACATCACCGGAATGAGCGGCACCGGTGCCCGCTTCTCCTGCAGATAGAAGGCAACGAACGCGACGGGGGTGAGTCCGAGGAGCACGATCAACGTCGGGTGCGACCAGCCCCACAGCGGACCACGATTGATCACGAACAAGAACATGGTCGACCCGGCAGCCAACAACCCCGTGCCGATCCAGTCGAAACGCACATCGCTGACCCGTGGTGTGTCTGGCAGGATCAAGATGGCGGGCACTATTGCGAACAGCGTCAGTGGGATCTGCGCCACGAACAGCCAGCGCCATGAGTAGAGGTCGATCACGGGACCACCGACGATGATCCCGATGACTGGGCCCATCGCCATGAAGAAGGCCCAGGCCCCCATGACCTTGATCCGTTTCGGCCGCTCGAATTACCCGGAGATGATGGCGACACCGGCTGGGCCGGTGGCCGACCCGAAGATGGCGGACACGGTGCGAAACCCGATCAGGCTCAGAGGCGACCAGGCCAGGGCCGACAGGCCGCCGAAGATCATCGAGCCGAACAAGGCAACCAGAAAAGCATTGCGACGCCCGTACAGGTCGGCAAGCTTCCCGGCGGTGACGGCCAACACCGCGAAGCCGAGGTTCGGGCCGAGGACGACCCAGATCATGGTGGCGGTCGTCGTTTCGAACTCCTCGGCCAGCGGGCCGACCACGGCTGCCAGAACCGAGACCATGAAGTTCGAGGCGATCAAACCAAGAAGTGCCACCGCCAGCACCGCCCGGGGATAACCGGGCTTCGCCGCTTGCCTGGCCCGGAATCGCTGCCAACCGGGCTCCGTACCGAGGTCCATGGACGGAGGGTCGTCGAAACGAGGGTCGATGCACAAAACCTCGTCGGCGACAGATCCCAACGATCGACTGTCCGTCCTCGCGTCGCCGACGCTCCGGTCAGAGACGATCGTCATCTGGCACTCCCCCCCGAACCACAGTCACCTAAGAGGCTGTCGTTAAAATCCAACCTGGTGGATCGGGGCTTTGGTCCCGGCCGGGTGGTCTGATGGTATAGAGTCTAATTCGTGGAAGATGAGATTCTTGATACAGTTAAGACCTG
>JBHJNQ010000033.1:0-117228 GCA_050330635.1 Acidimicrobiales bacterium | reverse complement strand
CGGCCCATACGAGCGCCCTCAGCCGCTGGCCCCGAAACACCCGGTATCGCCCGGGCCACGCGAACTCTCGGACGCACCCGGGATCACGCGATCCCGATCGGGGCGAGTCGGGTCGGGCTCGCTGGCGCTGGCGTAGCGTCGAGGAGCCTGTCGATTACGTCGACCGTCGCCGAGCACACCAGTGCGGCACGAGCAGCGCACTCGGGAACACCCCGGAGCCGGTGATCCATCGCCACCGACCGTGGCGACCAGGCCGACGTCGAGCCGGCAACGCTCATCGGGTCAGGATGGGCCTGATCGAGAGGTTGGACGGACTGAGCGGACTGCCGGCCGTATGAGCCCGGAAGTGATCGGATCCAGCCGGCTCGTGACGCCATTCGGCGCCCTTGCCCTGGTGGCCATCATGACTCCTGTCTCCGCTTGTGGCGGCTTCGTTTCTGCGCGACCAAGCGCCCAGGTCAGTACGACAACGACGCGTCCGCGATACGGCACGTATCGCCCAGGGCGCCAGCGTCGTCACTGTTGGCAGGGTCCGGCTCGTGGTGCTCGAAGCGGCGCGAGTCCGTCGGCGTGGTCGAGTGTCGGGCTCTAGCTCGGATCAGGCGCGCCGATCGTCACGCCGCCGGCTCGAGACGGGTTACTGAGCCGACCGGACCGGTTCAGGACGCCACGTCGAAGGCGGCGGCCCGCTCGTCGGTTCTACCCGAGAGGCGTTCGGCCAGGAAACGCACCGAGTGGTGGAGCTCCTCCATCGGCACGTCGGGATGGAGCCCGGCGTTGGCGTGGAGCCTCTTGTCGGTGGTGGCGAGGGCGTCGAAGAGGGCCAGGTAGGCGTCCCGGTCGAACAGCTCATCCTCCAGCTGCATGAGGAACAGGACGGGGACGTCGATGGCGGCCGCCGCCCGCTCGATCGTCGGGACGTAGTGATCGGGACCGGTGATGCCCATCAGGCCCAGCACGGCTGCGGTGATCCGGCGCTCGGCCGCCACCAGCGGGGCCCCATAGATCGTGCCCATCGACAGACCCCAGTAGCCGACGGGCCCGGCGCCGACGTCGGGCTGGGCCTGGGCGAAGTCGAGGGCCGCCACCCAGTCGGCCACCATGTCGTCGGCGGTGCCGGGCCGCTTCCACTCCGGCCAGAACGCCTCCCGCCCCCCGGCGCCGACCTGGCGGCGACCGTGGACCGGGCCGTCGATGGCTAGGCCGACGAAGCCGTGGGTGGCGACCAGGTGACCGACCAGCCACGGGATGGGCTGCTGGTAGCGATCGCCGGAGGCCCCGTGGCCGAAGCACACGAGCGGTGCCCCCGGGTCGACGTCGGGTCGTTGCCACAACACCCCGGTGACGGGCCTGTCGCCCCGGTCCAGCGTCAGCTCCCGGAGCCGAAGTCCGTCCCGCTCGGTTTCCTCGACGAAGGCCATGTCTCTGTCTACGCTCACCGTCGCCGCTGCTCAAGTCGGACCGGAGGGTAGGGTCCGGCCTTGACTACGGCCCTGACTACCAATGGACGCAAACCGGTGACGCCCTGGCCCGCCTCCTTCAACGCTACGTCCCGTCGACCCCGCACGAGGAGGTCGACGTCGCCGCCGCCCGTCAGTAGGCGTACTGGTCGATGCGGCTCTGGGCCTGGCTCAGGCCCTTGCCCCGCACGATCGTGGGATCGAGCCACCGCTCCAGGGCCTCCGGCTCGTAGCCGTGGACCAGTTCGTCGGCGGCGTCGGCCAGCTCCGTGCGGCTCACCCACCGGCCCTCGGAGTAGGGAACGGGGAACCCGAGATCGTTCAGTGTGTAGCCGTAGACCCGGCACAGGTGCTCGCCCTCGTCGAAGTCGCCGACGTAGGACACCCAGGGGGTCTCGATCCTGACCTCCCGGCGCAGGGCCTCCTGGAGGGAGGCGATCACGTTGCCCCGATCCCAGTCGGGGATGGCCTGTTCGACGAACGTCGGGCCGCCCGGCAACCGCAGCCGTCCCCCATCGTCCACGAGGAACACCTCGGGTTCCGACCGTTCCCGCACGAGCACGGCGCGGGTGGTGGCGATCGGCTTGTCGCTGTGGACGGCCAGCACCGACCGCCCCTCGGGCGACAGGGCCCGGTACACGTCGTCGTCGTAGAGGTACCAGCCGGTGGCCGGTGGGGCGTCGGCCGCCGCGTACTTGTTGAACGCCCCCACCCGGTGGTGATCCGACCGGTTGCCGTCGGCCCGGTGCCACAGGTGCATGTTCATCAACAGCAGGTCGCCCCGCTGCGCCCCGGGGTCGATGAACTCGGACTCGTCGGGACGGATCGGCGGGGCCACCCGCAGGGGCCGCTCCGGACTCTCGGTGACCCGGTCGAGGTGATGCGACCCAGGGGCCACGTACAACGGACCGGCGTCGGCGTCGAAGTCGCAGAACGGGACGATCGTGAACACCCAGTTCATCGACGACCCCACCGGCCGCCACCGCTTGTAGTCGTTGTGTGACCCGATCGGTGGCCCGCCCGGCGTCCGGTCGTAGATGACGAAGGCACTGAGCCGGGGGTCGGCCCCCAACACGTCGCCGGCGGCCGCCGTGATCGTCGGGTGCTCGGCCAGGTACGCCAGGTCGGGGTCCTTGGGGGCGTTCTTGGCCAGCGTGTAGCGACCGGGGGCGGGGTACGACGTGCCCTCGCTGGCGAGGGTGCCGTCGAGGGGAGGGTTGCGGGCGAACCCGGCCTCGAACCGTCCGAGGTCGTCCTCGCTGATCGCCCCCTTCAGCACGAGGAAGCCGTCCCGCCGGTAGGCGGCCAGCTGGTCGGCGGTCAGCGCCGTCCGGGTGTCGAGCACGGTCGTCGCCCCCTCAGTCGTAGAGGCCCTGGAGGCCGTAGAGCTCCACGGCGTTGCCGCCGAGGATGGCGGCGGTGGCCTCGGGGCTGAGGTCGGCGGTCTGGTCGGCCAGCATGCCCTGGCTGTAGGGCCAGGTGGAATCGCTGTGGGGGTAGTCGTTGGCCCACAGCAGCCGCGCCGGGTTGATGAGCCCCGCCTCGGCCATGCGGAACGCCGACCAGTCGTCCTGGAACGTCAGGTAGACGTGGTCGTCGACATAGTCACTCGGCTTGCGTTCCAGCCGGACGGGGCCGCCGAGCCAGTTGCGGTGCCGGTGGTAGGCGTGGTCCATCCGGTAGGAGAAGTGGGGGATCCAGCCGGCGTCGGCCTCGACGCACACGATCTTCAGGTCGGGGACCCGGTCGAACACCCCGCCGAACACGAACGTGCCGATCAGATCCTGGTTGCCCCGGATGATCGACATGAAGTTGTTGAGCTTGGGACCGCGGGGCTTGTATGACTTGCCGGTAAGGATGTGGAACGACGGGACGAGGCCCAGATCGATGCAAGCCCGGTAGAGGTCGTCGTAGACGGGGTCGTCGTAGTCGGGTCCGTCGTCGTAGGCCGGGCCGGGGGTGAGCGGCAGCATCACGCCCCGGAGGCCGGCGGCGGCCATGGCCTCGAGGTCGGCGATGCCCTCCTCCGGGGTTCGCAGCGCCGTCTGGCCCAGGCCGAGGAGCCGGTTCGGGGCGTGGCTGCAGTAGTCGGCGATCCACCGGTTGTAGGCGTCGAGCATCGCCTTCTTCAGATCGAGGTCGGGGTGGTTGCACAGGATCATCCCCACCGAGGGGTAGATGACCTCGGCGTCGATCCCGTCGGCCTCCTGGGCCTCGACCCGGGCCGCCGGGTCCCAGCCCGCCCGGTGGAGCTCGTCGAAGTGGGTGCCCTTCATGGCCAGGGCGTCGTCGGCCCGGCCGGCGGCCGAGTGGAGGCCGAGGTGGATCTTGTAGCTCATGCCCGGCACGTGGAACGTGGCGCCGTCGGGATCGTCGTCGGTGAGGAACGGGGCCCGGTCGCGGAACGCCGGATCGATGTTGTCGACGTAGGTCCAGCCCGGCTCGGTGATGTGGGAGTCGGACGAGATGATCGGGGTGTCGATGACCCGGGGAGCGCTCGCCACCCGTTCGTCGGTGGTCAATGCCATAGCTGCGACCTCCTGTGTGATCGTGCGCTCCCCACAGTAGCGACGGCCCCGTTGCCGGTACATTTCGGACCCGGCCGGCCCGGCCGGCCCGCTGTCGGCGGGGGAGTGGGAGCGCTATCGTCGCACCGTCGACCACCGGCCCCGAGCGACGAGAGCGGAGCGAACCCGATGACCCTGAGCGACCGCATCCTGATGGGACCAGGTCCCTGCAACCCCTACCCCGAGGTCGATGCGGCGATGTCGCGGCCCATGCTCGGCCACCTCGACCCCGACTTCATCGCCCTGCTCGACGAGACAAACGAGCGGCTGCGGACCGTGTTCGGTACCACCAACCCGCTGACGTTCCCCGTGTCGGGTACCGGCTCGGCCGGCATGGAGGCCGCCTTCGTCAACATCGTCGAACCGGGCGACGTCGTCGTCGTCGGGGTCAACGGCGTGTTCGGGGGCCGGATGTGTGACGTCGCCGCCCGCTGCGGGGCCGAGGTCGTGCGGGTCGACACCGACTGGGGCCAGCCGGTCGACGCCGAACGCCTCCTGGCCGCCCATCCCGCACCCAAGATCATCGCCGTCGTCCACGCCGAGACGTCGACCGGGGCCCTCACCCCGCTGGCCGACCTCGGCGCCGGCAAGGGCGACGCCCTGCTGCTGGTCGACACCGTGACGTCGCTCGGCGGGGTCGACGTGTCGCTCGACGACCACGGGGTCGACATCTCCTACTCGGGCACCCAGAAGTGCCTCGGGGTACCGCCCGGGCTGTCGCCGCTGAGCCTGTCACCGCGGGCGGTCGACGCCATCGTGCCCACCCCCCGGTCGTGGTACCTCGACCTGAACCTGATCGCCGCCTACGTCACCGGCGGCGGGGCCCGGGCCTACCACCACACCGCCCCCATCTCGATGGTCTTCGCCCTCCACGCCGGCCTCGGCGCCATCCTCGACGAGGGGCTGGCCGACGCCCAGGCCCGCCACCAGCGGTGCGGTCGGGCCCTGCAGGACGGTCTCGAGAAGCTGGGCCTGGAGCTGTTCGCCGCCGAGGGTCACCGTCTCCCCCAGCTGACGTCGGTAGTGGTGCCGGCGGAGCGGCTGCGCGACGGCATGTCGGAGGCCGAGGCCCGCTCGGAGCTCCTCCGTCGTTACGGGCTGGAGATCGGCGGTGGGCTCGGCGACTACGCCGGCAAGATGTGGCGGATCGGCTGCATGGGTCACACGGCCCGCGAGCGCAACGTGGCTCTCGCCCTCGGCGCCATCGAGGAGCTGTTGACCCCGTGAGGGACGACGGTCGAGGGGGGAGACCGTGGCCGACGACGTGAGCGACGACGCCGTCCGACGGGCCAACGGCTCGTTCTATGCCGCCCTCGAACGGGCCGATCTCGACCTGATGCTCGAGCTGTGGTCGAAGAGCCCCGACGTGAGCTGCGCCCATCCGGGGCGCAAACCACTCGTCGGCTGGGCCGACGTCATGGCCTCGTGGCGGCTGATCTTCCAGTCCGGTGGCAACCCCCAGGTCATCGTCACCGACGAGGTCCTCGTCCGACGTGGTCCGACGGCGTGGGTCACGGTCACCGAGAACCTGCTGTCGGGTGGGGCGGCGTCGGCGGCGTCGGCCCTCAACGTGTTCCACCACACCGGCGACCGGTGGGAGATGATGGCCCACCACGCCACCCCCGTCCTGGTGTGACGTTCGCGGTGCGATTGGTGGCGGCCGGGTGCGGCCCGTAGGTTTGGTGGCCCGACACCAGCCGAGAAGGGGACGCCGATGAGCGATGCCGTGTTGTACGAGGTGCGGGACCGCACCGCACTGATCACCCTCAACCGACCCGAGCGCCTCAACGCCTGGAACGCCGACCTGGCCAAGGGGTACTTCGATTCGCTCGACCGGGCCGCCGCCGACCCCGACGTGCGGGCCATCGTCGTCACTGGTGCCGGTCGCGGCTTCTGCGCCGGTGCCGACATGGACGTGCTCCAGGGCATCGGGGGCGGGGCCGAGCCGGGCGAGCGCGACGATCGCGACGCCACCTACGCCATGGGCATCCCCAAGCCCATCATCGCCGCCGTCAACGGTGCCTGCGCCGGGTTGGGCCTCGTGCACGCCCTGGCCTGCGACCTCCGTTTCGCCGCCGAGGGTGCCAAGTTCACGGTGGCCTTCAGCCGCCGGGGCCTCATCGCCGAACACGGCCTGTCGTGGACGATGCCCCGCCTGGTCGGCCAGGCCGTCGCCCTCGACCTCATGATGTCGGGACGGGTGTTCCTGGCCGAGGAGGCCAAGGAGCTGGGTCTCGTCAACCGGGTCGTGGCGCCCGACGCCCTCCTCCACGAGGCCCTGGCCTATGCCGACGACCTCGCCCGCAACGTGTCACCGACCTCGATGGCGGTCATGAAGCAGCAGATCTACAACCACCCCCTGCTGCCGTTGTCGGAGGCGATGAGCGAGTCGAACGCCATGATGCGCGACTCGCTCCGCCGCCCCGACTTCAAGGAGGGGGTGGCCAGCTTCCTCGAGAAGCGGGAGCCTCAGTTCGCCCCCTACACCACCGGGGGCTGACGCGACCCCGACCCCGACCCTGTCTCCGGACGGTCGACTCAACCGGCGCCGGGTCGGGCGTCGGGATCGAGACCGACGCACACGAGGCACTGGTCGTCCCAGTCGACGGCGGCCGCCGCCCGGCGGTCGTCGTCGCTCTGGAACACGGGTTCGGCCGACCGGCCGGCACGGGAATCGCCGGACGACGAACCGGCCGTCCCCGACCCTTGGCGCTTGCGGCTCCAACCGAGAGGGTTGGCCTTCCACTCGTCGTCGACGTAGCGGTAGGGCAGATCGACGATGGCCCCCGGTTCGGTGAGGGCGTGGGCCGCCGTCAACCCCTCGACGAGGAGGCGGCGCTGACCGGTCGCGTCGTGGGGGAGGCCGGTCGTGTGACCGAGGGGCAGGTCGACGAACACCGCCCGGGGCTGGTTGACACTGGCCGTGATGGTGCGGGCCGACGTGAACCCGATGGTGGGGATCCCGGCCGCTTCGAGGTGGCGTGCGATCAGACCGACCGACTGGTGGCAGACGGGTCAAACGGGAACGAGGAGGACCAGGTCGGGTTCCTGGGCCCGGCACCGCTCGACGAGCAGGGGTGCGGTCTCCGTCTCGACCCGACGGGTGGAGTAGATCCCGCCCATGAAGGCGTAGTGCTCGTCGGTGAGCCCGCCGATCACCCCGTCCGTGGCCAGCTCCCGCAGCCGGTCGAGGGGGTACACGCAGTTGGGGTCCTGGCGGGCGTCGGTCTGGTCGTAGGCGAAGTGGGCGGTCCGCAGCTCGTCGGCCGGGGTGTCGCCGGCGATGACCCGGATCGATGTGTCGTCCTTGGTGTGGAAGGCGATCTGACCTCGGCGGTAGAGCCCGCCGGAGCCGATGACGGTGATCCGGCACTCGGACAGGGGGGCGGAGATCGGGGCCCACGGTGGGGTGTCGGACCGTTCGGCCCACCGGTACGAGTCGTAGCCGAGGGTGTCGTAGAGCCGCCTGGTCTCGCCGATGTAGTCGGCGGGGGGTAGGGGGGAGGCCCCGTCCTGCAGCTCGTCGATGGGCCCGGTCGCCGCGTCGTCGTTCACCCGGCCACTCTGGCACAGCGGGAGCGGCGGCGGCCACGCCGTGCGGGTCGGATCAGCCGAGGGCGGCCACCCCGACGGCGATGACCGATCCGGCCACCAGGGCCGGCCCGAACGGGCGGGGTTCGTGGCGGGCGGCTCGGGCCGCCACCGCCCACGTCACGAACACCCCGCAGCCCGCCACCACCGCCCACATCGACAGCACGGGGTCGAGCCAGCCCAGGTGGAGGCCGAGGGCGGCCGAGAACTTCACGTCGCCGAACCCGGCGGCCGCCGGGGCGATGAGGTGGACGACGAGCCACGGGGTGGCGAAGGCGACCGCTCCCAGCACCATCGGCAGCGGCCGCCAACCGCCGCCCAGGGGGGCGGCAAGGGTGAACCCGGCGACCGCCACCGCCGCCAGGGCGCCGGTGCGGACGTCGCGCAGCAGGTGGGTTCGGAGGTCTTCGACCGAGGCGATGACGGCGATGACGAGGCCCACGGCGAGCGTGAGGGCCGCCACTACCGCCCCCGCTCCGTTCGCCTCGCCCATCGGAGCCAGAGGTTACCCCGGTGGGAACCCGGGGCGGCGGGCCCCGCTCATGGCCCCACGGTAGCGTGCGGCCATGAGCGGACAGCTGGACGGACAGATCGCCGTCGTCACCGGGGCCAGTCGGGGGATCGGGGCCGAGATCGCCCGCCTGTTCGCCGTCGAGGGGGCGGCCGTGGTGGTGTCGGCCCGCACGGTGGAGGAGGGCGACAGCTCCTTCGAGGGTTCGATCTCGACCACCGTCGACCAGATTCGCAACGCCGGAGGTACGGCGGTGGCCGTCGCCGCCGACCTGGCCCGCGCCGAGGACCGGGCCCGTCTGATCGATACCGCCACCACCGAGCTGGGGCCGGTGGACGTCTTGGTCAACAACGGCGCCGTCACCTACTTCGAGCCGGTCATCACCTTCGCCGAGAGGCGGTGGCGGCTGATGTTCGAGGTGCAGGTCCGGGCCCCGTTCGAGCTGTCGCAGCTGGTGCTGGGTTCGATGGTGGAGCGGGGCCGGGGCTCCATCCTCAACATCTCGTCCAAGGCTGGGCTCCACCCCCATTCCGATGCCGGCGGCACGGGGGGCACCGTCTACGGGATGGTCAAGGCCGCCCTCGAGCGCTTCTCCACCGGCTTGGCGGCCGAGGTCGCCGGCACGGGGGTCACGGTCAACGCCCTGTCGCCGACGTCGATCGTGGCCACCCCGGGCGTCGTCCACCACCGGCTCATCACCCCGGAGCGTGAGGCCTGGGTGGAGCCGGAGTCGTTCATGGCCCGGGCCGCCCTGGCCCTGGTGTCGGGTGAGCTGACGGGCCGGGTGGCCTACAGCCACCAACTTCTGGCCGAGCTCGGTCTCGAGGAACCCCCCGCCCACTGGTTGCTGGTGGATGACCACCCGCGCCATCGCCGCGGCGAGTAGCGTCGCCCGAGGAGGAAGGGTGACGATGTCGTACAACGAACCACCGGGCTGGGATCGCCCATCCGACCAGGGTGGTTTCCCTCCACCGCAGCCCGGCCCCTATGGGCCGCCCCCATCGCCTGGTGTCCCGCCCCCCGGCGGGCGGCCGCCCGGTCCGTACGGCCCCGGCCCGGGTGTCCCCGGCTCGTATCCGCCACCGGGCTCGTATCCGCCACCCGGCGGCCCCCACTACGGGTCGCCCGTCGCCCCCAAGGGGCGTCGCCTGTGGCCGTGGGTGCTGCTCGGCATCGTGGTCCTGATCGTGGCCGGGGTCGGCTCGTGCAGCTGGCTGGTGTACCGGGTGGCCAGCGCCCCGATCGGCGCCGCCAACGAGTGGCTGGCCCTGGTCGACGAGGGCCGCTTCGACGAGGCCTACGCCGCCTTGTGCCCGGCCGCCCAGGGTGCCGCCGGGCCCGATCCGGTGGTGGCCGACCTGCAGGAGCGCTTCGGGGCCGGCCTCGACGACTACCAGCTCACCGGCTACAACAACGCCAACGGAGCGGTCACGGTCGACGGGACGATCACCGTCACCGGACAGGGTGAGCGGACCGTGGTGTTCCCCATGCGGGAGGCCAACGGCACCTGGCAGGTGTGCGGGTACTGACGGCCCGGGCGCGACGACATCCGGGCCGACGCCACCCTGGCCGCCAGTGGTGCCGACCCCGACGCCGACTCCGTGGACCCGGCGATCTTCGGACCCGGCGATCTTCCCGCTCACCATCCGGACCGCCCGAGCCGTCTGCTCCTCGGTCCGGTCAGCGGCGGGCACCGATGCGCTCGGCGGTGAAGGCGGCCGGGCCGGCGAGCAGGCCCCGACGCCAGCGGCCGGGCGTCAGCAGGGCGGCCCGGGGGTAGTCCTCGAACAGCCACCGGGCGAAGTTGCGGCGGGTCCAGCCGGTGGCCCCGGCCGCTCGGAGGGCGACGTTGGCGGCGCTCGGGCGGGCCAGGATGGTCGACAACGACCGGGCGAGGGCGTGATCGACGATCATGGTCCGCCGCAGGGCCGAGCGGTAGTGGGCGGCGGCCTCGTCAGGTCGGGCGTCGGACGACGCCGTCACCGCCCGCACCGCCAGCCGACCCGTCTCCAACGCCTGCCCGATCCCCTCGCCGGTGAGTGGGTCGGTGGCAGCGGCGGCGTCGCCGGCGAACAGCACCCGACCGCATGACAGGGGTCGCCGACCCAGGCGAGCCGGGATCGGCCACGCCCGGTGGGGATCCTCGGCGGTGGCCGTGGGCCCGAGGAACCCGGCGATGGAGGGTCGGGCCAGCAGGTCGGGCCACAGCCGGTTCATGTCCTGGACCGATCGTCCCCGGTCGCGCACGATGCCGAACCCCACGTTGGCCGACCCGTCGCCAAGTGGGAACGACCAGGCGTAGCCGGGCAGGAGATCGGGTTCGAACCACACGATCAGCTCGGACGCCGCCTGTGGTGACACCGACGTGAAGTACTGGCGGAAGGCGTGCCATTCACCGCGGTAGCGGTCACCGTCGGGCCCCGTGCCATCGACGCCGAGGAGCTTGCGGGTCGGCGACCACATGCCGTCGGCCGCCACCGCGTAGCGGGCGTGGAAGGTGATCTCCCCCGCTACGGCATCGACCCCGACGTCGTGGAGCGACACGGCCGTCACCTCGTGCTGTTCGAGTACGGGAACGCCGACGCTGCGGGCCAGATCGACCAGCGCGGCGTCGAGTTCCTGGCGGCGACACACGGCGGCGAACGCCCCCGAGCCCGTCGGTAGCGGGAAGCGACACCGACGACCGTCGGGCCCGCTGAGGACGACCCCGTCGACCTCTATCCAGCTGGGCAGGAGCGTCGGATCGAGACCGAGGTCGTCGAGGTGGCGGAGGGCCCCGGTGGTGAGACCGTCGCCGCAGCACTTCTCACGGGGGAACCGGGCCTTGTCGACCAAGACGACGTCGAGACCCCGCCGCGCCGCCTCGATGGCGGCGGCGGTGCCGGCCGGGCCCGCCCCGATCACCAGGAGGTCACAGGTCCAGTGGTCGCCGGCGGGCCCGTCGCAGTGCATGGATCGAGGGTAGAAGCAGCGGGGCCGGACCCGGGAACCGGGCGGCCCTAGTTGCCGTCGCCCGGTGCGGCGGCGGTGGCGTCATCGGCGGGCGGGGTCGGCACTGGGGCTGGGGTCGGCACCGGGGCCTCGGACGTGGCGTCGGGGGCCGCCGTGGGGCCGGACGGCTCGTCGGGCCGGGTCGAGTTACCGTTGCAGTCCAAGCCCTCACTCGGGCGGTAGAGGGCGAAGACCGAGTCCTCGACCACGTCGCCGTCGGGGTAGGTCCGGATCCGGGCGGTGGTGTAGATCGAGCACTCGGCCCGGGAACTGCGAACCGGCTCCTGCGCCTCCACCTCGACGTACTTCGTGGAGTAGAAGGTCACGGTGATCGACGTCGGCGTGTAGCTCGTCCACACCAGGATCCCGTAGGGCGTGGTGTTCTTGACCGACAGGTCGGGCTTGCGCCACGAGATCGTGGCCTCCCGGCCCCGGGGGTAACGGGAGATGTAGAGCGAGTGCGACTGGTATTCGTTGAAGTCGATGCCGGCGAAGAAGGCGGCGTTGAAGAAGGTGGTGGCGAACTGGCTGACCCCGCCACCGACCTGGGGCTCCAGGACCCCGTTGACGATGGCCGAGTCGGCCACGAAACCCTTCTCGACGGTCCGTTGGCCGACGTGGGCGTTGAGGGAGAAATCCTCTCCGGGGCGGATGACGACGCCCTGCACCAGGTCGGCGAAGCGTTGGATGTTGGCCACCCGCGGCCCACAGCATGGATGCTCGGTGGTGAAGCTGCTGACCTCCTCGACGATGCCGAGCGACTCGAGCTCGGCCACGCCCTCGTCGGCCCCGACGACCTCCGGCGCCAGAGTGATGACCCGCAGGGGAACCTCCTCGCCCTCGCCCTCGCCCTCGTCGTCATCGGCGCCCTCGGATGGCGCCCCGTCGGCGTCGGGAGGTGGCGGAGGTGCGAGCAGACCGTCCTTGATGGCGTCGAGCGACTCGATGGCGCAGCAGACGACGGTCTCGGAGGCGGGCACGATGATGGGCTCGCCGTCGACCACGCTGAACCGGGCCTGCTGATCCTCGGACCCGAGGGTGGGAAACAGGGGTTTCAGATCGTCGAGGGCGGCGGTTCGGTCGACCTCCCACGAGAGCTCGTCATCGCCGGTGGCCAGGCGGACCCAGTTGCGCAACGCCTCCGGTGCCACCTCCGCCTCCTCGTCGAGGACGCGGATCACGACCGGGTCGGCGGTGGCGGCGTTGGCGTCGTCGACGAGGGCTTCCACCGCCTCGTCGGCGTTGAGGGGCGCCGCCGTCACCGGCTCGAGGTCGAGCTGATAGGGAGCAGGGCCGGTAAGCACCGCCGGTAGCTCACCGGCGATCTCCTCGGGGGCGACCCGGATGCCCGTCGCCCCCGGGGTGGTTACGAGCTGACCCTCGTGCACGTCGATGTCGGGTTCGGCCGACTGGGGCAGCACGGCCCCGATGACCGACTCGGCCGCCATCGTCGTGCGGTTGGTGTCGGTCGTGTAGGCGATCTCGACCACCTCGTCGGAGAAGAACGACCTCGCCCAGTCGATCGGGTTGAACGGCTGGCGGGCGTCGAGGGCTCCGTCGACGAGGCGGTCGCCGTCGAGGCTGGCCCCCATCGCCACCGGGTTGGTCTCGATCATGTCCTCACCGACGAACACGGTGAGCGGGGTGGTGGCCAGGCCACCGTCGAGTTCGGCGACCACGGTCTCGAGCCCGGCCCGGTCGAGTCCGCTCACGTCGGTGGTGCCGAGCATCGTGCCCCGCATGGCCCGGTCGCCGTAGCGGGCGGCGTCGACCAGCCACACCGCGGTGATGCCGACGATGGCGACCACGACGAGGCCGACGAGCAGGCGGAGGCCGCGCCGCCCCGACCGGGTGACCGGGGTGCTGCTGGCCGGTGCGGTGGCGAGCGGCCCGGTGGGGGCCGGATCGTCGTCGGGGCCGGTGAGGGCGGTGTGGTCGGGGCCGGGTTCGGTCAGCGGGAGCGACCCGGTGTGGTCGGGGTCGGTGGCCGCTCCCGCCACGACCGTCGGTTCTGCGTCCAGCCATGGCGCCTGCGAGTCGACGACCGTCGGCTCCGTGAAGGGGCTGGAGGTCGCAGGGCCGGCGGGCGGAGGGCCGGCGAGCGGTGTGTCGGTGGGCGGTGTGCCGGCGGGCCGGGGCATCACGGCCGTCGGATCGCCGACGGCGGGCATCTGGATCGGCTCCGTGGGGTCGTCGGCGGCTCCGCCGCCCACCACTTCCTCCGGGACCTTCGGAGCGGCGACCGACGGCGGCGGGAACGCAGCCAGCTCCTCCGCCGACGGGCGCTTGGGCGTCGGGGCGGACGTGGCGGCGTCGACATCCTCGGCTGGACGCTCGTCGCTCAGGTCGAGTGGTCCGGTCGTCGCACCCTCGATGTCGCTCAGGTCGGGAAGGGCCGGCTCGCCCCCGGCCGACGCGTCGTCGATCGCCGACGCGTCGTCGCCGATCATGGGCACAGCCATCTGTCGGCCGGCGCCCTTGCCGGGCCCGGCCGAGTCCCTCTCTCCGTGCGAATCTGTCACTGGCCTACAGTCTGGCACGCAGAAACTCAGACATTCGGTCATGTTTTTAGGGTTCGGTTACAGCTGTGACATGATCGGTCCTCGAAACGGAGGTAGTTCATGAGTGGTCTTTGTGATGGCCGGGTGGTGATCGTCACCGGTGCCGGGCGCGGAATCGGTCGCGAACACGCCCTTATGCTGGCCAGCGAGGGTGCGAGGGTCGTGGTCAACGACCTCGGCGGCGAGGTCGACGGCACCGGCGGAGATCAGTCGCCGGCCCAGGAGGTGGTCGAGGAGATCAAGGGCATGGGGGCCGAGGCGATCGCCAACGGCGATGACGTGTCGAGCTGGGAAGGAGCCCAGCGCATGGTCAACCAGGCCGTCGAGACATTCGGGGGTCTCGACGCCATCGTCAACAACGCCGGCATCCTACGCGACCGGATGTTGAGCAACATGACCGAAGCGGAATGGGATGCCGTCATCCAGGTCCACCTGAAGGGCACGTTCGCCCCGTCGAGGTGGGCCGCCGCCTACTGGCGGGAGCGGGCCAAGGCCGGTGAGACCAACGACGCGCGGATCATCAACACCAGCTCGGTGTCCGGCATCTACGGCAACCCGGGGCAAACCAACTACGGGGCGGCCAAGGCCGGCATCGCCGCCTTCACGATCATCGCCGCCCAGGAGATGGCCCGTTACGGGGTGACCGTCAACGCCATCGCCCCTGGGGCCCTCACCCGCATGACCGAGAACCTCGGTGGCATGGGGAACCTCGACGAGGAGGGCAAGGAGGCGATGAGCCCTCGTTGGATCGCCCCGATCTGCACCTGGCTCGTCAGCAAGGAATCGGCCCCGGTCACCGGTCGGGTGTTCGAGGCCAGCGGGCGGATCCTGGGGGTGGCCGAGATGTGGCGTCGCGGTCCCACCGTCGACCCCGTCGACGATCCCAACCTGATCGGCCCCCTCGTCAAGGAGCTGATGGCGAAGGCCGCTCCCAACAGCGATATGCAGGGCGCCCCGGTCACCGGCCCCGGCCGACCCAACCCCTTCTGACCCGATCCCACGTCACGCACAACCTCAGGAAGGACGAACATGCCAGTCAACCCAGATGCCGTCGGTGCCAAGGGAGAACCCCGGCGGGCGTCGTGGACATCCGACGATTGCCTCCTCTACGCCCTCGGCGTCGGTGCCGGGATGGATGATCCCGTCGGAGCGGAGCTCCAGTTCACCACCGAGAACACCGCCGGCGTCGAGCAGCAGGTGCTGCCGACGATGGTGGTGCTCCACGGCTTCACCGGCAAGGGCGGCCGCTCGGCCATGAGCCAGGCCGGCAGCTACGACCCCCGCATGCTGGTCCACGGTGAGCAGGGCATCCGGCTGTTCCGGCCGCTGCCCACCGAGGGCCAGGTCGAGACCGTCGACGAGATCACCGGCATCTACGACAAGGGCAAGGGCGCCGTCATCGCCACCAAGACGGTGGGCACCCTCGTCGCCGACGGCGAGCCCCTCTATGAGGCGACGGCGTCGGTGTTCGTCGTGGGCGAGGGCGGCTTCGGCGGTGACCGCGGGCCGTCCGACAAGAAGAACGTGGCACCCGAGCGCGATCCCGACTACACGGTGTCGGCTCAGACCCGAACCGACCAGGCCCTGCTCTACCGGTTGAGCGGCGACAAGAACCCGCTCCACTCCGACAAGCAGTTCTCCGACGTCGGCGGCTTCCCCAAGCCGATCCTGCACGGGCTCTGCACCTACGGGTTCACCGGCCGGCTCCTGCTCCACACCCTCTGCGACTCCGACCCGGCCCGGTTCCGGGCCATGGACGGACGCTTCTCGTCACCCGTCATGCCGGGCGAGAAGCTCACGGTGAAGGTGTGGGACGAGGGCAACGGGCACGCCGTGTTCCAGACCCTGGGTGACGACGGGCGGGTCGTCATCGACAACGGCGGGCTCGACTTCACGAGCTGACGCCACCTTCCAGGCGTTCCTGGCGGTGGGTCGGCCCCTGGGCCGGCCCACCGCTCGCGTACCGGGGTCCGTCACGCTCGACGCCCGCCTCGGATGGTGGAGCGTCCGTCGTTGCTCGATCGGCGTGACGCACGGCGACCGTGGTCAGCCGTCCGGTGGAGATGCCGGTTGTGCCCACGGCTCGGTGATGGGTTCGACCCAGGGAAAGAGGCGGGCGAGGACCGACCGGGCGAGGTCCGGCGGCGGAGAGAAGGCAAGGCTGAGCCCTCGGGCAGCGTCGTCGGTGTGGATGAGCAACTTGTCGCAGGCCATGGCGGCGAAGCCGGACGGGTCGGCGCTTCCCATGGGGTGGATGCCCCGGGCCGTCGGTGGGCTCGTCTCCATCACCGCCGCCACCACGTTGGCATAGGCGGTGAGGGTGGCGACCAGGCCGTCCGGGAGCGGCGGAAGCCCGGACGTGCTGTTCGACCGCCTGCAGGTCGTCGCCCCGGGCCGAGAGGTCGATGGCGTACCAGAGACATCCCCGGCGGCGTGGGCGACGACGCCGGCGACCGAGAGCCCGAGATCCGGGACCGGCACGTCCCAGTCGTGAGCCCTCATCGCCTCCGCCCCTGCCTGCCCGAGGTCCTTGACGAACCAGCGCCGGGCGTAGGGGTTGTCGTTGTCGGCCGTCACCGTGATCGGGCCGTCGGACTCGACTTGGCGGAGGAGCCGGCTGAGGTAGCCGGAGTCGAGGCCGAGCGAGGAGCGGAGGTCGGCCACCGCCGCCTCGCCGGGCCCGATCTCGAACAGGTCGCCGGCGATGGCCTCCGCCAGGGCGTCGCCCATCTCCCGCCCGTCCCATGTTGAACGAGCCCCAGTACAACAGGGTGGGCACGGCCAGGCGGCGCAATTGCTCGGGACCGAGACGGAGGGCCTGGTTCTCCGGGCTGAGGTAGGCGCTGATGGCGGCCCGCATCCGGGCGTTCACGTCGGGGTTGCGCATGAACCGGGCCCGCAGGTCGAACTGCTCGTCGTCGATGCCCGAGACGTCGCCGACCAGGCCCGCCATCCGCCGCCGCACCGCCTCGTTGGTCGGGTCGTCGAGGATCTCGAGCCGGCCGGCCAGCTGCGCCTCCGGCCGGGCCGGGTCGACCGGCTCCAGCACCGGCACGAGTCCGGTCGGGGTGGCGAGCACCAGCTTGCGGAACAGCTCCGGGCTCTCGAGGACGAGGGTGGCCGCCACCCAGCCCCCGTGCTCGCCGGGGCCGCTCACCGGAGGGCTCGGGCCAGCGGCACCCACCGGGGCCGCAGCTAGAACAGGCGCTGCTGGGGGCTCTCGATGCCCCGGAGCTCGTCGTAGTCGACCTCGAGCCATCCGATCCGGCGGTCGGTGGCCAGGGTCTTGGCCTGCAGCTTGATCTCCTGGGCCACGAACAGGCCCCGCACCGGTGCCAGCCCCGGCTGGCGGTTGAGGAAGGCGAGGTAGCGGGTCAGCTGTTCGACGCCGTCGATCTCCCCCCGGCGCTTGACCTCGACCGCCACGACACCTCCCTCACCGTCGCGGCACAACAGGTCGACCGGGCCGATCTCGGTGGGGTACTCCCGCCGGATCAGCTGCATGCCGGGCCCGAGCCGGTCGGGAGCGACGGCCAACAGCTCCTGGAGGTGGGCTTCGACCCCGTCCTTCTGCAGCCCGGGATCGTCGCCCATGTCGTGGCGGCTGTCGCTCACCACCCGGTGGAGGGCGATCGTGAGGGTCTCGCCCCTCGGATTCGACACCGTCCACGCCTCGTCGCCCTCGATGAGCACGTTGGGGGCGGTCATCCAGTTCAGCGGCTTGTAGGCCCCGCCGTCGGCGTGTACGGCGACGCACCCGTCGGCCTTGACCATGATCAGTCGCACCGCCCGGGGGAGGTGGGCGGTGAGGCGTCCGTCGTAGTCGACGGTGCACTCGGCCACCAGGAGCCGCACCTCAGTCGACCTCGCGACCGCTGAGGCGGCGCTGGATCAGCGACCGCCGTTCCCGCAGCTCGGCATACGTCAACGACGAGGTCTCGTTGGGGTCGACCCCGAAGCCGGCCTTGATCCCGTCGACGTCGACCTGCCACGCCTGCGCCGACACGCCGAGCTGGGCGGCGATGGCCGACCCGTGGGTCGTGGCGAAGTGGGTGGCGATGTTGGTCACCACGGAGAACATGTCGAGCTCGGGGGCGAGGGTGGCGATGGCTCCGTCGATGAAGATCAGGTTCTTGATGTAGAGCATCAGCGACTTGGGCAGGCGGGCCCCATAGCCGAGGAGGGCCTTCACGATGCGCTGCAACTCGGTCACCAGCTCCTCCGGCGACAGCTTGGTGGGATCGATCGGCGGGCCGTCGAGGCCGAGGTCGACGATGACGGCGTCGATGTCGGTGTCGGGTGGGAGGGCGCCGAGATCGCGCAACGCCCCCACCTGGCCCCGCACGTCGTTCATCGTGGCCGTCATCATCATGCGGAGGAAGGCGAGCCGCTCGTCCTCGGTGAGCCGGCCCGTGATGCCGAAGTCGACGAGACCGACACGGCCGTCGGGCAGGACGAACAGGTTCCCGCCATGGAGGTCGCCGTGGAAGACGCCGTGGAGGAACGCCCCCTCGAGGAAGCCGAGCATCGCCGTTTGGATCACGTTGTGGGTGTCGACGCCGGCCGCCTTCATGCCGCCCACGTCGTCGAAGTTGAACCCGTGGAGCCGTTCCATCACCAGCACCCGCCGGGTGACGTGGCGGGGGTGGGGTCGGGGGACGACGAAGCCCGAACGCCCGAGGGTCACGAACACCTCGGCGATGTCCATCATGTTGGCGGCCTCGAGGCGGAAGTCGAGCTCCTCGATGATCGTCTCGGCGAACAGCTCGACGAGGGCCGGGGGGTTGGCCAGTGCCGACACGGGGATGCGGCCGACCAGGAAGGGGGCCAGCCAGCTCAGGACCCGGAGGTCGCGGCGGACGAGGGCGTCGATGCCGGGCCGCTGGACCTTGACCACCACCTCCTCCCCGGAGCGGAGCACCGCGGCGTGGACCTGGGCGATCGAGGCGGCGGCCAGCGGGGTCGGATCGAAGGAGCGGAAGAGCTTGAACAGGGGCTGACCGAGGTCGGCCTCAACGACGGCCACCACGTCGTCGTAGGGCACGGGGGGGACCTGGTCGCGACACTTCCGGCACTCGGCAACCAGCTCGGCGGGAAACACCCCTTCGCCGGCGGAGATGATCTGGGCCAGCTTGATGTAGGTCGGGCCGAGGGTCTCGGCCGCCTGGCGGAAGCGTCGTGACAGCTCGGCCCGCGAGCGCGAGGTGCCGCGGTCGCGGACGTACCAGGTTCCCACCGCCGTGCCCAGGTGACGGAGTACGGTGATGGCCCGCCGGGCCGGGGGGAGCCGTGGCGGGCGGGTCAGGGAGGGGAGCTGACGGGCCTGCTGGGCCCGGAGGCGGTCGACGTGGCGCCGCCACACGAGCTCGTTGTCGGCCAGGCTCCACGGCGCCCGATCGGAGAACGAGCCGAGGTGGAGATCGTCGGGTGGGGTGGCGGCTGCGGTGTCGGTCACCGGTTCAGGATCTCCAGGCAACGTTCGGTCCATTCGGCCCGACAGATCAGCAGGTCGGGCAGGTAGGGATCGGGGGTGTTGTAGACGAGCGGTGAGCCATCGAGGCGGGAGCAGTGGAGGCCGGCGGCCAGGGCCACGGCCACCGGCGCGCACGAATCCCATTCGTACTGGCCCCCTGAGTGGGCATAGATGTCGGCCTGGCCCCGGACGACGGCCATGGCCTTGGCCCCGGCCGAGCCCATCTCGATGTACTCGGCCCCGAGCTGGCGGGCCAGGTCGACGGCGGCCCGGGGGCGTCGGGTCCGACTGACGATGACCCGGGGCACTGGGCCGGGGGCGGGGGGTACGGTGGCGGCGGGGTGGGCGTCGAGCACGAGGTCTTCGGCCGGCAGGGCCACCGACCCTGCGATCGGTACCCCGTTCTCGACCAGGGCGATGTGGACGGCCCAGTCGATCCGGGGCGGCTCGGCGAACTCCCGGGTGCCGTCGAGGGGATCGACGATCCACGTACGGGCCGCCCCCAGACGGGCCGGGTCGTCGGCCCCCTCCTCCGACAGCACGGCGTCGTCGGGCCGCTCGGCCGTCAGGGTGGACAGGATCAACCGCTGGGCCGCGGCGTCGCCGGCGTCCTTCAGCTGATGATGCGATGCCGAGGCGGCCACGTGACGCTGGCGGACCTCGAGCAGTAGGCGGCCGGTCTCGGCCGCCAGGCGATGGGCCAGGGCGTGATCGTCATCGGTAGCGGGCACCTCACGCACCCTACTGGGCCGGCCGAGGGGCCCCGACACCGCGGGCCCGGTCCCCGACCGACGGCTCAGACCGGCTCGCCGTAGGGTTGGCCGGCCAGCTCGTAGCAGTCGACGTGATACTGCTCGACCCGCCGCCACACCCCGTTCTCGTAGACGTTGCAGATCACCTGATGATCCCGGTGGCGGGCCCGGTACTTGACCCGTTCCCCGCAGTGGGGGCACTCGGCGGTGCACCCGGCCTCTATCAGACGGCTGACCGCCCGGCTCTCCCAGGTGGAGGCCGCTTCGTGGGGTGCGGTTGAGCTTCGAGACGCCATGTGCGTCCCGTCGGCCGGCCCCGCCGAGGATTGAGGCGGATGCCGCCCTAGCGCGTCAGGGGCTTGTAGGTGATGCGGGTGGGGGCGGCCCCCTCGCCGAGCTCGCGCTCGCGGTACTCCTCGTACTCGGTGAAGTTGCCCTCGAACCAGCGGACCTGGGAGTTGCCCTCGAACGACAGGATGTGGGTGGCGATCCGGTCGAGGAACCAGCGGTCGTGGCTGATGACCACGGCACAACCGGGGAAGCGCTCGAGGGCATCCTCGAGGGCCCGCAGGGTGTCGACGTCGAGGTCGTTCGTCGGCTCGTCGAGGAGCAGAAGGTTGCCGCCCCGCTTCAGCACCCGGGCCAGATGGACCCGGTTGCGCTCCCCGCCGGAGAGGACACCGACGCTCTTCTGCTGATCCGAGCCCCGGAAGTTGAAGGAGGCGACGTAGGCCCGGCCGTTGACCTCCCGGTCGCCGACCTGGAGCGTGTCGTGACCCTCCGTGATGGCCTCGTAGACGGTCTGCTTCGGGTCGAGCTCGTCGCGGGACTGATCGACGTAGGCCATCTCGACGGTGGCGCCGATGGTGATCGAACCGCTGTCGGGCTGCTCCCCCTCGCCGGTGGCGGCTGCCATCACCATGTTGAACAGGGTCGTCTTGCCGACCCCGTTGCCGCCGATCACACCGACGATGCCGGCCGGCGGTAGCGAGAACGACAGGTCCTCGATGAGGAGACGGTCGCCGAAACCCTTCGACAGGTTCGAGACCTCGATGACCTGATCGCCCAGTCGCTTGCCCGGCGGGATGTGGATCTGGACCTTCTCCTCGGCCGGGTCGTAGCGCTCGGCCTCGGTCCGCAGGCTCTCGTAGGCGGTGAGACGGGCCCGGCCCTTTGCCTGTCGGGCCTTGGGGGTCATGCGGACCCACTCCAGCTCCCGGGCCAGCGTCCGCGCCCGGGCGGCCTGGGCTCGCTCCTCCGAATCGAGGCGGGACTGCTTATGCTCCAGCCAGCTCGAGTAGTTGCCTTCAAACGGGATGCCCCGGCCCCGGTCGAGCTCGAGGATCCAGCGGGCCACGTTGTCGAGGAAGTACCGGTCGTGGGTGATGGCGACGACGGTGCCCTGGTAGTCGGCCAGATGGCGCTCCAGCCAGGCGACCGACTCGGCGTCGAGGTGGTTGGTCGGCTCGTCGAGGAGGAGCAGGTCGGGCTTCGACAGGAGCAGCCGGCACAGGGCGATCCGTCGGCGTTCCCCGCCGGACAGGTGGTCGACCTCGTCGTCCTTCGGTGGGAGGCGGAGGGCCTCCATGGCGATCTCGATCGTGCGCTGCAGGTCCCAGGCGCCGGCGGCCTCGATCTTGTCTTCCAGCTCGGCCTGGCGGGCCCCGAGCTTCTCGTAGTCGGCGTCGGGGTCGGACCATCCGGCCAGGACCTCGTCGTAGTCGGCCAGGAGTTGCACCGTGTCGCCGGCCCCGTCCATGACGTTTCCCTGCACGGACTTCGTCGGGTCGAGCCGGGGTTCCTGCTCGAGGTAGCCGACGGTGAAGCCGGGGGTGAGGCGGGCATCGCCGACGTAACCGTCGTCGATCCCGGCCATGACCTTCAGCAGCGACGACTTGCCGGCCCCGTTCGAACCGAGCACACCGATCTTGGCCCCGGGGTAGAACGAGAGCGTGATGTTGTCGAGCACCTGGCGGTCGGGCGGGTGGAACCGACCGACCTTGTGCATGGTGTAGATGTACTGAGCCGACATGAGGCCGAGGCTACCGGCCGAAAACGAGGCAGGGCTCCGACCGACGGTCGGAGCCCTGCCGTGGGGCGTGGTCGTGCGACCGGCCGGTCGGCTCAGTGCGTCTCGGTTGCGGCCTTCTTCGTCGTCCTCTTGGCCGGGGCCCTCCTCGCTGCCGTCGTCTTCTTGGCTGGCGTGGTCTTCTTGGCCGCTGTCTTCTTAGCTGCCGTCGTCTTCTTGGCTGGCGTCGTCTTTTTGGCTGGCGTGGTCTTCTTGGCTGGCGTGGTCTTCTTGGCTGGCGTGGTCTTCTTGGCCGCCGGGGTCTTCTTGGCCGCTGCCGTCTTTGTGGCTGGCGTGGTCTTCTTGGCTGGCGTGGTCTTCTTGGCTGGCGTGGTCTTCTTGGCCGCTGTCTTTCTAGCTGCCGTGGTCTTCTTGGCCGCCGTCGTGGTGGCCGCCGGCGTCGTGGCCGGCGCCTTCTTGGCCGCAGCCCGCTGGACCCGAGCCGACGAGGTGGCCGTGGCGGCCTTCTTGGGTGCCGCCTTCTTCGCTGGCTGCTTGCGCGCCATCTTCTTGACTGCGCCCTTGCGGGCGGCTGGCTTGCTCTCGGCCACGTTGCTTGTGCTCCTTGTTAGATGCTCCTCGTCAGCAGGAACGTCGTCGGCAACGCCCTCCTGCCGTTGAGGGGTACTGGCGGGAATCCCATCGACGTCCGCAGTCGACCGCGAACCCCTCGGGGACCTTGTTGCTGAGTTGTCGCCGTCAAGGACGGCGCGCACCAACGAGACGTTGATGCCGCGACGGTCGGCGTCCAGGGACTCGACCTTCACGATCACGATCTGCCCCTGATGAACCACATCACGGGCCCGGGTCGGGGCTGGATCACCCATGGCCCGGGAGGGCAGGTAACAACGAGCCGACGATGCCTGTACGTAGCATCCGTGGGAGGAGAATCGTTCGACCTCGGCCTCGACCTCGTCACCGATGGAGTATTGGCTGACGAAGCCCATGAACGACCGGGGATCGTTGAGCTCTTCGGGCTTCTTGGTTCTGGTGGTCGGTGCGACCGCCCCGTCGTCGGGGCTGGCCGCCGCCTGGTCACCGGTGTCGACGGCGACGGTCTCGGCCTCGTCGTCGTCGGTCGCCGGGGAGCGGGCGCTCCGGGCCCTGGTGCGCGACGTCGACGAGGCCGCTGCCCGCTTTCGGGCCGGTGGCGGGGTCTCCTTGCTGGGAACGGGAGCGGGACCGGACGCTTCCGACGATGCCGCCGACTTCTTCGACGTGCCGCCGGAACGACTCGTGCGGGAGGGACGGCTCGAACGGGTCGTCCGGCGGCCCCCGGGTGCGCGGTCATCGGCCTCGCGTACGGAGCGACGGCTGGCGGGACCCCGCACCGGCGCCCGTTCGACGAAGACCCAACCGACCCCTTCGATCGGCTTGCCGCCGAGCAGTCGACCCTGGTCGAAGAGCCACCCGTGGTCGCCGTGGAACTCCTGGAACGAGTCGTTGGAGAACACGACGCCCTTGACCTTCTCGGCCACCTGAAGGATGAAGGCGTCACCGCGGCCGATGGCACCGGCGGGCGGTGTCACGATCTCGCCGGCCAGCACCGCCGCTTCGAATTCCTCGCGCTCGGATTCGTCGATGCGGTGGGCGAAGGTGGCGTCGACGATGACGGTCATCGAGTCGTACGCGTACTCGGACGCGATGGCTCGCACTGCCTCGTCCAGCTGTGCGAGACTGGGAAAGGTGCGTCCTTCGGTCGCGATGTTCGACCCGTCCACAACCAGATGTCGATCGGTTCGTGCCATGCTTGCCCTGTCAGACCTTCCGACCGGCGCGTTGATCGCGCTCGTGTGTCGGGGTACGAGTCGGCAATAGTATCGGCTTTGTGATCAAAGCAGCCCTGTTCGATTTTGGCGGTGTGGTGACGACGAGTCCCTTCGAGGCGTTCGCTCTCTATGAGCGCGACCATGGACTTCCGGAAGGTCTCCTCCGTTCGATCAACGCCACCAACCCGGACGACAACGCGTGGGCCAAGCTGGAGCGGAGCGATGTCGACACCGCCGTCTTCGCCGAGCTCTTCGGCGCCGAGGCGTTGGAGCGGGGGCACACCGTCGACGGCCACGCCGTGCTCGCCCTGCTCTCCGGCGCCGTCCGTCCCCGGATGGTCGAGGCCATTCGGCGCATCGGTGACGCCGGCTTCACCAGCGCCTGTCTCACCAACAACTTCCGGGCCGGCAAGGGCGACTCCCGACCGCACGCCGCCGACGTGATGGCGATGTTCGATCATGTCATCGAGTCGTCGAAGGTCGGGGTCCGCAAGCCCGAGCTCGAGTTCTACCGCAAGGCGTTGAGCATCGTCGGTGTCGAAGCGGAGGAGGCGGTGTTCATCGACGATCTCGGCGTCAACCTCAAGCCGGCGCGGGCGATGGGGATGACGACCATCAAGGTCGTCGATCCCGAGGTGGCCCTGGCCGAGCTCGGCGCGGTGCTGGGTCTCGACCTCGTCGGCTGACACCCAGCACCCAGCACCCAGCACCCGAAATCGGCGACCGTTGCCCCTCAGTTGGGCAGGGCGCCGAACGCCCGGCTCAACAGCTCCTCCTGCTCCTGGCGGTGGATGGCAATGGAGCCGGTGGCCGGGCTCCCCGACTCGGTGCGGCTGACCCGGCGAATGAGGTGGGTGCGGTCGTGGGCCGAGTACAGGTGGCCCTTCACCGCGTTCCACGCCCCCATGTTCTCCGGCTCCTCCTGGAGCCACACGATCTCCTTGGCCGACGGGTAGCGGCCGACGGCGTCGGCCACGGCGTCGAAGGGCCACGGGTAGAGCTGCTCCACCCGCACGATGGCGACGGCATCGGTGCCGAGCTCGTCGCGCTGGGCCATGGCCTCCGCTCCCACCTTGCCGGCGGCGAGGATGACACGTTGCACCGTCTCGGGTTCGGTGACCGTCGGGTCGTCGAGCACCTCCTGGAACGAACCGGAGGTCAACGCCTCGACCGGCGATCGGGTCCACTTGGCCCGCAGCCCCGACTTCGGGGCGAACACGATGAGGGGCTTGCGCACGTTGCGCAGCATCTGGCGCCGCAGGAGGTGGAAGAACTGGGCCGACGTGGTCACGTTGGCGACCTGCATGTTGTCCTCGGCGCACAAGAGGAGGAACCGCTCCAGCCGACCTGACGAGTGCTCGGGGCCCTGGCCCTCGTAGCCGTGGGGCAGGAGGAGCACCAGGCCCGTGGTCTCGTGCCACTTGTCCTCGGCCGCCACCAGGAACTGATCGATGATGATCTGGGCTCCGTTGACGAAGTCGCCGAACTGGGCCTCCCACATGACCAGCACGTCACGGTTGGCAACCGAGTAGCCGTACTCGAAGCCGAGCGCGGCGTACTCCGACAGGGTCGAGTCGTAGACCCAGAAGTTGGTGCCGGGCCCGGCCGCTGCCGACAACGGCGTGTACTCGGCTCCCGTCTCGTAGTCGCTGAGGGTGGCGTGGCGGTGGGCGAAGGTGCCGCGACGTGAGTCCTGGCCGGCGAGGCGGACCGACGTACCCTCGTCGAGGAGGGTACCGATGGCGAAGGCCTCGGCCAGGGCCCAGTCGACCTCGCCCTGGCGCCACATCTCGTTGCGGGACTCGAACTGACGGGCCAGCTTGGGGTGGACGACGAAGCCGTCGGGCACCGTGGTCAGCGCCTCGTACACCCGGTCGAGCCCGTCCCGGTCGACGCCGGTCTCGATGTGGGGCAGGACCCCCTGGGGCGGTGGGGCCGGCTTGGCCCGTAGGCCGGCCGGTGGTGCATGGTCTCGGGTCTCGTCGAGAGCCTTCTGGAACAGGGCCTGGAAGTAGTCCAGCGCCCGCTCTGCCTCATCGACCGAGATGTCGCCCCGGTCGATCAGCAGCTGGGTGTAGAGGGTGCGGACCGACGGCCGCTCGCCGATCTTGCGGTACATCAGGGGCTGGGTGTAGCTCGGGTCGTCGCCCTCGTTGTGGCCGTGACGGCGGTAGCCGATCATGTCGATCACCACGTCCTTGTTGAACCGCTGCCGGTAGTCGAAGGCGAGGCGGGCCACCCGGACACAGGCCTCGGGATCGTCGGCGTTGACGTGGAAGATCGGGGCCTGGACGGCCTTGGCCACGTCGGTGGAGTAGTCGGAGGACCGTGACTGGTGGGGGGCGGTCGTGTAACCGAGCTGGTTGTTGACGATGAGGTGGATCGTGCCCCCCACCTTGAACCCGTGGATCTGCGAGAGGTTGAGGGTCTCGCTGACCACACCCTGGCCGGCGAAGGCGGCGTCGCCGTGGAGCAGCACGGGCAGCACGGGGTAGTCGCCCCCGTCGAGCTGATCCATGTAGGCCCGGCACATACCGACCACCACCGGATCGACGGCCTCGAGGTGTGACGGGTTGGCCGCCAACTCGATGTCGATGACGTTGCCGATCCGGCTGGTGTGCTTGCCCTCGTAGCCGAGGTGGTACTTGACGTCGCCCGAACCCTGGATGGCCGACTCGTCGACCGCCCCCTCGAACTCGCTGAACAGGTCGCGGTAGCGCTTGCCGAGGATGTTGACGAGCACGTTGAGGCGACCCCGGTGGGCCATGCCGAGGACCGCCCGGTGGAGGTGCTCGTCGGCCGCCGCCGACAGGATGGCGTCGAGGATGGGGATGGCGCTCTCCGCCCCCTCGATCCCGAACCGCTTCTGGCCGACGTAGCGGGCGGCCAGGAACTTCTCGATGGCCTCGGCCGCGCTGAGGCGCTCGAGGATGTGATGCTGGTGCTGGCGGTCGATCGTGGAGCTCCGCCCCTCCACCTGTTCCTGGATCCAGCGCTTCTCCTCCGGGTTGGCGATGTGCATGTACTCCACGCCGATGGTGCGGGAATAGGAGTCGCGCAGCACGCCGAGGATGTCGCCCAGCTTCATCTTCTGGGCGTGGCCTCCGATGGCGGCGTAGATCCCGTTGGTGTTGCCGGTGAGGAACTCGCGGTCGAGGTCCCAGATCGTCAACCCGTACGTCATCGGATCGAGCTCGGGGTGGTTCTTCGACGTGCTCTCGTCGAGTGGGTTGATGTTGGCGATCAGGTGGCCCCGGACCCGGTACTGGTTGACGAGCGTGCTGACCGCCATCTGCTTGGCCACCACCCCGTCGATCGAGTGGTCGGCCTCGGTGGCGCCGCTGTCGGTGCGCCACTCGACGGCCTCGTAGGGGACGCCCAAGTCTTCGAACGCCTCGCCGTAGAAGTCGTCCTCGCCCAGCAGCAGCTCGTGCACCTTCTTCAGGAACAGGCCGGACTCCGCACCCTGGATGATGCGGTGGTCGTAGGTCGACGTGATGGCGATGATCTTCGACAGGCCGAGCTGGGCCAGCACCCGCGGATCGGCGGCCTGGTACTCGGCCGGGTAGCCGATCGCTCCCACACCGATGATGGCGCCCTGACCCGGCATGAGCCGGGGAACCGACTGGACGGTGCCGATGGTGCCGGGGTTGGTGAGCGACACCGTGGCCCCGGTCAGATCGTCGATGGCGATCTTGTTCGTCCTGACCTTGGTGATCAGCGCCTCGTAGGCGTCGACGAAGTCGGCGAAGTTCATCTGGTCCGCCGCTTTGATCACGGGCACGATGAGCGAACGGGAGCCGTCCGCCTTCTCCTGGTCGACGGCGATGCCGAGATTGATGTGCTCGTTGCGGATCAGGCGGGGCTTGCCCTCGCTGTCGGTCGTGTAGACGTTGTTCATGGTGGGCACCGTGGTGGCGATGGCCCTGACCACGGCGTAGCCGATCAGATGGGTGAAGCTGACCTTGCCCCCCCTCACCCGGCGGAGGTGGTTGTTGAGCACCCGGCGGTTGACCTCGAGCAGCTTGGCCGGGATCTCCCGGAAGCTCGTCGCCGTCGGAACCTCGAGGCTGGCTTCCATGTTGGCCACGATGCGGGCGGCGACGCCTCGTAGGGGTTCACCGGGCTCGTCGATCGGCTCGCCCGCAGGGGCCGTCGCCCCGTTGCCGCCACCGTTCTCTGGAGCCGTCGCCCCGTCTCCCGGCGCTGCTGGCGGCGCGACCGGGGCGATCGGCGCGGTGGCGGCCGGTGTTGCGATGGTAGGGGCCGCCGAGGTCGAGGGTGGCGGACTGGGCGACGCCGGTGGGCCGGGCGCCGGCGACGCCGGGGCGATGGCGGGCGCGGCGGTGATCTGCGGTGGTGCGGCGGTCGGAGCCATGGGGGCGCCGTTGCCGACGGCGAGGTCGGCACGCCGACGCTCGAACTCCTCCCGCCACTCCTCGGGAACGGAGCGGGGATCGCCCTGGTACTGATCGAACATCTCCTCGATCAGCCACGAGTTGGGCCCGGAGAGTTCAGGTCCTTCGTTCGAAGTCACGGGTTTTCTTCCTACCGGTGGAGGCCGAGGCGATTCTCGGGGGCAGGTCAAGCCTACTCGCCCTCCCCCCGCCGACGAGAGGACGAACGCCGTGCCGTTCGCAACACGCCGGTGCCGTCCGTCGGTCGGTGGCCCGAGAACCGCCCCGGGCCCGGCCCCTCGGGCGGGAGTGGGTCGTCCGGCTCGCGTCGACGCTGTTGACGGGCTGGGCCTCTAGGGTACTTTCGTGCTGGTAGCGACGTGGAACGTGAACTCGCTCAAGGCCCGGATGCCGAGGGTCGAGGACTGGCTGTCCCAGACCTCCCCCGACATCGTGTGCATCCAGGAGACCAAGCTGGCCGACCAGGCCTTTCCCGCACTCGCCTTCGCCGGCCTCGGCTACGAGTCGGTCCATCACGGGCAGGGGCAGTGGAACGGGGTGGCGATCCTGTCCCGGGTGGGCATCGACGATCCGGTCGTCGGTTTCGCCGAGGACATCGACGCCGATGACGACGCCCGGCTCGTGTCGGCCACCTGCGGTGGGGTGCGGGTCCACTCCGTCTACGTCCCGAACGGGCGGGAGGTCGGCCACGACCACTACCACTACAAGCTCTCCTGGTTCGACCGCCTGCGGAGCCACCTCGACAAGACGTGCGATCCTGCGGGGGAGGTCATCGTGGCCGGCGACTGGAACGTCATCCCCACCGACATCGATGTGTGGGATCCGGCGGCGTTCGTGGGTGCCACCCACGTCACCCCGCCCGAGCGGCACGCCCTCGACGAGATCAAGGCGTGGGGGCTGGTCGATACGTTCCGGGCCCGCTACCCCGACTCGGCCGGACTGTTCAGCTACTACGACTACACGGCCGGCCGGTTCCACAAGCGTCAGGGCATGCGCATCGACTATCTGCTGTGCACGCAACGCCTGGCCGCCCGTTCCCTCCTCGACCTCGTCGACCGCAACGCCCGCAAGGGATCGAAGCCGAGCGATCACGCCCCGGTGCTCGCCGCCTTCGGCGACCGGGCCTGATCGTGGCCGGAGCCGACCGTTCCCCGTCGTCGTCCCAGGCCCAGGCCGGGGCCCTGTTCTTCGCCCAGGTCGACGAGGCGGCGGCGCCGCCCCATCGCCGGCTGACGTGGCGCATCGGCGACGCCGTTCGGGAGGTGATCGAGCGCCTCGTCGACACCACTGCTCCCGACGACGATCTCGACCGAATGGCGGCCGAGCTCGAAGGGGTCGTCGGCCGTCTGCGGCGCTTCTCCCACGGCCGCCGGTACGAGACGTGGGCCGAGGCCTCCACCGCCGTGGGGCCCGGTGACGGGCCGGGGGAGGCCCACCTCGACTTCAGCCCCGTCCTCGGACGGGCCAACCCTCTCGCCCCTCCACTCACCCTTCGCCTCGTCGACGGCGACGGGGGCTCGTGGCCGACCGTCGTCGGTGACGTCACCTTCGGCTCGGCCTACGAGGGCCCACCGGGGTGCGTGCACGGTGGCATCCTGGCCGCGGCCTTCGACGAGGTGATGGGGGCGACCCAGACCCTGTCGGGTCAGCCCGGCATGACGGGCACCCTGACCGTCACCTACCGGTCGCCGACACCGCTGCACCAACCGCTCCGGTTCCGTTCCGTCATCGACCGGATCGAGGGCCGCAAGATCCACGTGGCCGCCACCGTCACCGCCGGTGACCGTCTGTGCGCCGAGGCGACCGGGGTGTTCATCAGCGTCGACTTCGAGCGGTTGATCGAGATGCAACGCAAGCGCGACGCTGGCTGATGCTCCGCAGCCTCGACCACCACGAGCTGCTGGTCTTCTGGGTCCAGCTCCTGTGCCTCTACACCGCGGCGAGGATGCTGGGCGCCGGAGCCCGACGGATCGGTCTACCGTCGGTGGTGGGGGAGTTGAGCGCCGGGCTGCTCCTCGGACCGAGCGTGTTCGGTGCCCTGTGGCGGGGGGGCTTCGACTGGTTCCTCCCCGACAGCGACGTACAGTCGGCGATGCTCCTCGCCGTCACGTGGTTCGGGGCCGCCTTCCTCCTCGTGGTGGCCGGGTTCGAGACCGATCTCGGCCTGATCCGCCGGCTCGGGCGGGCCGCCGCCCTCGTGACATCCGGCAGCCTCCTCGTCCCGCTGGCCGGCGGGCTCGTGGTGGGCAGTGCCATGCCCGACGCCTTCTACGGCGATTCGTCCAACCGGCTGGTCTTCACGTTGTTCATCGCCACCGCCGTCGCCGTGTCGGCGCTCGCCGTCGTGGCCAAGATCCTGGGCGACCTCGGCCTCATGCGACGCGACGTGGGCCAGATCACGATCGCGGTGGGCATGGCCAACGATCTCATCGGTTGGGTCATCCTCGGTGTGATCGCCGGCCTCGCCGCCTCGGGCGAGGTCTCGGCCACCGATGTCGGATCAACCGTACTCGGTCTCGGCCTGTTCCTGGCCGGTGCCCTGACCGTCGGCCAGCGGATCGTCGACGCCGCACTGCGGGCCGTGCGGCGCGAGGGCAAGAACCTGCAGGGGGCGCTGACCGTGTCGGTCGGCACCATGCTCGCCTTCGGCGTCATCACCCAGGGACTCGGCGTCGAAGCGGTGCTCGGCACCTTCGTCGCCGGCATCGTCCTGGCCCGGTCCCGCTACCAGCAGATCGAGGGCGAGCACGTCATCGAGGACCTCACGTCGGTCTTCTTCGCCCCGATCTTCTTCGCCACCGCCGGCCTCCGTCTCGACCTCGGCCTCCTCCGGGGGACCGCCCTGGCGTGGGGTCTGGCCCTCCTGGTGGCGGCCCTCGTGCTCAAGTTCGTCGGCTCGCTGCTCGGCGCCCGTCTCGCCGGCCTGACCACGCTCGAGGGCATGGTCCTCGGGGCAGGGCTCAACGCCAGGGGAGCGTTGGAGATCATCATCGCCACCGTCGGGTTGTCCCTCGGTGTCCTCAACCAGACGGCGTTCACGATCCTCGTCATGATCCCGCTGGTGACGTCGCTCCTGGCGTCGATCGGCCTGCGGGTGTTCAGCCGCAACCTCGAGGGATCGGTGGCGGAGCGGGAGCGTCTCGTCCTCGAGGCCGCCCTGGAACGCAACCTGCTCGTGCGGGACGCCCGGATCCTGCTGCCTTCGGCAACCGACGACAACAGCATCGTGGCCGCCCAGATCGCCCACTTCGCCTGGCCCGAATCGGTGGCCGCCACCGTCATCTCGGTCAAGTCCAGCAACGGTGCCCCACCGGAGAACCTCGACCCACTGAAGAACGTGCTCCACGGGCGCAAGGTCCAGGTCCACCCCGTGGCCGCCGACGACGCCGTGGGGAGCGTCATCGCCGAGGCTCGGCTCGGCTATGGCGTGGTGGCGGTCGGCACCGTGGCCGAACCGGGTCAGGGGGTGTTCTTCTCCCCCCTGGTCGACGAGTTGCTCGGTCGGGTCGATCTCCCGGTGGTGATCGTACGCAAGGCCCGGAACCTCCCGGGCCGCCTGCCGCCGGCCTTCGCCCGGGCCCTCGTGCCCGTCATCGCCAGTTCCTCGTCGCGTGCCGCCGAGGAGCTGGCCGCCAACTTCGCCTCCCGGCTGGGAACCCAGCTGATGCTGAGCCACACCGTGTACCGGCCCGACGGCGATGCCGTGGCTTCCGGACGCCTGCTGGGTCGGATCCGAGCCGCCGCCTTCCCCGAGGACAGCGACGTGGCCGAGCGGGTGCTGGCCCGCGCCTACCAGCACGCCCTCGAGGTGCGGGCCCCCGCCGACACCGCGATCCGCTTCGCCTCCTCGCCGGCGGAGGACATCGTGCGCCACGCCGTCGAGATCGATGCCGACCTCATCGTGTTGGGGGCCCAGCTCCGCAACCTCGACGGCCGGCCCAGCCTCGGTCCCACCACCGAACACGTCCTCCAGCACGCCCCCCAGACGGTGGTGGCGGTGGTGATGCCCGATACCCGTCCCGGTTGAGTCGGTGCCGACGGCCTCAGCGTCGTGTCTCGGCCACCACTCGTAGCAGGTCGTCGCCGTAGCGGGCCAGCTTGGCCGGCCGCATCCCCGGTAGGCCGGCGAGCGCCGTTCTCGTGGCCGGTCGGGCGGTGGCGACGGCCCGCAGGGTGTGGTCGTTGAACACCACGTGGGCCGGCACGTCGGCCGCCCGGGCCCGGCGCAGGCGCCACTCGGTGAGGGCGCGGTAGGTGGCGTCGGGCGGTGCATCCTCGTCGTGGCCGTTGACGGCGACGCCGGCGCCCCGCCCGGTTCCGGCGCGGCCGCCGGGTGAACCGGCGGCGGTGGCGGCCGGTTCGGGAGTGGCAAGGTGCTCGGCCAGGCTCTGGCGCGACCGGGCCAGCGCTCGCCGCCAGTCGACCCGGTGGCTGGGACCGACGCCGAGACGTTTGACGGCGTCGGCCAGCGAGCCGAGCAGGGGTGAGGGCCGCCGTCTGACCGGCGAGGTGGTGAATGTGCGGTGGGCCGCCCACGACAGGTGCAGCTCGTTCATGCTGCGGGTCAGGGCGACGTAGAGAAGGCGCCGTTCCTCGGCCAGCTGCGCACCGGTGGTTGCGTAGGCGATGGGGACGAAGCCCTCCTCGAGGCCGGCGATGTGCACGACCGGCCACTCCAGGCCCTTCGAGCCGTGGAACGTCGCCAGCTCCACGGCGTCGGTGTCGGCGTCGACGTCGGCGGCGTCGACCGTGGCGACCCACGCCAGCAGGCCCGGCCCGTTGGGGTTGGCGTCGGTGGTGACGTAGTCGTCGACCAGGCGGGCCAGGGCGGCCAGGTTGGCCCGTCGCTCGATCTCGGGCACGGTGTCGGTGCCCAGATCCTCGACCCGGGCCCGGAGGTCGTCGAGCTCGACCCGCAGGTCACTGGCCGGCCGGCCGAGCCGGGCCAGTTCCGACCTGACCTCGGGCGCGGCCAGCGGCCCCGAGCCGTTGCGGAGCCGGATGGGCACGTCGGCCGCCCGCAGCGCCTGCTCGAGCAGGAGGAGCTGGGCGTTCGTCCGAACGAGGACCGCCTGGTCGGACCAGTTGGCCCCGCCCGACTGGGCGGCCCGTACCCGCTCGGCGACCCCGGCCGCCTCCGCCCGGTCGTCGGCATGGGCGGAGATCGTGGGCGTCGGACCGTCGGGTCTGGTGGCGAGCAGAGGCGAGCCCGAGGCCAGGGTGGAGGCCAGGGCCAGGACCTGAGGGGTCGAACGGTAGTTCTCGGTGAGCTCGATGACGGTCGATCCCGGCTCCCGGCGGACGAAGGTGCTCAGCAGCTGGGGATCGGCCCCGTTCCACCCGTAGATGGCCTGGTTGGGGTCGCCGACGACGAACAGATCGTCGCCGTCGCCCCGCCAGTGGCGGAGCAGCTCGTACTGGAGGGGGTTGACGTCCTGGAACTCGTCGACGTAGAGGTGGCGGTAGCGCCACCGCACGGCGTCGGCGTAGGACCCGTCGTCGGCCAGGTCGCGGATGGCGAGCATCAGGAGGTCGTCGAAGTCGACCACCCGGCGCCGCTGCTTCTCCTGCTGGTAGCGACGGATCAGCTCGGCCATCTCCTCCGCTGGCAGGGGTGGGGTGCGGCCCGCCTCGATCGCCAGCTGGCCGTAGTGGTCGGGGCCGACGAGCCGGGCCCGGGCCCAGTCGATCTCGGCGGTGACGTCGAGGGCGTCGACCCGCCGACGGCCTCCCGACGGCAGCAGTTGGGCCACGAACCGGACCTTGCGGTCGAGGAGGGCGGGCGGGGTGATGCCCCGCTCGGCCCAACGCTGGCGCAGCTGGAGCAGGGCCATACCGTGGAACGTGCCCGCCGGCACCCGGTCGCGCAGGCCCAGCGCCGCGATGCGGTGACGCAGCTCGTCGGCCGCCTTGCGGGTGAAGGTGAGGGCCATGACCCGATTGGGATCGGTCTCGCCGGTCACGACCCGCCAGGCGATACGGCGGGTGAGGACCCGTGTTTTGCCGGAACCGGCGCCGGCGAGGACGACCACCGGTGCACCTCCGGTGGTGACCGCCTCCACTTGGGCGCTGTTGAGCCCGCTCAGCAATCGATCCCGTTCCAACGTGGTTCCTCCGAGCCGAACCCTAGCGGCGGGCGGTGACATCGGGCCCGGTCCCCGTCCCGGTCCCCGCCCCGAACCGGGATGGTTGCGGTCGCCCGTCCCCTCGCTCGTGACTACGATCGGAACGTGCCCTATCCCCGCCAGAACCTCAACGACCGGGAGGAGATCGTGCTCGATCTCCGACCCCACTGGTGGTTCTTCGTCTCACAGTCCGCCGCCCTCGTGGTCGCCATCGTCATCGGCATCCTGGCCCTCGTGTTGTCGGCGCCGAGCGTGCTGCAGATCGCGGCCATGGTGTTGATCGTGGCGGCGCTCGGCTGGTTCGCCATCCGCTACGCCGCCTGGGCCACGACCAGCTTCGTGATCACGACCGACCGGTTGATCAACCGATCGGGTGTCCTGAACCGGTCGGGCATCGAGATCCCCCTCGAACGGGTCAACACGGTCTTCTTCCGTCAGACCCTGTTCGAGCGCATCATCGGCTCCGGCGACCTCGTCATCGAGTCGGCCGGCGAGCAGGGGGCGCAGAAGGTCGACAACATCCGCCGGCCGCTCAACGTGCAGAACGAGATCTACCGCCAGATGGAAGGCAACGAGAACCGGAAGTTCGATCGGGTCGGCCGCAACATGGGAAGCCCCGCCGGGCCCTCGATCCCCGACCAGATCGAGAAGCTGGCCGAGCTCCACCGCCAGGGCGTGTTGACCGACGCCGAGTTCAACGAGAAGAAGCGTCAGCTGCTCGACCGCATGTGATCGCATCCGACCGCATGCGACGGGGTGAACGGTTAGCGTGTCGCGATGAGCGCTCAACCCGCAGCCCAGTACTCCGTCAACCTGCGCGTCCGGCTCGACAACGAGCCCGGCGTGCTCGGGCGGCTCGCCTCCGCCATCGGCGAGGCCGGAGGCAACATCTTCGCCATCGACGGCTTCGTGGCCAAGGGCCCCACGATCGAGCGCGACATCGTGGTCAACTGCTGCAGCGAGGACCACCAGCGGGAGATCGTTGACCTGACGGCCAAGATCGACGGGGTGTCGCTCATCGAGTCGTGGGACCGGACCTTCCGCATGCACGAGGGCGGCAAGATCGAGGTCCTGCCCCTGTTCCCCGTCGGCGACCAGGACGACCTGTCGATGGCCTACACGCCGGGGGTGGCCCGGGTGTGCATGGCCATCCACCACGACGAGACGGTGGCCGACACCCACACCATACGCAAGAACACGGTGGCCATCGTGAGCGACGGCTCGGCCGTTCTCGGCCTCGGCGACATCGGCCCCAAGGGGGCGATGCCGGTGATGGAGGGCAAGGCCCTGCTGTTCAAGGAGTTCGGCAACGTCGACGCCTTCCCCATCTGCCTCGACGTCTCGTCGCCCGAGGAGATCATCGAGACGGTCGTCCGCCTGGCCCCCACCTTCGGCGGCATCAACCTCGAGGACATCGCCGCCCCCGGGGCCTTCGTGGTGGAGCGGGAGCTCAAGCGGCGGCTCGACATCCCGGTGTTCCACGACGATCAGCACGGCACCGCGGTGGTGGCCCTGGCCGGTCTGCGCAACGCCTTGAAGCTCGTGGGCAAGGACATGACCGACCTGACCGTCGTCGTGTCGGGGGCCGGGGCCGCCGGGGTGGCGATCGCCAAGATCCTCCTCGAGGCCGGGGTGGCCGATGTGATCACCGCCGACCGCAACGGGGCTGTGCACCGGGGGCGGGCCGACCTCAACGACGCCAAGCTGTGGCTGGCCGAGAACACCAACATCGACAATCGGTCGGGCTCGGTGGGCGAGATCCTGGCCGGCGCCGACGTGTTCCTCGGGGTCAGCGGCCCCGGTCTCATCACCCCGGACGACGTGAAGACCATGGCGCCCGACCCGATCGTGTTCGCCATGGCCAACCCCAACCCGGAGATCATGCCCGAACACGTCCACGGACTGGTGGCGGTGATGGCGACCGGCCGCAGCGACTATCCCAACCAGATCAACAACGTGCTCGCCTTCCCCGGCATCTTCCGGGGCGCCCTCGACGCCCGGGCCACCGACGTCACCGAGAACATGAAGCTGGCGGCGGCCGAGGCGATCGCCGAGTCGGTCCCCGAGGACAAGCTCGCCGCCGACTTCATCGTGCCGTCGGTGTTCGACAAGCGGGTGCCGGTGCTGGTGGCCGAGGCCGTCGAACGGGCCGCCATCGCCGACGGGGTGGCCCGGCGGTAGGCACGGCCGGCGGCGCAGGCGCGCCTCCCTACTCGGCGGGGGCGGAGCTGCGGGGGCGCCGGCGGGCGGCGAGTTCGTCGCGCAGTTGGCCGCCGTGCTCGTCGAGGGTGGCGGGGCGGCGGTAGACGCCGGCCGGGGTCTCGGTGAAGCGGATCGGGCAGTTGGCCTGCACGGTCGGGCGGTGGTGATCGTGGTCGATGCGCACGAGCATCTCTCGGGCCGCGACGTGAGGATCGTGGACCCAGTCGGCTGGCGCGAATACCGGTCCGACCGGCACCTGCCCGCCGAGGAGCTCCATGATCTCGGCGTTGGTCCGGGCGGCGGCCCACCCGCCCACCGCCTCGTCGACGAGGTGGCGCTGCGCCATCCGCTGGCGCATCGTGGCCGTCCGCTCGTCGTCGATCAAATCGGGTCGGCCGATGACGGTGCACAGGCTGGCCCACTGGTCGGGGGTGGGAGCGGCGATGGCGCAATGGCCGTCGGCGCTGCGGTAGATGTCGAACGGGATGACGCCGTCGACGGCGTTGCCCGACGGGGCCTGGGGTCGACCCTTGTAGCTCCACAGGGCCAGGCTCTCCGAGGACAGCGAGATCATGGCGTCGACCATGGCGACGTCGAGGAACTGGCCCACCCCCGTGCGCTGGGCGTGGTTGATGGCGGCGACCATGCCGAGGGCGGCCATGAGTCCGGGGACGGTGTCGCCGATAGGGGGCCCGCACCGCAGCACGTGGTCGGGATCGGTGCCGGTGGCGGCCACCACCCCGCCCATGGCCTGGGCCACCGGGTCGAAGGCGGGCCACGTGGCGTAGGGGCTGGCGCCCGTGCGGGGGTCACCGAAGCCGCGGATGGCGGCGTAGACGAGACGCGGGTTGCGGGCCCGGCACGCCTCCCAACCCACACCGAGCCGGTCGAGGACGCCGGCGCGGTAGTTCTCGAGCAACCCGTCGGCGGTCTCGACCAGCTCGAAGAACGTCTCCCGGTCGTCGGGCTCGTCGAGGTCGAGGGCGATCGAGCGCTTGTTGCGGTTGCGGGTGGCGTAGCGGGAGCCGTAGTGGCGCTCGGTGTCGTCGAGGGTGAACGGCGGGGCGAAGCGCACCAGTTCCCCGGTCGGCGGCTCGACCTTGATCACGTCGGCCCCGAGGTCGGCCAGGTACATGCTGCCGAACGGGCCGGCGAGGGCGTGGGTCAGGTCGAGGACGCGGATCCCGACGAGCGGGCCGGTCGGCTCGGGTGCCATGGGGGCCGCATGCTGGTGGGCGTCGAGATGCTCGTTCACCCCACTCATGCTTGCAGGGCAGCCCACCCAGGGCCAAGGGCGGGACCGGCCCGGGTCCCCTCGACCGCTCGGTACGGTGGCCCAATGAGCATCATCCACGCCAGTCCCCTTCCCGAGGTCGAGATCCCCGATGTGCCCATCACGGCCCATGTGTTGCGGCGGGCGGAAGAGCTGGCCGAACGGGTCGCCATCCGCGACGTGGGAGGCACCAGCGTCTATACGTTCGCTGAGCTGAGCGCCGCCATCCACGCCTTCGCCGGCGGGTTGGCGGCCCGGGGGTTCGGCCCGGGCCGGGTGCTAGGGTTGATGGCCCCCAACGTCCCCGAGTACGCCATCGTGTTCCACGGCGGGGCGGTAGCGGGTGGTGCCATCACCACCATCAACCCCACCTACGGGGCCGAGGAGGTCCGATTCCAGCTGCTCGACGCCGGGGCGTCGCTCCTGGTCACGGTCGATCCGTTCCTCCAGACCGCCCTCGCCGCAGTGGAGGGCACCGGGGTGACGGAGGTGATCGTGATCGGCGACCCGGCGACCGAGCGACCCGACGGTGTCGTGACCCTGGCCGACGTGCTCGGCGCTCCCATCGGCCAGGTCCCCGTCGAGCCGGCCGACGACACCGTCGTCCTGCCCTACTCGTCGGGTACGACCGGTTTGCCCAAGGGCGTCATGCTCACCCACCGCAACCTGGTGGCCAACATCGAGCAGACCCGTCACGCCATCCTCTACGGCGACGACGAGGTGGCCCTGGCCGCCCTTCCCTTCTTCCACATCTACGGCATGGAGGTCCTGATGAACGGGCTCCTGGCCAACGGGGTCACGGTCGTCACCATGCCCCGGTTCGACATGGCCGAGGCTCTGGCGGCCATCCAGGACCTCCACATCACCCGGTTCTTCGCCGTGCCGCCGATGATCCTCGGGTTGGCCAAGCTGCCCATGGTCGACGACTACGACCTGTCGTCGCTCCGCCAGATCTTCTCCGGCGCCGCCCCCCTGGGGGCCGAGCTGGCGGTGGAGGCGGGCGACCGGATCGGTTGCGAGGTGGTCCAGGGGTACGGGATGACCGAGCTGAGCCCGGTCAGTCACTGCACGGTCGAGGGCGACTTCCGTCCCGGCACCAGCGGGGTCACGGTGTCGAACACCGAGAGCCGCCTCGTCGACCCGGAGAGCGGGCAGGACCAGCCCGTCGGGGGTCGGGGCGAGCTGTGGGTGCGAGGCCCCCAGGTGATGAAGGGCTACCTCAACAACCCGGAGGCCACCGCCGTCACCCTCGACGCCGACGGCTGGCTCCACACGGGCGACGTCGCCGTCATCGACGAGCACCACCACGTCACGATCGTCGACCGGCTCAAGGAGCTCATCAAGTACAAGGGGTTCCAGGTTCCCCCGGCCGAGCTCGAAGCCCTGATCGTGACCCACCCCAAGGTGGCCGACGTGGCCGTCATCGGCGTCACCGACGAGGAGGCCGGCGAGCTGCCCAAGGCGTTCGTGGTACCGGTGCCCGGCGAGACGATCACCCTCGACGAGATCCAGGCCCTCGTGGCCGAGCACCTCGTGACCTACAAGCAGATCCGGGAGCTGGCGGTGGTCGACGCCATCCCCAAGAGCGCCTCCGGCAAGATCCTGCGCCGGGAGCTGCGTCAGCCCTGATCCCGCACCGGTGACGGATCGGCGACCGTGTCGATCACGACCTCGGTCTCGGCTCCCAGGGCGAAGCCCGAGCCGAGGACGATCCGGTCGCCGCTCCAGAACCGTCCGGGGTCGTACCAGTTCGGTGGTCTGGTGTGCTCGAGCAGCCCCATACGCTGGTAGGTGGTGGCGATCAGCTCGGCGCAGAAGATCTCGTTGGCGTCGGCGGTGCGGCGCAACCTCCCGAGGAGCCAGCGCCGGGCCAGACCCCGGCCCGACGGGAACCGGCGACCGTTGTACTCGTTGATGACGCGGAGCAGCTCGTCCTCGGCCGCCCGGTCGACGGCGGGGGAGAGCTGGCGGACGTAGGGCCGGTGACCCCAACGGCCGCTCCACACCCCCACGGCCTCCTCGAGGCGCTGGAGCTGAACCCCCGGACGGCGTTCGCCGGTCCACACGTCGACGGCCGACGGCGACGACTCGGTGTGCCACAGCAGGGGCGGGAGATCGCCGATGGCCACCGCCATGGCCACATGGTTGACCGGGCTGTTCGTGCTCAGCTGGACGAACCGGTCGTTGATCTTGGATCCCCGGAACAGCCAGATGTCGCCGGTGGCGGCGGTGTCCATGGCCAGCTCCAGCGACATCCGCTCTCCCACCGTCGGTAGTGTAGGTGACGATGAAGTTCTGGAAGCTCCTCGGCCTCGCCGCCGCCATCGGCATCGCCGCCAGCGGCACGGCGGTCGCCCTGCGTCGTCGGCACTGGCGTCACTACGACGCCGAGGAACTGCGTGAGGGTCTCCACGCCCGGCTGGCCGAGGTCGCCGATCGCTGACCGCCGGCCGGCCTCGCTCAGCTCTTCTGGGCGGCGATGGCGTCGGCCACGGCGAGGACCCGGCGGGCGTTGTCGACGTGGAGGTTCTCGATCATGCGACCGTCGACGGTGACCACGCCCCGCCCGTCGGCCTCCGCCTCGGCGAAGGCGGCGATGACCTTGCGGGCGTCGGCCACCTCCTCCTCGGTCGGCGACCACGCCCGGTTGGCGATCTCGACCTGGCCGGGATGGATGAGCGTCTTGCCGTCGAAACCCATGCGGGCCCCCTGGGTGCACTCGGCCTCGAAGCCCTCGGTGTCGCCGATGTCGTTGTAGACGCCGTCGAGGATGACCTTGCCCGCCTCCCGGGCCGCCAGCACCGCCGTCGCCAGATGGGGGAGCAGGGGCGCCCGGTCGGCCCCGGCGGTGGCCCGCAGCTCCTTGGCCAGGTCGTTGGTGCCCATGATGAGGACCTCGACCCGGTCGACGGCGGCGATCTGGCGGACGTCGAAGATGGCGGTCGGCGTCTCGATCATGGCCCAGATCGTGAGATCGTCGGACGCTCCGGCCGCTTCGAGCCGGCTGACGACGTTGGCCAGGGCGGTCGTCGATTCGACCTTCGGGATGACCACGGCCGCCGGTCCGGCGGCGGCCGCCGCCACCAGGTCGTCGGGCCCCCACGGCGTGTCGAGGCCGTTGCAGCGGATCGTGACCTCCCGGTTGCCGTACCCGCCGGAGGCGGCGGCCGCTGCCGCCTGGTCGCGGGCGGCCGCCTTGGCGTCGGGGGCCACCGCGTCCTCGAGGTCGAAGATGAGGGCGTCGGCCGGGATGGACCTGGCCTTCTCGAGCGCCCGTGTGTTGGCCGCCGGCATGTAGAGGACGCTGCGCCGGGGGCGGAGCCCGTCGGTGGGGGTGTCGCTCATGGGGGGTCCTCTCAGAATCCGTAGGTGGCGGCCAGCTCGGGGTCGCGTTCGGCCAGGTTGCGGGCCAGCTCGACCACGACCTTGCACTGCTTCACCGAGGCGTCGTCCTCCATCTTGCCGTCGAGCATGATGGCGCCGGTGCCGTCGCCCATGGCGTCGATGACCCGTTGGGCGTGGGCCACGTCGGCCGGGTCGGGGCTGAACACCCGTTTGGCGATGTCGATCTGCACCGGGTGGAGGCTCCACGCTCCGACACAGCCCAACAGGTAGGCGTTGCGGAACTGGTCCTCGCAGGCGGTGGTGTCGGCGATGTCGCCGAACGGCCCGTAGAACGGGAGGATGCCGTGCATGACGCAGGCGTCGACCATGCGGGCGATCGTGTAGTGCCAGAGGTCCTGCTGGTAGATGCTGCGGGAGCCGTCGGGGTCGTCGGGGTCGGGGTCCTGGCGGACCAGGTAGCCGGGATGGCCGCCCCCGACCCGGGTCGTCTTCATCCGCCGGTTGGCGGCCAGGTCGGCCGGGCCCAGCGACAGGCCCTGCATCCGGGGCGACGCCCCGCAGATGGCCTCGACGTTGGCCACCCCCCGGGCCGTCTCGAGGATGGCGTGGACCAGCAGGGGTCGGGTCAGTCCGGCCTTGGCCTCGAGCTGGGCCAGGAGGCGGTCGACGTAGTGGATGTCCTCCGGTCCCTCGACCTTGGGGATCATGATGACGTCGAGCTTGTCGCCGATCTCGGTGACGAGCGTGGTCAGGTCGTCGAGGGCCCACGGCGAGTCGAGCGAGTTGACCCGCGTCCACAGCTGGGTGGTGCCCATGTCGACCGTCCGGCCGACCTCGACCAGGCCGGCCCTCGCCGCTTCCTTGTCGGCGGCCGGCACCGCGTCCTCGAGGTTGCCGAGGAGGATGTCGACCGTCGGTGCGATCTCCGGCACCTTGGCCACGACCTTGGCGTTGGACGGCGGGAAGAAGTGGATCATCCGGCTCGGTCGGAACGGCACGTCCCGCACCGGCTCCGGAGCTCCCACGGCCAGCGGCTTGAAGAAATCCTTGGGGCTTCGCACGGGGACCAACCGTACCGACCGGTAGCCCCGGTGGTCGAGTTGTGGCGGTGGGCTCCCGGGCCGACCCGGTGGGCGGGCCGTCGGATCAGTCGGGGTCGGCGGCCAGGCCCCTGATCTGGAACCCGGCCGCCTCCTCGAGCGCCTTTACGGTGGCCAGCAGGTCCTCGGCGGCGAAGCCGCTGTCGCGGTAGCCGTCGATCAGGTCCCGGGTGTGTGACCCCATGGGAACCGGCACCCCCAGCTCCTCGGCCAGTGACACCGCCAACCCGATGTCCTTGCTGGCCAGGGTGGTGGTGAAGGTGGGGGCCAGCCGGTCGCGCAGGATGGCCCGGGTGCTGCCGGGCCAGGCGAAGCTGGCGCCGCTGCTGGCCTCGATGACCTCCTGGAGCACGGCCGGTTCGACGCCGGCCTTGACCCCGAGGAGCAGGCCCTCGGTGATGCCCATCATGCTGATGAACGCCAGCATGTTGTTGACGAGCTTCACCACGTTGCCGGCGCCGACGTCGCCGCAGCGGACGACCTTGGCGGCGAAGGTGTCGAGCACCGGCTGGTAGGTGGCGAACACGTCCTCCGGTCCGCCGACCATGACGGCCAGCGTGCCCTTGCGGGCCCCTCGGACCCCGCCGGACACCGGGGCGTCGAGGAACGAGATGCCCCGCTCCGCCCCCCGGGCCGCCAGCCGGCGGCTGACGGTGGGGGAGCTGGTGGTGAGGTCGAGGATGGTCGAACCCCGGTCGAGCAGATCGAACAGGCCCCCGGCGGCTGCCACCACCTGTTCGACGTCGGCCGGTGCCGGCAGCGACAGCAGTACGGCCTCGGCGCCGTCGGCGGCCTCGGCCACCGTGGTGGCCCGGCGGCCGCCCGACTCGACGAGCGGATCGACGAGCTCCGGTCGCAGGTCGTGGACGCCGACGTCGTGGCCGGCGCCGATCACGTGGCCGGCCATCGGGCCGCCCATGTTCCCCACCCCGATGAATCCGAGCCGCATCATCCGTCCCCTTCGTGTTGCGGGACCGGTTCGATCCCTCCGGTGGAGCCTCGCGCCTTGGCGCTCAGTCGGCCAGCCCGGCCAGGAACTCGAGCAGCAGTTCGTTGACCTCGGCCGGCCTCTCCTGTTGGGTCCAGTGGCCGCACCCGTCGAGGATGACGGAGCGGGTCAGGGCGGGCAGCGTGGCGTCGAAGCGGTCGATGGCCCGTCGTCCGAGCTGGGTCGGACCGTCCCGGTCGCCGCCGATGAACAGGGCGGGCACGGTGATGGGGGCGAAGCGCCACGCCGCCAGCTCGGTCCAGTCGCGGGTGATGTTGCGGTACCGGTTGAACCCGCCGGTTAGCCCGGTGCGGAGGAACTCCTGGAGGTAGTAGTCGAAGTCGTGGTCGGGGAGCCACGCCATCTGCCCCTCGGCCGGTAGCTGGAGCCGCTCGACCAGCTGGTGACCGTGGGGCACCACTCCCATCGACGGCTGGCTGGGGTCGGCCTCGCCCGATGCGGTGAAGTAGAAGCCCCGCAGCCATCGCTCGAGGTCGGCCTCGGCCTCGGCCTCGGCCACTCCCGGCTCCTGGAAGTAGTCGATGTAGAACAGGTCGCCCTCGGCCATCATGGCCCGGAAGGCCTCCAGCGGGGGAACGTCGCCCCGGGGGTTGTAGGGCACCGACAGGCCGGCGACACCCCAGATCCGCTCGGGCCGCAACAGCGCGGTGTTCCAGGCGATGGGGGCACCCCAGTCGTGGCCGACCACGACCGCCCGCTCCACGCCGGCGTCGTCGAGCACCGCCATGACGTCGCCGACGAGGGCGGTCATGGCGTAGGACTCGATCTCGGCGGGGCGGGCCGAACGGCCGTAGCCCCGGACGTCGATGGCGACGGCCCGGTAGCCGGCGGCACCCAGCGCCGTGAGCTGGTGGCGCCACGAGTACCAGCTCTCGGGGAAGCCGTGGACCATGACGACGAGGTCGCCGTCGGTGGGCCCGGCCTCGGCCAGGTGGATCCGGTGCCCCGACGAGGTGACGAGGCGGTGGGTGAACGCTGACGGCTCGGGCATGGGCCCTTCCTAGCAGATGACGCCGGCGGGCCGGCGGGCCGGCGGGCCGGCGGGCGGCGAGCGGGGGGCGCGGGCTAGCGTGCGTCCATGTTGCTCGACTCCCACGAGGTCGTCGTGGTCGATGTGCCGCTGGCCCGGCCGTGGATGGGCATCGACGAGATGCGCCACGTGATCCTCCGTCTGCGGACCACCGACGGGGTCGAGGGCCTCGGATGGGCCGCCGCCTTCGACGACACCCTCGTTCCCGCCCTGGCCTCGGCCACCGATGCCGTGGCCGCCATCCTCCACGGCGCCGACGCGACGCAGCTGCAGCGGCTGACGGCCCGGGTGGCCCGCCTCGTCGGCTACTGGGGGCCGGGCCTCACCCGTTACGTCGAGGCGATGATCGACATCGCCCTCCACGACCTCAACGCCAGGGCCGCCGGGGTGTCGGTGGCCTCCTTCCTCGGCGCCGGCGGGGTGGGGGCCGTACCGGTCTACGCCAGCCAGCACCTCTGGCGGGACTGGGATCTTACGGCGCTCGCCGCCGGAGCGGCGGCCCTGGTCGACGAGGGGTGGGTGGCCATGAAGTTCCGGATCGGGGCCAACCGGCTCGCCACCGACGAGGCGGAGCGGGCCCGGGTGGTACGCCAGGCCGTCGGCGACGACATCGCCCTGATGGTCGACGTCAACCAGGGTTGGGATGTGGCCCGCACCAAGGAGGTGGCGCCCCTGCTCGAGCCCCACCGCCTGACCTGGCTGGAGGACCCGATCGACCACCGCGACCTCGCCGGCTACCGCCGCCTCGTCGCCGAGATCGGCATCCCGATCACCCACGGCGAGTACCACTTCGACACCGAGCCGTTCGGGCGCATCGCCGCCGAGCGGGCGGCCGACGTGGTGATGATCGACGCCCACCACGTCGGTGGCATCCGGCGGTGGCGGGAGGCGGCCACGGTGTGCGCCGCCGGTCACCTGCCGGTGGCCACCCACCTCAGCCCCGAGATCGGCGTGCACCTGGCCGCCGCCACCCTTAACTGCACGATGCTCGAGTACATGGACTGGTCGGTCAACCTGTTCGAGGAGCGGCTCGAGCTCGACGCCGACGGTCGGGCCGTCGTGCCCGACCGGCCCGGCCTCGGCGTGACCCTCGACGGGGACCTGCTCGCCTCCCGCCGGGTCTCGTAGGGCCGCGGCGTGGCGGCAGGGGGGACGCAGGGGGGAGGTGGGTCGGCCTGGTGAAGATCGCCGTCGTGTTCCCCAGTGTGTTGTACCGCGAGGGTCCGGCGGGGGTCCTGAAGCTGGTGCGGGCCGTGGAGGAGATCGGCTTCGACGAGCTCCACATGCTCGACCACGTGGTCATGGGCCACCCCACCGAGACCCGCCGGGCACCGTTCTACTCGCCGACGATGCCGATCATGGAGGCGTTCACGGTGCTGTCGTACGCCGCCGCCGTGACCAGCACCCTCGGCCTCGGCACCAGCGTGCTCGTCCTGCCCCAACGACAGCCGGTGCTGGTTGCCAAGCAGGTCGCCACCCTCGACATCCTCTCCGCCGGCCGGGTCCGCCTCGGCGTCGGTGTCGGGTGGCAGCGGGCCGAGTACACCGCCCTCGACGAGGACTACGACACCCGGGGCCGGCGGATGGACGAGGCCATCGCCCTCATGCGGGCCTACTGGTCGGACGAGCACGTCCGCTTCGACGGTGAGTTCTACCGGGCCGACGACATCGCCATGGAACCGAAGCCGCCCCGGGGGCGGCCATCCCGGTGTGGATCGGCGGTACCCGGCCCCCGGCCCTGCGGCGGGTGGCCCGACTCGGCGACGGCTGGATGGCCATGAACGCCCCGGGCGACGAGCCGCTCGAGGACCGGATCGCCCGCCTCCGCCGCTACGCCGAGGAGGAGGGTCGGGATCCGGACTCGATCGGGATGCAGATGTCGCTCTCGCCGGGCCCGCTCGACAAGGAGCGACGTAAGCGGTTCTATGCCGACCCCGACCTGCTCGTGCGTCGCACGGTCGAGCTCGGCCAACTCGGGTTCGACCAGGTGTCGATCGACTGCGTGCCCCTGTTCCAGCTCGGCCACCGCACGAGCGATGCCCTCGTCGACCACCTGGCCACCATCCACGAGGCCCTCGAACGGGAGCTCGACCGCTGAGCGGCGGCGGGCGGGAGGAGATCACCATGGCCGAGCCGTCACGCACCGGGCCCCTGGAGGACGTCACGATCGTCGACTGCACGATGGCCTACGCCGGCCCCTTCGGCACGGCCCTCCTGGCCGACCTGGGGGCCGACGTGATCAAGGTCGAGCCGCCGGGCGGTGACGGCTTCCGGGCCCTGCCCCCGCACCCACCCGACTACGGCCACGCCGCCCGGGGCGAGGTGGCCGGGGTCGACTACGGCATGCCGTTCGCCAGCGTCAACCGCAACAAGCGGAGCGTCTGCCTCGACCTGAAGGACCCGGCCGACGTGGAGCGCCTGCTCCTGCTGTGCGAGCGGGCCGACGCCGTCGTCGAGAACATGCGGGCCGGGGTCATGGACGGGATGGGCCTGAGCTACGAGACGATCTCCGCCCGCAACCCTCGGATCGTGTATGCCGCCGTCCGCGGCTTCGGTGACGACCGGACCGGAGCCAGCCCCTACGGCGCATGGCCCAGCCTCGACACCGCCGGCCAGGCCATGGGCGGGCTGGTGGAGGCGACGGGTGACGTGTACCCGGTGGCCATCGCCGACATCTACCCGGGCACGTTGATGGCCCTTGGCCTCGTCTCGGCCGTGCACCGGGCCCGCCGCACGGGACAGGGGGAGTTCGTCGACGTGTCGATGTACGACGCCGCCCTCACCCTGTTGCGGTCGCATGTGGCGGGCTACGGGTTGACCGGTCGGCTGCCCCGCCCGGGGGCGCGGGTGCTGGTGCCGTTCGGGCTGTTCCCGGCCACCGACGGGCGGTTCGCCATCGCCGCGCCGGTGGAGCGTCACTGGCGGCTGCTGTGCGAGGCCATGGACCGTCACGACCTGATCTCCGACGAGCGGACCGCCACCAATCCGAAGCGGGCAGCCAACCGGGAGTTCACCGAGGAGGAGATCGGTCGCTGGACGTCGACCCTGTCGAAGACCGAGCTCCTCGACCGCCTCGGCGGCAAGGTGCCGTGCGGGCCGGCCAACTCGATGGCCGACGTGTTCGACGACCCCCACGTGGCGGCCCGGGGCATGCTCGAGGAGTTCCAGCTGCCGGGGGACAATCCCTCGGCGGTGCTGGCCGCCAACCCGATCAAGCTGGCCGGCACCCCGACCGGGCTCTACCAGCGGCCACCCCTCCTGGGGGAGCACACCGCCGAGGTCCTGGCCCAGTTCGGGATCGACCCGCCCGAGGAGCCGCCGGTGCCGCCACCGGCGTGACCGCTGGTCGACGCTGGTGTCGCCCGGCTGTACCACGGTCGAACGGACGGTCACCGCTCGGCGAACGGCCCGCGCCTCCGCCCCCGCCGACCTATCCTCTCGACAGTGAGTTCGGCCGACATCGAGATCAGCCTCGACGCCGTCATCGTCGCCGTCACCGACGGCGTGCCCCGCCTGCTGACGATCGAGGGTCCGGACGGGGCGCCCGCCCTCCCGTCGGGTCTCCTCGAGCCCCAGGACGAGACGTTGGAGATCGGGCTCCGACGCTGGGTCCAGGAGCAGACCGGGTTGGCGCTCGGTTACGCCGAGCAGCTCTACACGTTCGGCGACCGGGTCCGGGGCCCCTCCGTGCCCGACGAGGTCCGTCGCCTCTCGATCGCCTACCTGGCCCTGGTGGGCGAGGGTCGACCGTCGGCGGGGGCGTCGTGGCAGGACATCTACGCCTTCTTTCCCTGGGAGGACCACCGTCGGGGCCGGCCGGTCGTCATCGACGCCGTGATCCGCCCCGCGCTCGCCCGGTTCGCCGAGGCGGGCGGGGCCGAGCGGGCGGCCCGGTCCGAGCGGGTCAAGATCGCCTTCGGCGACGCCGCCCGGTCCTTCGACGGGGTCAGGGTGCTCGAGCGTTACGAGCTGCTGTACGAGGTCGGCCTCCTCCACGAGGCGGTCGGTGGTCGGAGCGCCGAGGGGGGCCGTGACGACGTCGGCGTCGCCGCCGACGTGGTGGCGTCACGGCCCATGTACCTCGACCACCGCCGCATCGCCGCCACCGCCCTCGGCCGGTTACGAGGCAAGCTGACGTACCGCCCGGTGGTGTTCGAGTTGCTGCCACCGACGTTCACCCTGCTCCAGCTCCAGCGCCTGGTGGAGGCGCTGGCCGGCGTCGGCCTGCACAAGCAGAACTTCCGTCGACTGGTGGAGAGCGCCGGTCTCGTCGAGGGCACCGGCGCCTACGCTCGCACCGGGGGGCGGCCGGCCGAGCTCTTCCGTTTCCGTCGGGAGGTGCTGGGCGAGCGCCCCCGCCCCGGCGTCGGCCGGCCCTGGGTCCGCACCTGACGCCAGCCTCCTCGGCACCCAGCGCCGACTCACCGGTCACCGGTCACTTGGTTGAACGCCTCCAGCGAGTCATCAGCGCGCTGGCCGTCGCCGTTCGGGTTTGCACTTGTGCTCTCCGTGAGTACAATAAATGCTCAGATCGAGCATAAGATCGACAGCAGAAAGGCTGACCATGGCCGAGACGACGATCACCATCCACGGCTCCTCCCCGAGGAGTTCCGCCATCCGCCCGGCCACCTCCGGCCGAGCGTCGTCGGCGTCGTCGACCAAGGGCTCGTCGGCCCTCCCGCCGGAGGAACTGGCCGCCCTCGGCCCTCAGATCGAAGCGATCGAACGGCTCAAGATCGAACGCAACGCCGTGATCCTGGCCCACAACTACATGACGCCCGACATCTACCACACCGTGGCCGACATCACGGGCGACTCGCTGGCCCTGGCCCGCAAGGCGGCCGAGACCGACGCCGACGTGATCGTGTTCGCCGGCGTGCATTTCATGGCCGAGACGGCCAAGATCACCTGCCCCGACACGACGGTCCTGATCCCGGACCCCGATGCGGGATGCTCGCTGGCCGAGTCGATCACCGGGGCCGACGTCCGGCTCCTGCGTGAGCGCTATCCCGGGGTGCCGGTCGTGGCCTACGTGAACACCTCCGCCGAGGTGAAGGCCGAGGTCGACATCTGCTGCACGTCGGGCAATGCCCTCGCCGTCGTCGAGTCCCTCCCCGGCGACGCCGTCATCTTCCTCCCCGACCAGTACCTGGGGCGATGGGTGGCCACCCAGACCGACAAGCGCATCATCCTGTGGGAGGGCAGCTGTGAGGTCCACGAGCGGTTCACCGGCGACGAGCTCCGCCAGTACCGGCTCGACCATCCCGGCATCGAGATCATCGCCCACCCCGAGTGCCCCCCCGACGTGCTCGACGAGGCCGACTATGTCGGGTCGACCGCCGGCATGATCGACTGGGTCCGGCGGGAGCGCCCGGCCCAAGTGGTCATGGTCACCGAGTGCTCGATGTCCGACAATGTGGCCATCGAGGTGCCCGACGTGGAGTTCATCCGGCCCTGCAACCTCTGTCCCCACATGAAGCGGATCACCCTGGACGGGATCCAGCGGGCGCTGGAGACGATGACCCACGAGGTCCACGTCGACCCGGATGTGGCCGCCCGGGCCCGCCGCTCGGTCGACGCCATGCTGGCCGTCACGGCCACCCCCACCACCACGCCGGTGCCCAGCCGATGACGGCGCTCGACCTGGCGCCACCCCGCTCCCGGGGCGAGCGCGGGGCGGCCACCGCCGTCGTCGTCGGGAGCGGGGTGGCGGGCCTCTCCGCTGCCCTGGCCCTGGCCGGGGGCGCCGTCCGGGTCGTCGTCGTGTCGAGCGGCCCGGTGGGCGACAGCGGCTCGAGCCCGCTGGCCCAGGGCGGGGGGGCGGCCGCCGTGGCGCCCACCGACAGCGCCGCCGATCATGCCCTCGACACCGTTGCGGTGTCCGCCGGCTTGGCCGACCGGGCCGCCGTCGATGCCGTCGTGGGCGGCGGCCGCCAGGCCATCGAAGCGCTCGTCGCCCTCGGCACCCGGTTCGACCGGGCCGCCGACGGGGCGCTCGCCCTGGGACGGGAGGCCGGGCACTCGGCCCGCCGCATCGTCCACGCCGACGGCGACGCCACCGGAGCCGAGGTGATGGCCACCCTCCGCCGGGCGGTGGCGGCCCGATCCGACGTCGAGATCCGGGAATGGACCGACGCCGTGGAGCTGGTGGTGGAGCGCAGTGGCCGGCGGGTCCGCGGTGTGGTGCTGGCCGGAGCCGACGGGGGCCGCGAGGTGGTCATGGCCGACGCCGTCATCATCGCCACCGGCGGTTACGCCCACTGCTTCGAACGGACGACCACCCCGCCCGAGGTGATCGGCTCCGGGATCGCCATGGCCGCCCGGGCCGGCGCCGCCATCGCCGACATGGAGTTCGTACAGTTCCATCCCACGGCCCTCGATCTCACCCGGTCCGGGAGCTCGCCGGATCGCGGTGCCCGTCTGCCGTTGCTGACCGAGGCCCTGCGGGGTGAGGGGGCGGTGCTGATCGACGCCGATGGGCGACGGTTCATGGCCGACGTCCACCCCGACGCCGAGCTCGCGCCCCGCGACGTGGTGGCCCGGGCCGGCTATCGCAGCCTCCGGCAGGGGCGGGGCGCCTACCTCGACGCCACCGCCGCCGTCGGCGACGCCTTCCCCCTGCGCTTCCCCACCGTCCATCGCCTCGCCACGGCCGCCGGGTTCGATCCCCGGACCGAACCCCTGCCCGTCACCCCCGCCGCCCACTACTGCATGGGCGGGATCGCCGTCGACGTCCGGGGCCGGACGTCACTGGCCGGGCTGTGGGCCGTCGGTGAGGCCTCCTCCTCCGGATTGCACGGCGCCAACCGGCTGGCCTCGAACTCACTGCTCGAGGGACTGGTGATGGGGACCCGGGCCGCCGCCGACGTCACCGCCGTACTGGCGGCCGGCGTGCCGCCCTCCTCGGACGGCCTCTGGGTGCCGGCGTCGGGATCGCCGGCGAGCGGCGTGATCCCCCACGACGAGTCGGTGGTGGCCGAGCTCCGCCGGATCCTGTGGGCCCACGCCGGGGTGGAGCGGGACGACGCCGGCCTGCGGGCCGGGCTCGCCGCCGTCGACGCCCTGGGGCTCGGTGAGTTCCCCGTGGCGGGCCGGGTCGCCGACGTGGCCACGGTGGCCCGACTCGTGCTGCGGGCTGCCCTGGCCCGCACCGAGAGTCGGGGCGCCCACCACCGCCTCGACCACCCGGACACCGACGCCGCCCAGGCCGTCCGTCGGGTCTCGAACCGGTGGCTGATCCCCGCGCCGCTGGTTGCGTTGGGCTCGTCCCCCGTCGGCCTCGTCGCCGTGGGCTCCTCGCCGTCGTCGTGGTGATCATCGACGCCGTCCGTTCGGTGGGCGGTCTTCGGTGCACTGATCGCAGCCGAGCGCAACGACCGCCGGATCTGAGCGCTTCATCGGCGGGCGCTGGAGCGGGGCGTCGTGCCCACGGTGCCCGCCGGAGTTCTGGCTCAGGGCTGGCGCGGAGGGCCTCAGGCGCAGATGTCGCGGCTCCTCGGAGGATGTCGGGTCGAGGACTTCGACGAAGCGCGTGCCCGTTCAGCGGGGGCAGCGTGTGGGGCCGCGGGGACCTCTGACGTGGTCGACGCTGCGGTCGTGGTCGGCGCTACCGCACGTCGGGATCTCGTGGTCACGAGCGACCCTGGGGACCTCACTCTTCTTGGCGAGGCGCTGCACGTCGAGCTCCAGCTCGAGGTGATCTGACCACGTCCAGGCTGCTGCGTTGGCGATGTTCCCACGCGCGATGGTTCGGGTGGTCACAACGCTGCGGCGGCAACGTTCAGCGAACGTCTCCACTCGCTGCGACGTGCGGCCCGTTGGCGGCACCGGCGGCCCCCATCTACCGTGAGCCCATGGGACCTCTCCACGGGACAACCGTCATCGAACTCGCCGGCATCGGCCCCGGGCCGTTCTGCGCCATGATGCTGGCCGACATGGGGGCCGACGTGCTCCGTATCGACCGGGCCGGGACCGTCGCCGGCGGCGATCCGGACACTCCGCCCCGCGACACCCTCACCCGCAACCGGCGGTCGATCGGCATCGATCTCAAGAACCCGGACGGGGTCGAGGCGGTGCTGAAGCTGGTCGAGTCGGCCGACGCCATCATGGAGGGCTTCCGGCCAGGGGTGACCGAACGGCTCGGACTGGGCCCCGACGACTGCCTGGCCCGCAATCCCCGGATCGTCTACGGCCGCATGACCGGCTGGGGCCAGGACGGCCCCTACGCCCAGGCCGCCGGCCACGACATCAACTACATCGCCCTGGCCGGCGCCCTCGACCCGATCGGCCGCAAGGGTGAGGCCCCCGTGCCCCCCCTCAACCTCGTCGGCGATTTCGGCGGTGGCGGCATGTACCTCGCCTTCGGCCTGGTGTGTGGGATCCTCGAAGCCAAGACCTCGGGCCGGGGTCAGGTCGTCGACGTGGCCATGGTCGACGGCGCCGCCTCGCTGATGAACATGTTCTGGGCCATGAAGGTGTCGGGGATGTGGGTCGACGAGCGGGGCTCGAACCTGCTCGACACGGGCTCCCACTTCTACGACGTCTACGAGACTGCCGACGGCGGCTACGTCTCCCTCGGATCGATCGAACCCCAGTTCTACGCCGAGCTGCTCCGCCTCTCGGGCCTGGGCGAGGCGAGCGACCTCGCGCCCCAGATGGATCGGAACCAGTGGCCGGCCATGAAGGAGCGGGTGGCCGCCGTGATCAAGACGAAGACGAGGGACGAGTGGTGCGCCATCATGGAGCACAGCGACGTGTGCTTCGCCCCGGTGCTGTCGATGGACGAGGCGACCCGTCACCCCCACAACGTGGAGCGCAAGACGTTCGTCGACGCCTTCGGCCTGACCCAGGCCGCCCCCGCCCCACGGTTCAGTCGGACCGAGCCGGAGCTGACCCGCCCCGCCCCGCACCCCGGCCAGCACACCGACGAGATACTGGCGCAGTTCGGTTTCACCGACGACGACATCGACAAGCTCCACCAGACCGGCGCCATCGCCTGACCGGAGCGGCTCGGCGTTGCGGTGGTGGAGTCCGGCATACTCGGGGCATGGGAACCCGACCGCTGCTCGATGCCCGCCGGCTCGTCGGTCTGCTGGCCGAGGACGACCGCCGCCGGGTGGTGGCCGCCCTGATCCTCGACGCCGGCGACGCCGAGGCGGTGGCGAGGGCCACCGGGCTGGAGCTACGGGCCGTGGTCGATGCCCTCGAGCGACTGCGGGCCGCCGGCCTCGTCGAGGTCGGGGCCGACGGTGTGAACGTCGTGCTGGAGGGAGCCTTCCGGTCGGCGGCCCGGGCCGAGGCGGCGGCCGCCGCACCGGCCCCGGGCCCCGGGACCGACGGCCCGGCAGGGGAGCGGGAACGCCTCCTGGCCCGCTGCTTCGTCGACGGTCGGCTCGTCCACCTCCCCCGCCGGCGGGCCAAGCGGCTGATCGTGCTCGACGCCCTGGCCCAGGAGTTCGACCCCGGCGTCCACTACGGCGAGCGGCAGGTCAACGCCGTGCTCCGCCGCTTCGACGACGACGTGGCCACCCTTCGCCGCTACCTGGTAGACGAGCACCTCCTCGACCGGGCCGGCGGCGAGTACTGGCGGGCCGGCGGCACCGTCGAACTCGACTGAGGCTCCCCACCGCAGCGGTGGGACCGCCCCGTCAGCCGCGGCCGGCGCCCGTGTCGCCGGCGTCACCGTGGTCGGCGCCGAAGGCGTCGGGGTGGAACCCCTCGAGCGTGCCGACGCCCCGGAAGACGTGCGATCGGCCGTCGGACCGCACGAGGATGGCCGGCCCCCCGAAGCGACCCTCGGGGCCGACCATCTCCAGGTCGTAGGGCTCCTGGCGGAGCCGCCAGTGCTCGCTGGAGCGGTAGATGAGCTCCCAGTCGAGGTCGTCGTTGGCGTCGGTGGCGGCTACCAGGAGATCGCCTCCGACCTCGGGTACCGACAGGCCCGAGGTCCACAGCGACTGGATGTAATACCGGCGGTGACGCATCGCTCCACTGTGGCACGGGCGGCATCCATCTCCACCGACGGCGGTCGAAGGCGCGCACCGGAGGAGGGCGCAGCGGAGCGCCGCTACCCTCGGCGCCGGTGAGCTTCTTCGATCTGCACTCGTGGTGGTCCTGGGTGATGGTCGGATCGAATGCTGTCGCCGGGGTGTGGGCCCTGGCCGCCCACCGTTTCGAGCCCCTCCGCCACCGGGCCCTGTGGGTTGTGGTGGCGATCTCCCAGGTCACGGTGGCGGTCCAGGCCATTCTGGGGGTGCTGGTGATGCAGGTCGACGGTCGGGAGGCCGACCAACTCCACGTGATCTATGGCTTCGTGGCGCTGGCCTCGGTCGGCATCATCTACAGCTACCGCCAGCAGCTCGAGCAGTGGCGGTTCGTCCTCTACGGGTTCGGCTGCCTGTTCCTCATGGGCCTGGGGGTGCGCGGCCTCTTCCTGTGATCGGCCGGCCACACTGGGGGTGTGTCGCGCACTCGTGGATTCCTGCAGAGAAAGGCGGCCGAACGGCTCCCGACCCCCCTCCTCGACGCCGCCGGCAAGGCGGTGTTGCGGGGAGTCGACCGGGCGGTCGAGCAGCGATGGGACCGGGCCCTCGACCGGGCGGCGGCGGCCGAGGGCGTCACCGTCCGCGACCGCGTCAGGTCGGTGTCGGCATCGTTCAACCGGGAGCTGACGTCGTTGGGGGCGGCGACCGGGGCCGCCGCCGCCGCCCCGGGACTGGGCACGGCCAGCGCCGTGTCGCTCCTCGTGGCCGAGGCCGGATGGTTCGCCCTGCGCTCCACCGACCTCATCATGACGATCGGGGCCGTGTACGGGCGGACCGAGGCGACGATGGAGGAGCGGCGGGCCTGGGTGCTGTCGATCCTGGCCTTCGGCGACGATGCCGCCGACGAGTTCGCCGCCCTGGCCCAGGGGCTCGGGGTGCGCCCGTCGGTGGGCGGCGAGCGGGTGGGGGCGCTGCTGGCCGGCCTCGTCAGCGGCGATACCGCCACGGTCGACGCCCTTCGTCGTATCAACACCGCCCTGGCCGCCAGGGTGGTGACCCGCTACGGATCGAGGCGGGGCGTGCTGACCATCGGCAAGCTGATGCCGTTCGGCGTCGGGGCCGTGGTCGGCGGTTCGGCCAACTGGGCCCTGGGCCGGGCCCTCACCGTCCAGTCCCGTCGGTTCTTCGACCGCTACCACCTGTTCGTCACGCCCCCGCCGCCGTCGATACCGCCCCCGCCGGAACCGGCCGCGCTGGAGGCGGGCGAGCAGCGCCCGACGATCAGCGCTCCGCCGGGGTCGACGGGCCGGTCATGGCGTCGGCCAGGGCGTCGAGCTCGTCGATCCGGGAGCTGATCCCCTCCGGCACGTCGAGTCCGCTGCGCTCGAAGATCTCCCGCCACCGGTGGATCCAGTCGTGGTGGTGGAGGGCCAGGCGCATGTTGTGGCGCCGAACGCCCGCCATCTCGGTGTCACACAGCTCCTCGATGCGGCGGATGGCGGCGTCGAGGTCGTCGGGCAGGTCGCCGACGACCACCTCGCCCGCCGCCCGCTTCTGGATCCCGGGGTCGGGGGCGACGCTGCCGACCATGACGGCCCCGCCGGCCAGCCCCTCCCACATCCGGCCCGGTGTCTCGCGTTCGCCCCTGGTGACCTGGGGCTGGTCGAACTTGGCGCTGTTGGTGAGGGCGATCTTCGTTCGCCGATAGGTCTCGGCCAGGTTCTCACGGTGTCCGACGACGTCGGGCACCATCATGCCGGAGATGGTGTCGTAGACGTAGAGACGGTCGGTGTCGCGGGCCCATCCGAGCAGGGCCCGGTGGAGCCGCTCGTCGCGGCGGCCGATCCCGAGGACATCGATGGGGCGGGGGGCGCCGGCGTCGGCGGCGGCGAACCGCTTGGCGTCGACCGCCGGGGGCAGGTAGTGGACGGGCCGGTCGGCCAGTTCGGCCAGGCGTTCGGCGGTGCTCTCGATCCCGATGAAGAGGCGATCGGCCAGGGTGATCGGCTCGTGGCGGAGCCGGCGGTCGTCGAGCTCCGACGCCCACGATTCGGGTAGCCACACGATGAGGCGGCCCACCCGGCGGCGGACGACGTCGAGCTCCTCGAGCAGGGCGAGATCCCACAGGGTGAAGCCGACGAACACGGCGACGTCGTAGCGGTGGCGCAGGCCGGCGGCGGGCCGGTGCCGGCGCGGTGGCAGGAGACGGGGCCCGGTGCGGTGGGTGGGCAGCCACCGCAGGCCCCGGCCCACGACCCGCCGGACCCGGAACGACGGGCCGGCGGGGTTGCGATCGACCATCATCATGTCGGCATCGGCGGCGGCGGCGAGGACGTCCTCGGCCTCGGTGAACGAGACGTAACCCGGCTGGCGGCCGATCCCGTCGGGCCGTAGGCGTTGACTCACGATCAGCACGGTGCCCATCGGTGCCCTCCAGTGGTGAAGGGAGTCAACCTAGTGGCACGGTCCCGACCGTCAGCGTGCGGGCTGCCGCCGGTAGGTCCGGTGGGCAGTTTTGCCCGCCGGACGGACGGAGCCAGGTCGGGCCTCGAGGCGCCGTTCGAGGTCGGCGAGCTGGGCCCTGAGGGCGTCCGGGAGGGTGTCGCCGAACTGCTGGTAGTGCTCGCCGATCAGGTCGACCTCCGTCTTCCACGAGGCGTCGTCGACCTCGAGGAGCCGGGCCATGGTCGCCTCGTCGAGGTCGAGGCCGGAGATGTCGATGGCATCCGGTGTCGGCACGTCGCCGATGGCGGTCGGCGTGGCGTCGGCCGTGCCGTCGAGTCGCTCGAGGACCCACTTGAGGACCCGGGAGTTGTCGCCGAAGCCGGGCCACAGGAACGATCCGTCGTCATCGCGGCGGAACCAGTTGACCCAGAACAGCTCCGGTAGCTTGCCGGGGTCGGCCTTCTCGCCGATCGACAACCAGTGGTCGAAGTAGTCGGCCATGTTGTAGCCGCAGAACGGCAGCATGGCGAAGGGATCGAACCGGACCATGCCGGTGGCCCCGGAGGCGGCCGCCGTCTTCTCGGAGCTCATGATGGACCCGAGGAACACGCCGTGCTCCCAGTCTCGGGCCTGGGTGACGAGCGGCACGTTGGTGGCCCGGCGACCCCCGAACAGGATGGCCGAGATCGGCACGCCCCTGGGATCCTCCCACTCGGGAGCGATCGAAGGGCACTGACCGGCGGGGGCGGTGAACCGGGCGTTGGGATGGGCGGCCGGGGTGTCGCTCTCCGGCGTCCACGGCTGCCCCTTCCAGTCGGTGAGTCGGGCCGGCGGCTCGTCGGTCATGCCCTCCCACCACACGCCGCCGCTCTCGGTCTTGGCCACGTTGGTGTAGATGCAGTTGCCCCAGAGGGTGGCCATGGCGTTCGGGTTGGTCGTGGTGGAGGTGCCGGGGGCGACGCCGAAGAAGCCGGCCTCGGGGTTGATGGCGTAGAGGCGGCCGTCGTCGCCGAACTTCATCCAGGCGATGTCGTCGCCGATGGTCTCCACCTTCCAGCCCGGAAGCGACGGGATCATCATGGCCATGTTGGTCTTGCCGCAGGCCGAGGGAAAGGCGGCGGCGATGTAGCGCTTCTCGCCGCTGGGCGGGGTGACACCGATGATGAGCATGTGCTCGGCCAGCCAGCCGTCGTCACGGGCCATGGTGGAGGCGATGCGGAGGGCGAAGCACTTCTTGCCCAGGAGGGCGTTGCCGCCGTAGCCGGAACCGTAGCTCCAGATCTCGGAGCTGTCGGGGAAGTGGACGATGTACTTGTTCTCCCCGTCGCACGGCCACGGCACCTCGGTCCGACCGTCGATCAGGGGGTAGCCGACCGAATGGATGCAGGGCACCCAGTCGCCCTCACCGAGGACCTCGAGGGCGGCGACGCCCATGCGGGTCATGATCCGCATGCTGGCGGCCACGTAGGCGGAGTCGGTGAGCTGGACCCCGATGTGGGCGATGGGGGAGCCGAGGGGGCCCATGGAGAAGGGCACCACGTACATGGTGCGACCCCGCATGGCCCCGGTGAACAGCTCGATCATCTCGGCCCGCATCTCGGTCGGGTCACGCCAGTTGTTGGTGGGGCCAGCGTCGGCCTCGGACGCCGAGCATATGAAGGTGCGCTCCTCGACGCGGGCCACGTCGGCCGGGTCGGACAGGGCGAGGTAGCTGTTGGGGAGCTCGCCCTCGTCGAGCTTGGTGAAGGTGCCCGTGGCCACGAGCTCGTCCGCCAGTCGCTGATACTCCTCCTCGGACCCGTCGCACCAGTAGATGTCGTGGGGCTGGAGTATCTCGGCCCACTCACTCACCCAGCTCATGAGCTCGGTGTTGGTGGTCGGTGCGGTGATGGCAGTCATGGCCTGTTGACTCCGTTGTCGAGGTTCTGGGTGGGGTCGGGCACCGGCGGACGGCCCGGCGGGGCCGGTCCGTCAGCGGTCCGGGTCGAGCCAGGGGGGCGTGCCCATGTCAACCTCCGACCCCAGTCGCAGGCTCGTGGCCTGGTTGGAGCTGTCGAGATCGAAGACGACCCGTTGGCCGGGGCGCAGCATCCGGAACACGGATCCTTCGAGCGCCCGGGGGGCGAGGTCGTACTCCGCCAGATCGACGTCGGTGATGATGACGCCGTCACGGGTAACCGGGTCGTAGAGCTTCACAACGCCTTGCACCGGGGTGCACCTCTCTCGGCCGAATAGTTGGGACAAAATGATAGAACAGCCATCATCAAAAGTGAAGAAGTTGACAAGAACTATCTCAGTAATGAATGCGACCATCGTCGGGGTGTATCCGACACCTGGCCATCGGTCGGGCGCACCCCTCCACCGGGCGACGGGATGAGCTCGCTCGGCGGACGCATCGGGTAGAACGGTGGCAGGAGCGTACCCGATGCGACTCTTTCGAAACGGCTGGGAGGTGAGCGACGTGCGACCCGTACCGCCCGACGCCGGAGCCGGCGCCGGAGCGGCCACCGCCGCCGACGGCGACGGCGGCGCGCCCCTCGACCTGGTCGCCCTGCAGGCGATCCCGGTCCAGCGGCTCAACGGGGTGGGCGACAAGAAGGCCCGGGGGCTGGCGGCGGCCGAGATCCACAATCTGCTCGACCTCCTCACCCACTATCCCCGCCGCTACCTCGACCGCACGAAGGAGGCCCGGATCGCCGAGCTGGTCGAGGGGGACGAGGCGAGCGTGCTCGTCACCGTGGACCACACCACGGCCCGCCGGGTCCGGGGCGGCAAGGTGATGGTGACCTCCACCGTCGGCGACAGCAGCGGCAGCCTGCGCCTCACCTTCTTCAACCAGGCGTGGCGGGAGCGCCAGCTCACCCCGGGCCGCCAGGCCGTCATCTACGGGCGGGTCGACCTGTTCCGGGGACAACGCCAGATGACCAACCCGATTGTCGACCTCGTCGGCGACAAGACCGGTCGGATCATCCCCGTCTACCCCCAGTCGGAGAAGAGTGGGATCCAGAGCTGGGACGTCGCCGAGTGGGTGGCGGAGATCCTGCGTCGCGCCCTTCCGCCCCGGGGTCGGGGTCTCGTCGATCCCGTGCCGATGGCGCTGCTCGACCGCCACGACTTCGTCGACCGTGAGGCCGCCTTCCGCTCCATCCACCAGCCGGAGTCGATGGCCGAGGCCACCGTGGCCCGCCGCCGGCTCGTCTTCGACGAGCTGTTCCGGCTCCAGCTGGCGCTCGTCCTACGCAAGCGGGCCATCGAGCGGACCGCCGTCGGCGTCGCCCACACCGTCGACGGTCCGCTACTGACCCGCTTCGCCGACGAGCTGCCGTTCGAGCTGACCGGGGCTCAGCGGCGGACCATCGGTGAGATCACCGCCGACCTCGCCCGCCCCGTACCCATGCACCGTCTCCTCCAGGGCGACGTCGGCGCCGGCAAGACCCTGGTGGCCGTGGCCACCATGCTGGCCGCCGTCGACGGGGGCCACCAGGCCGCCCTCATGGCCCCCACCGAGGTGCTGGCCGAGCAGCACCACCTCGGGATCCGGGCCCTCCTCGACGGACTCACGGTCGACGACGCCGGTTCGCTGTTCGCCTCCCGGCCCCTGCGGGTGGAGCTGCTGACCAGTCGGCTGGGCACCGCCGACCGGCGCCGCGTCCTGGCCGACCTGCTGACCGGGGCCGTCGACATCGCCATCGGCACCCACGCCCTCATCCAGGAGTCGGTCATGTTCGGCTCGTTGGGGGCCGTCGTGATCGACGAGCAGCACCGGTTCGGGGTCGAGCAGCGGGCCGCCCTGCGTGACCGCAGCTACGGCGACCACGTCCCCGACGTCCTCGTCATGACCGCCACCCCCATCCCCCGTACCGCCGCCATGACCGTCTACGGCGATCTCGACGTGTCGGTGCTCGACGAGCTGCCCCCCGGTCGGACTCCGATCGACACCCGCTGGGTCCGGGCCTCCGGTTCCCTCGACGAGGCCCCCGAGGACCTGACGGCGGTGGCCGGCCTCGAGGCCATGTGGGCCGAGATCCGGGCCGAGATCGACGCCGGGCGACAGGTCTACGTGGTGTGCCCCCTGATCGACGAGTCGGAGAAGGTGGAGGTGGCCTCCGCCGAGTCGACGTTCGACCGCCTGCGGGCCGTCGAGCTGACCGGCACCCGGATCGGGCTCCTCCACGGCCGGCTCAGCCCGGCCGACAAGGACCACACGATGGAGCTGTTCCGCACCGGTCAACTCGACGTGCTGGTGGCCACCACGGTCATCGAGGTCGGCGTCGACGTCCCCAACGCCACGGTCATGGTCATCCTCGACGCCGACCGCTTCGGCATCGCCCAGCTCCACCAGCTCCGGGGCCGGGTCGGCCGGGGAGCCCACGCCTCGACCTGCTGGCTCGTGGGTGAGGCCACCACCCCCGACGGGGAGGCCCGGCTCGAGGCCCTGGTGGCCACCACCGACGGATTCGAGCTGGCCGAGGTCGACCTCGAGCTGCGGGGCGAGGGAACGATCCTGGGGGAGCGGCAGAAGGGCCGCAACGACTTGAAGCTGGCGTCGCTGCGTCGTGACAAGGAGGCCGTCGTCCAGGCCCGGCGGGCCGCCATCGAGATCATCGACGCCGACCCTCACCTGGCCGCCCACCCCGAGCTGGCGGCCGAGCTCGAGCTGTTCCTCGACGACGTCGACGCCGAGTTCCTCCTCAAGGGGTGAGTCCCTCGGGGTGAGCGGCGCGGTGGCACGGCGTCGGACGGATCAGACCAGCCGTGTTACATCGCCGGCCGGATCTCGTCGCGCAACGGCTCGGCACGATCCGGTCTGCTCATGGATCTCGCCCCGCCCACCGAACACCAGGTTCTGGTCTTCCTCGCTGCCTTCGGTCTTCTTCTCGTCGGCCCGGGGGTTGGGGGCACTGGCGAGGCGGTTCGGGCAGCCGACCGTGATCGGGGAACTGGCGGCCGGAGTCCTTCTCGGGCCATCCCTCCTCGGTCGGGTTGCCCCTGACATCGAGTCATGGCTGTTCCCGAACGACTCGGTGCAAACGGGGATGCTGTTCACGGTCGCCTGGCTCGGTGTGATCTTCCTGCTGCTCACCACGGGTTTCGAGACCGACCTCGGTCTGATTCGCCGCCTCGGTCGTGCGGCGGCGTCGGTGTCGACCGGCAGTCTCGTCGTACCCGTCGCCGGTGGTGTCGCTCTCGGTGCGTTCATGCCGCCCCTCTTTCTCGGCACGGACGATCGTGTCACCTTCGCTCTGTTCATCGGGACCGCGCTCAGCATCTCGTCGCTCCCCGTGATCGCCAAGATCCTGACCGACATGGGCTATCTACGTCGAGATTTCGGGCAGCTCACGCTCGCGGCGGCGATGGCGAACGACGTCGTGGGATGGATCGCCCTCGGTGTGATCGCCGGTCTGGTGTCGTCGGGGTCCGTCTCGATCGCCGGTGTGGCCGTCACCTTCCTCGGCTTGGGCGCCTTCTTCCTCCTCGCCGTGACCCTCGGCCAGCGAACGGTCGACCAGCTCTTCCGCCCACTCCGCCGAAGCGACGCCGATAAAGTCAGCCGGACCACGGTGCTGGTCCTGATCACCGTCGCCCGTACCTGACGCCGGTATTCTTCGCCACCGCCGGCCTCCGGGTGGACCTCGGACTTCTCGCCGATCCCGTCGTCGCCATCTGGGCCCTCGCAGTCGTCGCCGTAGCCAGCGTCACGAAGTTCGTCGGTGCCCTGGTGGGAGGTACGGCGGTCGGGCTGCCGCGCCGGGAGTCGCTCGCCCTCGGCGTTGCGTTGAACGCCCGAGGGGCGTTGGAGATCGTCGTGGCCTCGGTCGGGCTGGCGCTCGGCGTGCTGAACACGACGTCCTACACGGTCGTCGTGCTCATGGCCATCGCCACGTCGGTCAAGTGAGCTCGACCTGCTGGTCGGCGTGCTCCACGGCCGGAACGTCACCCTCGAGTTGCGGCCGGAGACCGCTGTCGTCGACGCCATCTGCGAAGAAGCCAAGCTCGGCTATGGAGCGATCGTGGTCGGTGTGGCCGCCGAGTCCGTGGTGGACGGGATTCCTGAGTGGGTCAGCCGCGTGATCGCCGCCACGAACGTGCCCGTGGTGATCATCCGTCGCCCGAAGAACTCGGACCGTCGGACGCCCTGGGCCTTCGGTCGGGCTCTCGTGCCGATCGCCGGCGGATCACGGGCGCGTGCGGCCCAGGAGGTGGCGTTCGGGATCAGTGCCGCCATCGGGACCGAGGTCGTGCTCGCACGGGTACGCACGCCCGTACGCAACGACGCTGGCGACGGTGGACGACGGATCGCATCCAAGCTCCTGTCCGAGGCTTCCGACCAGGCTCGTCACACTGGCGCCCGGGTGCAGACCCTGGAGCGCGCTGGCGACTCCGCCCCCGATGAGATCCTCAACATGGCGAAGGACGTTGCTGCCGACCTCGTCGTACTCGGCGTGGGCCGGAAGTCGATCGGCGGTGAGCCGTATCTCGGCAGTACCGCGACCGAGATTCTCGCCAACTGTGACTGCACCGTCATCGCCATCGTCTTGAGCGACGGGCTCAGGTGACGGTGATCCTCGCCGCCCGGTTCTCCTCGACCGACCGTGCTCCCACGGCCGGTTGACGCTACGGCGTGGCCTCCGGATCCGGCGCCTGGCCTTCGACCCCTCGTGGTGAGGGAGGGGTGTCGTGATCGCGCTGGATGACCCGCCCGATCATGTGGGCGCCGACGGGCCCGGCCAACAGCTGGAGCAGGAGGACGAGGGCGACGCCCGCCGTGGCCGCGGTGGAGCCGATGGACAGCGCCGTTCCGGCTCCCACCAGCATGAGGCCGAGGGTCGGCCCCTTGGCCCCGGCGTGGAGGCGCTCGATCGGTGCGGTGAAACGGAGTACGCCCACCGCTCCGATCAGCACGAAACCGGCGCCGAGGACGATGAGGAGACCGCCGAGCGCAGTCATCGGTTGCCCCGTTGTTCGATGTAGCGGGCCAGCACCCCGGTGGCGATGAAGCTGAGGAGGGCGACGACGAGCACGGTGTCGATACCGAAGCTGGCGTCGGCGTCGGCGGCCGCCAGGAGGACACCGCACATGGCGGTCACGAGAAGGGCGTCGGCGGCGATGACACGATCGGCCACCGTGGGTCCCCGGAGCAGCCGGACGGCGAGCACGAGAGCGGCGAGACCGAGCAGGACCATGGCGAACCCGATCACGGCGCCACCTCCCGTCGGAGGGCGGCCCGGGCCGCGGTCGTGCCGAAGGCCCGGATGGCGAGGGCCTCGGTGCGGTGCACGCTGCGGCGGGCGGCCTCGGGGTCGGTCAGGTCGAGCAGACCGATCGTCACCGTCGGTGGCGAGGCCGTGACGTCGAGGGTGACCGAGCCGGGCGTGAGGGTGATCACATTGCTCACCGCCATCATCACGAGGGGCGAATCGGTGAGGAGGGCGACCTCCATCGTGGCGGTGGCCAGCCGACGGTGGGGGGTGAGGATCGTCCATGCCAGCTCGAGGTTGGCGGCGACGAGCCGCCACAGCACGTGGCCGGCGAAGTGGAGGATGGCCAGAGGGGCAAGCCGGGTCCTCGTCGCCACCCCGGTCCCGTCGCTGGCGCCGCCGTCGGCCGGGCCGTCGGAGCGCAGCGCCGTACCCGCCGCCACGGCGAGGGCGATGACCAGCCCGCTCAGCACGTTGGCCGGGCTGGCGTCCGACCACAGGAGCAGCCAGAGCACCACGAACCAGGCGGTGAGCGCCACGATCCGGCCGAGGGGAACCCGGCGCCGGCTCACCCTCGCCCTCCGAGGACGGCCTCGACGTAGACCCGGGAGTCGAGCAGGTCGACGGCGGCCCGCTCCGACACCGCGTAGAGGGGACCGGCGGCGGCGCTGAACCCGAGGGAGGCGGCGACGAGGAGGGCGGTCGGCCCCAGCATGAGCAACGGCGCGCCCAGCTGCCGGTCGGTCTGCGGCTCCGCCATCGGTCGTTCGTCGCGGCTGCCCCAGAACACCCCGGACCAGATCTTCGTCATCGAGAACAGCGTGAGGGCGCCCACCGCCAGGCTGGCGCCGACGGCCACCCACGACGACACGGCGAAGCCGGCGTCGGCCAGGGCGAACTTGGCCAGGAAGCCCGAGAACGGGGGCAGGCCGGCCAGGCTCAGCGCCGGCACGGCGAACAGGGCGGCGATGACGGGTGCGTCCCGGACCAGGCCGCCGACCTCGGAGAGACGGCTCGACCCCGCCCGCCTGCTGACCAGTCCGGCCACCAGGAACAGGGCCGTCTTCACGATGATGTGGTGCACCGTGTAGAACACGGCACCGGCCACGCCGGCCACGGTGAACAAGCCGAGCCCGAAGATCATGTAGCCGATCTGGCTGATGATGTGGAAGGCCAGTATCCGCTTCATGTCGTCCTGGGCGATGGCGCCGAGTACGCCGACCACCATGGTGGCCACCGCCACCACCACGAGCGTGGTGCCCATCCACCCGGGGGTGCCGAACAACAGCGTCTGGCTGCGGATGATGGCATAGACCCCGACCTTGGTCAGGAGGCCAGCGAAGATGGCGGTGACCGGGCCGGGCGCCGTCGGGTAGCTGTCGGGGAGCCAGAAGAAGAGAGGAAACAGACCGGCCTTGATGCCGAACACGACGAGCAGTCCGATGGCGAAGGCGTTGCGCATCGCCGGGTCGACCTCGGCCAGGCGTCCCGCCAGATCGGCCATGGCGAGGGTGCCGGTGGCGGCGTAGATCAGGCCGAGCATCGTGATGAACAACGTGGACGCCACGAGGCTGATCACGACATAGCTCATACCGGAGCGGACCTGATCGGGCCGGCCGCCCAGCGTGATCAGCACATAACTGGCGGCCAGCATCATCTCGAAGGCGACGAACAGGTTGAACAGGTCGGCCGTCACGAAGCTGGCGGCCACACCGGCCGCCAGGATCAGGTAGAGGGGGTGGAAGCTGACGCGGCGTTGCTCCTCGCCGTCCTCCCCGATGGCGAAGAGGCTGACGGCCAGCAGTACCAGGGACGAGACGACGAGCATGATGGCGGCCAGCCGGTCGACGATGAGGGTGATCCCCAGCGGGGCCGGCCACCCTCCGGCGCGGTGCACGATCACGGCCTGATCGTCGACGGCGACGAGCAGCACGACGCTCACGACCGCCACCGCGCTCAGCGCCACCAGGGCGATGGCCCGCTGAACCGCCCGCCGCCGGCCGACGAGGACGCTGAGCGCCGCCGCCATGAGCGGGATCAGGACCGGCAGGGGGACGAGGGAGCTCACCGCCGCGCCTCGGCGGTGGTGTCCGGTTCGGGGTCGTCGACGGAGGGGATCGGCTCGCCCTCGGGGCGGTCGGGCCGGAACCGGGCCATGACGCGGTCCTCGACGTCGTCCTCGACCCGGTCGTCGCTCGTGAGCTGCCAGCTGCGGAAGCCGAGGGCCAGCAGGAAGGCGGTGACCCCGAAGGTGATGACGACGGCGGTGAGGGCCAGGGCCTGGGGCAGCGGGTCGGCGTAGCCGCCGCCGCCGTCGATGATCGGGGCCCGGCCCGGGCGTCCGGCCGTGATGAGCAGCATGTTGGCCCCGTGGCCGAGCAGTCCGATGCCGAGGATGATACGGGTCAGCCGCCGCTGCATCAGCAGCCAGGTCCCGCAGCCGATCAGTACCGACGTCACCAGGGCGAGCAGGATGGTCATGTGGCGGCCTCCTCACGATGTTCGCTCTCGTCGCCGAACGCCTCGTAGGCCATGAGGACGAGGCCGACGACCACGAGGAACACGCCGGTGTCGAAGGGGAGGGCCGAGGTGGTCTTCACGGTGCCGAGGATGGGGAACTGCCGCTCGAAGACGGCGTGCTCCAGGGCGCCACCACCGAGCAGGATGGGCACCGTGGCCGTCGACACCCCGAGGAGCAGGCCCGTGCCGAGGACCGTCCATGGCCGGGCCGGCACCGAGCGCCGGACGGCCGCCAGGCCGCCGGCCACATAGCGGAGGCTTATGGCGGCCCCCGCCGTGAGCCCGGCGACGAATCCACCGCCCGGCTGGTTGTGACCGGCGAAGAGGTAGTAGACGGCGAGGACGAGGATGCTCCCGAACAACAGCCGGGACGACAGCTCGACCACGGGCAGCCGCTCGAAGGGGGCCGGTCCGGGCGGGCTGGACCGGCGGCGGTCGGCCCGGGCCAGCGCCACCACACCCAACCCGGCCACGACCAGGACCGTGATCTCGCCCAGCGTGTCGAGACCGCGGAAGTCGACGAGGATGACGTTGACGACGTTGGCCCCCTCGCCGTCGGGCACCGAGCGCTCGAGCATCTCGTCGGAGACCGGGGCCGCCGACACGTCGTCGCGGGCACCGGCGGCGGCCAGGGCCAGCACGAAGACCGCGACCCCGGCCGCGATCGACACCGTCAGGCGGATCGGTCCGGTGACGACGGCCGGCGATTCGACGATGTGGCGGGGTAGGAAACGTAGGACGAGCACGAACAGCACCGTGGCCAGCGTCTCGATGGCGAACTGTGTGAGGGCGAGATCGGGTGCCCCCTCGACCACGTAGAGGACCGACATGGCGAACCCGACGACGCCGAGCATGAGCGCACCGGCGATCCGGCGGCTCACGACGGCGGTCCCGACGGCTGCCACCACGATGACGACGGCGATCGGGACGTGGGCCCAACGGGTGGTGAACGGGGGCAGGGTGTCGAGAGCACCGATGGCCGGGATCGTCGGGGCCACGACGGAGACGGCGAGGATGACCATGAGGTAGATGGGCAGTGACCCGTTCTGGACGACGCTGGTGACGGCCCTGGCCGTCGTCGACATGCCCGTGACGACGGCCCAGAACGCCCGGTCGGCGTCGGGGAGGGGAGCGACGAGGCGGTGGAAGCGCCGCTGGATGTCGGACACCCGGCGCCGGAGCAGTGCCAGCACCGCCCCGGTGGCGATCACGAGGGCCGATAGGCCGAGCGCGGTGTTCACGCCGGCCCACAACACGACGGGACTCGGCGACGACGCCGGGTAGAGGGTCGTCGTGGCCGTGACGACGAGCTGGTCGATCGTGACCGGGGCCAGACCCAGAGCCAGGGTGACCGCGGTGAGCACGACGGCCGGAGCCACGAAGAACCGGGTCGGCGGCGGGGCCGACCCGGCCGAGGGGTCGGCGCCGACGGGGCCGACGGCCTGGGTGTCGGGGCCGAACCGGCCGGCAACGCCGAGCACGAAGCGGGCCGAATAGGCCACCGTGAGCATCGAGCCGACGACGATCACGGTCACCAGGATCCACCCCCCTGCAAGTCCGGTGTCGAGGGCGGCGTCGAGGGCCTTTTCCTTGGCGATGAAACCGACCGCCGGCGGGAGGCCGGCCATCGAACCGGCCCCGACGACGGCCACCACCCCCACGGTTCGCCATCCCGGACCCCAACGGGCCAGCTTGGTGATGTCGCGGGTGCCGGCCTGGTGGTCGATGATGCCGACGACCATGAACAGCGCCGCCTTGAACGCGCCGTGGGCCAGGAGCAGCACGATGCCGGCCTGGGCCAGATCGTAGATACCCATCCCGAACAGCAGCATCAGGAAGCCGAGCTGGCTGACGGTGCCGTGGGCCAGCAGGAGCTTGAGGTCGTGCTGGCGCAGGGCCCGCCAGCCGCCGCTCAGCATCGTGGCCGATGCGGCGACGAGGATCAGCGGCCGCCACAGCGCCACCTCGGCCAGGACGGGGGCGAGCCGGGCCACCAGGTAGACGCCGGCCTTGACCATCGTGGCGGCGTGGAGGTAGGTGCTGATCGGGGTGGGGGCCACCATGGCGCCCGGCAGCCAACCGGCGAAGGGCAGCTGGGCCGACTTGGTGAAGGCGCCCACGAGGATCAGCAGTGCGGCGGCGGTCACGACTCCACCGTCGAGGCCCATCTCGCCGAGCTCGGACAGGCGGTAGGTGCCGGCGGTCTGTCCCAGCAGGATCAGCCCGGCCAGCAGGGCCAGACCGCCCACCCCGGTCACCAGGAGGGCGTGCAGGGCGGCGTCACGGGCCCGGGGGTCGGTGTCGTCGTTGCCGATGAGGAGGTACGACGTCACCGACGTCAGCTCCCAGAACACGAACAGGGTCAGGAGGTGGTCGGCGGAGACGACGCCGAGCATGGCCCCGGCGAAGAGGGTGAGCAGGCCGGCCAGGCGGGCGGTCCCTGGGCCCCGGGGGGCGAAGTAGCCGATGGCATAGACGCACACCAACAGACCGATCCCGGATACGAGCAGCATCATCGCCGCCCCCACCGGATCGAGGCGGAAGCCCAGCGCCAGGCCCAGCTCGGGGACCCAGGCGGCCTCGGCGATCACCGGACGGCCGTCGAGGATCGGGCCGATCCGGGTCGCCAGCCAGGCCAGCGTCACCGCCGGGGCGATCGCGGCACCGGCAAAGGCCCGTCGCCCCGGGCGCTCGCCGAGGGCGATGAGCGCGGTGCCGATCGCGACGTGGAGGAGGAGGACGAACGGGATCACGGTGCGCGTCGTCGATGGCCGGCGGCCGTCAGAAGTGGTCGGGTTCGCCGACCACGACGTCCCAGCGGTCGAGACAGTCCCGGCACCGGTACGGGACGACGGTGCCGTCGTCGACGTCACCATCCTCCGGATGCCAGCCGAGGGGGAAGCACTCCCCTCCGCAGTCGACGCAGATGATCTGGAGGTCGGGCCGAGGCATGCCCCGACGGTACCGTGCCCGGATGCGGGTCATCGCCGGGACCGCCCGGGGTCGCAGGTTGCAGGCGCCGCCGGGGCGAGCGACCCGGCCCATCACCGACCGGGCCAAGGAGGGCATCTTCAACATGCTCGGCACCGTCGTCGACCTCGACGGTGCAACCGTCGTCGACCTCTTCGCCGGGAGTGGGTCGTTCGGGATCGAGGCCCTAAGCCGGGGGGCGGCCGCCGTCACCTTCGTCGAGGCGGCCCGGCCCGCCGTCGAGGTACTGCGCCGCAACCTCGAGACCCTGGGTTTCGCCGACCGGGCCGTCGTCGAGACGGGGCCGGTCGAACGGGCCCTGGACCGCCTGCCGGAGGTCGATCTCGCCTTCTGCGACCCGCCCTACGCCCTCGATGCGTGGCCCGTCGTGCTGGGCGGGCTGCGGGCCGGGTTCGTCGTCGGCCACGCCGAGACGCCGATCGTGTTGCTGCAGGGCTGGGAGGAGGTGAAGCGTCGGACCTATGGACGGGCCAACATCGTAATCGCCCGCCGTCTCGATCCGACCTCGTCGCCCGAGGGGATAGCTCGCTCGACCGACGCCGGCGGCTAGCGTTGAGGAAGGCGCCGGCTGGGGTGGTTGGGCAACCGCCCCCTCCTGGTCGATCTGCGCCTCACCACCGATCCGACCCGAACCCCAGGAAGGACAGCCCCGATGGCCGTGGCCCTCTACCCCGGATCCTATGATCCGATCCACCTCGGGCACGTGGCCGTCATCGAGATCGGGTGCCGGATCTTCGATCGGGTGATCGTGGCCGTCGGCCACAACCCGGAGAAGCCGTCGGGTTACTTCGCGGTGGAGGAACGGGTCGGGATGATCCGGGAGGTGGTGGCCCCCCTCGGCAAGGTCGACGTCGTCACGTTCGCCGGTCTCGTCACCGTCGCCGCGGCCGACAACGGGGCCGACTGCCTGGTCAAGGGTGTGCGGAGCAACACCGACGCCGACGCCGAGATGCTCCAGGCCAACATGAACGCCGCCACCGGAGGGGGGATCCCCACCCTGTTCATCCCGGGCATCGGCCCCCATGCCCTGGTCTCGTCGCGCTATGTGCGGGAGATCGCCGGCGCCGGCGGCGACGTGAGCGGCGTGGTGCCCCCGGCGGTGATGTCGCGGCTGCGAGCACGGAGGTCGGACCCATGAGCGACGATCACGACTACGACGACGAGTACGACGACGATGAGGTGGACGGCGAGGTCGACGAGTTCGAGCTGCCCAACCCCTACGCCGTGCCGGAGGTCGAGGCCCTGCTGGAGGAGGCCATCGAGATCCTGGCCGAGGCCCGTCCTCTGCCGATGTCGACCACCGTCAAGGTGCCCCGCGACGAGCTCCTCCACCTCCTCGAGCAGGCCCAGGAGCAGCTCCCGGACGAGGTCAGGGCGGCGCGCTGGTTGCTGAAGGAGCGGGAGGACTTCATCGCCAAGGCCCGACGGGAGCACCAGGCCCTGATCGACGAGGGGCGGGTCCAGGTGAGCCGCATGGTCGAGCGCCAACAGGTGGTGAAGGACGCCGAGGCCCGGGCCCGCCAGATCCTCGACGACGCCCGCCGGGAGGCGAACACGATGAAGCGTCAGGTCGAGGAGTACTGCGACCGCAAGCTGGCCCGCTTCGAGTCGGTTCTGGTGCAGACGACAGAGACGGTCCAGCGGGGCCGCAAGAAGCTGCTGGGGATGTCGAGCGTGGCGGCCCCGTCGCCCGACTGGGGCGCCGGCGACGGCTGGGACCCCGACCAGATCGATCTCGATGGTTCGGTCGACGAGCTCGAGAGCGATCTGCGGTCGTGAACGGGTCCGCGTCGCTCGGCGGGGGCGAGCGGACGTGGCCCCCCCGGCCGTCCCGGCTCCCGGTCAACGTCGCCGACCTGCGGCGCCGGTTGGGCCAGCGCCGTGACGTGGAGATCGACATCATCCCCGATCCGCTCACGGTCGTGGCGACCCGGACCGTCGAGCGGCCCGTCGTCGGCGTGGTGACGGTCGAGTCGATCGAGCGGGGGGTGTCGGTCACGGGTGCCGTCTCGTTCGACTGGGAGGGTGACTGCCGTCGTTGCCTCGGCCTCACCTGCGGATCGGTCGAGGTCGAGATCGACGAGATCTTCCAGGTCGGCGCCCCTGACGACTCGGACCTCATCGACTTCGACGGCGACCAGATCGATCTCGTGCCGGTCGTGCGTGACGCCGTGGCGCTGTCCCTGCCCCTGGCCCCTCTGTGCCGGGAGGAGTGCGCTGGACCCGACCCGGAGCGCTACCCGGCACGCGCCGCCGCCGACGAGGTCGACGACGACAGCGACGACGAGGAGCGGATCGACCCCCGGTGGTCGGCCCTCGCCGAGCTCGATCTCGGTCAGGTCGACGACAACTGAATCGACGATCCCCGGCCGTCACCGCCCCTTCCTCATCCGATCGAGCTCGTGGCCGGTGGCTCCCGGGGGCTGCCGTCCATGGCGATGTCGGCCATGTCGGAGTCCGGCTCGCCAGCCGGTAGCCTTTCCCGGTCGTGCGGATGTCGACGCACACCAGTTCGCACCAACGAAGGCCGCAAGGCTCACCGAGACGACCGGCAGGTTCCGCTCATGGCTGTCCCCAAGAAGAAGAAGTCGAAGTCGAAGACCCGCAGCCGTCGCGCCGCGGCCTGGACGCTGAGCACCCCGGCCCGCAGCAGCTGCCCCCGGTGCGGCTCGGTCAAGCAACCCCACCGGGTGTGCGGGACGTGCGGTTGGTATCACAACCGCCAGGCCATCGACGTCAACTGACGCCGTTCGTCGCCGGCGCCCGGGCGGCCATCCTCACGTGACCGACCGCCTGCCCGTCGCCGTCGACGCCATGGGTGGCGACGACGCCCCCGCCGTGATAGTGGCCGGTGCCCGCGTCGCGGCGGAGGAGCGGGGGGTCCCCGTCGTGCTGGTCGGCGACCCCGACCTGCTGGGCGACGTCGGCGACCTCGAGGTCATCCCCGCCTCCGAGGTGGTGGCCATGGGCGCCGAGCCGGCGTCCAGCGTCCGCCGTCTGAAGGATTCTTCCATCGTGCGGGCGGCCGAGGCGGTGCGGGACGGTCGGGCCTCGTCGCTGCTGAGCGCCGGCAACACCGGTGCCGCCATGGCCGCCTCCCTCCTTCGCATGGGCCGCATCAAGGGGGTGTCCCGCCCCGCCATCGCCGTTCCCTTTCCCGTGCCCGGCACCAACCCCTGCACGCTGCTCGACTGTGGGGCCAACGCCGACTGCCAGCCCGAGTGGCTCGTGCAGTTCGCCGTGATGGGCACCGTCTATGCCCGCGAGCTGTTCGGTGTCGAGCGACCGAGAGTGGGCATTCTCACCATCGGCGAGGAGGCGGGCAAGGGCAACGCCCTAGTCAAGGCGGCGTGCGAGCTGCTCGAGACCGGCGACTGGGCCGGGGGGTGCGGCGCGGAGTACATCGGCAACGTCGAGGGCCGTGACGTGATGGCCGGCACGGCCGACGTGATCGTCACCGACGGGTTCACCGGCAACGTCGTGCTCAAGTCGCTGGAGGGCGGCTACGTCACCTTCGAGCGAACGGTTCGGGCCGCGTTGCGCTCGAATCCCCAGGTCACGGCCACCGCGCCGGTGGTCGACGCAGTGCTCGACCCCGTGTTCGACGGGTTCGATCCCACCCTCACCGGGGCCGCCATGCTGCTCGGCACCCGGCAGGTGACCGTCATCTCCCACGGATCGTCGTCGGCCATCGCCATCGCCAATGCCATCGTCACCGCCGATGGCCTTGTGGATATCGGGATCGTCGAGAGCCTTCGCCAGGTAGTGGGCTCCATCTGATCGCAGGTCCAACCGCTGTTTTCCCCGGAGCGGTCGTTTTCCACAAGCCGTCGTGATCCACCGATTTGAGCTAGGCTTGCGTCCCCAGCAGTGGCTACCCGCGACTGGTCGCCGGCCGGTACGGGTTCCGGAGGTTCTTGCATGCCCGCAGAGACACATATGGAGCAGCCGCCGATGTCCCGCGGCGATGTCGTCGACCTCATCCGCGACCGGCTGGCCGACATCCTCGAGATCGAGCCGGACGAGATCCGCGAGGGGGCGTCGTTCGCCGATGACCTCGACGCCGACTCCCTGGCCCTGATCGAGCTGGTGGAGGCGCTGGAGGATGAGCTGGGGGAGAGGACCGTGGGGTTCCGTATCGAAGACGAGGACCTCCAGGATCTGAAGACGGTGCGCGACGCCGTCGACTACGTGCACAGCAGGGTTGGGGCGTAACACTGATCGATGAGGGCCAGTTCGAGGAGTTCTGTGAACGTCTTGGTCATCGCTTCGACGACCAGGGCTTGCTGGTCCTCGCCCTCACGCACCGGAGCTTCTGCGCCGAGAACCCGGAGAACCTGCCGAACGAGCGCCTCGAGTTCCTTGGCGATTCGGTGCTCGGCCTCGTCGTCACCGACCACATCTACCGCAGCTACCCGCTCCTGCCCGAGGGGCAGCTGGCCAAGCTGCGGGCCTCGGTCGTCAACACCGCGACCCTGGCCGACCTCGGCCACGACCTGGGCGTCGGTCCCCTCCTCCGCCTCGGTAAGGGCGAAGACCAGTCGGGGGGGCGGGAGAAGGAGTCGATCCTGGCCGACGCTCTGGAGGCCCTCTTCGGTGCCGTCTACGTCGACGGGGGCTGGGACCGGGCCCAACAGGTCATCGTCCATCACACCCGCGCCGCCATCGTCGAAGCGGCCGAGCAGCCCGGCCGCAAGGATTACAAGACCCAGCTCCAGGAGCTGACGGCCCGCCTCGCCCTCGGGACCCCCGTCTACCAGATCGACGGGTCGGGGCCCGATCACGACAAACGGTTCACCGCAGTCACCATCATCGACGGGGTGCCACGGGGCCATGGGGCCGGGACGTCGAAGAAGCGGGCCGAGCAGGTGGCCGCCCGCTCCGCCTACGTTGCGGTCCTGACGACGGCGGCCAACGAGGCCGACAGCCGTCACGGCAACGGTCGGGGCGAAGTCCCCGACCCGAAGCCGGACGGATCACCAGCCGAGCAGCCGCCGGCGGATGTGAAACAGAAGAAGGACACCGATGGTCAAACTTGAGCTTCCCGAGATCGAGACGCTGCGACGCGATCTCGAGCGGGACGTCGTGGGCCGGAAGATCAAGTCGGCCGAGGCCGTCGTGCTCAAGTCGATGCCCCGCCACAAGACCCGAAAGAGCTTCGAGGACCCGCTGGCGGGGGCGAAGGTGACAGGCTCGGCCAGGGTCGCACTCGATCTCGTGCTGCAGCTCGACAACGAGCACGCCCTCGTCATCTCCCTCGGCGAGAACGGGCGGCTGGCCCGTACCGCCAGCAAGGACAAGCAGGCCGACGACACCGTCGCCAACATCACGTTCACCCAGGGCGGCGACCTGCGGATCCTCGACCATGACGGCACCAGCGCCATTCACGTGGTGACCGACGCCGAACTGGCCGAGGTGCTCCCCGAACCGGCCCAGATCGGCCTCGACCTCCACGAGCACCCGGTGTCGTGGATCGAGTTCGGCCAGATGGTGATGAGTCGCCGCATGCCGCTCAAGCTCCTCCTGACCGACGGGTCGATCTTCGTCGGGATCGGCGACATCTACTCCAACGAGATCCTCTTCGACTCCGGCCTCCGTCACGACCGGTGGTGCAACGAGTTGTCGACCCAGGAGATCCGTCGCCTGTACCGGTCGGTGGTCGGGATCCTCCACGACGCCATCAAGTACGGGGGCACGTCGTTGCCCGACCGGCCGTTCGCCGACCTCTCGGGCAAGGCCGGCGAGTACGCCGACCACCTGTCCGTCTACGGGCGGGCCGGTGACCTCAGCCCCCGGTCCCGCGTCCCCATCCAGAAGACGAGCTTCAAGCACCAGGTCGTCTTCTTCTGCAACACCCAGGTCTGATCGACGGGCCGGCTGGCCCGCTGCCTCGCGGCGCGGGTCTCGCGGCGCGGGTGCTCAGCCGATGCGCCCCGGCCGTCGCCGATTTCCACGGTAACGACCGGGCCTGCTGGCGTTCCGACCCGGCCGTTCGCTGGCGATGCGGACGGCCCAGGGTCCGAGGTGGCGATCAGGGGCTGGCCGTCAGCCGTTCGCCGGACACCGACTCGATCACCACCCTGACCTGGTCGACCTGGTCGGCGGGAACGGGGATGCAGTAGGTGCCGCTCACCGTGGCGCCGACCGCCAGCTCCGACACCAGGTCGATCTCGTCGGGCGGCGCCCCGCACCCGGGCAGTCCCATGGTGGAGAACCCGTAGGTCGCGTCCGGGCTCTCCATGTCAATGGTCCAGTCGATGCCCGGCGTCGTCGAGGCATCCTCGCCGAGGCTCACCAGTGTCATCGTCAACTCGGTGCCGGCGTAGACGACCCCATCGGGCGGTGGCTCGGCGTACTCGCTGGCCCCCAGGACGGCGTCGGTGATGTCGACCGGGGGTGTGGCCGTGACCTCCCAGAGGTTCCCGCCCGAGATCTGCCGGGACAGGCTCCCCTCGGTGGTCTGGTCGGCGGCGGTCTCGACACCCTCGGCGTCGGTGGCCGAGTCGTCGCCCGACGAACAGGCCCCCAGCACCAGGAGTGCGGCGAACAGGGTGACCGAACGTCGCATCGTAATGTTCCTCTCCGCCCCGGGGCCCGGTGGTGGTGTGCTCCGACCGTTCGGAGCGACGAGCGTGCCGATCCACCGCGCCACGGCAAATCTAGCCCCCGCCGACGCGAAACGGCGTCGGCCTGCTGAGTGCTCGTGTGCCGGCCCTGGCCGGCAGGCGTTCTTGTGGTGAGTTCGGCGGAGGCGAACTCGGGGTGCCGGCCCTGGCCGGCACACGTTCCTGTGGCGAGTTCGCCGGAGGCGAACTCGGGGTGCCGGCCCTGGCCGGCACACGGCGATAGCCTCGGCTGGTGTTCCTGAAAGAGCTGTCGATCAAGGGCTTCAAGTCGTTCGCCGACCCGGCGCTGCTGGAGCTCGAGCCGGGGATTACCGTGGTGGTGGGCCCCAACGGCAGCGGCAAGTCCAACGTGGTGGACGCCATGGCCTGGGTCCTCGGCGCCCAGGCCCCGACGTCGGTCCGGTCCCAGAAGATGGACGACGTCATCTTCGCCGGGACGACCTCGAAGAAGGCGTTGGGCCGGGCCGAGGTGTCGCTCACGATCGACAACGGCGACGGCCAGCTCCTCATCGACTTCAACGAGGTCACGATCACCAGGACGCTGTTCCGCAGCGGCGACTCCGACTACGCCATCAACGGGGTGTCGTGCCGGCTGCTCGACATCCAGGAGCTCCTCAGCGACTCCGGTGTGGGGCGCCAACAGCACATCATCATCTCCCAGGGTCGGATCGACGATGTCCTCAACGCCAAGCCGGAGGACCGGCGCTCCATCATCGAGGAGGCGGCAGGCGTCCTCAAGTACCGCAAGCGCAAGGAACGGGCCGAGCGCCGCCTCGCCGCCACCGAGGAGAACCTGCACCGCCTCCAGGATCTCCTGCGGGAGGTCCGTCGCCAGGTCCGGCCGTTGGAGAAGCAGGCCGATGCCGCCCGCCGCCACGGCGAGGTCACGACGGAGCTGTACGGCCTCAAGGTGTTCCTGGCCGGCCAGGAGCTCCGCTCGCTCAACGACCGGATGGCGGCGGCCAAACGCCAGCGCCGCGACCTCAACGAGCGGGGGGATCGGATCACCACGACCCTGGCCACCCTCGACGCCGCCATCATCGAGGGCGAGACCGAGCTGGCCTCCCTCGGCGCCTCCGACGTGGCCGACGTGGCCAGCCGGGCCCGGAGCCTGCGGGAACGGACCCGCGGGCAGCACAACGTCCTGGCCGAGCGCCGGCGCCGGTTGGAGGGCGAGCTCCAGTCGGCGGTCGACGATGGCCTCGTCGCCAACCTCGAGGCGGAGTCGGCCCGGATGGCCGGCGAGCTGCGGGCGGCCGAGGCCGAGGCCCGGAGCCTGGTCCCCGAGTTCGCCCGGTTGGAGGAGACCGAATCCCACCTGTCCAATGAGCAGCTCACCTTCGACACCGAATGGGACGACGAGCTGGGGCCGAAGCCCACCCGGGCCCCGGAGATGCGGGCCCAGCTCGAGGCCCTGACCGAGGCCATCGCCCGCGCCGGGGCCGAGCTCGACCGCCTCGACACCGAGCTGGCCGCCATCGACGACCGCCGGACCCGGGCCCGCACGGATCGGGCCACCGCAGCCGAGACCCTCGACCGGGTAGAGGCCGAGCGCCCCTCGGCGGAGCGGGCGGTGGTTGAGGCCACGACCGTGGCGGCCGACACCGAGGCCGTCGTGGCCTCGACGGCGGAGCGGCGCCGGGAGGCCGACGCCGAGGCCAGCAGGTGGCAGGCCCGGGCCGACGCCCTCCGTCAGGCCCTCGACGACGCCCGATCCCGGGCCGGGGCGGCCGCCCTGGCCGAGGCCGACGGTGTGCTCGGTGCTCTCCTCGACCTCGTCGACATCGACGACGGCTGGGAGCTGGCGGTGGAGGCGGCGGCCGGTGAGGCCCTGCGGGCGGTGGTGATCGACAACCCGGCCAACGCCAGCGCCGCCCTGGCCACCCTCGAGGACCAGGACCTGGCGGGGGCCGTGCTGTCCCTCGGTCGGCCCCGCCCGGCGGCGTTGGCCCCGCCGTCGGTCGGTCACGCCCTCCGTCACCGGGTCCGGGCCGTCCGCCCCGACGTCGAGGCCCTCCTCGACGCCCTGTTCTTCTCCGCCGTCGTCGTCGACGGCGACTGGCGTCAGGCCGTCGACGTCGCCATGAGCCATCCCGACCGGGTGGTGGTGACCAAGGCCGGCGACCGCTTCGGGTCGGCCGGATGGCGGATCGGCCTCACCGGCACCGGCGCCACCGGCGCCGCCCTGGCCGAGGCCGAGAGCACCGCCACCGTCGCCGTCGACCACGCCGAGACCGTGGGGGCGGAGATGGCCGCCGCCACGACGGCCGCCGCCGAGGGGGCCCGGGCCCTGCGCCAGGCCGAGGAGCGGCTGCGGGGCCTCGTCAACGAGCAGGAGCGGGCGGCCCAGGGACGGGACCGGGCCGCCGCCACGCTGACCCAGCTCGACGACGATCGCCATCGGCTCGAGCAGCGGCGCCACGACCTGGCCCAGCAGCACGGGGCCGACGAGGCGGTGGCCGACAAGCTGCGGGCCGAGCTGCCGGCGGTGGAGAACGACGAGGCCGAGTACCTGAACCGGGTCGAGGCCCTGTCGTTGTCGCGGGCGTCGCTCGAGCAGCGGGGCCGGGCCGTGGGCCGGGCCCGCAAGGACCTCGAGGTCAGGGCGGCCGCCATCGAGCAGCGCCGGACGTTGCTGCAGAACCGTCAGGCGGAGACCGAGCAGCGGCTGGCCCGCCTCGTCGTGGAGCGCGACCAGGCCCGGGTCCGGCGGGAGACCATCGAGAACGCCATGGCCGACGTCGACGCCCTACGTTCCCGGCTCGAGACCAGGACCGCCACCCTCGACGGCTGGATCGCCCTGCTCGGCGAGGAGCAGCGGGCCCAGTCGGAGGCGGCCCGCCAGGCGTCGAGCGCCCTCACCGCCCGCCGCACGGAGCGCCAGGGGGCGGAGCGGGAGCTCGTCGAGGTGCGGGAGCGGCGCAGCCGCCTCGAGCTCGACGAGACCGAGTTCCGGGTGAAGCTGGGGGCCCTGACCGAGGCCCTGCGGCGCGAGCTCGACACCGAGCCCGACGTGGCCATGGCCGCCGTCCAACCTGAGATCGAGGGCGGGGCCGCCCCCGCCGCCAGGGTGCGCGACCTCGAGCGCGAGCTCAAGCTGATGGGCCCGATCAACCCCCTGGCCCTCGACGAGTTCGAGGCCCTCAAGGAGCGTCACGAGTTCCTGGCCGGCCAGCTCGACGACGTCAAGACGACCCGGCGCGACCTGAACACCCTGATCCGCTCGATCGACGAAGAGATCGTCAGCGTGTTCGCCGCCGCCTACGCCGACGTGGCCACCAACTTCGTCGACCTGTTCGCCACCCTGTTCCCCGGGGGGCGGGGCGGGGTGAAGCTGACCAACCCCGACGACATCCTGAACTGCGGGATCGAGATCGAGGCCAAGCCGTCGGGTAAGAACGTCAAGAAGTTGTCGCTGCTCTCCGGCGGCGAGCGGTCGCTGGTGGCCCTCGCCTTCCTGTTCGCCGTGTTCCGCAGCCGGCCGTCGCCCTTCTACGTGATGGACGAGGTCGAGGCCGCCCTCGACGACATCAACCTCAGCCGCTTCCTCGCCCTCATCGAGGAGTTCCGCAAGGAGGCCCAGCTCATCGTCGTCACCCACCAGAAACGGACGATGGAGGCCGCCGACGTGCTGTACGGGGTGACGATGAAGCCCGGTGGCTCGTCGAAGGTGGTCAGCGAGAAGGTCGAGGGCCGCCGGGCCGGCGACGAGCCGATGCCGCTCGACAGCTACGAGCCGGCGGCCATGGACGAGGCCCCGGACGACGAGACGCCGGACGACGACCTCGGGATCGTCGGCGAGACCGACGACTCGTCGGCCGCCTGAGGGTGCGGCGGGCGGCGGTCAGCCGAACAGCGAGATGGCGGCGGCGGCGGCGATGGTCACCGGCGCCACCACCCGGAGCGTCCACCGGAGGCCCACGAGGGGCAGGCCCGTGAGGCGGAGCTCGTCGTGGAGGAGCCGGTCGGACAGGACCCACCCGGTGAACACGGCGATGGCCAGGCCCCCAGCGGGGAGCATGAGCTGCGACGTGGCATCGTCGAGCAGGTCGTAGATGGTCGCTTCGGAGTAGCGCTCCATCCAGCCGAACGGGTGGACGTCGCTCCAGTCGTTGAACGAGAACACCGTCGCCAGACCGGCGACGAAGCACGTCGAGGTCGCCACGCCGACCGATCGGTGCCTCGACCAGCCGAGGCGGCGGCTGAGTACGGCAACCACCGCTTCCAGCATGGAGATCGCCGACCCGAGGGCGGCCACGGCGAGAAGGGCGAAGAAGGCCGTTGCCACCAAACGGCCCGCGGGCATGGCGCCGAACGCGACGGGGAGGGTCTCGAACACGAGCCCGGGCCCGCTGCCGGCATCCAGATCGTTGGCGAACACGACCGGGAAGACGGCGAGCCCGGCCACGAACGAGATCACGGTGTCGGCCACCACCGAGGCGATGGCCACGGTCTTCAGGTCGGTGCCCGGGGGGCTGTACGCGGCGTAGGTGAGGAGGATGCCCAACCCCACGCCGATCGAGAAGAAGCCGAGGCCGAGGGCATCGAGCACCGCCCGACCGGTCAGGTCGTCGAAGTCGGGCACGAAGAGGAAGCGGAAGGCCGCTGCGGCATCGCCGTTGCGGAGCGAGTAGACGGTGAGGGCGCCGAGCAGCAGGGCCATGAGCGGCATGAGCACCTTCATGGCCGACTCGATCCCGTTGCGGACTCCCCGGATCACCACCATGGCCACGAGGCCGAGGAACAGGAGCTGGAAGGTCGCCATCCGTCCGGGGGAGGCCAGGACAGTGCCGAAGCGACGGCTCACGTCGTCTGCGCCCGATGGTAGACCGTGGACGAGCGTGTCGTAGGCGTAGGTCAGGGTCCAGCCACCGACCACGGCGTAGAAGCTCAGGATGAGAAACGACGTGACCGCCCCGAGCAGGCCGAAGACACCCCACCGGGTCGACGTCGATTCCTGGGCGGCAACGATCTCCATGCTGGTGGCGGCGTCGGCCTGGCCGCGACGGCCCACGGCGAACTCGGCGAGCATGAGGGGCACGACCACCAGGGCGAGACCGAGGACATAGAGCAACACGAAGGCGCCACCGCCGTTGGCTCCCACCTCGTAGGGGAACTTCCAGATACTCCCGACCCCGATCGCCGATCCGATCGTGGCGATGATGAACCCGGAGCTACTGGTCCACCCCTGCTCCGAGGCGGGAGTGCGGGTGTCGCTCACCGGCCCGACGATAGCCCTGGACCGATCGCTGGTCGGCCCTGCGCCCGATGTGCCCGGGCGCCATCACCCCGCTTCCCGGTCGATGAAGCGGACGGTGGCCGCCACCACGGCGTCGCCCGCCACCAGCTCGACGTCGTTGTGGTCGGCTCCCGGCACGACGACGAGCTCCTTGGGTTCCCGGGCCAGGTCGTGGAGGGCGCTGCTCTGGGCCGGGGGGACGATCGAGTCGTCGGAGCCGACGATGACGAGGACCGGCGCCGCGACCGAGCCGATCCGCTCGGCGGACGGATAGCGGTCGCGGAGGAGGAACGGCGGGGGCCCGGGCGGGTAGTGCGCCCGGGCCACGTCGGCGAGCGAGGTGAACGGTGAGCGCAGTACGAGGGCCGCCGGCGGATCGTCGACGGCGACCTCGATGGCGACGGCCGCACCGAGCGACTCACCGAAGAGGACGACCGGATGGTCGGGCGCCCTCTCGGCCACGAACCGGGTGGCGGCGCGGGCGTCGATGGCCAATCCCGTCTCCGATGGGGCGCCCGGATTGCCGGCGTAGCCCCGGTAGTCGACGAGGAGGACGCCGAGACCGTGCGCGGCCAGCCGGGATCCGAGGCGGGTCCGGTTGGCCCTGGTGCCGGCGTTGCCGGGCAGGACGACGACCACCGGGGCGGCGGGGTCAGCTGGGGGCGGGGCGTACCAGGCGCCGAGCTCGTGGCCGTCGGCCGTGGTCAACGTCACCTCGGACCAGCCCGGGAGCACGTCCCCCACCGGGGGGACGTCGTCGCCAGGGAAGTAGATGAGGCGGCGTTGGAATGACCAGAGCCCGGCGACGGCCAGAATGATGACGACGCCGGCCACGAGGAACCCTGCGACGACGGGGGATGGGCGGGGCAGGGAGGCCATGAACTCCAGCCAACCACCCGGCCCGCCGGGGTGGGAAAGCGGGCGCCGACATGCGGCGCCGCCGCCCTTTTGTGGCCCCGCCGCCGTTTTGTGGCCCCGCCGCTGAGATGCGGGGTGACGTCGACTCAGGGCCGCGGCCGCTCCGCCGCCGAGGTCGGCGCGGCGGCGGAGCTCGGGCTCGGCCCCTGGGCGTCGTCGGCGGGTTGGGGTTCCGGCTCGAGGTTCCCGTGGGCGTTGGGGCGGATGGCCGCCAGCACGACCAGCGAGGCCGAGCAGAGGGCCAGGGCCAGCAGCATCGGCGCCCGGTAGGAGCCGGTGGCGTCGATGATGCGGCCCGCCGTCGGTGGGCCGATGAGTCCGCCCAGTCCCGGGGCCGTGTAGAAGAGCCCCATCAGCGAGCCCAGGCCGACGACGCCGAACCGGTCGGCCAGCACCAGGGGGCTGACGGCGACGAAGCTGCCGTAGCCGGTGCCGAGGACGAGCACGAACAGCACCAGCATGGCGTAGGACGAACCGGCCGAGAGCCAGATGAGATAACCGATCGGGAACAGGGTCAGCCCGGCGCGGTAGAGGCGGAACGTCCCGAAGCGCCTGGTGAGGGCCCCGAACCCGATGCGGGAGATCACGCTGGCCCCGCCGAGCAGGCCCACCAGCCACGCCGCCGCCGAGGCCGACACCCCGCGGTCGGTGGCGTAGGGGGCGACGAACACGAACGGCACGAACAGTGACAGGCTCGACAGCAGGGCCGCCAGCCACAGGCGGCGGAACAACGGCGACCGGGCGGCGTCGCCGAACCGGGACGGGGCGGTGCCGGCCGTCCCCGGGGAGCGGGCGACGAGCGTCGTGCACACCAGCAGGATGGCGGCGCCGACCACGGCGATGATGCGGAATGTCGTGCGCCACGAGTACGACTCGAGCAGACGGGCCACCAGCGGGTTCATGACGAGGGTGCCGATCCCGATCCCGGCCACGGAGATGCCGACGGCGGCGGCTCGACGCCGCTCGAACCAGCCCCCGACCGTCGCCACCATCGGGATGTAGGCGCACGCACCGGCCAGGCCGGCCCCCGCCCCGTAGGTGACGTAGCCGACGGCGATCGAGTTCACGTTGCTCGTGACCATCAACCCGGTGAAGAGGGAGGCGGCCGCCGCCACCATCACCGGCCGGGGGCCGAACCGGTCGGCGAGGCGGCCGGTGATGAGGCTCAACCAGAAGAAGGCGAAGGTCGTGACGCCGAACACCACCGCCGTCTCCCCCTTGCCGGTACCGAAGTCCTCGGCCATCGACTCGAGGAACGACCCGAAGCTGTACACGGTGCCGAGGGTGACCGCCGAGCCCAGGAAGGTGCCGGCCACCACGAGCCAGGCCCGGCCGGAGTCGACCCCCGGCGACGGGCTGGTCACCGAGGCTCCGGACGCTGCGTCCCGACCGATCGGTGCCGACCATCGAACCCCGAAGGCCGACGCTCGGCCCGAACCCGCCTCTGGGCCCCATGCGACCGAACCACGTCAGCGAAACGCACCAGCTCTCGATAGCGGGCAATCCCGGTGGCGGTCAAGCACAGAGGTCCCAGCGGGACGCGGTCGCTGGCGCTCCGCAACCCGCCGGCGGTCAGGGAAGCCGCTGGAACCAGAGGAGGCTCGCCCCCGCCGTGGTCGCCAGGAGCACGAGACCGGCGCCGACGAACCAGTCGGTGACCTCCCGGTCGACGTCCTCGTAGCCGATGGCCGAGCCGATGTCGTCGTAGACGGCCTCGAGCTCCTGCAGGGTGGAGGCGGTGAAGAACGAGCCATTGGTGGCATCGGCGATTGCCCGCAGGTTCTCCTCCCGCACCGGCACCGGGATGGCGTCGTTCTCGATCTGGGGAGTGGTCGGGTCGTCGTACACGATGGCCCCGCCGGGGGTACCGAAGGCGATGGTCGACACCGCGATGTCCGCATCCTGGGCGGCGGCGACGGCAGAGGCGTCGGGCCGGCCCACGGTGGTCTCCCCGTCGGACAACAGCACGATCCGGGCCGGGGGGAGGGCGCCGGTCTCGTCGGGCGGCGTGTTGAGCAGGGCATCGAGGGAGGTGAAGATCGCCTCTCCGATCGCCGTCGACTCGGCCAGGGTCAGGTTCTCGACGGCCCGGCGGGCGGCGAGCCGGTCCTGGGTCGGGGTGACGAGCACCGTGGCGGTGCCGGCGAACGACACCACCCCGACGTTGAGGGTGGGGGGAAGCTCGTCGATGAAGCGGTTGGCCGCGGCCTGGGCCGCCTCCAACCGGTTGGGTTCCACGTCGTCGGCCGCCATGGACAGCGACACGTCGATGGCGATGATGACCGTGGCTCGCTCGCGGGGTACCCGCATCGTCCGGGCCGGCTGGGCGAAGGCCGTGACCATCGTGGTCAGCGCCAGCAGGAACACCAGCGGCGGCAGATGGCGCCGCCAGCCGGGGCGGCGGGGGGCGACCGAATCGAGCAGCTCGCTCGAGGCGAAGCGCAGGGCGTAGGTGGTGCGTCGTCGTTGGAGCAGTACGTAGGCGACGGCGAGGACCACCACGACGAGGAGGAACCAGAGGCGCCAGGTGGAGAGGAAGGTCATGATCGTCGGGACAGCGCCTCGAGGCGGCGGGCCCGGCCGGCGACGAAGGCGATGACGTCGTCGAGCCAGTCACGGTCGGTCGACAGCACCAGGTGGTCGACGCGCGAACCCCGGAGCTCGCCTTCGATGGCCTCCTGACGGGCGGCGGCGGCCGCGGCGTAGGCCTGGCGCACCGATCGCTTTTGGGTCGCCACCTCGCGCTCGGCCCCGGTCGCCGGGTCGCGGAGCACCACGAGGCCGACGTCGGGGAGCTCGAGCTCGCGGGGGTCGGTGACCTGCACCGCCACCACGTCGTGGCGCTGGGCCAGCACCCGCAGCGGTTCCTGCCAACCGTCGGGAACCCAGAAGTCGGAGATGACGACGACCAGGCCCCGACGGCGGGCCGCGGTGTGGAGGCGGAGCAGGTCGGCCCGCAGATCGGTGGGTCCCGTTCCGTCGGCCCGGGGGGCGTCGGCGATCTCGTGGAGGATGCGCAGCAGGTGGCGGCGAGACTGGCGGGGCGGGATGACGGTGGCGGGCTCGTCTCCGGGGGCGGTGAGGACGGCCCCCAGGCGGTTGCCGTCGCGGCTGGTGAGGAAGCCGACGGCGGCCGCCGCCGACAACACCAGCTCCCGTTTCTCGGTCCTCGCCGTTCCGAAGTCGATGCGGGGCGACCGGTCGATCACGAGCCAGGTCTGGAGCTCGCGCTCGGCGATCGTCTGGCGGATGTGGGCCTCGGAGAGGCGGGCGGTGACGTTCCAGTCGATGCGGCGGACATCGTCGCCGGGGGCGTAGCGCCGGGTCTCGCCGAGCTCGGAACCGTGGCCCGGTACCAGGCCCCGGTGGTCACCGTGGAGGAGGCCGTCGAGACGGCGGGTGACCTCGAGCTCGAGCCGGCGCAGGACCTCGCGGGTGGTCGACGTGGTGGCGGCCAGGGGGTCGGGCGTCGACGCTCCGCCAGCTCCGCCGCCCCGGCCGATGCTCATGGTCGCTCGGCCCCCGACCGCCCGGCGGTCGGGTCGGCGGGCAAATGGGACGTGACCTCCGGATCGAGCCCCGGTCGAGCGGTCGGGGCGGGCCCTGCCGGCGAGGGGAGGGAGGTGCCGGGGGCTCCCTCGGGGCCTCCGTTGCGGCCGGACGCCGGCGGGGGAGGAGCAGCCGGCGTGGGCGCCCAGGTCGGGGCACCGGGGCGGGCGCCGGGTGGGGCCGGCAACGGCTCCAGTGGGGAGATGGCGGCCGCCGGCACCATGGCCAGGATCCGGTTGATCACGTCGTCGGCGTCGAGGCCCTTGGCCAGGGCCTCGTAGGTGAGCACCAGACGATGGCGGAACACGTCACGGGTCACGTCGAAGGTGTCCTGGGGGACCACGTAACCCCGGCCCCGGAGCAGGGCGAGCGACCGGGAGGCGGCGACGAGACCGAGGGTGGCCCGGGGGCTGACCCCGAACTCGATCAGCGGGGCCAGCTCCGGGATGCCCCGCAGCGCCGGCTCGCGGGTGGCCATGACCAGATCGACGGCGTACTGGGCGATGGCCCCGTCGACGTAGACCTCGTCGGCCCGGCGCTGGAGGGCCTCCAGCCGGTCGAGGTCGATCACCTGATGGGCCTGGGGGACCGTGGCCCCCATGCGCCGGATGATCTCCAGCTCCTCGTCGGGAGTGGGATAGCCGACGACCACCTTCATGAGGAAGCGGTCTCGCTGGGCCTCGGGCAGCGTGTACACCCCCTCGGACTCGACCGGGTTCTGGGTGGCCAGCACCAGGAACGGGGTGGGCAGGGCCCGGGTGGTGCCGCCGATCGACACCTGGCGCTCGGCCATGACCTCGAGCAGGGCCGACTGGACCTTGGCCGGGGCCCGGTTGATCTCGTCGGTCAGGACCAGGTTGGCGAACACCGGACCCCAGTCGATGTCGAACCGCTCGTCGGACGCCCGCCAGATCCGGGTGCCCACGAGGTCGGAGGGGAGCAGGTCGGGGGTGAACTGGAGCCGGACGAACGAGCCGCCGATGGCCCGGGCCAGGGTCGATACGGCTAGCGTCTTGGCCAGGCCGGGCAGGCCCTCGAGCAGGACATGACCCCGGGACAGCAGGGCCACGATCAGCCGTTCCACCATGTGGTCCTGGCCTACGATCACCCGCTTGATCTCGAACAACACCCGCTCGAGTTCGGCCGCGGCGTCATGGTTGTCGGTCGTCATGATCCTCCATCGTCGCCCGTCCCGGTCCCAGTGAACCGCCTCCGGGCGAAAGTGCGACGAAAGTCGTCCGGGCCGCCGTGCTGGGGCCCGGCGATGCCCGCTGGGCCGGTCCCGGCACGGCGGCTGCCGCTCACTACCCTCGTGACATGCGCATTCTCGTTGTTGATGACGAGGTCGAGTTGGCCGACGCCATCGCCGCTGGGCTTCGCCGCGAGGGCTACGCCGTCGACGTGGCTCACGATGGTCACTCCGCCCTCGACCGTCTCTCGTTCAACGCCTACGACCTCGTCACGCTCGACCTCAACCTGCCCGACCTCGACGGGCGCGAGGTGTGCCGTCTGATCCGCACCGACCCCCGGTTCGACCCCGCCACCCGGGTGTTGATGGTGACGGGGCGGGACGCGGTCGACGACCGGGTGGCCGGTCTCGACGACGGGGCCGACGACTACCTGGTCAAGCCGTTCGCTTTACGAGAGCTTTCCGCCCGGGTCCGTACGCTGATGCGACGGGAGACGGCGGGAACCGATGCGATGCTCGTGGTCGGGCCCCTGGCCCTCGACACCGCCCGCCGGGTCGTCACGTGGGCCGGCGACCCGATCGAGCTCACCACCAAGGAGTTCGCCCTCTTGCGCTACTTCATGTCCCATCCCGGCGAGGTGCTCAGCCAGGAGCGGCTGCTGGAGCACGTGTGGGACGAGATGGTCGATCCGTTCACCAACACGGCCCGGGTCACGGTGGGAACCCTTCGCCGTAAGCTGTCGGCCGTCGCCGGGACCCAGCTGATCGAGACGGTGATCGGCTCCGGCTACCGGCTGCTCGAGGAGGGCCGGCCCGGCGACCCCAGCGCCGCCCCGGGCCCGGACGGCGGCCGGTCGGGTGACCCCGGTGATGGAGCGGGGGGCTGAGTGCCACGCTGGGCCCAGTCGATCCGTTTCCGGCTGTCGGTCGCCTATGCCCTGGCCATCTTCACCGCCGGGGCCACGCTCCTGCTCGTCCTCTATCTGTGGCAGGTCCGACAGCTCGACGAGCCGATCCTCGTGCGGACCGAGCCGATCGTGTTCACCGATCCGAGGACGGGAGAGCAGTGGCCGACCCCGTTTCGGGCCCTGACCGACGACGCCGTGACCGACGCCCTGATGGAGCGGATCGAGCGTGACGCCTACCGGCGGTCGCTGGAGCAGCTCCGCCAGGCCTCGATGACCGGCCTCGGTTTCCTCGTGATCGTGGCGTTCGGGTCCGGCTGGTTCCTGGCCGGTTGGACGCTGAAGCCGATCCGCCGCATGAACGACGTGGCCCGTGAGGTCTCCGGGGCCGACCTGTCGGGTCGGATCGACCTGAACGGCCCCGACGACGAGCTCAAGGGCCTGGCCGACACGTTCGATGCCATGCTCGATCGGCTCCAGAGCTCGTTCGAGGAGCAGCGGAGGTTCGTGCAGGACGCCTCCCACGAGCTCCGCAATCCACTGGCCGTGGCCCGAACCAACCTCGAGGTGGCGCTCGATGACCCGGACGCATCGGTCGACGATCTCCGCCGGGCCGCCGGCATCGCCCATTCCGCCTCCGACCGGATGAGCCGGATCGTCGATGACCTGGTGGAACAGGCCCGTTCCCAGCTTCCTCAGGCCACGATCGGCATGGTCGATCTCACCGCAACGGCCCGGAGCGTGGCGGCCGAGCTGGCGGCGGGGGCGAAGGCCCGGAAGCTGACGATCACCGTTTCTCCCCAAATCATCCCCAGTCCTGTGGATAACCTTGTGGGGGACGTTGTGCACAGGCTTGTGGAAAGACCTGTGGATAGTCCAAGGGTGGGAGCGGCGGCCACCGAACGCGCTCGACGCCTCACCAGAGGCGGAATCACCCCCAGGGGTGGGGATGTCCGTGGGGAGGCGACGGCCGTGGTCGACGAACGGGTCGACGGGCCCGATCCGACCACGGAACGTGGGGGCCACAGCGGTGGTCCCGCTGCCGTCGGGGACGCCGTCGTCGTCCGAGGTGACCCCACCGCCCTCCGGCGGGCCCTGACCAATCTCGTGGTCAACGCGGTCCGCCTGGCCCCGGAGGGTACGACGATCCTCATCACCACCAGGGCGACGGCCGACGAGGCGGAGGTGTGCGTGATCGACGAGGGCCCCGGCATCGCCCCCGAGGACGTCCAACGGGTCTTCGACCGGTTCTGGCGCGGTCCCGACGCCGGCCCCGGACTCGGGCTGGGGCTCAGCATCGTGCGCCAGGTGGCGGAGCGCCACGGGGGTCGGGTCGAGGTCAGCACCAACGAGCGGGGTAAGGGCTCGACGTTCACCCTGACGCTGCCCCGGCCCACCGGCACCCCTGCGGTGTCGCCGTGACCGCCGGGGGAACGACGGATCGGTGTTCAGCTGGCCTTTACTCGCCCTTTCTTCCCGGTCGCTACCCTGTCGATGAGGTGAGCTGATGCCAGAACCAACGACAGGACGGCCGACGTCGCCCGCCGAGGGGAACGATCGGACCACACCGCTGGTCATCGACCCGGCCGGCAACGGCGGGGCGCACCGGAGTGGGGCCGCCGCCTTCGCCCCGCCGTCGTCGCCGCCGTCGCCGTCACCGTCGGCGTCACCGACCGAGCGGCTCTCCTCCGAGCCGATGACCACGCCGATCGGTCAGATGCCCGGCACGTCGCCGCCGCGGTGGCCGTCCGGTCCGGTGTGGCCCCCACCGTCGGATCCCTCGGTGGCCTGGCGCAGCCCCGCCCCCGCCGGCCCGCCGGCCCGCTACCGACCCACCACGGCATCCGTCGGCGCCCCCGTCGTTCCCCCGACGCCGGCCCCGGCCGAGATGGCGTCGACCGCTGGCGTCGACCAGACGCTCCTGCGTACCACCCCCGGTTGGGGATGGCGGGCCCTGGTCGCCTTCCTCGTCGGTGGCATGCTCACCGCCGGTGGATTTGCCGTCGGGCTCCAGTCGACGGGCGACGAGACATCCGCCGGCGGCCCCGACACCTCGGCCACCACGGTCACCGTGCCGGTCCGCCAGCCCGGCCCCACACTCGCCCCCGACGAGGGCGCGGCCGAGAACCCTGCGGCCTTCGTGGCCGGCGCGCTGGGCCCGTCCGTCGTCCAGATCGAGACGACCTACGGCATCGGCTCCGGCGTCATCTACGACGACGGCCTCATCCTGACCAACCATCACGTGATCGACGGGGAGACCCAGGTCTCGGTGCTGTTGAGCGATGGGCGCCGGCTGGCGGGCACCGTGCTCGGCAGCGAAGCCAACGTCGACATCGCCGTCGTTTCCGTCGGCGAGGGTCATGATCTGCCGATCGCACCGTTGGCCGCCGACGAGGACGTGGTGGTGGGCCAGACCGCCATCGCCATCGGCTCGCCGTTCCGCCTCCAACAGACGGTCACCGAGGGCATCGTGTCGGCCGTGAACCGGCCCGTCCCCAACGGCGACATCTACATCGCCATGATCCAGACCGACGCGCCGATCAACCCCGGCAACTCGGGTGGGGCCCTGGCCGACCGGTCGGGCCGGGTCATCGGCATCAACACCGCCATCCAGACCGGGGGCACCAGCAACACCAACGCCGGCGTCGGTTTCGCCATCCCCATCGACACCGCGGTGGGTGTTGCCGACCGGATCGTGGCCGGTCTGCCCATCGAGGCCGGCTTCCTCGGGGTCCGGGGCGGCATCCCCCAGGACGGTTCGGCCGGCGTCGAGGTCATCGACGTCACCCCCGACACCCCGGCGTCGACCGCCGGGATCCAGCTCGGCGACCGCATCATCTCCGTCGACGGCGCACCGGTCACGCAGTTCGAGGAGCTGGCCGGTCTCGTCGTCGCCTACCCGCCCGGCACCACCGTCACCCTCGAGCTGGTCCGCACCGGCGAGACCCTGGCCGTGGCCGTCACCCTCGGCACCCGACCCTGACGTCGACCCGACCCTGACCCCCGGCCGACCGCGAACCGGTCGGATGACGCAGCCCGGCCCGCTGTCCGGACGGGACCGCTGAGTAGGATCGGGGGCGATGGAGCCTCTCTACATCGTCCTCATCGTCGCCGCTGTCGTCCTCGTGGTGGCCGGTGGCGCCTTCGTCGCCGTGCGCCGTCGCGGCCCCGACCTGGAGCTCGAACCCACCGACGACGAGTCGGACGGTGGCGTCGGCACGCTCACCCGACCGCCGGTGGAGGCGCCACCCGAGGAGGCGCCGGTCGGGGTCGAGGCACCGCCGGTCGAGGAGGTCGAGGCCCCGCCGGTCGAGGAGGTCGAGGCCCCGCCGTTCGAGGCCCCCCCGGCGGAGGTCGGGGTCGAGGCCCCCCCGACCCCGGTCGAGGAGCCGCTGATCAAGCCCAGCTTCTTCGATCGGTTGACCAAGGCCCGCTCGGCCTTCACCGGCTACCTCGGCGGTCTCGTCGGGTTGTCGCGGGTCGGCGACGACGACTGGGAGGAGCTCGAGGACGCCCTGATCCAGGCCGACGTGGGGGTGAGGACGTCGATGGCGCTGATCGAGGACGTCCGCCAGGAGGCCAAGGCGGCCGGTGCCGACGACGGGGCCCAGATCATGGCCCTGCTGAAAGCCCGGATGCACCGTGAGCTGGAGGGCAAGGACCGGTCGCTCACCATCACCCCCGACGAGACCAACGTGTGGCTCTTCGTCGGGGTAAACGGGGTGGGCAAGACGACGACGATAGGCAAGGTGGGGCGGCGACTGGTGGCCGATGGCCACCGTCCGCTGATGGCGGCGGGTGACACGTTCCGGGCCGCCGCCGCCGAACAGCTCGAGATGTGGGCCGAGCGGGCCGGGGCCGACATCGTGCGGGGCAACGAGGGGGGTGACCCGTCGGCGGTCATCTTCGACGGGGTCCAGGCCGCCGCCTCCCGGGGCTGCGACGTCGTCCTGGCCGACACCGCCGGCCGCCTCCACAACAAATCCAACCTGATGGAGGAGTTGGCCAAGGTGCGGCGGGTGGCGGCCAAGGAGCCCGGTCACGTGTCGGAGGTGCTCCTCGTGCTCGACGCCACCACCGGTCAGAACGGCATGGCCCAGGCCCAGGTCTTCACCGAGGCCGTCGAGGTCACGGGCGTGGTGCTGACGAAGCTCGACGGCTCGGCCAAGGGCGGCATCGTGTTCGCCATCGAGTCCGAGCTGGGCATTCCGGTCAAGCTCGTCGGTCTCGGCGAGCAGGTCGGTGACCTCGTCGACTTCGAACCCGCCGAGTTCGTCGACGCCTTGTTCGAGTGATGATGCCTGTTCCCTTGGGCCGATGCGTTCCGGCCCTGCCGGAACGCCGAGGAACCCGAAGGGTTCCCGTCGACGCCTTGTTCGAGTGATGATGCCTGTTCCCTCGGGCCGAACCGTGGCTCGGTTCCCCTAGCCTGAGAAGCGCCATGTTCGAAACGCTGACCGACAAGTTCGAAGGTATCTTCAGCCGCCTCGGCCGCAAGGGCGTGCTGACGGAGGCCGATGTCGACGAGGCCCTGCGGGAGATCCGCGTCGCTCTCCTCGAGGCCGACGTCAACCTCTCCGTGGTCCGTAGCCTCCGCTCCCGCATCAAGGAGCGGGCCATCGGGGAAGACGTCCACAAGGCCCTGAACCCGGCGCAGCAGGTCATCAAGATCGTCAACGAGGAACTGACCGACAGTCTCGGCGGCGAGACGATCCGGATCGCCTACGCCGCCAAGCCTCCCACCGTCGTGCTCATGGCCGGCCTCCAGGGCTCGGGCAAGACGACCTCGTCGGCCAAGCTGGCCCGCTGGTTCAAGAGCCAGGGCCGCAACCCGCTCCTGGTGGGCGCCGACCTCCAACGGCCGGCCGCCGTGCAGCAGCTCGAGACGTTGGGCCGCAGCATCGACGTACCCGTGTTCAGCGAGCCGACCGACCCGGTCGAGGTCTCCCGCCGGGCCATCGACGAGGCCCGCTCCACCGGCCGCGACGTCGTGATCGTCGACACGGCCGGCCGTCTCGCCATCGACGAGTCCCTCATGGAGGAGGTCCGCCGGATCTCCGACGTCGTGCAACCCGACTACACGTTCCTCGTCGTCGACGCCATGACCGGCCAGGATGCCGTCACCACGGCCGAGGCCTTCCATGCCCGGCTCGAGCTCGACGGGGTCATCCTGACCAAGCTCGACGGCGATGCCCGGGGCGGCGCCGCCCTGTCGGTCAAGGAGGTCGTCGGCCGGCCGATCGCCTTCGCCGCCACCGGCGAGAAGCTCGAGGACTTCGACCTTTTCCATCCGGCGCGGATGGCCAGCCGCATCCTCGGCATGGGCGACGTGCTGACCCTGATCGAGAAGGCCGAGCAGACCTACGAGAAGGAGGAGGCCGAGGAGGCGGCGGCCAGGATGCTCGAGGGGCAGTTCACCCTCGACGACTTCCTGGAGCAGATGGCCCAGCTCAAGAAGATGGGGCCGCTCCAGAACCTCGTCGGCATGCTTCCCGGCCTGCCCAAGGAGATGCGCAACCTCGAGATCGACGACCGCGAGCTCGGTCGGATCGAGGCCATCATCAAATCGATGACCGTGGCGGAGCGCACCGACCCCAAGATCGTCGACGCCTCCCGACGCACCCGCATCGCCCGGGGCTCGGGCACCAACCCGACTCAGGTCAGCGGTCTCATCACGCAGTTCTCCGAGATGCAGAAGATGATGAAGCGCCTCGGCGGGCTCGGTACCAAGAAGGCGGCCAAGACGGTCCGCAAGAACCGCAAGAAGGTGAAGGGCAAGGGGGGTCGGGTGACGGTCAAGGGTGGCGTGCCGGCCGCACCCTCCGGGGGCCGGGTCACGCCGAAGGGCACGAAGTCGGGCAAGACGCCGCTCATGCTGCCCGGCCTCGACCGTCTCGACGCCCAGGACCTCGAGAACCTCGCCGACGAGCTCGACCGCCACACCTGACCGCCCATCGCCCGCAGCACACGGCGGCAGCACACGGCGGCAGCACACGATCACGGCGGCGAGTTCGCCGAAGGCGAACTCGGGGTGCCGCTCGCGGCACGCGGCGGTAGCCTTTGGTGGTTCACCTGATTGACCAGGGACACAGAGACCGAAGCCTGGAAAGAGACACTCGTGGCCGTTCGACTCCGCCTGATGCGGATGGGTAAGAAGAAGCAGCCGACCTACCGTGTGGTCGCCGCCGACCAGCGGTCGCCCCGCGATGGGCGCTTCATCGAGATCGTGGGCACCTACAACCCTCGCAACGAGCCCTCCCTGATCAAGATCGACAACGCCAAGGCCGTGCACTGGCTCCGCAACGGGGCCCAGCCCTCCGAGCGTGTCCGCAAGCTGCTGGAGATCTCCGGCGCCTGGGAGGCCTTCACCAGTGGCACGTCGGTCGCCGACCTCGAGGCCAAGCAGGCCGCCGAGGCCGCCGTCTCGTCCAGCGACGAGGCCGTCACCGCAGGTGCCGGGGCGTGAGCGACTCACCAGCCCCGACAGCCGAAGCGGTCCTGCTCCACCTGTGTCGTTCGGTCGTCGCCTACCCCGACGACGTCTCGATCGAGACCACCGCCAACGGTGACCGCGTCCGCCTCGACGTGACCGTCAACGACGACGACATGGGTCGCGTCATCGGCCGCCGGGGTCGGGTCGCCTCGGCCATCCGCACCGTGGTCGGTGCTGCTGCGGCCAAGGACGGCGTGACCACCGAGGTCGAGTTCGTCGAGTGACCGACGGTGGCGACCCGACGGGTCGCCCTGAGACCGCTCGCCTCGAGGTCGGTCGCATCACCAAGGCCCACGGCCTCAAGGGCGAGGTGGTCGTCCACTTCGTGACCGACCGCACCGACGAACGGGCACGTCCCGGCTCCGAGCTGTTCGCCGACGGCGAGCCCCTGGAGGTGGTGGCGGCCCGTCCCCATCAGACCAAGTGGCTCATCCGGTTCGCTCGGGTCGACACGAGGGAGGCGGCCGACCGGCTCCGGGGCCGCACTCTCGAGGCCGAACCCCTCGACAGCGCCGACGGCGTCTTCGTCCACGAGCTGATCGGCCGCGCCGTCGTCGACCAGCACGGCACCGATCACGGTGCCGTCGTGGCCGTCGTCGAGAACCCCGCCTCCGATCTGCTCGAGCTGGCCGACGGCCGTCTCGTACCGCTGGCCTTCTACGTCGACCACGACGACGAACGGATCTCGGTCGATGTCCCGCCCGGCCTGCTCGACGAGCTGGACGAGCTGGCCGAGCCCTCCTGAGGTCGTCGTCGTGCGCATCGACGTCATCACCATCTTCCCCGAGATGATCGAGGCCTTCGCCTCGGCCAGCCTGCTGGGTCGGGCCCGCCACCGTGACCTGCTGGAGATCCGGGTCCACGACCTGCGGTCGGTTGCCACCGACCCTCACCGTTCGGTCGACGACAGCCCCTTCGGGGGTGGGGCGGGGATGGTGCTCAAGCCCGAGCCGATCTTCGCCACGGTCGAGTCCGTCGACCCGCCCCGACCCCTGCTCTACCTCTCGCCCGCCGGCCGTCCGTTCGACCAGGCCTGCGCCGCCGAGCTGGCCGCTCTCGACGGATTCACCCTGCTGTGTGGTCGCTACGAGGGTGTCGACGAACGGGTCCGGGAGCACCTGATCGACGGTGAGCTCTCGATCGGCGACTACGTCCTGGCCGGAGGCGAGGTGGCGGCGGCCGTGGTGCTGGAGGCCGTGGGGAGGCTCGTGCCCGGCGTTCTCGGCAACTCGGCGTCGGTCGGCGACGAGTCGTTCAGCGACGGCCTCCTCGAGTATCCCCACTACACCCGGCCTGCCAGCTACCGGGGCTGGGACGTGCCCGAGGTGCTGACCTCGGGCGATCACGCTCGGGTGGCCCGCTGGCGCCGGGCCCAGGCCCTGGTCAGGACGGCCCGCTGTCGACCCGACCTGCTCGTGCGGCGGGGCGGCGTATCCGACGCCGACCGGGCTCTCGTCCGCGAGTTCGGCCTCGAGCTCCATGTCGGCGCCGGCGATGGGGCCGACGGTGGCGCGGGAGATGCGGGCGACGTCGCTCCTGGGGGCTAGCTCGGGGCTGGCTCCTGCCGGTGGGAGTGGCACGGCGGCGACGTAGCATAGACGAGCCGATCGGGGCATCGTCCGCCCCCACCGAGGTCACCCCGAGGATTGCAAGATGAACCCCACCGAACTGGTCGAGAAGGCCCAAATCCGCGACGACATCCCCGACTTCGCCGCCGGCGACACGGTGAAGGTCCACGTGAAGGTAGTCGAGGGCAACCGCGAGCGTGTCCAGGTGTTCGAGGGCATCGTGATCGCCCGGCGGGGATCGGGCGTGAGGGAGACCTTCACCGTGCGCAAGCTGAGCTTCGGGGTCGGAGTCGAGCGCTGCTTTCCTGTTCATTCGCCGATCATCGACAAGATCCAGCGGGTCAGCAGGGGCGATGTGCGCCGAGCCAAGCTCTACTACCTCCGTGACCGGGTCGGCAAGGCGGCCAAGGTCAAGGAAAAGCGCGACCACTGACGTGTCCGCGCCATCCGTTCGAGCCGTTCCTGCGGGGTACCGCCGATGAGCAGCGAGGAAGTGGAACGCTACGAGGCCGAGATCGAGCTGGCCCTCTACAAGGAGTACCGGGACGTCATCGGGATGTTCCGCTACGTCGTGGAGACCGACCGCCGGTTCTATCTCGCCAATTCCGTGCGCCGGGTCAGCGAACCCGGCGCCCGCTTCATCGAGTACGAGCTGACCGACGCCTGGGTGTGGGACATGTACCGCCAGTCCCGGTTCCTGGCCAAGGTCACCGTCTCCACTACCCAGGTCATCTCGGTCGAGGAGCTCCCCGAGTCAGAGCTGAAGCTCTGACCCGATGACGGCGGCGCCCCGTCGCCGTCCCGGTGCCCCCTCACCCCGCGCCTTCCCCCGGCATCGCCCCCACCCCGGGTTCGCGGGTGGGCGAACGAGAGGGGGAGCGCCATGGGCCGCTCCGGGCACCACAGGCCGATGGACGGGGATGACGACCGACGCCTCGTCGGCCCCCCGCCGTACCCCGACGACCGCCGCAGCCTCGGCCGGCGGGGCGAGGACCTGGCGGCCGAATGGTACGAGCAGCGGGGCTGGACGGTCGTCGACCGCAACTGGCGGATCAGGGCGGGCGAGATCGACCTCGTCGCTACCCGCGATGGTGTCGTGGTGTTCTGCGAGGTCAAGACGCGGCGCGGCGCCCGCTTCGGCGTCGGCGCCGAGGCCGTCGGGTGGCGCAAGCAGCAACGGATCCGGGGCCTCGCCCTGGCGTGGCTCCAGGCCGGCGGGGATCGCTACCGGGAGCTCCGCTTCGATGTGGCCGACGTCGACGGCGACGGCCGGGTCGAGGTGATCGAGGGCTGCTTCTGACGCCGTCCGGCGGGCCAGCGCCCCTACAGCCCGAGGCGGGGGCGGAGGTACTCGGCGATCCGCTCGATGGCCTGGTCGGACTCGGGGACGAAGCCGGCCGAGGCGTGCCACACGTGGACCATCTCGGGCCACACCTCCAGGGTGGCCTCGCCACCGACCTCGTGGATCCGGGCCGTCAGGCGCACCGCGTCGTCGAGGAGCACCTCGGCGTCGCCGACGTGGATCAACATCGGGGGCAGGCCCGACAGATCGGCGTGGAGGGGCGCCGCCAGTGGGTCGTGGGCGTCGCCCCCATCACCCAGGAAGTGGGCGGCGATCAGCTTCAGGCTCCCGGGCGAGACCATCGGGTCGGCGGCGGCCCTGGTGGTGGCCGATTCGCCCGTGGCCTCGAGGTCGACCCACGGGGAGATGGTCACCGCCGCCGCCGGCAGCGGGTCGCCGGCGTCGCGCAGGGCCAGCAGGGCGGCGACGGTCAACCCGCCACCGGCCGAGTCGCCGGCCACGGCGAGGTGCCGGGGATCGAGGCCGAGATCATCGACGAGGGCCCGATAGGCGGCCGTGGCGTCCTCGACCGGTGCCGGGTGGGGGTGCTCCGGGGCCAGCCGGTAGTCGGCGGCGAAGAGGCGGCAACCAAGGGCCTGAGCCAGGTTGCCGGTGAGGTTGCGGTGCGAGTCGATCGACCCGGCAACGTAGCCGCCGCCGTGCAGGTACAGCACGACCCGGTCGGTGGTCGCCCCGTCGGCCTCGATCCACTCGCCGGCCACCCCGCCGACGGTGTCGGGAGTGCCGGTGACGCCGTCGGGAAGGCGGCCACCGACCTGGTCCATGTTGCGACGCATGGTCGCCACGTCGACCTTGCCGTCCGGCGGGCGGTTCTTCTCGAGCAGGGCGAGGAACTTGGCGAACTGGGGACTGGCCATGGCGGATCCTTCCGGTCCGGAGCCGCCCCTTGCGGCCCCCTAGCTTCCGATCAGAGCCGGTACCCGGTCCTTGGGTCGGCCGATGATCGCGGTATCACCCTTGATCACAACCGGGCGCTGGAGCAAACGGGGATGGGCGACGAGGAGGTCGATCACGACGTCGGAGTCGCTGAGGGAGTCGGGATCGAAACCCTGCTCGCCGACGATCTCATCGGTGAAGAACTTGTCACGCCGTACCAGATCGGCCGGATCGTCCTCCAGCTTGGAGATCAGCGCCTCGAGGGTGGGCCGGTCGGGCTTCTGCTTCAGGTAGAGCACGATGTCGTGGTCGACCCCGGCGTTCTGCAGCACCTCCAGTGCCGCCTTGGAGGTACTTCAATTGGGGTTGTGGAAGATGGTCACGTCAGCCATGACGGGGAGCCTACTCGGGTGGGGTGTCAGCGCCGGGAGCGACGATTGGCCCAGCACCCCCGGTGCCAGTGGCGGCGCAGGTCGGGATCGTCGGGCGGTACCGCCACGAGGTGACCCTGACCAGCGACGATCTCACCGTTGCACCCGGGGCACAGGTAGGCCTTGACCGCCTCGTAGGGCTGGACGGAGCGGACCTTGGTGTCGGGGGTGTCCGACGGGTCGGGAGCCCACCGGTCGGGGGAGCGGCCCGACCGTCGGCGGCGCCTGGGGCCGGCCATCAGACCAGGGCCCACACCAGCAGCGCCACCACCACGACGACACCGAGGCCGACGAACCAGAAATCGAATGACGATCTCTTATGCTTCCGGGTCGGATCGAAGCCCACAGGAGAAGTATGGCCAACAACGCACGGTTCCCGGTGACACGACCCGCTCGGTGGCGGACCGCCGGGCTCGCCATCGTCGCCGCCATGGCGGCCGTGCTCCCCGCCTGCGTGAGCGGCGACCTGCCGGCCGCCCCCGCCGACGATGCCGAGCTGGTGGAGGGCCGAACCGTCTACGCCGCCCAGTGCGCCAGCTGTCACGGGGCCGACGGCTCGGGCGGCACCGGCTCCCGGCTCGACGAGGGGAGGATGGCCGAGGCCTACCCCGATCCGGCCGACCAGCGGGCGGTGATCGCCGACGGCCGCCGGGCCATGCCCGCCTTCGGCAACAAGCTGTCCGACGCCGAGATCGACGCCGTCGTCCGCTACACCCGCGAGGTCCTGAGCGGCGGGTCGTAGGCCGCGGTCGCGGCAACGGGGTACCGACGCTGCGCCCGACCGTCACACCGTGCCGGTAGGTTCGGTCTCAGAGACGTTCGGGGCTCCGGCCCCCACCAGAGGCACCGTGCGCCCGGCCATCGCCGGTTCGCATCACACCGCTCCGTGGGGTCCGTCCATGTTTGCCACCATCCCGTCCGCCGTCGTCGAAGGCGTCGACGGTCATGCCGTCAGTGTTGAGGTCCACGTCAGTCGGGGCCTTCCCGGTTACACCCTCGTCGGCCTGCCCGACGCCTCGTGTCGCGAATCACGAGACCGGGTCCGGGCCGCCATCCTGTCGTGTGGTCTCGAGTGGCCCAACCGTCGGGTCACGATCAACCTCGCCCCCACCGGGCTGCGTAAGCACGGGGCCGCCCTCGATCTCCCGATCGCCCTCGGCATCCTCGTGGCCTCGGGCCAGATCGACCCGGCGGCCGTCGCTCCCATCGGGGCCGTCGGCGAGCTGGGGCTCGACGGATCGATCCGGCGGGTGTCGGCCCTGGTCTGCCTGGCCGGCGCCGTCGACGCTCCGCTGGTCGTCGTCCCAGCAGCCGGCGGGGCCGAGGCCACGGTCGTGCGTCCCGAGGCCGTCCGCTCCGCCCCCGATCTGGGCTACCTCGTGGCCGCCCTGCGAGGCGAGGGCCCGCCCCTCGACGACGTTCGTCCGGTCCCCGACCCCGAGCCGGAACCCACCGCCGGCGACCTGGCCGAGGTGCGGGGCCAGCCCCTGGCCCGGTGGGCCATCGAGGTGGCCGCCGCCGGTGGTCACCACCTGCTCCTGGTGGGGCCACCGGGATCCGGCAAGACCATGCTCGCCTCGCGGCTGGTCGGGCTCCTCCCCGCCCTCGAGCCCGACGTTGCCCTGCTGGTGACCAGGATCCACTCGGCCGCCGGGGTGCCGATCCCGCCCGGCGGTGTCGTGTGGCGGCCCCCGCTGCGGGCTCCCCACCACGGCGCCTCCCTGGTGTCGCTCGTCGGCGGGGGCACGGCCGCGCTCCGCCCCGGCGAGATCAGCTGCGCCCACGGTGGGGTCCTGTTCCTCGACGAGCTGGGCGAGTTCGCCCCGTCGGCCCTCGACGCCCTCCGCCAACCTCTCGAGGAGGGCGTGGTGCGTGTCACCCGGGCCGCCCGCTCGGCCACGCTGCCGGCCGACGTGCTGTTGGTGGCGGCCATGAACCCGTGCCCGTGCGGCGAGGGCGGGGCCCCGGGCCGTTGCCGATGCAGCGATGCCGCCCGGGCCCGCTACAGCCGTCGCCTGTCGGGGCCGCTGCTCGACCGCTTCGACGTGCGGATCGAGGTCCGGCCCCCGGCCGCCCACATGCTCCTCGACGGTCCGGTTGAGGAGTCGACGGCGGCCGTGGCCGAGCGGGTGGCCCGCGTTCGGGGCCTGGCCGCCGGCCGGGGCGTCAATGGCAACGCCGCCCTCACGTCCGCCCAGCTCGACGAGCACGCCCCGCTCACGCCGGCGGCCAAGGCCGTTCTCCGCCAGGCCCTCGAGACCGGCCGGCTCACCGGCCGGGGGCTCACCCGGGTCCGCACCGTGGCCCGTACGATCGTCGACCTCCTCGATCCCGGCCGGCTCGAGATCGACGACGAGACGGTGGCTGCCGCCCTGGCCATGCGGGCCCTCCCCGTGTCGGTCCTCGGCGGCGGCCCGGCCGGGGCGGGCTCGGGTGATGTCGCCCTCGTCGGGGCGGCCAGGGCCCGGATGAGCGAGGTCGGGCGATGAACGCCACCGACCTCGCCGCCCGCCTGGCCCTGGCCTCCCTGGCGGGGCTCGGCCCGGCCAGGGGAGCCTGGCTCCTGGCGGCCGCCACGCCGGAGGCGGTGGTCGACGACCTCCGTTCCGGTCGGCTCCCGCCGGTGACGTCGCCACCACCTCCGGGTGTGACCGAGCGGCTGGTGCTGGGCTGGGGTCGCAAGCTCCGGTCGACCGACCCGGGCCGGCTCCTGGCCGCCGCCACCGCCGACGCCGTGGAGCTCGTCGCCCCAACCGACGACGACTGGCCCTTCGCCGACGAGGAGCACCCGCCGCTGCTCCTGTTCGTGGTGGGCGACCGGTCGCTCCTGGCCGCTCCGGCCCGGGTGGCGATCGTCGGCACCCGGCGTTGCACCTCGATCGGGCGGGCGGTGGCCACCGACCTCGGCGCCGGGGTGGCCGCCGCCGGGGTCACCGTCGTCAGTGGCCTGGCTGCCGGCATCGACGCCGCCGCCCATCGCGGGGCTCTCGCCGCCGGGGGGCCGGCGCTCGGCGTGGTGGGCACCGGGCTCGACGTGGTCTATCCCCGAGCCAACCGGGCCCTCTGGGGGGCGGTGGCCGAGGGTGGGTTGCTGGTGAGCGAGGCGCCGCCGGGGACCAAGCCGGAGCGGTGGCGGTTCCCGGCCCGCAACCGGCTGATCGCCTCCCTGGCCCTGGCCGTCGTGGTGGTCGAGTCACATGCCGAGGGCGGTTCGCTCATCACGGTCGACGAGGCCATCGACCGGTCGCGGACGGTGTTGGCCGTACCGGGTGCGGTCACGAGCCCCGCCTCGGTCGGCACCAACCGGCTACTGCTCGACGGGTGCCCGCCGGTGTGCGATCCCGGCGACGTGCTCGACGCCATCGGTCACCCCCGGCCCACGCCCGGCGCCGCCGCCGCAGCAGCCGACGTGGGCCGGCCCGCCAGGGCGGCGACGGTGATCGGTCCACTGGGCCAGCGGATCCTCGACGAGGTGGCGGCGGGGTCCGGTCACCTCGACGGGCTGGCCGTCGCCACGGGCGCCTCCGTGCCGGTTCTGCTGGCCGAAGTCGACCGGCTGGTGAGGGAGCGGGTGCTGGTGCTCGACGGCTCGACGGTGAGCCGCCCGCCCGACGGGAGGCCGGCATGACCGCGGTGACGGGCGGTGGCGGTGAGGGGTCGGTGGCGGTGAGGGGTCGGTGGCGGTCGCACGGCGTTGGAGCCGCGCTCGTGGCCATGCTTCGCGCTCTATGTGGGCATTTTGGGGGTAAACGTGGCCAAGAGGCCACTCTGGGCGGTTTTGTGGTTAGTGTCACGGGCCGTGACCGCCGCCGTACGCACCCGCTACCTGCGCGCCCTCGGGTTCGAGCCCGCCGATCCTGGGCCCGTCGCCCCAGCGCCGGAGGGCACGACGGACGCAATCCCCGCCTCCGGACAGAAACCCACCCCGCTAACTCACTTTACGTGGTCGAGTACCGACGGAGAGTGGGTGCGACCCGGCGTGGCCCCCACAGCCCCGCCTGGAGCACCGGCAACACCGGCTCCACACACCTTGGCGGGCACCGTGGCAATCGACAATCCAACCGATCTCGACCGGGTGTGGGCCCGGTTCAAGGATCGCAGCGACCAGAGCGATCGAGATCAGCTGATCGTCTACTACGCACCCCTCGTGAAATACGTGGCCGGCCGGGTGGCGGCCGGCCTTCCCCAATCGGTCGACCAGGCCGACCTGGTGAGCTACGGCATGTTCGGCCTCATCGACGCCATCACCAAGTTCGATCCCGCACGGGGATTCAAATTCGAGACCTATGCCATCTCCCGGGTCAAGGGGGCCATCCTCGACGAGCTCCGCTCGATCGACTGGGTGCCCCGCTCGGTGCGGTCGAAGGCGAAGTCGGTCGAACGGGCCATCATGAAGCTCGAGTCCCAGCTCCATCGCGCGCCAACCGACGACGAGATCGCCGGCGAGCTCGATCTGTCGCTGACCCAGCTCAACGGGATCTACAACCAGATCTCCTCGCTCGGGGTGGTGGCCCTCGACGAGATGCTGTCGTTCAACGGAGGCGAGTCGCTGACCTTCGGCGACACCCTGGCCGCCCGCGAGGACGGACCCGGTGGCGTCTACGAACGGGTGGAGATGCGCCAGCTGCTCGCCGACGCCATCAACCGCATGAACGAGCGGGAGAAGATCGTCCTCACGCTCTACTACTACGAGAACCTGACGCTGGCCGAGATCGGACGGGTCCTCGGGGTCACCGAGAGCCGGATCTGCCAGATCCACACCAAGGCCGTCCTTCATCTCAAGTCGCGTCTCAGCTCGCTCGAGCGCGAATCGGCCTGACGTCGGGGGCGGGGCCGGTGGCGGTCGCCGCCGCCCTCGCCGTCCTCGTCGTCCTCACCGCCGCAGGTGGTGCTGGCGCCCCGCCCCCGCCCGTCGGGGCCGCCGGTTCGGCGGAAGCGGCGCCCAGCGCGGCCCGGGGCTCGCAGGCGTGCGGCTGGGCGCCGGCCGTGGCGGCCGCCATCGTCGATCCGTTCCGGGTTCCCACCCACCCGTACGGTCCGGGTAATCGGGGCATCGAGTACGGCACCGTCGGCGGCGAACCGGTCGCCGCCGTTGACGACGGTCGGGTCACCTTCGCCGGCCCCGTCGGTGGTCGGCGCTACGTCGTGGTCGAGCACGACTCGGGTCTCCGCTCCACCTATGGGCCGCTGGCCTCGGCCGCCGTCGTGCGCGACCAAACCGTGACGACGGGCCACCCGCTCGGCACCGCGGCCGTCGGGCTCCATCTCACGGCACGGCGGGGTGATCGCTACGTCGACCCCGCGCCCCTTCTCGCCGGGGCGTGTGGACGACCCCGCCTCGTCGACGGCCGGTAGGGGCCGCCACCCGTGCTGGTTACACTTACCGCTCGACCCGCCGGCGTTCCGCCGCCGGGTCACCGCCCGGCGCCCGCCGGTCGGCCGAGTCCAACCCATCGACCAACCGTCCGACCAGATTCCACGGTCTCGGGGCGCCCGCGAGGGCGCACGCCGAGCTTGGCCGGACCGCTCAACCGGAGGAAATCGCCGTGACCGCTGTCGTCACCATGAAGCAGATGCTCGAAGCCGGGGTCCATTTCGGGCACCAGACCCGCCGCTGGAACCCCAAGATGAAGCGGTTCATCCACGGCGACCGCAACGGGGTCTACATCATCGACCTCGAGGAGACCCTTCGTCGCGTCGAGCGGGCGTACACCTTTGTGCGCGACACCGTGGCCGACGGTGGCACGGTCCTGTTCGTCGGGACGAAGAAGCAGGCCCAGGAACCGATCCGCCGTCACGCCCGGTCCGTCGCCATGCCCTACGTCGACCAGCGCTGGCTCGGCGGCATGCTGACCAACTACCAGACCATCTCGAAGCGGGTGGGCAAGCTCCTCGACTACGAGCGCATGCGGGCCAGCGGTGAGTTCGAGGACATGCCCAAGAAGGAGGCGCTCCGCTATTCCCGGGAGCTCGACAAGCTCGACCGTAACATCGGCGGTATCAAGACGATGGCGAGGCTGCCCAACGTGGTCTTCATCCTCGACACCATCGTCGAGCACATCGCCGTCACCGAGGCTCGGAAGCTCAACATCCCGATCGTGGCCGTGGTCGACACCAACTGTGATCCCGACCTGATCACCTTTCCCATCCCCGGCAACGACGACGCCATCCGCTCGGCCGAACTGATGACCCGCGTGATCGCCGAGGCCGTGGCGGAGGGCAAGATCATCCACGCCCGCCGTTCCGGCGCCCCCGACTCCCCGGCCGACATCGAGCGTTCGCCCGAGGAGGAGGCGGCGATCGCCCAGGCCCAGGCCGACGCCCGCCAGGCCGCTGCGGCCGAGTCGGCGGCGCGCGAGGCCCGTATCGCCGAGGCCCAGGCCGAGGCCGCCACCCGTACCGCCGAGGCCTCCGCGGTCGACGCTCCCGCCACCGAGGCGCCCGCTCCGGCTGCTGCGGAGGCTCCGGCTCCCGCCACCGAGGCGCCCGCTCCGGCTGCGGCGGAGGCTCCGGCCCCCGCTGAGGTTCCTGCTGCTGCGACGGCCGGCGAGGTGCCTGCCGACGTTCCGCCCGCCACCGAGGCGCCCACGTCGGAGGCTGCGGTCGCCGAGGCTCCTGCCGACGTTCCGCCCGCCACCGAGGCGCCCACGTCGGAGCCTGCGGTCGCCGAGGCTCCTGCCGACGTGCACGACGAGGCGCACGCCACCGGACCGGCCGAGGGCTGATCCCGGGATCGGCGTCCGCCGATTCCTCCCCTGCGAGTCCCCACGATCGAAGACCGAGACGGAGAAGTTCAACCGCCATGCCTGCATTTGGTGCCAAGGAAGTTCAGGAACTGCGCAAATCGACCGGCGCTGGCATGATGGACGCCAAACGCGCCCTCACCGAGGCCGACGGTGACTTCGAGGCCGCCACCCAGATCCTGCGGGAGAAGGGCCTGGCCAAGGCGGCCACCCGGTCCGACCGCGAGAACGACGAAGGCGTCGTGGCCGTCGCCAACGGTGACGGTGGCGCCGCCCTCGTCTACCTGAAGTCGGAGACCGACTTCGCCGCCAAGTCCGACGACTTCGCCAAGTTGGCCACGACGCTGGCCGAACTGGTGCTGGCCGAGGGCCCCGACGCCGTCAGCCAGGCCGACGCCCAGCTCGAGGAGCTCAAGCTGGCGGTGAAGGAGAACATCGAGGTCGGTGCCGCCGTCCGCTACGAGGCCGACGCCGACAGCATCGTCGACACCTACCTCCACGGCGAGGGCCGGGCCGGGGTACTGATCGAGGCCACGGGCGTCGAGCGCGACGTGCTCCACGAGATCGCCCTGCACATCGTGTTCGCCAAGCCCCGCTACCTCAGTCGGGCCGACGTGCCCGAGGCCGATGTCGAAAAGGAGCGCGCCGCTCTGACCGAGATCACCAAGGCCGAGGGCAAGCCGGAGCAGGCGCTGCCCAAGATCGTCGAGGGTCGCCTCAACGCCTGGTACGGCGATCTCGTGCTGCTCGAGCAGGGTGTGCTGGGCGAGAAGGAAACCGTCGCCGACAAGATCGGCGGTGGCTCCATCCGCCGCTTCCACCTCTCGATCCTCGGCGGCTGAGCACCTCACCCTGGCCTCGGTCCCCCGCTCAACGCCAGCCCGACTACACTTGGGCTTCATCGCGCCACCTGCAGGCCGATGACCGGCTGCGGCCGAAGATCGATCGCGGCGAGCGCCACACCAGAACGCAGCGACCCTTGGAGGTTCGTTTGAGCGAGTGCACGAAACCACGATGGCGTCGGATCCTGCTCAAGCTGTCGGGCGAAGCCTTCGCCGGTGAGGCCGGCTACGGCATCGACGGCAAGGTGGTGCAACGCCTCGCCGAGGACATCCTCGAGGTGAAGGACGACCTGGGCATCGAGGTCGCCGTCGTGGTTGGCGGCGGCAACATCTGGCGCGGACTGACCGGCGCCCAGGGCGGTCTCGACCGGGCCCAGGCCGATTACATGGGCATGCTGGCCACGGTCATCAACGCCCTCGCCCTCCAAGACATCGTGGAGCAGCAGGGCGTGCAGACCCGCCTCCAATCGGCCATACGCATGCCCCAGGTGGCCGAGGAGTACATCCGCCGCCGGGCCATCCGCCACCTGGAGAAGGGCCGGCTTGTCATCTTCGCCGCCGGCACCGGCAACCCGTTCTTCACGAGTGATACCTCGGCCGCCCTGCGGGCCGTCGAGATCGACGCCGACGTCCTGCTGAAGGGCACCCACGGTGGCGTCGACGGGATCTACACCGCCGATCCCCGCCTCGACCCGACCGCCACCAAGATCGACAAGTTGTCCTATCTCGACGTCCTGAACCAGGATCTGCGGGTCATGGACTCGACCGCGGTGACCCACGCCAAGGAGAACAACCTCCCGATCGTGGTCTTCGACCTCATGGGCGAGGGCAATCTACGAAACCTGCTGTGCGGTGAGGCCATTGGTACCATAGTCGAATGAGCGCGGCCCGATGAACGAGATGGTCGACTTGATCCTCGACGACGCCAAGGAGCGGATGGACAAAGCGGTGGCGCATTCGCGCACCGAGTTCGCCTCCATCCGCAGCGGCCGGGCCGCTCCCACGCTCGTCGAGAAGTTGACCGTCCAGGCCTATGGCGTCGACATGCGGCTGCAGGAGATGGCCTCCATCGCCGTCCCGGAGGCCCGCCAGCTCCTCATCACTCCTCATGATCCGGGCAACATCGACGCCGTCGAACGCGCCATACGCACCTCCGACCTCGGGTTGTCGCCGAGCAGCGACGGCCGCTCACTGCGGCTCAACTTCCCTCCCCTCACCGAGGAGCGGCGCAAGGAGTTGGTGAGGATCGTGAAGAAGATGGCCGAGGAGGGCCGGATATCGATCCGCAACATCCGGCGCGATGCCCGCAAGGAGCTCGAGAACGCAGAGAAGGACAACCAGCTCACGGCGGATGAGCTGACCCGGGCCGAGAAGGAACTCGACCGGTTGACCCAAGCGAGTGAAGCCACGGTGGACGGGGCGTTGGCTACCAAGGAAGAGGAGCTCCTCGAGGTCTGAGGAGCGATCGCCCGCTCGTCCGCTCTGGTCGGTCGAGGTAGCGCGGACCATCCGGTTCACGGAAGGACAGGCACGATGGCTGACAGCAAGAGGCGCGGGAGGTTCAGTAGAGGTTCCGATGATGCCGAGACCCCGAGCATTTTCGACTTGTTCGAGCCCCCGCCCGAGGAGGAGACCAGCTCCTTCGCCAAGATCCCGATCATCCGCGACGACGCCGACGACAGCCTCGACCTCACCGACATCGAGTTCGTCGAGGCGAAGGCGGCGGCCGAGGTCGAGGCCGCCGGCCTGAAGCACTGGACCGAACCCCCGGCCGACGAGGATCTCGACGAGGGCCTGGCCGGCCCCACGTGGCGCAGCGACGACGACGCCACCTGGGTCGGTGCCGATCTGGCCGACGTGTTCGCCGACACGGCCGCCATCACCCACGAGCGGGTGATCCGCCTCGACGACGAGGACGCTGGCCCGCCGCCCCCGCTGCGCCGTCAGGCCATCTCCGAGCGTTCGCTGGGGGAGGCCTCGGTGTTCGACCAGGCCCCCCGTACGGGCCGCCTCCGCTCACCGGCCGACGCCGCCCCGGGCGGGGTCGGGTCCCGACTTGCCCCCGCCGACCGTCCGTCCCGGCAGAGCCCGGCCGACGTTGCCCCGGTCCGCCCCCGCCCCAGCACCCCGCGGCCCGCCCCCCGGCCGGCTCCGGCCCGGGTGACCGATCCCGCAGTCCGTCCGGCCGATGGTGCCCCGGCTCCGGCCCGGATGACCGATCCCGCCGCCCGTCCGGCGGCTTCCGGCGAAGCCCGGCGCGCCCCCCGGCCCACGCCCCGTCCCGCCCCGGAGACCGAGTCGGCGACGGTTCGGCGCGGCGCTCACGACCTGCCCCCCGACGACCAGCCCCGCCTCATGGGCGGCAGCCCGGAGGAGCTGACATCCCCGGTCCCCGCCGTGACCCCCCACCGCCGGGCGGCGCGGCCGGCGGCCGCCCCACCCCCCGCCCACGGTGAGCGCCAGGTCGGGCCGGGGGTGCTGCAGCGCCCCGACATCGACGACTTCGGCCACGACGGCGACGAGTTCTACGACGACTACGACGACGACGAGCTGGCCCAGCGTCGCGGCTTCGGCCAGCGCCTCGTGGTCGGTCTCGCCCTCGCCGGTCTCGTGTTCGGGACGCTCTACCTGGGTGAGGTCCCGACGGTGGTCCTCATCGGGTTCCTCAGCCTGCTGGCGGTCATGGAGCTGTTCAACGCCATGCGGGTGGCGGGGCTGCGCCCCGCCACCCTGCTCGGGTTGGTGGGCACGGTCGCCCTCCCTGCCGCCGCCTACGTCCGCGGCGACGCAGGCTTCCCCCTCGTCATCGGGCTCGCCGTGGTGTTCGGCATGCTGTGGTACCTCACCGGGGCCGACACCGAACGACCCGTGCTCAACCTCGGGCTGACGCTCACCGGCATCCTGTGGATCGGCGGTCTGGCCGGATTCGGTGCCCTGATGGTGAGGGCCGAGGGTGGAATCGGACTTCTCCTGGCCACCATCCTCATCACCGCCACCTCCGACACGTTGGCCTACCTCGGTGGTCGGGCCTACGGCACCAAGGCGTTCCACGCCGCCAGCCCCAGCAAGACCTGGGAGGGCACGATCACCGGGTTCTTCGGGGCCATCCTGGCCGGCCTCGTCATCGCCGTGACCGACGTGATCCCCGTCTTCGGCGCCGATTTCCTCAGCCCCCTGATCCTGGCTGCCGTCGTCGGGGTGCTCGCCCCCATCGGTGACCTGGCCGAGTCGCTCGTCAAGCGCGATCTCGGGATCAAGGACATGGGCACGATCCTGCCGGGGCACGGCGGGATCCTCGACCGGGTCGACGGTCTGCTGTTCGCCCTGCCCGGGGCGTACTATGTGGCCGTGCTCCTCCACCTGATCTGATCCGGGCGTCCCATGGTTTGGAGCAGGCGCAGGTGCGGGGACGAGGGTGGGGGTGAGGCGGGATCGGCCGCCCCGTCCCGCTCCGGCCCGTGCCGCTCCGGCCCGGTCGAGCCCGGCACGGGCCGCCGCCCGGCCCGGTCGACGTGACCACGTCGGTGGCCGTGGTCGGCTCCACCGGTTCGATCGGCACCCAGACCCTCGACCTGGTGGCCGCCGATCCCGACCGCTACGAGGTGGTTGCCCTGGCCGCCGGATCCGACGTCGCCGCCCTGGCCGCCCAGGTCGAGCGGTGGCGGCCCCGGTGGGTGGCGATCGGCGACGAGGCCCGGCTCGACGACCTCCGAAGGGCCGTGCCCGATCCCGGGGTCGGGGTCATGGCCGGCCCCCGGGCCCTGGCCGAGCTGGCCACGGTGGCCGACGTGACGGTCAACGGCGTGGTCGGCTTCGCCGGCCTGCCGGTAACCCTGGGCTGCCTGGAAGCCGGCCGTCGGCTCGCCCTGGCCAACAAGGAGTCGTTGATCGCGGCCGGTCCGGTGGTGCAGCGGGCCCGCCGCACACCGGGGGCCGAGCTGCTCCCCGTCGACAGCGAGCACGCCGCGATCCACCAGTGCCTGCGGGCCAACGACGTGGCCGAACGGGTCGACCGGCTCCAGCTGACGGCGTCGGGGGGACCGTTCCGGGGCCGGGCCAGGGCCGACCTGGCGTCGGTCACGATCGACGATGCCCTGGCCCACCCCACCTGGTCGATGGGCCCGAAGATCACCGTCGACTCGTCGACCCTGATGAACAAGGGTCTCGAGGTCATCGAGGCCAACGAGCTGTTCGGCGCCCCGGCCGGGGCCCAGGGGTGGGGGATCGGGTTCGACGACATCGAGGTCGTCGTCCACCCCCAGTCGATCGTGCATTCGATGGTGACCTACTCCGACGGGTCGACGATCGCCCAGCTCTCACATCCCGACATGCGCCTGCCGATCGGATACGCCTTGGCCTTCCCCGATCGTTTCCCCGTCGCCTACGGCCGGATCGACTGGACGGCGTTCGACCGTCTCGACTTCGAAGCCCCCGACGTCGACGCCTTCCCCTGTCTGGCCCTCGCCTATGTGGCGGGACGGATCGGTGGCACCGCTCCCGCCTGGCTGAGCGCCGCCAACGAGGTGGCGGTCGAGGGCTTCCTCGCCGGACGGATCCGCTGGATCGACATCCCCGATGTCATCGAATTCGTGCTCGATGACCATGATGGGGGAACAGGTGACACACTTGACGAGGTTCTCTCAGCAGACGCCGAAGCCAGAAGGCGCGCCACCGCTCGGCTCGAGGGCGTGACCTCGGCCCGCTGAGGGGCGCAACGCCCGACGACCCCAGCCACGACCTCGAACCACGACCTCAGCCCACGACCCGTACCGTTCGACCGCCCCGGCCCGGCGGCGCACGACAGGACACCCCGACAGGACAACCTGCATGGACGAATCACTCACCCAGGACCCTCCCGACCGCAAGCCCTCGTGGGTGATGGCCGAACCCGAGGACAGGGTCGAGGGCGGGGAGCAGTCGAACCCGATCGGGTTGGTGATCCTCGCCGGCCTGTTCGCCCTGCTGTGGTTCGGCGCCGGCCCCCGCTACTTCCTGGTCGTGGTCGGCCTGCTGATCATGATCCTCCTCCACGAGCTCGGCCACTTCATGACGGCCCGGTGGACGGGCATGAAGGCCACCCAGTTCTTCATCTTCATGGGGCCCCGCATCTTCTCGTTCCGCCGGGGTGAGACGGAGTACGGGCTCCGGCTGCTTCCCCTGGGGGCGTTCGTCCGGATCGTCGGCATGAACAACCTCGACCCGTGCCAGCCCGAGGACGAGCTCCGGGCCTACAAGAACAAGAGCTACCCCAAGCGGATGCTGGTCATCACCGCCGGGTCGATGATGCACTTCCTCCAGGCCGTCCTGCTGTTCGTGGTGCTGTCGTCGGTGATCGGCGAGCCCGACCCCAGCCGCTGGTCGGTCAGCGAGATCTCCCGCCTGGAGACGGGGGAGACACCGGCGGTCGAGGCCGGGCTCGAGCCCGGCGACACGATCGCCGCGGTGGACGGGGTGGCGACCGCCAACTTCCGTGACCTGCAGGACTACCTGCGGGACCGGGCCGGCGAGGAGGTGAGCCTCGAGGTCGTGCGCAACGGGACGTCCACCACGGTGTCGACCGTCCTGGCCGCCCGCCCCACCGAGGATGGCGAGGTCGTCGGGTTCCTCGGGGTCGCCCCCGAGTTCGAGCGGATCCGGCGCAGCCCCCTGGTGGGGGTGGCCGACTTCGCCGAGGCCGGTTGGAGCTCGCTCACGGTCATACCGCGCTTCCTGTCGCCCGACACGTTCGTCAACCTCGGTCAGCTCGTGTTCGCGGGGTCGGGCGACGTCGCCATCGACTCCGACGAGGCGGCGACCCGCCCGGTGTCGATGATCGGGGCGGTCCGCATCGCCGGCCAACCCGACTTCGACTGGGCCCTGCCCATCACCATGCTGGCCTTCATCAACATCTTCGTCGGCATCTTCAACCTCATGCCCCTCCTCCCCCTCGACGGGGGCCACGCCGCCATCGCCACCTACGAACGGATCCGATCGCGCCGGGGCCACCGCTACCACATGGACGTGGCCAAGCTCCTACCGCTCACCTACGCCGTGGTGTTCGTGCTCGGGTTCCTGATGTTGACGACCGTCTGGCTCGACATCTTCCGCCCCATCAGCTGACCCTCCCCGGCCCGACCCAACGGCCCGACGCAACGGCCCGACGCAACGGCCCGACCCAACGGGTCGACGCATCGGCGCCCTAGCGTGGAGGTATGGACGCCGGAGCAGTGTCGTTCCCCCGCAGGCCGACCCGTCAGGTGATGGTCGGCTCGGTTCCCGTCGGCGGTGACGCCCCCATCACCGTCCAGTCGATGACGACGACGAAGACGGCCGACGTCGAGGCCACCCTGGCCCAGATCTATCAGCTGGCGGCCGCCGGGGCCGACATCGTGCGCTGCACCTGCAACGAGCCGGAGTCGGCTGAGGGCCTGGCCCGCATCGTTCCCCGCAGCCCGGTGCCGATCGTGGCCGACATCCACCACAACCACCGCCGGGCCCTCGAGGCCCTCGAGGCCGGTGTCCACTGCCTCCGCCTCAACCCGGGGAACATCCGCAAGCCGGAGCACATCAAGGTGGTGGCGGCCGAGGCCAAGGACCGGCAGGTCCCGATCCGGATCGGGGTCAACGGGGGCAGCCTCGACCCCGCCCTCTACGACAAGTACGGGGGCCGGGTGACCCCGGAGGCGATGGTCGAGTCGGCGCTCCAGGAGATCGCCTACTTCGCCGACGTCGACTTCGACCTCATCAAGATCTCGGTCAAGGCGTCGAACGTGCCGCTCATGATCGAGGCCTACCGGCAGCTGTCGGAGGTCACCTCCCACCCCCTCCACCTCGGGGTGACCGAGGCCGGGCCACCCCCGGCCGGGATCGTCAAGGCCACCGCCGGGATCGCCACGCTGCTGGCCGAGGGGATCGGCGACACGATCCGCTACTCGCTCACCTCCGACCCGGTCGACGAGGCCCGCCTCGGGCGGGTCCTCCTCGAGTCGTACGGGTTGCGGGAGCGCAAGAACGTCGACCTGATCGCCTGCCCCTCGTGCGGGCGGGCCGAGATCGACGTGTACAAGGTGGCCCAGGACGCCCAGGACGCCTTCGCCGACCGGGAGCTCCCCCTCCAGGTGGCGGTCATGGGCTGCGTGGTGAACGGCCCGGGCGAGGCCCGCGACGCCGACATCGGGATCGCCGCCGGCAACAAGCGGGGCCACCTGTTCATCCGGGGCACCAACGTGGCGGTCGTGCCCGAGGACGAGATGGTCGCGACCCTCGTCGAGTGGGCCGAGTTCATCGCCGCCGAAGGGATCGATGCGGCGATGGAGCGGGCCAAGGCCACCCGCGACGAGGCCCGACGGGCCGCCGACGAGGACCGCCGGCGCAACCTCGACGACCGGGGCGACGACGCCAACGCCTCCGAGCAGGTGGTCGAGCTGCTGCGCAAGCAGCGCCACTGACCGACGGCCCGGCCGGGGTCAGGTCCGGTCGTCGATGGGGTTGCCGTCGGCGTCGAGGGCGACCTCTTCGCTGTCGAGGTCGAGCACGTCGTCCGCCGTCCCGCCCGACGTGGGGGGCGCCGTCGATCCGGGGTCGCCCGTGTCATGGCCGGTCAGGTCGGACACGGCGTCGGCGTGGGCCCGGGCCCCGGCGATGCGGTCGTGAACGGTATCGAACGATCCGCTGCTGTCGATCTCGTCCTGGAGTCGGGCCATGGCCTCGGCCGGGGTCTCCTCGAGGCGCCGTGTCCTCCGGGTCAGGTGGTCGTCGACCCTGGTCCGGAGCCCGGCCGCCGAGTCCTTCAGCTCGGCCCCCTCCGAGCGCAGCCACCCCTTCAGCGTGTCCAAGAAGCCCATGGTCACAGGCTACGGGCCCCATCCCGTGCCGGGTCCGGTATCGTGGGAGCCTGTGCTGAAAGGCGTGGGCTCTGCCCACGCCTTTCGTTTCACGCCATGAGGTTCACGGCGCGGCTGACACGTGCTGCGCCGCTGGTTCGTTGCCCGGTCGACCGCCCGGCCGGGCCGACGGGCCGACGCAAGCAAGCGAGCACGATCGCCGGAGGGAGGTCAACGCATGGATGTCGAGCAACGGGTGAGCGAGCTGTTGGCGCCGGTCGTGGCCACCCTCGGTGTCGAGCTGGTGGACGTCGAGTTCGCCGGCGGGACCCTGCGGGTGGTGGTCGACCGTCCCGAGGACGACTCGGCCCCGAGCGACCTGCCGACCCCGACGAGGGAGGGTGACGCCCTGCCGCCGGGGGTGACGACCGCTCAGCTGGCCGAGGTCAACCGCCTCGTCTCGCCCCTCCTCGATCAGCACGATCCGATCCCCGGTCGCTACACCCTGGAGGTGTCGAGTCCCGGTCTGGAGCGGCCCCTGCGGCGGCCGGCCCACGTTCGCCGGGCGGTCGGAGAGGACATCATCGTGAAGCTGGCCGCCCCGGCCGAGCCGCGCCGCCTCAAGGGCCGCCTCGTCGAAGTGGCCGACACTTCCGACGCCGCAGACGACATACTGATGACGATCGACGCGATCGAGATCGACGGTGTCGACCTCGATCAGTCCGAACGGCGCACCGTCGCCCTGTCGGACGTGGCGTCCGCTCGCACGGTCTTCCTCTGGGGTCCGGCACCGAAACCCGGCCGGCCCAAGGGGTTGGGCGGGGCGGGGGCCAAGCGTCAGAAGGCCCCGAAGCAGAACACTTCCTCCCGATCGAGAGGTACCCGATGAGCAATGAGATGACCGAGGCGCTCGCCGCGCTGGCAGAAGACCGTGGGATTTCCATCGACAAGCTCTTCGGGATCATGGCCAACGCCCTCGAATCGGCGTACAAGAGGATGCCCGACTCCTACGAGTACTCGTGGGTCACGATTGACCCCGCCACGTTCGACATCCGGGTCTTCGCCCAGGAGCTCGACGAGGAGGGCGACCCGGTCGGTCCCGAGCTCGACGTCACCCCCGAGGCGTTCGGCCGGATCGCGGCCCAGACGACGAAGCAGATCCTGACGCAGGGCATCCGCGAGGTCGAACGGGAGCAGAAGTACGAGGAGTACGCCGGCCGGGAGGGCGACATCGTCACCGGCATCGTGCAGCAGACCGACTCCCGCTACACGCTCCTCGACCTCGGTCGGGTCGAGGCCCTGCTGCCCCAGGCGGAGCAGGTGGCGATGGGCCCCCGCAACGAGAACGGCAACCGGATCAAGGCCTACATCGTCGAGGTCCGCCGCACCGCCAAGGGCCCCCAGATCGTGGTCAGCCGCACCCATCCCGGCCTGATCAAGCGACTGTTCGAGCTCGAGGTACCCGAGATCGCCGACGGCGTCGTCGAGATCAAGGCCTGCGCCCGGGAACCCGGGCACCGGACCAAGATCGCGGTGTGGTCGAACGATCAGAACGTCGATCCCGTCGGGGCCTGCGTCGGGGCCCGCGGCTCGCGCGTCCGGATGGTCGTCAACGAGCTGAACGGCGAGAAGGTCGACATCATCCCCTACAGCGAGGACCCCTACGAGTTCGTGGCCAAGGCGCTGTCGCCGGCCAAGGTGAAGGAGGTGCGGATCGACTTCGACTCCGCCACCGCCGAGGTCATCGTGCCCGACTTCCAGCTGTCGCTCGCCATCGGCAAGGAGGGCCAGAACGCCCGCCTGGCCCACCGGCTGACCGGCTGGAGGATCGACATCAAGAGCGAGACCCAGCTGGCGGAGGAGGCGCTCCGGGCCGAGGAGTACGCCGAGGAGTACGCCAACGAGGACTGGGCCGAGGGCGAGTGGATCGTCGACGAGGCCACCGGCGAACAGCTGTGGCAGCCCGCCGACGGGTCGCCCGCCATCTCCGCCGAGGAATGGAACCAGGCCGTGGCCGAGGGCAGCACGGTGGGCGAGGTGGACGACGAGGGCGCTGCGGCCGGGGACGACGACGCTGTCGTGGTCGACGAAGCCGATGGCCACCCCGCCGTCGACGACGACGCCGATGCGGTCGACGACGCCCGCGAGGCCGGCCACGCCGCCGCCGACGACGCCCCCGTTGACGACGACGACGCCGATGAGGCTGTCGAGGCCGGTGGTGCGCTCGGGGCCGACGACGACGCCGAGCCGGCCGATGAGGCCGGGGTCGGCGGTGACCACGCCGCCAGTGAGACCGCTGTTGCTGACGAGGAGCCGGCCGTCGACTGAGCCCATCAGGACGTGCGTCGGCTGCCGGCGACGGGGCCCGGCCTCGTCACTGGTCCGCGTCGGCGCCGACGGGCACCGGCTGGTCGAGGGTGCCGGCCGTGCGGGCCGTGGTGCCTGGCTGTGCCGCCACACCGCTCTCGAGTGCTTCGACCGGGTCGACGCCCGGCGCTGGAGTCGGGCGCTGAGGATCGAGGTCGATGCTGCGTCACTCGGCCCGTTGCGGGCTCGGCTCGCCGCCGATGCCGGAGCGGCTCCCGGCCGGTGAGGGCCGCCCCGGTGCTGGGCGGGCGGTCACGATGGGGCCCTCGTCGACGGAGCCGTTGGGGTCTCATCGAACTGGGATGTCACGCCGCTCCCTGCCAGAATGAGACCTGTGGGTGATTGAGCGGAGAGATCCCGGTCAATCCTGCTCATCAAGACGTTAGGCTGGGACGTCGCCTAGCCGATCAGCCGGTAATCGCAACCCGAAAGGGTGGAAAGCTCCACGTGCCAGCCAAAGTCCGCGTTTACGAACTCGCTCGAGAGATGGGTCTCTCGAACAAGGAAATCCTCGACCTCTGCAACGATCTGGGTATTGGGGTTAAGAGCCATTCCTCGAGTGTCGTCGAAGCGCAGGCAGACCGGCTACGTCGAAAGGCTGATCGGGAGGGTCTGATTCGGGAGCCGGAGGAGGCACCCGAGCCCGAGAACGCGACAGAGGAGAAGCCGGCGCCCGTGGTGTCGTCCAAGAACCTGCCCCCCGGCAGTGGCGGGGCGCCGGCCCCAGCGGCCGGTGCGGCCCCGGTGGCACAGCGTCCACCGCCCCGCGTGGTGTCGTCGGCCGGCGCCAAGCCGCCGACCGAGTCGGGCCGGGCCATCCCGCCGCCCCCACCGATGATCAAGCCCGCCGCCCCGCCGCCGGCGGCTCCGGCCGCCCCCCGGCCCCAGGCCCCGGCGGCCCAGACACCACCTCCGGCGCCGGCCCCGGCGCCCC
>JBHJNQ010000032.1:0-153910 GCA_050330635.1 Acidimicrobiales bacterium | reverse complement strand
ACGAGGCCGGCGGCGTCGTCACCGGCCCGGTTGATCCGGTAGCCCGAGCTGAGCTTCTCCAGGCTGGAGCCGAGCGACGTGTTCGAAATGCCCAGATTGCGGGTGGCGTTGAACGCCATGACGTTGGTGTTGATCCTCATAGCTGCTGCGTCCCTTCCATGAGACAGTCAGCCAGCGACCGGGCGAAGCCGACCGCTGGCGGTTTTTCCATTGGCGGCAGCTTCGACACCCGGGGGACGGTCATGAGGGGCGCCACGAGATCACCGTCGCCGAGGCCGTCGACGCCGGGCCTGCTCAGCCGGCAGGGGGAAGGGCGGCCTCGATGGCGGTCACGTCACGACCGGCCGCCCGGACGAGGGCTCAGAAGTTGGCGAACCGGGCCTTGAAGTCGTCGGTGGTGCGGACGATGGCGCTCAGGTCGCCGTCGGTCTCCGACAGGTCCCCGAGGGAGAAGGCCCGCCCGTAGCCGCGGAAGTGGGCCTTGGCCATCGTGACGGCCAGCTCCGGCAGGGAGAGCAGCCGCTCCTCCCAGCGGGCGATGGCATCGTCGAGCTCGTCGTCGGCCACACACTCGTGGGCCAGTCCCCACGCCTCCGCCGTCGCCCCGTCGACGCGCTCGGAGAGCATGACGTAGCGCCGGGCCCGGGCCATACCGATCTCCTGGATCAGGCGGGGCGTCCCGGCCCAGGGGAGGGGGGTGCCGAGCTCGACCTCGGGCACCCACCACTGGGTCGAGCGGGTTGTGACCCGGAAATCGCAGGACGTGGCCAGGCACGACCCGCCGCCAGCGGCGTGGCCGTGGACCCGGGCCAGGGTGGGAACGTCGCACTCCTCGATGGCCCGGGCGGCCCGACGCCCGAGGTGCAGGCGGTAGCGCTCCTGGCGCGGGGTGGCAGCCGGTTCCAGCCGCTCCCGCCGATCGGCCCCGGCGCAGAACGTCGGGCCCCGCCCGCCGAGCACCACGAGTCGCACGTCGAAGGCGGTCGACACGCTCTCGAACAGGTCGCCGATCTCGCGGATCATCGTCTGGTCGTGGGCGTTGCGGACGTCGGGGCGGTCGAGCCACACCCGGAGCACCGGTCCGTCTCGCTCGATGTCGAGTCGCTCGTAGTTGGTCATGCCCGCAGTCTTGCCGGTACCCGTGGCGAAGGACAGAAACACCGGTCGCCGTCCGGACCGGATTCGGTGAACGCCGCGTCCCGTCCGCCCCCTGCCCACCCGATGCCCTCTACGCTGGCCCGATGGAGTACGGGATCGACCCGGCCGATCCGTTCGGGGTCGGCGCCCTCTTCGTCGCCCAGTCGATGGGCCACCGCTTCGACTGCCAGCCGCTCGTTGCCTTCGTCATGGACGCCCTCGTCGACCTGCCGACCCCCCAGCTGCCGAACGAGCCCGTGACCGAGGTGCTCCGACCCGTCGACCGCCTGCTCGACCGGTTCGAGCGCGAACCCGGCGCCCTCGAGCTCGTCGCCGCCCTGGCCGAGCTGGCCACCACCACCCCGGCCCGCACCGAGGTGGCGGAGCGGCTCCACCGGGCCGTGCTGTGGGTGGCGGCCCGGGCCGAGCTCGACGGCTGGAGGGCCCAGGTGCTCCAGTTGGTCCGCGACACCACGCCCGGGGCCCGCTTCCAGGATCGGCACTGGCCCCGTCACGGCTTCTTCTCCGCCGTGGTGCTCCTCGTCTACCTCGGGGGCCCGACCGTGCGCCGGGAGCTGACCGAGCTGCTGGCCGCCGCCCGCGACCTCAACTACGACGACCTGGCCCCCGTGCTCGAGTGGCACCTCGACCATGTGCACCGGGTGCCGGCCCGGCTGTGAAGAGGCGATCAGGCCACCTCGACGGCGCTGACGTCGGCGATGCACTCGTCGTCGCCCTGGGCCACCGACGCCGACAGGGCGACTTCGGTCTCGCCGTAGAGCGAGCTCAACAGGCCCTTGACCATGCCCCGGTCGACGGCACAGATGACCGGGTGCTCGATGGCCACGTCGCCGAAGGGACAGTGGCCCGACACGATGCGCAGCTCGTCGCCGTGGCGCTCGGCATGGGCGGCGAAACCGTGGGCCGACAGGGCGTCGGCCACCACGTGGAGAGCCGATCGGAAGGAGCGTTGGGAGTCGATCGACGAGCCCATCGAGGCTGCCATGCGCTGGCCGAACAGGAGGCCGACCTCCTCGGCCATGGCCGCAGCCTCGGTCTCCGGGAGCCGGGACAGGGCCCGGCCCAGGAGGGTGACGAGGATGTCGTCGTGGCCGACCTCGAACTCCAGATGGAGGCCCGGATCGGTGGCCCGGTAGACCTTGGCCGGGCGGCCGGCGCCCGTCGACTGCCGTTGGCTGACCTCCACGTAGCTCCCGCCGACGAGCTTGTCGAGATGGTGGCGGGCCACGTTGGCGTGGAGGCCGGTGGCCTCCGCCACCTCGCTGGCGGTGACGCCCTCCGGTCGTTCGTGGATCAGCAGGTAGATGGCGCGACGGGTCGGATCACCGAACGCCGAGGTGATGGCGTTGACCAGATTGCCGAATTCCGTCGGACTGAGGGCTCGTTGGGCCACGTCGGTAGTCTAGCTTGAAACATTCTCCCTATCCCCGTAGGAGAAATTCGTGACCCTCACCGAAGAGCTCGTCATCGACGCCCTGCGGCCGGTCCAGGACCCGGAGCTGCACCGCAGCATCGTGGAGCTGAACATGGTCCGCCGGATCGACATCGCCGGACCGACCGTCACGGTGGCCGTGGACCTGACCGTCGCCGGCTGTCCCCTGCGCAACGAGATCAACCGCACGGTCAGCGAGGCCGTCGTCGCACTCGACGGCGTCGACGACGTGGTGGTGGAGTTCGGGGTCATGACCGACGAGCAGCGGGAGGCCCTGCGGCGCACGCTCCACGGCGACCCGGGAGCGACCGCCGGCAGCCAACACGCCCACGGCCATGCCGAGGGACGGGCCATCCCGTTCGCCGATCCCGACAACCGGACCCGGGTGATCCTCGTCGCCTCTGGCAAAGGCGGCGTCGGTAAGAGTTCGGTCACGACCAATCTGGCGGTGGCCCTCGCCGCCCGGACCGACGCCGACGGTCAGCCCCGCAAGGTGGCCGTGGTCGACGCCGACGTCTGGGGCTTCTCCATTCCCCGCATGCTCGGGGTCGACCGGGATCCGGTGGTCATCGACGAGATGATCGTGCCCCCAGACGCTCATGGGGTCCGGTGTATCTCGATGGGGTTCTTCGTCGAGGAGAACCAGCCGGTCATCTGGCGCGGCCCCATGCTCCACAAGGCGCTGGAGCAGTTCCTGACCGACGTCTTCTGGGACGACCCCGACTACCTGATCGTCGACCTCCCACCCGGCACCGGCGACATCGCACTGTCGCTGTCCCAGTTCCTACCGAGGGCCGAGCTGCTCGTCGTCACCACCCCCCAGCCGGCGGCCCAGAAGGTGGCGCAGCGGGCCGCCTACATGGCCCACAAGGTGCACATCACGGTGTCCGGCGTCGTCGAGAACATGAGCTGGTTCACGGGCGACGACGGCAAGCGCTACGAGTTGTTCGGCGCCGGCGGGGGACAGGCCCTGGCCGACGATCTGGGGGTCCCGCTGCTGGCCACGGTGCCGCTCGTCCCATCCCTGCGGGAGGGAGGCGACGTCGGCGACCCGGCCGCCGCCCACCCGTCCACCGAGGCCGGCGCCGTCTTCGCCGCCCTGGCCGAACGGGTCGACGTGGAGCTGGCGCCCAAGAAACGGTTCCGCTCCGAGCTGAAGATCGTCTGAGCCGACCGTCCGGAGGCCGGTCTTCGGGAGTTGCTGCGCAACTCCTTTCGGCCGTGCGATTGCCAGGGCCCAGTTCTGCCGCATGTCTGAGCCGACGCACCGAGCGCTAGGTTTGCCGGAATGGACGTCCGAATCGGGATTGCAGAGACCAGCCAGGTGATCGAGATCGAGATGGCGGACGACGCCGATCGCGACGCGATCAAGAAGCTGCTGGACGGCGCTCTCGCCGGGTCCGACAAGGTTCTGTGGCTGATCGATCGCCGGGGCAAGGAGTACGCCATTCCGGCCGGTCGCATCTCGTTCGCCGAGCTCAGCTCGGCCCAGGCCGAGCGGCGCATCGGCTTCGGGGCCTGATCCCTGGCGCCGATGCCCCCAACCGACGGCCGGGCCCGGCTGCTGCTCGTCGTCGGCAAGGGAGGGGTGGGTCGGTCGACGGTCGCTGCCGCCCTGGCCCGCCGTGCCGGCCGCCGGGGTGAGCGGGTGCTGGCGGTCGACGCCACGTCCGCCGGCGGTCTGGCTCTCGCCCTCGGGGTTGACGGCCCGCCGGGGGTGATGGTCGATGTCGGTGTCCCAGCGCCGGGCGTGACCCTGCTCGAGCTCGACACGGAGGCCGCCCTCGAGGAGTACGTGCGACTCAACCTCCGGTTCCCCATACCCACCCGCCATCTCGGCCCCATCGCCCGGATCTTCGAGTTCGTGGCCACGGCCGCCCCCGCGGTGCGGGAGATCCTCACGATCGGCAAGATCGGCCACGAGGTGCGACGGGGTCCGTGGGATCTGGTGGTCGTCGACACCCCGGCCAGCGGGCATGTCATCGAGCTGCTGGCCGCCCCCGATGCCCTGGGCGAGCTCATCGGCATCGGGCCGTTGGCGGCCGAGACGGCGTGGCTGTCGGCGCTGATGGCCGACGGGACCGCCACCTCGGCGGTGGTGGTCACGCTGGCCGAGGAGCTACCGGTCAACGAGACCCTGCAGCTCGTCGAGCGCCTGGGCGCCAGGACCGGCGTCCGTGTCGGCGGCGTGGTGGTCAACCGCCGGGCGCCCGCCATCGACCCCGCGGGTCTGCGCGAGGCGTCCGAGCTTGATCCCACTGCACCGGCCGGGCTGCTGGCTGCCACCGTCGTGGCCCGCGCTGCGGCCGAAGGGGAGCAGCGGGCCCGCCTGGCCCCGTTCCATCCCCGGATCGTCGACGTCGAGGACGACCCCGACGATCCGGTGGGGGCGGTCGAGCGTGCGCTCGACCACGGGGGCTGGGAACCGGCGGCCGCCGAGGCCGGGTCGTGAGCAGCGCCGACCGATCGGCGGAGCAGCTCGACCGGTTGGTGGCCGAGGCTGCCGTCATCATCACCGTCGGCGCCGGGGGCGTTGGCAAGACGACGATGGCAGCCGCCCTCGGCGCCCTCGCCGCCGAGCGGGGCCGCCGCGTGCTGGTGGTGACGGTCGATCCCGCCCGCCGCCTCGCCGACGCGCTGGGGGTGACCGACCTGCCGGAGGAACCGGTCCTCGTCCCGGTGGGCGACGAGGGGAGGTTGTGGGTGTCGATGGTCGACATGGCCCGGAGCTGGGACGAGCTCGTGGCCAAGGTCTCGCCCGACGCCGCCACCAGGGACGCCCTCGTGGCCAACGGTCTCTACCGAGCCCTGACCACCCGCTTCATCCAGAGCCACGACTACATCGCCCTCGACCACCTCTGCGATCTCACCGACATCGACCGCTACGACCTCGTCGTTATCGACACCCCGCCGTCGACCCACGCCATCGACGTGCTCGACGCCCCCGATCGGATGACCGCCTTCTTCGACAGTCGGCTGCTGCGCTGGTTGACCGCCCCCTACCGGAGCCGGGTGGCGCAGGCCACCGCCAGGCCGTTCCTGGCCGTGGCCGAGCGCCTGCTCGGGGGCCCGTTCCTGGCCCAGATCGCCGAGTTCTTCTGGTTGTTCTCCCGGCTCCAGCCCGGTTTCGTCGGTCGAGCCGGTCGTGTCCGGGCCCGCCTCGACGCCGACGACACCGCCTACGTCGTGGTGACCACGGCCGAGCCGTCGGCCATCGACCAGACCGACCAGCTCCTCGACGCCCTCGCTCTCCGCCGTCACCATCCTCGTCTGATCATCCACAACCGGGCCTCCCCCCTGTCGGAGGAGCGGGATCGGGACGAGGCGGTGACGGCCGTGGCCGATCCATCGTTGGCGGCGGCCATGACCTCCCTCGTCATCGGTGATGGCCGGGTGGGGAGGGCACTCGCCGGCCGCTCCGGTCCGGTGCCTGCCGTGGTCAGGGTGCCGTGGCGGGTGGGCGAGCTCGGCACCGCCCGCCAGCTGGCGGCGCTGTTGACGCTACGCTCGTGGTGAGGAGTGATCGACGGAGGTGAGCGTGTGTGTCCAGCCTGAGCGACATCGTCAGGACCCACACCGACCTCGGCACCGCAGAGCGTGATCACCTCCGTCGCCTCGTCGGGTCCTGGGGGCCCCTGGCCGACCTCTGTTTCGCCGATCTCCTCCTGTTCGCCGTCGCCCACCGGAGCAGCGAGGACAAACTTGTGTCGCTGGCCCAGATGCGGCCCACCACTGCCCAGACGATCTACCGCGACGACCAGATCGGCCGCTTCGTGGTCCGCTCCGATCGGCCGCTCGTCGACAAGGCGCTGGCCACCGGGCGCATCGTCCAGCACGAGGTCGATCTGGTCGAGGCCGATTTCCGGGCCCATGTCATGGCCATCCCGGTCCGCTTCGACGACCGGGTGATCGCGGTGGTCACCCGGGAGACGACCCGGATCGGCGACCGGACCCTCGGCGATCTCGAGCTCGCCTACCAGAACGTGTTCGAGCGCCTGGCCCAGATGATCTCCGATGGCACCTTCCCCTTCGCCTCCGAGGACGCCACGACCGAAGAGTCGCCCCGGGTGGGCGACGGTGCCCTCGTCCTCGATCGCAAGACGGCGGTGGTCTATTCCTCACCGAACGCGGTGTCGGCCTTCCACCGTCTCGGCTTCCACGGCACGATCTCCGGCCGCCGCCTGGAAGACCTCGGCTTCCGACCGGAGACGGCCGACAGCGCCTATACCCTCAGGGTGCCGGTGGTGACCGAGGTGCAGCGGGGTGACAGCATCACCATCCTGGCCCGCATCGTGCCCCTCATAACCGACAGCGTGGTGGACGGGGCCCTGGTGCTGATGCGGGACGTGTCGGAGCTCCGTGACCGGGAGCGGTTGCTCGTGTCCAAGGACGCCACGATCCGGGAGATCCATCACCGGGTCAAGAACAACCTGCAGACCGTCTCGTCACTGCTGCGGATCCAGGGACGCCGGGTGAACGCCCCCGAGGCCAAGGCCGCCATCTACGAGGCCGGTCGCCGTATCGCCTCGATCGCCGTGGTTCACGAGCTGCTGTCGCGCGGCGGTGGCGACGACGTCGTGTTCGACGAGGTCGTCCGACCGATCCTCCACATGGCCGAGTCGGCCGCCGTGGCGCCGGTCAGGACGAGACTGGTCGGCGACGGGCCGGTGCTCGCCACGACCACCGCCAGCTCGCTGGCGGTCGTGCTCAACGAGCTCGTCCAGAACGCCGTCGAGCACGGTTTCCCCGCTGGCACCGAGGGGGGAACGGTCACCGTGGAGCTCGTCTACTCCGCCGAGGAGATGACGATCAGCGTCCACGACGACGGGGTCGGCCTGCCTGAGGGCTTCGACCTGGAGCAGCAGACCGGCCTCGGTCTCACGATCATCAACACGCTGGTGGCGTCCGAGCTCGGAGGGAGACTGACGATCCGGCCCGCCACGCCGCCCGGTCGGGGTACGGTGGCACAGCTGACGGTGTCGCTGTCCGCTGGCCTGACCTCGTGACGTGACCGCTCATGGCGGCCGGGGCAGAACTCGTGTCACCCGCCGCCGCCGTTGGGGCGGGTGACCCTCGACGTCAGCGACGCCGGCTCAGATAGGTACGGCGAAGGTGGCGACGGTCCTCTTCCGAGGTGGCGCCCCAGACGCCCGAGTCCTGGTTGGTCGTCAGCGCGAACTCCAGACACGGAATCCGCGAAGGGCATCCCATACACACCATGCGGGCCGCATCGATCTGCTCGACGGCCTGGCCGGTGGTGCCGATGGGAAAGAACAACTCAGGACTGGTGTCCCGGCACGAGGCGTCCTTGCGCCACGTGAGATCCGGGTCGGGTTCGGCCGGCCGGTTGGCCAGCCGTTGAGCGATCTGCTCGAACTCAGCGAACTTTGGAGTGGATACTTCCCAGGAATCGGCTAGTGCCACGCTTCCTCCCCTTTGTGGCTACGGGTCAGATGAACTAGTGGTGACGCGTCCTTCGTTGCACGGCGGCTACTCACGGGGCGCGACGAACTTCGGATATGGGCTGCCCGGTGGGCGCTTCCACTGCTCGACTCGTCCTGGCCGCCATCCTAGACGAATGTTTAGAAGCTCGTAAAGAGTCGATGTTGACGAATGTCACAGGACCTCGCTTCCGTGGCCTCTGTCGGCCGAGCGGCACGGGCGGCGGAAATCGAGGAACACTCCCCGCGTTCGCCCTGGTCACCGGGACGACACCGGCGATGGGTAACACTGCCCAGAGGTCGAGGTGCCGAGGGTCACGGCCCGAACGTAGCACCTGGTAGGCCGGTGATCGTGACACACTTCACGTCGTCACCGTCGGTGACCGCAGGAAACACCGCCATGCACGGTCGCGGGGAGACGTCATGATTCGGATTATCGGCCACCGAGGCGCTTCGGGTACCCACCAGGAGAACACGATCGAGGCCTTCCAGGCCGCCGCCGACCAGGGAGCGGACGGGGTCGAGCTCGATGTTCGCCGGACCGCCGACGACGTCCTCGTCGTGTTCCACGACGCCCACCTCGGCTCGGGGGCGCTGGTTCGCGAGCTCCTGGCCGCCGACCTCCCCCCGTGGATTCCCACGTTGGCCGAGGCCCTCGAGGCGTGCGCTGACCTGTGGATCAACATCGAGATAAAGAACATGCCCGAGGATCCCGACCACGACACCGAGCACGGGTTGTCGGTAGCGGTGGCCGGCCTTGTCCAGGCCTTCGACATGGTCGAGCAGATCCTCGTCTCGTCGTTCGACATCGGCTCGATCGACCGGATCCGGAGTCTCGACCTCGACATCGCCCTGGCCTGGCTGGTGTGGGGCCAGGCCGATCCCCGGTCGTTGGTCGAGCGGGCGGTGGCCCACGGCCTGCAGGCGATCAATCCCAACGACCTCCTCGTCGATCGTGGGTTCGTGAGGATGGCCCACGAGGTTGGCCTCGAGGTCAACGTGTGGACCGTCGACGACGGCGATCGCATCGTCGCCCTGGCCGAGATGGGCGTCGACGGCATCATCACCAACGTGCCGGCCGCCGCCCGGGCCGCCCTGGCCAGCCGCTGACCGCCCGCCCCGGGTCCTCGCCACCGGACGCTCGTCAGCAGCCCTGCGCCGTCGCCGGCACGACGAGGCGGAGGGCGGCCGGTCGATGTTCGAGCCGCAGCTCCGCCGTCGGCTCCATCGCCTCCCCGTCGAGCTGGTACGGAAAGGGGATGTCCCCCCGGATCGTGGCCCCTGCGACCCGGCTCCAATGGTGGGCCGGTCCCCCGTGGCGCAGCCCGGTGGCCCGTCGGGTGGCGGCCAGGAGCAGCGGCACCACGGTCGGAGCCAGCGAGGTCAGCGCCACCAGCGACAGTGGAGTGTCGAGCGAGGCCTCGGGGGCGAGGCGGAGCGGCTTGTGCCCCAGGTAGGTGTAGGGGGAGCAGTTGAGGGCGATGGCCAGCCGCGCCCCATCGACCCGGCGTCCGTCGTCGGCGGTCACGTCGAAGGCGCCGTCGCCGGCCCGGCGGGCGTCGAGCCAGGTGGCGATCGTGGTGGCGATGAACAGGGGATGGCCGAGGTAGCGCTTGAGCGGTCCCCGCCTCTCGACCCTCGACACGACGGCGGCGTCGAAGCCGGCGCCCACATGGAACAGGAACGCCCGGCCGTTGGCCGTACCCACGTTGGCCGTCCGCACCGAGCCGGCGGCGAGGGCTTCGACAAGGGTACCCGTCGCCTCGATGGCGTCATTGGGATAGCCGACGGCCCGGGCGAACACGTTGGTCGATCCACCGGGCAGGGGTGCGACGGCGCACTCCTCGCCCAGGACCCCATTCGCCACCTCGTTGACCGTTCCGTCGCCCCCGAGAGCGACCACGACGTCGGCTCCGGAGCGGGCTGCGCTGTGGGCCAGACGGATGGCCTGACCCCGGCGGGTCGTCTCGCTCACGGTCAGCCGATGATCGGCGGCGAGGGCCTTCTGGATGACGATGCGGGCCCGCCGCGTCACCGATGAGGCGATCGGGTTCACGATGAGCGTGACATCCACCGGCCAAGTGTGCCGTTACCGGCCAAGTCGCCTACCATCCCGACCCATGAATGTCGTCGTCTGTGTGAAGCAAATACCCGATCCGGCCGACCCCGGGGCCCTCGATCCGGAGACCAGGACGCTCAAGCGGGACGTGAAGCTGATCCTCGACGAGTCCGACTCCTACGGAGTGGAGATGGCGCTCCAGCTCGTCGACACCGCCGGCGAGGGCGAGGTGCGCCTGGTGTCGATGGCACCCAACTCGGAGCGCTCCGGGCTGGCCACCGCGCTGGCCATGGGGGCCGCCTCGGCCACGCTGATCTCCGATCCTGCCCTCCTCGGCTCCGACGCCCTGACCACGGCCAAGATGCTGGCGGCGGCGATCCGTGAGCTCGACGCCGATCTCGTGATCTCGGGCTCGGAGAGCTCCGACGGCTACACCGGTACCGTGCCGACGCAGATCGCCGCCCTCCTCGACGTCCCGTCCATCACCGCGGCCAAGGCCATCGAGGTCGACGGTGGCGAGGTCAGGATCCAGCGCCAGACCGACGCCGGCTACGACGACGTCACCTGCTCGCTGCCGTGCGTGGTCAGTGTCACCGCTGGTGTCGTCGAGCCCCGCTACCCCTCGTTCAAGGGGATCATGGCCGCCAAGTCCAAGCCGGTCGACGAGAAGACCGTCGCCGACCTCGGTTTCGACGCCGACCAGGTCGGCTGGGCCGGGGCCCAGCAGGAGATCGTCGAGATCGCCCAGGCTCCCCAGCGCGAGGCCGGCGAGGTGATCGAGGACGAGGGTGAGGCCTACCTCAAGATCGTCGCCTACCTCGAGAGCCTCAAGGTCATCTGAGAGCCGAGCCGAGACCCAGGAAGGAACGCACATGACCCTGTCCAAGCTGTGGGTGGTGGCCGAGGCCACCGAGGGAGAGGTCGCCACCACGACCCTCGAAATGCTGACGAAGGCTCGCCAACTGGCCGACACCGTGGAATGCGTCTACGCCGGCGACGACGCCGACGAGCTGGCCGAGAAGCTCGGCGAGTACGGTTGCGAGACCGTCTACCAGACCGGTGATCTCGAGGGTGCCCTCGTCGGGGTGCCGACGGCCGCCGCCATGGCCGCCGTCGTCGAGGCCGGCGACGGCCCGGACGCCGTCATCATGGCCACCACCTATGACGGGCGTGACATCGCGGCCCGGCTGTCGGTGTCCCTCGACCGGACCGTCATCACCAACGTCGTCGACCTCGAGCTCGACGGTGATGCCCTGGTCGGCGTCGAGCCGGTCTTCGGCGGTACGACCAACGTGAAGACCCGCTTCACGGGCGACGGTCCCTACATCGTGCTCGTCAGGCCGAAGTCGTTCGCCCCTGAGCCATCCGGTGGCGGTCAGGCCGAGGTCGAGGACCTGGCGGTGCCCGACGCCGGCGGCTCGGCCGGTGCCCTGATCACCGAGCGCCACGTCGAGGAGTCGGACGGCCCCAAGCTTGACGAGGCCGCCATCGTGGTGTCCGGCGGCCGGGGCCTGGGCGAGGCCGGCAAGTACGAGATGGTGGAGAAGCTGGCCAAGGCCCTCGGGGGTGCCGCCGGCGCCTCCCGGGCCATCGTCGACGCCGGCTGGGTGCCCTACTCGTACCAGGTGGGCCAGACCGGCAAGGTCGTGAAGCCCGATCTCTACATCGCCGCCGGCATCTCCGGCGCCACCCAGCACCTGGTGGGGATGAAGGGGTCGAAGAACATCATCGCCATCAACAAGGACCCCGAGGCCCCGATCTTCGCCATCGCCGACCTCGGGATCGTGGGTGACGTCCACAAGGTGATGCCGCAGCTCCTCGAGGCGCTGTCCAGCCGCTGACCGACGGTAGCTCGAGGTGAACGGCCGACCGGCCCGGGCGCACCCCGACCCGTCGGCCGTCGCCGTTCTGGCGGCCGGCCGGAGGTCGGGCGCTGCTAAAGCCGCCCCAGGGGTGACCGATAGCTGAGGAGACGGACGCAGGCCCGGCGGGGGCCGCCAGCTCCGAAGGCGAGGTCGGTCAATGGTCACTTCTCTGCGGTTCTTCCGCCCGGTCTGGGCGGTCCTGCTGGCGGTCGCCACCCTGGCAACGATCGCTGTCACCCTGGGGCCCGGGGTCGGCGGTCTCCGATCGGGCGATGCCAGCATCACGGTCAGGGCCCGGGGAGCCACCGGCACCGAGCGGATGGAGGTCCGGGTGGCGGGCACCACCCTCGCCTCGTTCACCGTCGGCACCGACTGGGCCGACCACGTCGTGCCCAGCCCCTCCAGGGCCGGTGCTCCCGACCTCGAGGTGGCCTTCGTCAACGACTCGATCGACCCCGTCGACCGCAACCTCCACGTCGACTCCGTGACGTTCGCCGGCGTGACCTACCAGTCGGAGGCCGAGACGACGCGCGGCACCGGGGTGTGGGAGAACGGCGCCCGGTGCACGAGCGGCTACCACCGCAGCGAGCAGTTGGCCTGCAACGGCAGCTTCTTCTACGGCGACCTCCCGGGTCCCGATGCCGTCATCGCCGGTCCTGGGGACGAGGGCTCCGTCATCGTCGTCGAGGCCGCCGGCGCCGTCGGCAACGAGCTTATCGAGGTCGTGGTCGACGGGACACCGGTGGCGGTGTTCCGAGTGGCCGACGGTGGGGACATCGGCAGCCACCCCACCTACGACCAGTACCGGTACCACCACCCCGGCGAACTCGACGCATCCCGGGTTCGGGTGGCGTTCATCAACGACCGCTACAGCCGCTACCTCGACCACAACGTCCGCATCGGCCGGGTGACCCTCGACGGGACCGAGCTCGAGGTCGATCCCGCCAGCCCGGCTTCACCGGCCGGGCTGGCCCTGACGGGCCGCTGCCGCTCCAACGTGGCCCCCACCGAGATCCTGGCCTGCAACGGGTACCTGGCCTTCGCCGACGCCGACGACGGTGAGGCCGATGTCGCTCCGGCGACCGGGCCGGCGGCGCCGGTGGCGCCGCCCGTCGCCCCGCCCACCACGACCCCTCCGGCGACGACCGCCCCCGGAGATACCGGCGGTACCACCGGGATCACTCTCGGCCTGCCCCAGGGTCCGACGCCGCCCGCCCCGACGACGGCGACGCCCGCCCCGGCTCCTCCCCCGGCCGCCGGGCCGTCGCCGAGGGCGACCGGCCGGTTCTACGTGGTCGGCACCGACATCGTCGATCCCGAGGGCAACGTCTTCTATCCCATCGGGGCCAACGTGGCCATCAAGTTCACCCCGTACGGCTATGTGTTCGAGGGCGGTAACGGGGGGGTCAACGGCCGCCTGGACGACCTCCGGGCCTGGAACTGGAACACGGTGCGGGCGACCCTCGTATGTGACAACGACAGTGGGATCCCCAGCCAGCGGGAGCTGATCGACGGGATCGCCCCGACGATCGAGGAGCTCACGTCGGCCGGCGTCGTCGTCATCCTCGAGTGTCACGACTCGACGGGGACGAACCCGAAGGTCAACTCGGCCAAGGATCGGGCGGTCAGCACGTTCTGGGACGCCATGGCCGCCCGCTACAGGGACAACCCCTACGTCTGGTTCAACATCTACAACGAGCCGTTCGCCTCCGATGACACGACGGGCTGGGTCACGCTCCACCGGACCCACCTCGAGCGGATCCGGGCCGCCGGGGCGGAGAACATCGTGGTCATGGATCTCCCCCTGTGGGGCCAGGGCATCCACCTCCTGGCCGAGCGCAGCTTCGGCGACGACCTGGGCCGGTCGTGCAACACCGTGTTCGGTTGGCACGCCTACGGGGCCGTCGCCGGGCGTCAGGGATCGCTGGCCGATCACGAGCGCTACCTCCGAGCCGCCCAGGACAAGGGCCTGGCCCTCATCGTCGGAGAGTACGGTGTCGCCTTCCCCGCCACCGCGGGCAATGCCGGACCGTGGGCCTGGAACATCACCGGGTTCGACGCCATGAGTGAGCTCGGGCCCCGCTACGGCGTCGGACTGCTGTGGTGGCACGCCACAGGCGACGAGGTCGCCTTCTCCCGATACGCCCTGAAGACCGACCGCAGCGGCTTCTGGACCGCCGGCAACAGTGGCAACCTCACCACCTACGGCCGCCGCTTCTGGAACGTCAGCCACGCGGTCGGCGACCGGGTCGAGCCCTTCGCCGGCGACGTGGCCGACAGCGGGTGCGCCTCCGCCCGCTGAGGGGTGACCCGGCCCCGACGGTAGGCGGGGCCGGGGCAGTCAGGTCGCGTGCTCGAATCCGACCCGCCCGTCGATGTTGACGATCGTGTGGCTCGGCGCCGGGGTCGGGCGCTCATGGATGCTGATCCACAGGTCGTCGAAGAAGGGCGAGTCGAGGTAGACCCAGTTGTCGAGGCCGGGGCCGGGGGTGGGTTGGGAACGGATCGTCAGGTCGTTGGCCGGCAGGCCCGACCGTAGTTGGTCGGCCACCTCCCCGGCCTCGACCTCGTCGTAGATCAGGTCGAGGAAGAAGTGGATGCTGTCACGTCCCACCGACGAGGTCTGGATGCCCGCCCCGGCGACCCGGCCGCCCTCGGGCAGAGGAATCTCACCGGCCCAACCCTCGAACCGGGCCCGCAGCGCAGCGGCGTCGTCGGGTTCCACCAGGGTGATCCTGAGGCGCACCTCGCTGCGAGGGAACGAGACCGAGGGCGGTCCGGCCTCCACGATCGAGAGCTCGGCGTCGTCGATCGGGTAGTCGCCGCTGGCGCCGACGTACACCTGTCGGTACCCGCCGGGGAAGCCGAGGGCGTTGATGGCTTCGGCCGGTGCCCACCCGAGGTCGGCGAGCTCGCCGGAGAGGAGATCGGCCAGCTCGTCGATGCCGCCGTCGGCGGTGAAGGTCACCTCCGACGACACGAGCATCGTGGCGCCGTCCTCGGCGGCCCGCACGTCGGCCCGGAGTTCGACCAGCTCCGTCCGACCCGGCGTGGGGAGGGGGGGGAAGGCGACGAACCGGTTGACCTGGGCCGACAGATCGGCGGTGGGGCCCAGGGCATCCTCGACGGCCCGGCGGATCTCATCGGCCGTCGAGCCGGCCTCGAGGGGGGGACCGATCACCTCCGCCGCGGCGTCGAGCTCGACGCCGGCGTCGCTGTCGACGGTCGATGACCCGGCCGCCGTGTCGCCGATCGGGCTGAGGGCACCGGCGGAATCGATGGTGTCGCTGCCGACGGTGGCGGCCGTGCTCTCCCCGTCGTCGCCGTCACCGCAGCCGGCCAGGGTGACACACAGGACGAGGGACGCCACCAGGGCGGCGACGACGGTGGGGCGGCTACCGCGGCGCCCGGTGTCTGGCGCCGCGTTTCCCCCATCGAAGTTGTCGTGATGCGTCATCCCGCTCTGGTTGCTCCACACCGCCCGCCATTCCTCACCAGGCCGCTCCACGCTATAAGTGCGGCAACCCGATCGTGCCCGGACGTCGGGGCTTTCCCGTACCGCTGGCCCCACCAGGACCCTTGGTGCGATCATGGCCGCCATGACTGCCTATCTCATCGTCAACAAAGCGCGGGAGATCTACGGGTCGGTCGAGTACCAGGCGGTGCTGCCGACACGGCTCGGGGCCACGGCGAACCACGTCGCCGTGCTCGTCGACGGGTTCTCGATGCCGTCGTGATCGATCGACTGACCGACGAGACGACGGAGCTCCTCCAGGCGCTGATCCGCAACCAGTGCGTCAACGACGGCACACCGACGTCGGGCCACGAGGACCGGAGCGCCCGCCTGCTGCGCGACGAGCTCGAGGGAACCGGTGTCGACCTCCAGCTCTACGAGACCGTCCCGGGCCGTTCATCCCTGATCGCCCGCTGGGAGGGGACCGATCCCGACGCCCCCGCCCTGTGTCTCATGGGTCACACCGACGTCGTCCCCGTCTCGCCCGAGGGCTGGCGTCACGATCCATTCGGCGGCGAGCTCATCGACGGTGAGATCTGGGGGCGGGGCGCGGTCGACATGCTCAACCTGACGGCCTCCATGACGGTCGCCTTCCGCCACCTCGTGACGAGCGGTCGGCGGTTCAGGGGCGACATCGTGTACTTCGCCGTCGCCGACGAGGAGGCCGGCGGCAGCCTGGGGGCCAGCCCGCTGGTCGAGAACGAATGGGACGTGCTCGGGTGCGACTACGTCCTGACCGAGTTCGGCGGCATCCCCCTCCACTCCCCCAAGGGATCGAGCATCCTGGTCACGACGGCCGAGAAGGGGATCGGCTGGCGTCGGTTGAAGGTGTCCGGGTCGCCGGGCCACGGGTCGATGCCCTGGGGCAGCGACAATGCCCTCGTCAAGGCGGCGGAAGTGGTCCGCCGGCTCGCGGCGTACGCCCCCGACCCCCGGCTCGACGAGCTGTGGGCCGCCCGCATCGGGGCCATGGGTCTCGACGACGACCTGACCGCCCGGTTGCTCGACCCCGGCCGGGTCCGCGAGGCCCTGGCCGACCTGCCCCCGCAGCTGGCCGCCAACGCCCACGCCTGCAGCCACACCACCTTCAGCCCCAACGTGATCTCGGGCGGGGTGAAGACCAACGTGATCCCCGACGAGGTCATCGTCGAGGTCGACATCCGGACCCTGCCGGGCGAGACACACGACGATGTCGAAGCCCACCTCCGGGCCGCGCTCGGCGACCTGCGCTCCCAGGTGGAGATCGAGGTCATCCAGGCCGACCCCTCCACCGCCTCGCCGACCGACAACCGGCTGTGGGACACGCTCGTCTCGTCGATGAAGCGGGCCTACCCGGAGGCCGCCATCATCCCATCGATCGTGACCGGGGGGACCGACGCCCGATTCTTCCGCAAGCGGGGCGCGGTGGCGTACGGAGCCGGCCTGCTCAGCCCCCGGGTCGACACCGAGGAGTTCTTCCGCCGGTTCCACGGCAACGACGAGCGGATCGACATCGACTCGCTCCGCCTCACGGTCGCCCTCTGGCTCGACATCGTGGAGCATCTCTGGGACGAACCGTGACGGCTCGCCCGTTCGACCCGGCGCCCTCACGGGGACCGACCGGGACCCTCCACCAGGGGGGACGTGATTTGGCCGGCAAGCACCGCGAGGCTGTCACCGCCGACCCCTAGTCTGGACCGACGATGGTCTCGGTCACGACAACGGGGTTCGGTCCGGCGGCGATCGAGACGCTCGCTCGCCTCCTCGACGAGCGACGACGCGGCCACCGGCTCGACCCGGCGACCGTCGTGTGTACCCGGCCGCTGGTGGCGGTCGGCGTCCGGCGGTCGGTGGGCCGACGGTCGGGCGGCGTGGCCGGCGTCGAGGTCACCACGTTCGACCGGCTGGTCGAAGACTTGTGTACCGAACGGCTGGCCCGCTCCGGTCGTCACCCGGCGTCCGACCTGGTCGTCCAGGCCGCCCTCCGGGCCGAGCTTCGGGAGCGCCCCGGTGCCTTCGGCCGGGTGGCCGACCACCGCACCACCGAGGAGCGGTTGGTGGCCCTCGACCGCCAGCTCAGCGGGCTCGACGATGAGATGCTGGCCCAGCTGGAGCGGGCAGGTACCGGCCTGGCCGCCGACGCCCTGCGGGTGATCCGGTGCGCCCGCTACCGAACCGGGCCCGCCGCCGGCCGGCATGTCCGACTCGAGCTCGCCCTCGACGAGCTGGCGACGATCGCCCCCGGCGCTCGCGGTCCGTTCGTCGTCCACCTGCCCGACCCGTCCGATCCGTTAGAGAGCCGGCTCCTCACCGCTCTGGCCCGCCGGGCCGACTGCGACATCGTCGTCGGCCTCACCGGCGAGCCCGCCGTCGACCGGAGCCATCTGGCCCGTCTGGCCGCCGCCAGCATCCAGGTGGAGCGCCCCGCCGCCCCGCCGCCCGTGGTGGCGACCCTGGTCGACGTGGCCGACCCCGACGACGAGGTGCGGGCCGCCGTCCACGAGATCGTGGCCCATGCCGCCCTCGGGGCGCCGCTGACCCGCATGGCCATCCTCTACTCCACCCCCGATCCCTACCTGAGCCTCCTGGCCGAGCACCTCGATGGCGCCGGCCTCCCGTGGTGCGGCCCGGGCCGACGGCCGCTGGCGGCCTCGCTGTGCGGACGGTTCCTGCTCCGGGTCCTGGCGATCGCCGCCGCCGACCTGGAACGCGCCGCCGTCATCACGCTCGCCTCGTCCGTCCCCCTCGCCGACGAGGCCGGTGGGGCGGTCGACACCGCCCTGTGGGATCGCCTCTCCCGTCAGGCGGGCGTCGTCGACGGCGAGCACTGGGAGCCCCGCCTCGGCGAGCTCCGCCGCCACCTCGAACCCGTCGACGCCGCCGCCGCCGATGGGCTCCTGGCCTTCGTGGCCGACCTGCGGGAGATCGTGGCCGCCACCGCCCGCCCCGCCGGCTGGGCCGGTTGGGGTCGTTGGGCCGAGGGCCTGCTCGACCGTTACCTGTCGGCCACCGAGGGCTGGCCCGAGGACGAGGTGGCGTCCCGCCACCGTGTGGCCGGTCTCCTCGGCCAGCTCACCGAGCTCGACCGGATCGGCGTGCCCCCCGATCTGGCCGCCTTCGAGTCGCTGTTGTCGGCCCAGCTCGGCGCCCGCCCCATCCCGGGCCGGCCCCTCGGCCACGGTCTGCTCGTGGCTCCGGTGACGGCGGTGACCGGCCTCGACCTCGACCGGGTGATCGTGATCGGCCTGGCCGAGGGGGTCCTGCCCCGCGCCCCCCGCGAGGATTCGCTCCTGCCCGATGCTCTCCGGGCCGAGAGCCGGGGCCTGCTGGCACCGACGGACATCACCACCTCCCTCGACGTGCGGGCGGTGGCCGCCGCTCTGGCCTCGGCCCAGCACCCCCCGGTCGTGGTCACCGCCAGGGGTGATCTCCGCAGCCTCCGGTCCCGGTCATGGCCCCGCGTCCTCGACCCGCTGGTGGGGGAGCGTCACAGCCTTCCATCGCACTACCGCACCCTGGCCGATCACGGCCGTCCCGCCTCGGCGGAGGAGTTCGGCCTCCGGGCCCTGATCGATCATGTCGAGGGCGGCGATCCGGTCTCCACCCATGAGTTGGCCCACCACGACCCGACCCTGTCGGAGAACCTGGCCCGCATCCTCGACCGTCGTCGGGGTGGCATCAACCGCCATGTCGGCCAGGTGGCGGTGGGTGCGGTCGACGCCACGGAACGGCTCCTGTCGGCCACGGCCCTCGAGGCCTACGCCAGTTGCCCCCGCAGCTACCTGCTGGGACGGGTGCTGCGCCTGGCCGAGGACGATCGGCCGGAGCGGATCGACGAGATCACGCCGGCCGACCGGGGCACGCTGATGCACGCCATCCTCGAGCGTTTCATCGCCCACCACCTCGCAGCCGACACGGTGCCGGCGCCGGGGGAGCGGTGGGGGCCCGGGGAACGAGACCGGCTGCTGGCCATCATGGCGGAGCAGGTGGCGGCGGCCCAGGCGAAGGGCGTCACCGGAGGTCGGGTCAACACCAGGATCCTCGAACGACGCCTGGGCAGCGAGCTGACGATCTTCCTCTCCACCGACGACGAGCTGCGGGCCGCCCGCCGCTCGACCCCCATCCATGTCGAGCTCGGGTTCGGCTTCGACGACGAGCCGAGCATCGTCCGCCTGCCCGACGGGCGGTCGGTTCGTCTCCGGGGCTGGGTCGACCGCGTCGACCGCACCGAGGACGACGGCCTGCTCGTCATCGACTACAAGGGCGGCTCACCCCGGGCCTTCGCCGGCATGGCCGACGACCCCCTCGATGGTGGTCGTCGCCTCCAGCTCCCGCTCTACGCCCGGGTCGTGGCCGACAAGCTCGGCCTCGACGGGCCCCGCACCGCCCTCTACTGGCTCACCCGCAGCGGCGAGGTCCGACCCGTCGAACTGGAGCAGACCCTCGAGTCCGATCTCGATGAGACGGTGACGGCGGCTCTCGACGGGATCTCCGGCGGCCTCTTCCCCGGCGTTCCCGGGGATGCCGTCGGTTGGCCCCGGCTCACGTTCGCCAACTGCCGCTACTGCGACTTCGACCGGATCTGTCCCACCGACCGGCAGCGGGAGTGGGAGTCGATCCGCGACGACGACGGCCTCGCCCCCGTGGCGGTGCTGCTGCGGGGCCAGGCGGCATCGTGACGGTCACCACCTCTGCGGTCCCCGCCCCCAGCAGGGAGCTACCCGATCGCAGCGCCCGCCAGCGGGTCGTCACCGAGCTCGACCGGAGCCTGTTCGTCGAGGCCGGGGCGGGTAGCGGCAAGACCACGTCCCTGGTGGCCAGGATCGTGAACCTCGTGATATCCGGGGTGCCCGTCACCCGCATCGCCGCCATCACCTTCACCGAGGCGGCGGCCCGAGAGCTGCGGACGCGGGTGCGCGACGAGATCGACCGTCAGGGCCGCGACCGGGCCGACCGCCACCTGGCCAACACCGCCGGACAGGTCGAGACCGCGGCCTTCACCACCCTCCACGGCTTCGCCCTCCGTATCCTGTCCGACCATCCGGTCGAGGCGGGCCTCCCACCCGGTTTCGCCGTGGCCGACGAGATCGGTTCCATGCTGGCCTTCGATGAGGCGTGGCGGGTGTTCACGGGGCAGATCGGCGACGACCTGTCGCTCCTCGATCTCCAGGAGCGGGCCGCGGTGCTGGGCGTCGATCTGCGGCGGTTCGCCGACATCGCCCGCCGCTTCGACGACAACTGGGATCTGCTCGATCCCATCGAGCGCCAGCCGGCGCCCCTGTCGCCCCTCGAGCTGGGCCCCGTCCTGGCCCCCATCTCCGAGCTCGACCGACTGGTCGAACACTGCCTCGACCCGGGCGACAAGCTGGCCCAGCGCCTCATCGAGGTGGCCGAGGAGGCCAGGGCCGTCGCCGATCGGGATCCGTACGCCGAGCTCGAGTGGCTCGACAATGTGCGGTGGCCGCCCACCAACATCGGCCGCAAGGGCAATTGGGTCCGCCTCGATGTCGACGAGGTGCGGCGCCGGGTGGCCGACCTGCGGCTCTCGACGGCGGCGGCCGTCGAGGCGTACCGGCACGAGGTCCTGGCTCACTACGTGGCCCGGGTAGCGGGGTTCGTCGAGGACCGGGTGGGACGGCGCCAGGCCAGCGGTGAGTTGGCCTTCCACGACCTCCTCGTCCTGGCCCGCCGTCTCCTCCGGTCCAACCCCCGGGTCAGGGAGCAGCTCCACCAGCGCTACAGCCGCATCCTCCTCGACGAGTTCCAGGACACCGATCCCATCCAGATCGAGCTGGCGGTGCTCATCGCCGCCGACGGGCTCGTGGCCGACCGGCCGTGGCAGGAGCTGGCGGGGGAGCTGAGGCCCGGCCGGCTGACCGTGGTGGGTGACCCCAAGCAGTCGATCTATCGGTTCCGTCGGGCCGACACCCGGGTCTACGCCGACGCCGAGGCCGCCCTCGTCGACGAACCGACCCGTCTCACCGCCAACTTCCGTTCGGTGCCGGGCGTCGTCGACTGGGTCAACGACTTCTTCGGCTGGGCCATCGGCGCCGGCGAACCGGGGGCCCAGCCCCGGTACACGCCCCTCGACGCGGTGCGGGAGGCCGATCCCGAACGACCGGTCCCGGTGGTGTGTCTCGGCCGACCCCACGACCAGCCCGTTGGTGAGATCCGAGAGATCGAGGCGGCCGACGTCGCCGCCGTGGTGTGCCGGGCCGTCGAGGAGGAATGGAGGGTCGAGCGAGAGGGTCAATGGCGACCGGTCCGGCTGCGCGACATCGCCGTGCTCATCCCATCCCGTCTCTCGCTGCCGGCCCTCGAGTCGGCGTTCGGCGTGGCCAACCTGCCGTTCCGTCCCGAGACGAGCTCGCTGGTCTACGCCACCCAGGAGGTGCGCGACGTCCTGGCCGGGGTGCGGGCCGTCGTCGACCCGGCCAATGCCGTCGATGTCGTGGCCGCCCTGCGCTCGGGCCTGTTCGCCGTCGGCGACGACGACCTCCTGTCCTGGCACCTGGCCGAGGGCACCTGGAACTACGCCTCGGCCCCGGTCCCCGACGGTCTGGCGGAGTGTGCGATCGCCAGGGCGTTCGCCGTCCTGCGGGACTGGCACGACCGACGATGGTGGACCGACCCGTCGGCCCTCATCGACCAGATCGTGCGCGATCGCAGACTGAGGGAGGCGGCGTTGGCCGAGCCCCGGCCCCGCGACCGATGGCGCCGATACCGGTTCCTGGCCGAGCAGGCCCGGGAGTTCGCCGCCACCCAGGGGGGCGACCTCCACGACTTCGTGGCGTGGGTCGACGTGCAGGCCAGCGACATGGCGCGGATCACCGAGCCGATTCCGGCCGAGCCCGACGACGACGCCGTACGCATCCTCACCATCCACGGCTCGAAGGGGCTCGAGTTCCCGATGGTGGTGCTGGCCGGCTCTCCCACCCAGGATGCCAACCGGGCCCGCGGTCCCCAGGTGCTCTTCCCACCGGGGGCGGCCCCGGAGGTGAAGTTGGCCAAGGGTCGGACGACCCCGGCGTTCGATGTCCACTCCTCGCTCGAGGAGGTTCTCGACCGCCACGAGCGGGTCCGCCTCCACTATGTGGCCATGACCCGGGCCCGCGACCTGCTGGTGGTGAGCGCTCACCACAAGGAGGGTCTGCAGAGCGCCGGTCGCCGCACGTGGGAGGGCATGGAGGAGGCGCCGGGGCGGTGGACGTCGTTCGAGCGGCGGGGCGACGAGCGCTACGACGTCGAGCCTCCCACCCAGCTCCGGCTCAGCGCCGGGACCTACGCCGAGAGCGAGGCCGTGTGGCGGGAGGAGCAGCGGCGGTTGCTCGACGCCTGCGCCGCCGCCCGCACCCACGCCGCCACCGCCATCGCCGCCGCCCTCGAGCCGATTCACGGGATCGAGCCGGCCGACGACGCCCTGGCGGCCGAACCGGCCGCCGAGCGGGAGCCGTGGCGTCGCGGTCGGGCCGGCACCGCCGTGGGGTCCGCCGTCCACGCCGTGCTCCAGGCCGTCGATCTGGTGGGCGACGATGTCGACCACCTGGCCCGGCTCAACGCCGAACGGGAAGGGGTGGGGGAGCTGGCGGGTGAGGTGGCCCGCCTGGCTCGCGCCGCCCTCGCCGCCCCCACCATGGCCCGGGCCGCCGCCGCCCGCCACTGGCGCGAGCTCTACGTCGCCGCCCCGGTCGGCGCCGCCCTGGTCGAGGGCTTCGTCGATCTCTGTTTCGAGACGGCCGAGGGGCTGGTGGTCGTCGACTACAAGACCGATGCCGTGGTCGACGATGCCGACATCGACCGCAAGGTGGCCCGTTACCGGCCCCAGGCTGCGGTCTACGCCATCGCCCTGGAACACGTGGCCCAGCGCCCGGTCGTCGAGTGCCGTTTCGTGTTCTTAGGTCCCGACGGCGCCGTCGAGCGGGCGGTGCCCGATCTCGACGAGGCTCGGGCCGAGGTGGTGGCCTTTCTCGAGCGGGAGGTGTCGAGCCGATATTCGGGGTCGAGCATTCGGGACCTCGGGTAGTGTCGCGCCTGGACCGTAGCTCGAGCCGGGGAGGTGAGGTGCCCATGACGGTGCGCAGCGACAAGCCCCTCCCCGATCGCGCCCCCGGAGCGTTCCACCGCCCCGGGGACTGATCCCCGGAGCGGACCCTGCGGGTCCCCGGGTGCGTCGCGGTCGGTGCCATTCGACCGAACGAACGCACCAACACACGGAGGATCCACCGGTGCACACCACACCACAGCCCGAGTGGCTGATCGAAGAACCGTACGTCGACGTCGATCTCGGCGTGCTCCGCTCGGGCAAGGAGGCCCAGATCGATGTGATCGAGCGGATCGGGGAGGACGGCCGGGGCTGCCTCCTGGCCCGCAAGCGGTACGTCCCCCGCCTCGTCGGCCGCAAGGGGGAGTTGGAGGCCCTCGGCCTGCAGCGGGCATCGGCGTTCCGCAACGACGTCGAGTACCGGGAGGGACGGCAGTTCCGCAAGTCCCGTGACCGACGGGCCGTCGAGGCCATGTCGGCATACGGCAAGCGGCTGCTCCAGTCACGCTGGACCGGTCACGAGCACGAGGTCATGTCCAGGCTGTGGCAGGCCGGCCTCGACGTGCCGTACCCGGTGTCGTTCGTCGACGACGTCTTCGTCATGGAGTACGCCGGCTCGACCGATGGGGCGGCCCCTCAACTGGCGCGGGGTCGGCTGACGGCGGGCGAGGTGGCGTCGGCCCTCGACCAGGTGGTGGCCGGACTGCACCTGCTGGTGGCCACCGGCTGGGTCCACGGCGATCTCTCGGCCTACAACCTGCTCTGGTGGCAGGGGAGGGTGGTGTTCATCGACTTCCCCCAGGCCGTCGACCTGGCGGCCAACCCTCAGGGAATCGAGTACCTGCACCGCGACGTGGTCAACATCTGCTCGTGGTTCGCCGGACGCGGGGTCGACATCGACGGGGAGGAGGTGTTCGCCGACGTGCTCGGTTCCTGGTCACCGTGAGCGACCGCTGTCCCGTCGAGGTCCGTGTCGGGCCGGTCCGGACCGGTCCGTCAGCGGACGTGGTGCGAGAAGCACCCGGCACACGGCGTGGGCCCGTGGTGTGTCACGTGGGGCGTCCACGCCGCGCCGTCGTAGTAGCGGAGCTGGTGGCGACGCTCGGGGTCGGGGAACCAACCGGCGTCGGTCTGATCGATGACGTGCTGGTCGTCTGTCAGTGTCATGGTCGACATCTCCGTCGATGGTGATCATCCCAGGCGCGACCGGGGCCGCTCTGGGGCCGGGGCGGCCACATCGCTCGTGTCGGCTCGAGGAAGGAGGTACTTGAGGGGTTCATCCCACGGATCCGTTGGCGGGCACCGGATCACCGGACGAACGATAGGGACGACGGGTGACTCGTTCCCGCCACCTGGGCAGGTCGCCTCCCCGCCGCACCGTCCCCCCCGACGGCGGAGGCCGGGCGGATGACGGGAGGGCCTCAGGCCACGAGGGTGGCGGCGGCCGGGGCGTGGGCCGGCAGGGTGCCGGCCTCGGCCCGCCTCACCAGCTCCGACCGACCCTCGGGGCATCGGTCGACGAAGGGGCACCAGCCGCACAGGACCCCGGGGTTGGGCTCGTGGCTGTCGGCGGTGCAGCTGGCGGTGATCCGCCCCCAGGTGGCGGCGAGCTGCCCCTCGGCCTCCTCGAGCCGTCGCTCGGTGACGGCCACGTCGAGGATGCGCTGGCCGAGGTAGAGGAGCCGGGCCCGGTGAGGCTGGTCGCCGGTGGATCGGGTGAGGGCGGCGGCATACAGCATCACCTGCTGGATCTTGTCGCCCCGCCACCGCACACGGGGCAGCGAGCCCGACTTGTAGTCGCTGACCACGAGCTTGTCGGCCACTCGGTCGACTCGGTCGATGACGCCGACGAACGGGACGTCGCCCAGATCGACCGAGACCCGCTGCTCCGTCGTGACGACCTCGACCCGGGCCGGGTCTTCGAGGTCCCACAGGCCGGTGATCGAGAGCCAGGCCTGCCAGCGGAAGGCCCGGGCCTGGTCGTCGTCGAGCTCGAGGGCCTGATAGTCGGGGTCGGTGGCGAAGTCGTGCCACAGCTCCTTGGCCAGAGCCTTCGCCTGCTCGGGCGTGCGGTGGACGGCGGGCAGGCCGCACACGAACTCGAGAACCCGGTGGGCGAATGAACCGACGAGGGCGGCCTGGCCCGACGGCTCGCGCTCGTTGTCGATGTACTTGAAACGCCAACGGCGGGGACATTGCTCGAAGGCGGCGGCCGACGACGGGGAGACGTGGCGAGGGAGGGCGACGCCGCCGTGCTCCCTCGTGTCGTCGGTGCCGGGCCGTGACAGAGGGTCGAGATCGAGATCGACCGGCGGGACATCCACGTCGGCATCCACATCGGTATCCAGGTCGGTATCCAGGTCGGTATCCACATCGGTATCCACGTCGGTGGTGCCGGGATCGTGGACGGCGTCGAAGGCGAGAACGTCCGGGTCGTCGGCCATGTCATCGATCATGGTCGAACGCTGTGACAGAGACGGGGATGGTTGGCCACGGGAGCCATCTCAGAACCGCCGGCCGCCGCCTCCACCGCGGCGGGAACCGAACGATCGACCGGCCGACGCGCCCCGGCGGGAGCCGGAACCGGAACGGGCCGAACCCCGCGGTCGGAGGACGCCGCCTCCGAGGCCTCCGCCCATCGGGGTTCCCAGCCCGCTCGAACGGCGCTGCCGGGTCCGGCGGGAGTCGCCGAGGCCTCCCAACCCGCCGCCGCCGAGGACGATGCTGCCCAGGATGCTGCCCAGCCCCCCGCCGAGTCCACCGCCGAGTCCCCCGCTGCGGGACCGTGCCCGGGGTCGCGAGGACCGTGACCCGGGCCGATCTCCCGACCCGCCGATCACGGCGTCGTCGTCGCCGGGCCCGGGGCGGCCACCATGGGGCGGCGTCGGGGCCGGCGCCGGAGGGGCGGCCCGGGCCTCGGTCTCAGCCGGCGAGGGAGGCGGCGGTCGCCCCTCGAGCCTCGCCTGGATCGACTCGAACTGCCATTCGGCATGGTCGATGCGATCGTCGAGGGCGTCGACCTCGTCCGCCGTGGTGGCGCCGTCGACGGACTGACTGACCTCCTGGTAGGTGGCGCTGGCCTCCTCGTAGGTGGCGATGAGCGTGGCGTCGCCGGAGGCGATGACGCGGTCGCCGAGGCCGAGGACGTGGTCGGCGTTGTCCCTCAGCTGCTCCCGTATCTCCGCCCGATCGGCCTCGAGGTCGACCGCAGCCTGCTTGTTGGCCCTGCTCCGCCGACGCAGGGACCGGAACAGGAGGAGACCGGCGCCGGCGACAAGCGCCAACAGCACGATGGTCCCGAATCCGATGCCCCCGCCCGACGAGCCCGAAATGCCGCCGTCGGCCGGGGTGGCGGCCCCGCCGGTGGTGGTGGCCGTGGTGGTGGGGCGCCCGGCCAGCGCCCGGGTGAAGGCCGTGACGCCGTCGGCCGTCCGCCCCAGTCGGAAGTCGTCGAAGCCGGCATCGAGGGCGTCGACCACGTCGATGTCGTCGAGGGTGGTCGACCACGCCCCCACCCCGCTGTCGGTCAGCACCAGGATCGTGTCGTAGCGCGACCCCTCCAGTACCTCGGCTACGTCGAGGGCGATCCCCTCGGCGTCGTCGTCGACGTCGAGCCAGGCGAAGCCGATGCCTTCGTCGTTGGCGTCGGCGATGGCGGCGTCGAGGTCGTCGTCGGTGTCGAAATCGAGCGAACGGCCGGAACGCTCGATGTCGGCGGCGACATCCTCGACGGCTTGGGCCAGTGCCGGTCGGGCCGGAGCGACGAGGAGGAGGGCCGTGGCCAGCACGGTGGTGACGACGGTGAGGGTCCTGCGCACGGCGGTCAGCCTAGCGACATCACCGGCGGGGGACCGGCTCACCCCGGCCGGCGGCGGCCCACCCCCTTCACCAGGGCCGCTCCCGGACGAGGTTCGTATCGAATACCAGCGATGCCCGCCCGATAAGCCTGGCGACCCGGCTCAGGGCCGGATCTCGCTCCACCAGCTTCATGGCGGGCCAGTGGAGGAACATCGTCATGTATGACCAGTTGGGGGGCGGCTTTCCGTTCCTGCCGCGCTGTGCCGCCCCAGCCACCGGTCGGCCGCCTCCCGGGCGTCGCACTCGGCCCCGATGGCGCGATACGCCTGGTGCCAGCTCCGTGTCCGGGCCAGCGAACGGCCGAAGTGCGCGAGGTAGGCGGCGGTGAACCCGACGGCGCCGATCTCGGTCCACTGGCGGACATGGGTCAGCTCGTGGGCCAGCAGGGCGCTCGATCCGTCGGGGGGGATGTCGCGTCCGAGGAACACGACCCGGCCGAGGGCCATCCCGGCGAACGGCCCCGGCAGGCGCGGCAACCGGACGAGGATCACACGCTGGGCCACCTCCCGGGGGAGCACGTCGTAGCAGCTGATCTCGTAGCCGGTCAGACGCCGGATCCGCTTGCTGGCACCTCTGGCCACCGTCACCGGCCCAACGGTAGCGTGGCCGCCGGCCGGGACCCGACACGGGGCGGGGCAGGCCGCCCGGAGGCCGGCTCTAGGCTGATCGTGTGATCAAGAAGGTGGTGGTCGCCCTCCTCGCTCTCCTCGCCCTCGCCGGTGGCTGTCGGTCGGTGACGGCGTGGCGCCTCGGGCGCTTCGATGGTGGAGGTCCGGTCAGCAGCAGCCGCCTGGCATCCCGGAACCTCCGCCTCGCGCTGCTGGGGTTGCGGGGCGGGCGCCGGTACGCCGTCCACCGGGCCCGTCGCACCTTCGCCTCGGCCGAGCGCCGGGAGGCGCTCGACACAGAGTTCCAGATCCGGACGGCGCAGGATGTCACCGCCGAGCTGGGGAACATGAAGGGGGCGATGATGAAGATCGGGCAGATGGCCAGCTACCTCGACAGCGGTCTCCCCGAGCACGTCCGCCAGACGATGGCCTCCCTGCAGCATGACGCCCCGCCCATGGCGCCGGAGCTGGCGGCCGAGCAGATCGAGCGCCAGTTGGGCCACCCGCCCGACCGGCTGTTCGCCGAGTGGGACGAGGTGCCGATCGCTGCCGCCTCCATCGGCCAGGTCCACCGGGCCATCACCTCCGACGGCCGGGCGGTGGCGGTGAAGATCCAGTACCCCGGCGTGGCCGAGGCCGTCGCCGCCGACCTCGACAACGCCGGCTGGATCTTCGGCGGGTTGGCGGCCATGTTCCCCAGCGTCGACCCCGCTCCCATCGTGGCCGAGATCAAGGACCGTCTGGTTGAGGAGCTCGACTACGTCAACGAGGCCGCCAACCAGCGACTGTTCCACGCCTACTTCGACGGCCATCCGTTCATCACGGTGCCCGGCGTGGTCGACGAGCTGTCGACGGCCCGCATCCTGACCACCGATCTGGCCGTCGGGTCGAGGTTCGGCGACGTGGTGCACTGGAGCAAGGAGGAGCGTGATCTGGCGGCCGAGACCCTGTTCCGCTTCTCGTTCGGGGCCATTTACCGCCTCCACTCGTTCAACGGCGATCCTCACCCCGGCAACTACCTGTTCAATCCCGGGGGGCGGGTCACGTTCTTCGACTTCGGGTTGGTCAAGCGGTTCGACCCCTCCGAAACGGTCCTGTTCGAACAGCTGATCCAGGAGATGGTCCTCAACCGCAACGCCGCCGGGTTTCGCCGGGTGGTGGAGGATGCCGGGATCCTCGCACCCGGTGCGCCGTTCGACGACGAGGCGATCGAGGAGTACTTCAGCTACTACTACCGCTATGTGCTCACCGACGGGCCCGTCACCTTCGATGCCGAGTACGCCGCCGCAGGGGTCAAGCACCTGTTCGACACGAGCGGGCCCTACCGGGAACTGATGCGCTACCTGAACGTGCCACCGTCGTTCGTGGTGGTGCAGCGGATCACCCTGGGCCTGGTCGCGCTGTTCGCCCAGCTGAACGCAACGGCCAACTGGCAGCGCATCGCCCGAGAGCTGTGGCCGTTCACCGCGAGCGGGCCATCGACGCCGATGGGGGAGGAGATCGTGGCCTGGCGGGTGTCCCGTGGCGCATCCGGCCAGCCGGTCGGCGGTCTGGGCGGCGTCTGAGTCTGTCGTCGGGAGGCCGGTCTTCGGGAGCTGCTGCGCAACTCCTCCGGCGTAGCGCTCGTTGGGGCGCAATCCTGCCGCATGTCTTGCCGGATCAGGGGCGGCGGGCCGGCGGCGGGCAGTGGTCCGCCGGGCAATGGTCCGGCCAGGGCCCGTCGCCGCCGAGGGCCCGCCGGGGAGCGCCGGCCACCCGTTCCTCCACCAGTTCACGGATCATGGCGACGAAACGGGGATGGCGACCGACCGTCGGCACCCGGGTCAGTTCGATGCCGAGCCGTTCGGCGGTCGCCGCGGCCTGGGTGTCGAGGTCGAACAGCACCTCCATGTGATCGCTCGTGAAGCCGACGGGCACCAGCACCACCGAGGACGTACCACGGTCGGTCAGCGTTCCTAGATGATCGTTGATGTCGGGCTCCAACCACGGGACGTGGGGTGGCCCGCTCCGGCTCTGATAGACGAGGTCGAACGGCGTGCTGACGAGGCCGGCGCCCTCGACGACGAGCCGGGCCGCCTCGTTCAGCTGGTGGACGTAGTCGCACCCGGCGGCCATCGAGGCCGGGATCGAGTGGGCGGTGAACACGAGTCGGGTCGCCCCGGTCGCCAGCTCCGTCGGAGTGATGGCGGCGGCGAGGGCCTCGGCCAAGGGCTCGATGAAGCCCGGGTGATTGTAGTAGAGCCGCAGCTTGGACAGGCGGGGTGCTCGGGGTCCCACGGCGGTGGCCGCCCGGTCGAGGTCCTCCCGGTACTGGCGGCAGCCCGAGTAGGAACCGAAGGCCGACGTGACGAACACGAGAGCTTCAGTGATCCCATCGTCGGCCATGGCCGCAACGGTGTCGGTGAGGTAGGGATGCCAGTTGCGGTTTCCCCAGTAGACGGGGAGGTCGAGGCCCGACCGGTCGAGCTCGGACTCCACGGCGGCGACCAGCGCCCGGCACTGGTCGTTGAGCGGCGAGCGTCCACCGAACAGCTCGTACTGAGCCGCCACCTCGGCCAACCGTTCGTCCGGAACGTCGCGTCCCCGGGTCACGTTGCGGAGGAACGGGATGACCTCGTCGGGGCGCTCCGGACCGCCGAAGGACAACACCAGCAGGGCGTCGGCGGTCACGGTCGGCGTGGGGGTGGCCGGGCCCCCGGTGTCAGCCGACGGGTTCGGCCACACCGTCGCAGCGACGTTGGGTGGCATCGCGGGCGGCGTCCCGGGCGGCGATGACGGCACGCCTGCTGGGGGAACGGGGGGCGTAGCCGGCCGCCGCCCGCTGTTCGTCGTTCTCGCAACCCCAGAATCCATGCTCCCGGTTTAGTCGAGCAGTGCGACGGCAGGGGAGCATCACGGGACACGAGAGGCAGTAGCTGGCGGCGATCGCCTCCCGCTCGGCCCGCCGTTCGGGCCGTTCCGCCGCCGGGCCGAAGAAGACGTGGGTCAAACCGTGGCAGATGGCTTGCTCGGTCCAGGTCACGTCGGTTTCGGGATGAAGGCTGAATTCGGTGTCCATCCGACCTCCGATCGGGGGGCTTGGGTCGTATCACCCAAGGGTACGACTTTGGATGAGCCGGCCTACCCAGGAAAATAGCATACAGATTGAGCGGTCGGTCAAACATTTGTGACCAAAGGCACTGCTGCTTTCCTGACCTCCACCGCTCCCACTCCGTTCCCCGGGAGCCGACGGTTCAAACTCCGGTGGCGAAGTTCGCATGGATGCGTTCGCCCCCATGCCCACCGCAGCTCGTTAGCCTCGATGACGTCATGCGGGTAGCGACCTGGAACCTGTGGTGGCAGTTCGGGGCCTGGCGTCAGCGCCAGCCGGCGATCACCGACGAGCTGCGCGCCGTTGCGGCCGACATCGTGCTGCTCCAGGAGGTGTGGGCCAGTGACACCGACGACCAGGCCCGGGGCCTGGCCGACACCCTCGGGCTCGCTGTCGAGCGAACCACCCACGGCGACCACCTGCGCCCCCAGAAGTTCGGCAACGCCGTGCTCAGCCGGTGGCCGATCGAGCGGGTCGAGCAGCTGGCCCTGACCGGGCCCGGGGGCGCTCCGTCGCATCGCAGCGCCCTGGCCTGCCGGGTGGCGACGCCGGCCGGCCCTCTGCTCGTCGTGGTCACCCACCTGGCGTGGCAGTACGACCAATCGATCGTACGCCAGCGCCAACTGACCGAGGTGGTCGAGCTCATCGGCCGGCACGCCGACCCCGACCGGCCCGTCGTGGTCGGGGGCGACCTCAACGCCGGCCCGGACTCGGACGAGATCCGGCGACTCACCGGCCTCAGCGCTCCGTACGGCGACGGCATCGTGTTCACCGACAGCTGGGCCGCCGTCGGCGACGGCCCCGGTTACACGTGGAGCCGGGAGAACCCCAACGCCGCCGACGCCCTCTGGCCCCGCCGTCGGCTCGACTACGTCCTCGTCTCGTGGCCCCGGCCCAAGCCATGGTGCAACCCGCGCGCCGCTGCCCTGTTCGGCACCACCGAACGTCATGGTGTCGTGCCGTCCGATCACTACGGTGTCGTCGTCGATCTCGACGATCGCCCCAACGACGAAGAGGCAGCCTGATGGGCGATACACCGCCGCCACCGCCACCGACGAGCCCACCACCCGGTTGGTACCCCGACCCGACGACCGGGGTCGGCTTCCGGTGGTGGGACGGGTTGTCGTGGACCGAGCAGACGACGGCCCAGGTCGGACCGTCGCCCGTCGGCCCGCCCCAGGTAGGCGAGTGGATGAGCGAGCTCACCCGAACCGTCACCGATCGGGCCGGACACTTCTTCCCCATGATCGTGCTGCTCGCCATCCCCCCCGGCCTGCTCAACGGCGTCGCCGTGTGGTACGTCCTGCGCAACGCGGTCCTGGTAACGAACAGCGACACCGGCGAGTTCAGCTTCACCAACCCGGGGGCCGGACCGGAGCTCTACGCCGTCGTCGTGATCTCGTTCCTGGCCCTGGTGGTGGCCACCGTCTACCTGGCGGTCGCCGCCAGCCGCCAGGCCCGGGCCCAGCACGATGGTGCCCCGGAGATCTGGTCGGCCTCGATGCTCGACGGGCTCCGCCGCCTGCCCCGGGCGCTCGGTTTCACGGCGCTGGTCGGTGGCGCCCTCGTCCTGGCCTACGTCGTGATGATCGTGATCGGGGTGGCTGCGCCCGTCACCCTCATCCTCAGCTTCCCTGTCTGGCTGGTCGGCAGCTTCCTCATCGCCACCAGGCTGTCGCTGGGGATAATCGGCGCCTCGCTGGCTCCGGCCGGCGTGTCGGCCCTCGCCGCCAGCTGGCACGCCACCGGAGGCCGGTTCTGGACCGTGCTCGGCCGGCTGGTGCTGCTGGTGATCATCAGCATCTCGCTGTCGCTCGTGACGAGCGTGGCCGCCACCCCGTTCCTCGCCATTGGCGGAGGCGGAGCGTCGTCTCCCGCCGGCGCCAACGGCGACGAGCTCCGCTTAGCCGACCTCATGGGCGACAACCCGGCGACGTTCGCCATCGGCCAGTTGTTCAGCGCTCTGGGCAACGGGGTGGCGACCGTCGTGTGGGCCATCGGCCTGACCCTCCTCTACCGCGACCTCGGCGGGCCGGTGGAGGAGCGGGAGTGACGTGGCCGCACGACACGGCACCGGGCCCGGCCCCGACCTCCCGACCGAGCCGTCGCATCCCGACCTCGAGGGCGAGCAGCGCTGGCTCGACCGGGCCCACGACCACCTCGCCGCCATGCAGCGGCGGGCCGCCGCCCTCGCCGAGGTCGGCGCCCGGGCCGTGCGCCAGGAGAACACGGTCGAGGCGCGGATCACCCAATTCCATCTGCAACGCCGGGAGGCGGCGCTGGCCGAGGCTGCCGGTCCCCTCTGCTTCGGTCGCATAGACACCGAGGACGGCGACCGGTGGTACATCGGCCGCCGTCATGTGGAGGACGACGCGGCCCGTCCCGTCGTCGTCGACTGGCGGGCCCCGGTGGCCGCCGCCTTCTACCGGGCCACCGCCGTCGATCCGTGCGGCCTCGCCTTCCGCCGGCGCTTCGTGATCGAGGACCGTCGGCTCACCGCCCTGCTCGACGAACGGCTCGACGACCCCGATGCCGACGCCGTCCACGGGGGCCTGCCCGATCCCCTCCTGGCCGAGTTGGAGCGGACCCGCAGCGGCCAGATGCGAGACATCGTGGCCACGATCGCGGCCGAGCAGGACGAGATCATCCGGGCCCCGCTCGACGAGCTGGTGATCGTCCAGGGCGGCCCCGGCACCGGCAAGACGGCCGTCGGGCTGCACCGGGGGGCGTTCCTGCTCTTCGAGCACCGCCACGAGCTGACCGAGTCCAAGGTCCTCGTCATCGGGCCCAACCGGTTGTTCCTCCGCTACATCGCTGACGTGCTGCCCTCCCTGGGGGAGACGGCGGTTTCGCAGTCGACGCTGGAGGGTCTGGTCGAGTCCCGCTACCGGGTCAGGGCCGCCGACGACGACGAGGTCGCCCGCCTCAAGGGGCGGGGGGTCATGGCCACCATCGTGGCCAACGCCGTGCGGGCCCGGTTCCGGGTGCCGGCGGAGGGCCTGGAGCTCCGGGCCGGCGTGGCGGTGGTGCGGCTCGGCCCGGACGATCTCGACCAGCTCCAGAAGACGGTCCTGGCCCGCCGCATCCCCGTCAACGACGGCCGGGAGGTGTTCCGTCGACTGGTGCTCCAGGAGGGCTGGCGGCGCCACGGGGCCCGCCCCGGAGTGGACCCGGCGGGCGAGCCACTGTTCACCTCGACCGTACGGGCCGATCCGGCCTTCCGGGCCGCCGTCGACAGGATGTGGCCGACCGCCAACCCGGCAGTGGTGCTGCGCGACCTGTACGGGTCGGCTCGCCGGCTGGCGGTGGCCGCCGACGGACTTCTCGACGGCGACGAGCAGCGGTTGCTGCGGCGCAAGGGCGTCCGCAAGCCCGCCCACGAGCCGTGGACCGCCGACGACATCCCCCTCCTCGACGAGGCTCAGCACCTCATCGGCGGGGTGCCGGCAACCTACGGCCATGTGATCGTGGACGAGGCCCAGGACCTCTCACCCATGGCTCTGCGGATGCTGGCCCGCCGGTCGCGGCGGGGTTCCATGACGGTGGTCGGCGACCAGGCCCAGGTCACCTCGGTTTGCGCCGCCGGGTCATGGGACGCCGTGCTCGAGGTCCTGACCCGCCACCTCGACGAGGTGGCGGGAGCCGGGTGGGAGGGCGCGGTCCGGCGCACCGAGCTCACGGTCGGCTACCGGGTCCCGGCGGCCATCCTCGACGTGGCCAACACCCTGCTGGCCGAGGCCGCCCCCGATGTCACCCCGGCCCGCTCGATCCGGCCCGGGGGCGATCCGCCACTGGTGGTGGCCGTCGACGGGCCGTCGCTCGGGCACGCCGCGGTCGAGGAGGTGGTTGCCCTCCGGGGCCGGGTGGCCAGCATCGCCGTCGTGGCCGTCGGGCCACGGCTCGAGCAGGTGGCGGCGGCCCTCGCCGCCGCCGGCCTGCCCGCCGACCGGGTCGGGGGCGGGGGCCTCCCCGGCCGGGAGGCCGTGGCCCTGGTGACACCGACCGCGGTCAAGGGGCTCGAGTTCGACGCCGTGGTGGTGGTCGAGCCGGCGGAGATCGTCGAGCTCGATGCCGGTCTCCGCCACCTCTACGTCGCCATGACCAGGGCGGTCCAGCATCTGGGACTGGTCCACGCCCGGCCCCTGCCACCGGCCCTGGCCGCCGAGACCTCTCGCCCACCGATGTGAACGCGCCCGATCCGGTGACGGCGGGCGACATCGAGGACGCAGCCCACCGGCTGGCCGCCCACCTGGCGCCCACCCCGCTGTTCGTGTCCGGACCGTTGTCGGACCGGGCCACCGCCGCCGTGGCCGTCAAGGCCGAGTACCGCCAGCCGACCGGGAGCTTCAAGATCCGGGGCGCCCTGAACGCCCTGCTCACGCTCGATCCGGGAGCCCGACGGGCCGGCGTCGTGACCGCCTCGTCGGGCAATCATGGCCTGGCCGTCGCCACCGCCGCCGCCATGACCGGTATCGACGCCGCCGTTCACCTCCCGATGGGAGCGGAGCGGGCCAAGCGGGAGGCGATCGAGCGGACCGGGGTGCGGGTCGTGGTCGTCGACTCGACCGACGCCCACGACGCCGAGCGCTCGGCCCGCTCCGCCGCCGAGGCCGAGGGCCGGCGCTACCTCTCACCGTACAACGACCCGGCGGTGGTGGCCGGCGCCGGCACGGTGGCGCTGGAGCTCGTCGACCAGATGGGCGACGCCGGTCTCGACGGTGTCGACGTCGTGGTCGTCGCCGTCGGCGGTGGCGGCCTCGTGGCCGGCGTCGCCACCTGGCTGGCGGAGCGCTCACCCTCAACCCTCGTGGTCGGGGCCTCGCCGGCCAACGACGCCGCCATAGCGGCCTCCGTGGCCGCCGGTGCGGTGGTCGACGTGGCGGCTCGACCCACGTTCTCCGACGGCACGGCCGGAGGGATCGACCCGGACACCGTCACCCTCGACCCCTGCCGCCAGCTGGTCGGGGCGTGGACGACGGTGACCGAGCCGGCGATCGCCGCCGCCGTGGCCGACATGATCGACGATCACCACCAGGTGGTCGAGGGAGCTGCCGGGGTGGCCCTGGCCGCCGCCGTCGGTCATGGGCGCCGTGCCCCCGGGGCCAGGATCGTCGTCGTCGGCTGCGGGGCCAACGTGTCGGCCGCCACCCTCGGTCGGATGCTGATGATGGCCCGTTCCCCCGAAGCGGGCGGTGAGCCGTCGCTCTGAGAGCGTGTCAGATGTCGAGCAGGTCGGTGTCGATGAGCCCGGAGTTCTCGATGATGTAGTCGCGACGGGTGGCCACGTCGTTGCCCATCAGCACCGAGAACAGATCGGCGGCCCGGGTGGCGGCGAGGCCGTCGCCCATGGTCATCCGCTTGAGCACCCGCGTCTCCCGGTTGAGGGTGGTCTCGGCCAGCTCCTCGACGTTCATCTCGCCCAGGCCCTTGAACCGCTTCCACTTGTCGAGGGCGATGCCGAGGTCGTTGCTCAACCGCGTCTGCTCGGCGTCGCTGTAGGCGTAGACCGGTTCACCCCGGTGTTTCGCCGCGAACAGCGGTGGCTGGGCGGCGTAGACGTAGCCGTGCTCGAGGAGGGGCCGCATCTGGTGGTAGATGAGGGTCAGGAGGAGGCAGCGGATGTGGCTGCCGTCGACATCGGCGTCGCACAGGATGATGATCCGGCCGTAGCGGGCCGCCTCGAGATCGAAGTCACGACCGGAGCCGGCGCCGATGGCGGTGATGAGGGCCTGGGCCTCGGTGTTCTCCACGATCTGCTTGAGCGTGGCCTTTCCTGCGTTGACGACCTTGCCCCGCAGGGGAAGCACCGCCATCGTGCTGGCGTCCCGGCCCTGTTTGGCAGGGCCGGCGGCCGAGTTGCCCTCGACGATGAGCAGCTCGGAGTCGGCGCCGTGGACCCGGCAGTCGGCCAGCTTGTCCGGCATCCCGTTCGAGCTCAGGGTGGCCACCTTGCGGCGGGCGTCGAGCTGTTGCTTGGCCGCCACCCTGGTCAGAACGGCCTGTGTGATCTTCTCCCGCAGGGCATTGATCTGGGTCTTCTTGCCCCCACCGGCGACCCAGTCGCCCAGCCCGGACTTCACCGTCTCGTACACCAGCGACTGGATGGCCGGGGTGCCGAGCTCCTGCTTGGTCTGTCCCTTGAACTGTGGCTCGGGGAACGTGACCTTCACCGCCGCCACCAGACCCTCCTGGATGTCGGACGGCACGGCCCGGTCGTTGCCCTGCTTGGCCAGCTTCTTCAATTTCTTGGCGTCGGCCAGGAGGTCCTCGTTGGCCACCCGTGACAGGGCGCGCTCGAAACCGGCCACGTGGGTCCCGCCATCGCTGGTGGGGATGGTGTTGACGAAGCTCACGATCGTCGTGTCGTAGCCCTTGACCCAGCGCATGGCGATGTCGACGGCGCACGGTCGGGTGACGCTGGTCATCCGACCGTCGACCGGGACCTTCTCCTCGAACGTCGACTCGTCGTTGATGGTGACGATGTCGGTCACCGGCTCACCGATCGACAGATAGTCGACATAGTCGGCCAGGCCGCCGTTGGCCACGAACGTCTCGGGCTCGGTTCCCGCCCCCCGACGGTCGTGGAGCTTGACCTGGAGACCGGGCACGAGGAAGCAGACCCGGGCCACGTGGTCCCGGACGCGGTCATAGTCGATCCGAGCGTCGGGGTCGAAGACGTCGAGATCGGGCCAGAAGCGGACCCGGGTGCCCGTCCGTTTCGCTGGCACGTTCTTCACCCTGGCCAGCTTGGACGACGGCTTGAACGTCCCGGTCGAGAGGTAGTTCCCCGCCTCCCGGGCCAGGAACACGAGCCGCCAGGTGGCCCCGTCGCGGTCGACCTCGGCCACGAGCTTCTGTGACAGGGCGTTGACCACCGAGGCCCCGACCCCGTGGAGGCCGCCCGAGGAGCTGTAGGCCCCGGAGCCGAACTTGCCGCCGGCGTGGAGCTCGGTGAACACGACCTCGAGGGCGGTCCGGCCGTCGGGCTTGCGGTCGATGGGGATGCCCCGGCCGTCGTCCGACACCTCGACGGAGCCGTCCTTGTGGAGGACGACGTCGACATGGGTGGCGTAGCCGGCGGCCGCTTCGTCGACCGAGTTGTCGATGATCTCCCACACCAGATGGTGAAGGCCGTCGGTGCCCGTGCCCCCGATGTACATGCCGGGCCGCTTGCGCACCGCCTCGAGCCCCTCGAGGACCTGGATCTTGGAGGCGTCGTAGTCGTCGGCCGACCCCCCTCCGGACGGGCGGCGCGTCGGGCGCTTCGCACGCTTCACGCTCGTCGTGGCCGCCGTGGGGGCGGCTGTGCTCGTCGTGGCCGCCGTGGGGGCGGCTGTGCTCTTCTTCGTCGCTCTGGTCGGCCGCTTGGTCGTCACCGCAGTGGTCGTTGCTTTCTGTGAGTACCGGGGGAGGGGAGGTGTCGAACCACGGGAGGGCGGCCGGTCACCATCGGAGAGGACCGACGGCGAGGATCCGGGCCGGAGTGGAGGTGCTGGCCCCATCGCGTCGGGTGGGGCGCAGGCTCAGGGCCTGCGGGATGTTGTCGGGCTTGGTCGGCGCTCCCTGCTGGCCGACGATGCACATCGCCCGATCCCGGGCGCCGACCCGGGCGTAATCGATGCGGCGCTCGTCGGTGAACCTGGTCAACCGTACCCCGCCGGTGCCGCGACCCTTCGTCGGGACCTCGTCCACCGACGTCACCTTGGCCGTGCCCCGGTCGGTGACGGTGACGATCACCGCACCCTCGGCGGCCACCCCGGCGCCCACGACCCGGGACGTGCCCCTGACCGAGATGCCGGCCACCCCCTTGGCCGCCGGACCCTGGATGCTGACGGCGCCGACCGGGGTGCGCAGCACCTGGGCGTCGGAGGAAACGAGGACGACATGGTCGTCGTCCGCCACCTCGACGGCGGCCACGATACGGTCATTGGAGGCAAGGTTGATGACCGCCCGCCCACTCTTCAGATCGGCGAGGGCGGCCGGGTCGAGCCGCTTGACCACGCCGAGGGCGGTGACGACGAGCAGGGGTCGACCGCCGGTTGCGGTGACCGTGACGAGGGCGTCGTTGCGATCGGCGCCGAAGGCCTCCGCCGCCCCCTTGCCCCGACTCCGGCCACCGACCTCCGGTAGGTCGGCGGTGGTGGCCCGGAGCAGCTTGCCGCCGGCGGTGACGGCGAGGATCGGGTGGCGGAGGGACGTGACCACCACGGCCTCCAACACGTCGTGGCGCGACGGGCTGTAGCTGCGAGACCTGCCCTGGGGCTCCCACCCGACGAGCCCCGATGCGGTGAAGCTCACGACGCACGGCGTGTCGGGGACCTCGGCCACGGTCTCCTCCACGAGGGTGTCGACGTCGGGGAGCTCGTGGCCGCCGAGGATGCGGGTCCGGCGGGGGGTTCCGTACTTCTCGACGATCTCGCCCAGCTCGTTGAGGACGATCGTCCGCTGCCGCTGCTCGGATCCGAGGATCGTGCGCAGCTCGGCGATCGTGGCGAGCAGCTCCTCCTTCTCGGCCACCAGCTCGTCGTAGGCCAGCGCCGTCAGCCGCCGGAGTCGGAGCTCGAGCACGAAGTCGGCCTGGATCTCGCTCAACCCCAGCCGTTCCATCAACCGGGCCCGGGCCTCGGGGGTGTCGGCCGAGCTGCGGATGATGGCGACGACCTCGTCGATGTTGTCGATGGCGATCAGCAGGCCCTCCACCAGGTGGAGCCGGCGCTCGGCCTCCCGCAACCGGTACTCCGTGCGCTTGACCACCACGTCGAGGCGGTGTTGGACGTAGTGGAGGCAGAGATCGTAGAGGCCGAGCGTGGTGGGGACGCCGTCGACCAGGACCACGTTGTTGATACCGAAGGTCTCCTCGAGCGGCGTCAGCCGGTACAGCTTGTCGAGCAGCAGATGGGGATTGACGCCGCTCTTGCACTCGATGAGGATCCGCAGCCCGCTCTTGCGGTCGGACAGGTTCTTCAGGTCGCCGATCCCGTCGAGGCGGCCGTTGTTGACCAGCTCCTTGATCTTGGCCACGACCCGTTCGGGGCCGACCAGGTAGGGGAGCTCGGTCACCTCGATGCCCCGGCGGGTCCGGGTCACGTCGACGACGGTGGCCGACGCCCTGATCCTGATCGTGCCCCGCCCCGTCTCGAACGCCTCCCTGATCCCGTCGTCGACCACGGTGCCGCCCGAGGGGAAGTCCGGCCCCGGGATGACGGCCATCAGCTCGTCGACGGTCGGTCGGGGGCGCCGCTTGCGCATCACCAGCTTGATGGCCTCGAACACCTCGACGAGGTTGTGGGTGGCCATGTTGGTGGCCATGCCGACGGCGATGCCCGAGGTGCCGTTGACCAGCAGGTTGGGCAGCAGGCCGGGAAGGTAGACCGGCTCGGTGGTCTCGCCGTCGTAGGTGGGCCGCCACTCGACGGTCTCCTCGTCGATCTCGGCCAGCATGTGGAGGGCGGCCTCGGTGAGGCGGCACTCGGTGTAGCGGTAGGCGGCGGGTGGATCGTCGAGGCTGCCGAAGTTGCCCTGGGGGTCGATCAGCGTGACCGGGCGAGCGAAGTCCTGGCCGAGACGGACGAGGGCGTCGTAGATGGCCGAGTCGCCGTGGGGGTGGAACCGGGCCATGACGTCGCCGACCACGTGGGCGCATTTGCGGTGGGACCGATCGGGCCGGAGGCCCATACGGTGCATCGAGTAGAGGATCCGGCGCTGGACCGGCTTGAGCCCGTCGCGCACGTCGGGGATTGCCCGTGAGGTGATGACGGACAGGGAGTAGGCGAGGAACGATTCGCCGAGCTCGGCGTCGACGGGCACATCGACGACCTCGCGAGCGAAGGGCAACAGCTCGCCTTGTGACGTCATTGATCCTCTCTTCCAGCAGGAACCGGGGCCGTCGTCGGGGGCACGTCGCTCCGGGATCCACCAGTGTATCGAACGATCGTTCGACCGCCTGAGTCGCGCGCCCCGTGACCACGGGGTTCGCCTGCATGATGGCCAACGAAACAGCTCCGGTGGTGGCAATCCGGTCGTCTGCGACGGAATCGCCACAGGGGGGCGTGGTGGCGGTAGACGCCACCCCCCTTCGATGGGGTGTCCGACTCCGGCTACTCCCGGCCGGGTAGCGAGCGATCCGGGCGCCGCCGTGCTCTTCGTCGGCGGCCCGTTGTCGTCGTCACGCTCACGGTCCGGGCCGCACGATGGTCACCCGGACCGAGACGATCGACGGCCGCGCCGGCGGCTCGCTGAACCCCACACCCACCGGACCGGTGAAGGGGCGTGGCGCCCCGACGTCGACCCCGTCGATGGCGGCCCGTCCATGGTCGATCCAGCGCCAGCCGGTGGTCTGGTACCACTCCAGCGCACCGCGGGGGCTGAGCCCGTGGACCTCGACCCCCATCAGTGCCCGGGCGATGGGTGCCTCGACGAGACATGTGAAGGCCAGCGGGCGACGAACGGGCACCGGTCGACGTCGGCCCCCGGTCACGTCGAGCTCCAGCCCGTCGGTCCGGACCCGGGTGTGCCGGTCGTCGCCCTCCACCCGGAGTGGCCCGATGCGGACATCGTCGAACTCGTAGATCGACGTGATCAACGCCGCTCCCTCCTCGCTGTCGACGAGGAGGCGCCGCTCGCCGTCGGGCGCTCGCCACATGACGTCGACCAGGGGCCCGATCGGCGACGTGGGCCATCGGCCGACGACGATGCGGTGGTCGCCGGCCAGCTGCGTCGAGCTGATCGTGCCCCGCACCACCAGCGGTGTCGTCCCGATCTCCATGGGGCCAGTATCGCCGCTCGGTCCGGTGGGCGGGGTGCCCCGCTCGGTCTGCCACTTTGGTCGCCGGGGGCTCGACCGCCTAGCGTCGGCGCAAGCCACGGTCAGGGGGATCGGACGATGAGCGGTGTGCTCGAAGGAGTCAAAGTCGTCGAATTGGCGATCTGGATCGCCGGTCCGTCGGCCGCCGGTCTGCTGGCCGACTGGGGGGCCGACGTCGTCAAAGTCGAGGGCCCGGCCGGCGACCCCATGCGCAACGTCTACGGGGCCATCGGGTTGAGCGAGTACATCCCGAACGCCCCGTTCATCTTCAACAACCGCGGCAAACGGTCGATCGCCCTCGACCTTCGCTCTGAGGCCGGTCGGGAGGCGATGGACCGCCTGCTGGCCACCGCCGACATCTTCATCACCAACCTCCGGCCCCAGGCCCTCCAGCGCCTCGCTCTCGATCACGAGGCGACCCTCGCCCGCCACCCCCGGCTCGTGTACTGCACCTCGACCGGGTACGGGCTCGCCGGACCCGAACGGGATACCGCGGGCTACGACGTCGCCGCCTTCTTCGGTCGGTCGGGCTTCGCCCACCAGATCACCCAGCCCGGTGAGGGACCGATCACCAGCCGCAGCGCCATCGGCGACAACACGACGGGCATGGCCTCGGTGGCGGGGATCCTGGCCGCCCTCCATCGCCGGAACCGCAAGGGTGAGGGCATCGTGGTCGAGGCATCGTTGCTGCGCACCGGGATGTGGGTGATCGGCGGCGACCTCGGCACCCAGGCCATCCTGGGCAAGATCCGCCAGCCCGATCCCCGAGGGGAGAGCTCCACCCCGCTGGTCAACAGCTACCGGACGTCCGATGGGGTGTGGTTCTACCTGATCGGGGTGGAGGCCGATCGCCATCTGCCCGGCCTGCTGCGGGCGATCGGCCGGGACGACCTGATCGGGGACGAGCGGTTCGCCTCGGCCCACGACCTCGTCAGGAACCGTCGCGACATGATCGTCCTCCTCGACGAGGCGTTCGCCGCCGAGACGATGGAGCACTGGCGGGCCATCTTCGCCACCCACGACGTGTGGTGGGCACCCGTCCAGTCACCGGCCGACGTGCTCGACGACCCCCAGGCCCATGCCGTCGGCGCCTTCGTGGAGACCCGCGACCTCCAGGGCAACCCGGTCCGTTCGGTCGACGCCCCGATCAGCTTCCACGGTCACGAGCGGACCATGGCCGGCGCTCCGCCCGGTCTGGGCGAGCACACCGAGGAGGTGCTGACGGAGCTGGGCTACGACCGGGCCCAGATCGAGGCCTTTCGACGGTCGGGGGACGACGGGGCCGTCGGAACCTGAGCGCCGACGGAGCCGAGTCTGCGGCGCCGGGCGCGGCCTGACCGGCGGACCTCCCGAACGCGCCACCGCGGCCTGCGCCGCTCCCCGGGCGGGGGAGGATGCAGGCCGCGGTGGCAACGGTTCGCTCGACACAGCCGACGGGTCGTTCCCAGAGGGTGTCGGTGTGCGTCGATCAGGTGGCGGTGGTCGGGCCTGTCCGTGGCGCCCGATGGAGGATCCATCCGGAACCCGGGCAGGTCGACGACGTCGATCCGGGTGAGCGCTCACCCGGACATGAGGTCGGTCGACCGGCTCGTCCGTTCGCCGGAGCAGGTGGTGTCCTGCGGAACTGCTCGTCAGCTCGGACGATCAGAGGTGATGCGCATCAACGCCGGCGACGCCGACGCTGCGCATCGATCTTCCTTGCTGACTTCACCACGGTGTTGAGCCGGGTTCCCAGCTCTTCATGCGTAATCGGCGCATCGAAGTCGAGCTCTGGTGCGAGCGCTTCGAGGATGGCGCTCACGCTCACACCCTGCTCGGCTGCGAAGCCGTGCCAGTGATCGTGCGCATCGTCGCTTACGTATGCGTGGAGGGCTTTCCGACCGTTGTCGTCAGACACTTGGTCCCCTTTTTCTTTCTCATGCGGCGGGTTACTGGCCGTAGCCAGCGTCTGGACTCTAATGCCACTGCATGGGGTTCTCAACTCCATCCGCCCAAACCGAGGCGGCATCTGCACCATGGATGGACATTGACTCAGACGGATGCAGACCAGGACGTTCCGGTCGACACACTGAGCCGGCCGCGACCTTCGAGGTGCCCATTTATGCTTGTCCAAGGAGATGGGGAGCCTCTGTTTCCAGGACTTTCGCGATGGCGGCGGGACTCGGGTTGACCATCAAGACCTCACCGACGGTCACCGTCGGGACCGTCTCGTTGCCGTTCGCGACCGACCGCACGAACGCTGCGGCGGCCGGATCGTCCCAGATGTTGTGCTTGGTCATGGGGACATTTGCTTTGGCCAGCGCCTGCTCCAAACGGGCGCAGAAACCGCATCCGGGGCGCCAGTAGAAGTCGATGGCGTCGATATTTTCCATGGTGGTCTAACCCTTCTGATCGAGGTCGGTGTTCCCGTCGAGCGCCGGCTCGGTGCCGTTCGGGTCGGGTGCGAGGTCGGCCCCCGCCACTGGCGGCACCGGTACGGGCTCCACCGCCGGCCCGAGCTCCTCCACGGGCGGCACCGGTTCGGGCTCGCTGGCTTCCCTGGCGCGGTCCGGTTCGCCGAGCAGGCGGTTCTCGACCACGGTGTGGCGGGCGATGTAGGCCGAGATGAAGCTCTGGACGGTGGCGACGAACGGTAGGGCGAGGAGGGCGCCGCTGGCTCCGAACGTGGCCGTGCCGGCCAGAACGGCCCCGAAGGCCACCGCCGGGTGCATGTTGAGGGTCTGGGCGGTGACCCGGGGTTGGAGGACGTAGTTCTCGATCTGCTGGTACACGACCATGGCGATCACGACCCAGAGGGCCCTGCTGGGATCGATGCCGAGGGCGATCAGGGCCGGCACCACGCCGGCGATGTAGATGCCGATCACCGGTATGAACTGGGAGAGGATGCCCACCCACAGGGCGAGGGCGACGGCGGAGGGGAGATCGAGGACGGCGAAGACGATCCAGTGGAACAGCGAGGAGATGATGGCCAGGATCACCCGCGATGAGATGAACGCACCCGTTTTGGTGATCGCCAGTTCCCACACCCGCAACACCTCGTGCTGGCGGGCCGGAGGGAGCACGGAGCAGATCGTCTGGCGCAGCCGGGGCCCGTCGGCGGTGAAGTAGTAGGCGAACAGGGAGATGGTCAGCAGCTGGAACAGCACGCTCAGCAGGGAGGTCCCGACCCCGACGAGGTTGTCGGCGAGGCCGGACAGGTACTCGCTGGCCTGGCCTCCGGCCTGGAGCTGGGACACCACGTCGGCGCTCTCGACTTCGACGTTGAACCGCTGCTCGATCCACAGCTGGGCCGACGTGATGTAGCCGGGGAGGTCGTTGGCCAGGTCGCGGAGCTGGGTGGCCACGAGCGAGCCCATGGCCACCAGGAAGCCGATCAGGAACACGGCCACGGCGAGCATCGTGAGGGCGGTGGCGACGCCCCGCCGGACCCCCCGCAGGCTCAGCCGGTCGACCAGAGGCTCCATGGCGAAGGAGAAGAAGAGGGCGAGGACGACCTGGACAAGCAGGCCCCGAAGCTGGCGGGTCACGGTCAGCACCGCCCACAGCAGCACCAAAGTGCCCCACCACATGAGAATGGCCCGCTTCACCCACAGGGGAATGTGGGTCCCGGTGGGGAGATCGTTCATGGCGCGGACCCTAGACGATCAGTGCCGGTCGGCGGGCCTCCCCCTCCGTGGCCCCGAGGGGGGCGGAACCGCTCCTGGCCGGGCCGCTGAGGCGTTGCGGCCCCAGAGGTCGCTGGGGGCGAGGAGGGCTTCGAGCTGGCCGCCGGTCACCGTGCCGGCGATGGCCGGCGTGCCCCCGTCGCAGCGCACGACGGCGATCTGGTCGGGCCGATCGTCCCAGTGACGGAGTATCTCCTCGATCGTGGTGTCGGGGCGGACGTCGAGGGCGGCGTCCAGCGGCCGCATCAGTTGGCGGACGACCGTCCACGTACGGTTCGGGCCGTCGAGCTCGTCGACCTGGGCCGGCACGACCCAACCGATGGGCTCGACCCCCCACCGGACCACCGGGTGGGCGGTGAGTCGGCCGGCGGGACCGGCCCACCGCTCCAGCTGTTCGGCCGTGATCGTGTCGGGCACGGCGGGCGGGGTCGGTGCCATCACGGCCGAGGCCCTCGTGGTGGCCAGCCGACGGCGGATGACGGCACCGGAGATCTCGGCCCGGGCCGCCATCAGGGTGAAGCCACCGACCAGGACGGTCAGCCACCCTTCGGCCTGGCCGAGGAGGAACACCTGGAGGAGGCCACCGATGGCCATGACCACGCCGAGGATGAGGCCGCAGCGGCCGGCGATGATCCGCGCCCGCTCGGCGTCGCCCAGGCGTCGCCACAGGATGGCGGTCAGCACCCGACCCCCGTCGAGGGGCGCGGCCGGGAGCAGGTTGAACGCCGCCAGCAGCAGGTTGATGCCGGCCAGCCAGGCCAGGGACGCCACGAGCAGCCGGTCGGGGGCGATGGCCAGGGCGATCACCGTGACGGCGGTGAAGAACAGCCCCAGCACGAACGACACGGCGGGCCCCGCCGCCGCGATCCGCAGCTCGGCCCGGGCGGTCGGCGACTGGCGGTCGAGCTTGGCCACGCCGCCCAACAGCCACAGGGTGATGCCGGACACGTTTACCCCGTGGCCGAGGGCGACCACGGCGTGGCCCAGCTCGTGGGCCAGGATCGAGGCGAAGAAGGCGAGGACGGCCAGCGAGGCCACCACCCACCGCACGGCGAGGGAGGCCTCGGGGGCCGCCCGGGGGAGGCCCTCCACGGCGAGGGTCACCGTGAACAGGACGGCCACCGCCACGATGCTCCAGTTGACCCCGACAGGGATGCCGAGGATCCGCCCGAGGCGGAGGCTGTCGTTCACCTCACCAGTGTGGCCCGCCGGCGGTGGCGGTGGACCATCGCAGGGGCGATGGCCTTGCCGATACCGCGGGAACCGCCGATGACGAGGGCCACCTTGCCGTCGAGTCTGAGATCCATGGGGGGCGACGCTCGAGGGCGCCGGGCCCCGGCCGAATCAGTCGTCGGGCGGCGGGGCCACGAAATCGATGAGCTGCTCGACGGCCCCCACGAGCCCCGGTTCGAGATCGCGGTACGACGAGACCCGACCGAGCAGCACCGGCCACAGCCCGCCCGGGGTGCCGCCGAAGCCGAGGGCCCGGCACATGCCCGTCTTCCAGTCGGTGCCGCGGGGGATCTCGGGCCACCCCTCGATGCCGATCGTGGCCGGTGTGATGGCCTGCCACACGTCGACGTAGGGGTGACCGGTGATCAGCACCCAGTCGGCGTCGATGCCGGCGGCCAGGCGCCACTCCTTGGTGTCGGTGACGAAGTGGTCGAGCAGGATGCCGAGCCGGCGATGCTCGTCGGGGGCGAAGTCGGCGACGACGGCCGCCAGGTCGTCCGCTCCATGGAGGGGTTCAACCACCACCCCCTCGGCCCGCAGATCGTCGCCCCACACCTTCTCCACGAGCTCGGCGTCGTGGATCCCTTCGACCATGATCCTGCTCGGCCGGGCCACCCTGGCCCGGCGGTCGGCCGGTGGCACCGAGCCCGAGGCCGTCTCCACCGGAGCGCCGCGGGTGGTGGTGGCGGGCCGGATCAGCGTGACCGTCCGACCGTCGACCGAGAAGGCGCCCGGGCTGTTGGGCAGGGCGTGCTCCCGGCCCCGCTGATCGCGCAGGGTCACCCACCGGTCGGTGTACTTGGCGATCGACCCGACGGTTCCGGTGGTGCGGTGGCGGGCGACCAGGCCGCGCTCGGCCGGCACCGTCGGCCACCTACCGGCCCGGCGGCGGCCGCCGCCGGCGTCTATCGGTCCGCTGAGGATCCCAGCCACGGTTCGACGCTACCGGTCGTCGTCGACGGTGCCGAGGTGCTCGGGTGACGGAGGGTCGAGGCCGAGGGCCCGGGCGAACGGGATGGCCATCAGCTCGTAGCCGAGGTCGTTCGGGTGGAAGCGGTCGCCGGCGAGGCGGCGCTGGCCCGGGGGTGTTGGTTCCGCCCACGGGTCGACGACGGTGCGGCCGAGCTCGCCGGCCCGGCCCCGGATGGCCCGGTTGACCAGCTGGGCCCGGGCGGAGCCGCCGGCCACCATGCCGACCACGGTGGCCGGCGGCAGACGATCGACGAGCGACCGGACCCGTTCCCGTAACATCGTCACCTCCTTGCCCCACACCAGGTCGTTGGTTCCGAGACAGGCCACGACGACGTCGGGTTCGCCCCCGGCCCACCGCACCTGGTCGAGGATCGGTACCTGGCGGTCGAGTCCGTCGTCGAGCCGGGCCCCTGAACGGGCGAGGTTGATCACCCGCCACGGGGCGCCGTGGTGCCGTTCGAGCAGGTGGCGCAGTCGGCCGACGTAGCTGAGTGCGGGGTGGCTCGCCCCGACGCCGATCGCCGTCGAGTCGCCGACCGCGACCAGGAGGGGGCCATCAGCGACAGACGCCTCCTGGTTCTGCTCGTCCCACCAGGCCGTGTAGGGCGCGATCTGCTCGACCACCACGCCGACGGCGGGCACCATCCGGGCCAGGAGCCGCAGGCCGGGGCCGGGCGGTATCGGTTCGAGCGAGGGTACGGTGACCGGCATCCGGCCCATGATGGCGGGCGGTGGGCCCCGAACGAGCGATCGGGACGTCCGCGCTTGCGGGACCGGCGATCAGCGTCCAACGTGATGCGGTGCAGATCGAACCGCTCGAACTCGACCAGCTCCGCCGCCTCACCGGGGTCAAGTGGACCCGCGACGGCGACGGGGTGCTGCCGGCGTGGGTGGCCGACATGGACATCCGTCCCCCGGCCTGTGTCATCGACGCCCTGACCGACCTCGTGGGCCGTGGCGACCTGGGTTACAGTTGGCGGCCGCAGCACCTGCTGCCCGAGGTGTTCGCGGCGTGGCAGAAAGAGCGCCACGGCTGGTCACCGGATCCCGGCGACGTCCGCCCCTTCTGCGATGTGCTCCACGCCATCGATGTCGCCCTGTGGCTCCTGACCGAACCGGGTGACGGCGTGGTGTTGTTGACACCGATCTACCCCCCGTTCATCCGGGCCGTCAGCGGGTCGGGGCGTCGGATCGTCGAGGTCCCCCTCGATCCCGACGGCTGGCGCCTCGACCCCGAGCGTCTCCGGGCCGCCATCGACGACGGGACCCGGGCCCTGCTCATCTGCAACCCCCACAACCCGACGGGTCGGGTGTTCGACGACGACGAGCTCGAGGCCATCGCCCGGGTCGCGGTCGAACACGACCTGCTCCTGCTCAGCGACGAGGTGTGGGCCGACCTCCTCCATCCCGGGGCCGTGCACCGCCCGATGGCCCTCGTGGGGGACGACGTGGCGGCCAGGACCATCACCATCACGTCGGCCAGCAAGGCCTTCAACCTGGCCGGGCTCCGCTGCGCGGTCGCCCACGTCGGCCACCACCCGTTGGCCGATGCCATCGCCGAGCTCCCATCGCACGTCCTGGGGGCGGTGGGCACCCCGGGAGCGGAGGCGGCGGTGGCGGCATGGAGCGAGGGAGGGCCGTGGCTCGCTGCGCTGCGGACCCACCTGACCCAGCGACGGGACCAGCTGGCCCGGCGGCTGGCCGACGATCTCCCCGGCGTCGGATGGCAGCTGCCGGAGTCCACCTATCTGGCCTGGCTCGACCTCGGGGCCTACGGCCTCGGCGACGATCCGGGGGCGGAGCTGCTGCGCCGGGCCTCGGTGTCGTTGTCGTCCGGTCCCACGTTCGGCTCCCAGGGTGACGGGTTCGTCCGTCTCAACTACGCCACCTCGGCCGAGATCCTCGACTTGATCGTCGACCGTCTCGTCGACGCCCTCGCCGGCACCGATCGCTGACGGCACATCCGGCCTGATCGGAGGTGGTGCCTCTCCGTTCCGAGCTCGGCCCCGCCCGCTCCGACACAAGATCGTCATGGGCTTCTATGCTGCTCAACATCGTTGTCCCTGATGTTGTCCACGAGGATCTCGGGGAGGGCGCCGACCAGCGCAACGGAGCCCGGTCCCTGCTGGTACTCGGCGCGCTCGGATTCGTCGCCTCCCTGGCGGTGACGGTGGGCGGGGCCCTGTCGGGTGCCGCCGCGCCGGGGGCCGCCGGCCGACTGTGGTCGGTGCCCACGGTGCCGGTCCGTCCGGTCATGGCCCTCGTTCCGGCCCTGTGCCTGTTCTACGGCGGGCTCATCGTGCTCGTCCGGTCCTGGCTGCTGCTGCGGCGACACCAGCTGACCCACGGACTCGCCCTCGGTGCGCTGATCGCCATCGTCACCGTCTGGTCGTTGCCGCTCCTCGTCGGCCCCCCGCTCGGGAGCCGCGACGTCTACGCCTACGCCGCCCAGGGCCGCATGGCCGAACAGGGCCTCGATCCCTATGAGCAGGGACCGGCCAGCCTCGGCGAGAACGACCCGGTGCTGGCACCCGTCGATCCGCTCTATCGCGATGCCCCCGTCGTCTACGGGCCGGTGTTCGTGTCGTTGAGCGCCGCCATCGCCCGGATGACGGGCGACGGCGTGGTTGCGGCCGTGCTGGCGTACCGCTTCGCCGCCGTGGTCGGACTCGTCGTCACCGCCGTCGCCGTCCACGATCTCGCCCGCAGCATGGGCCGAGATCCCATCGACGCCCTGGTGCTGGCCGTCGCCAATCCGCTCGTGCTCCTCCACCTGGTGTCGGGGGCCCACAACGAGGCCATCATGCTCGCCTTCCTGGTGTCGGGGGTGGCGATCGGACGTCGGTCCCGCCTCCGCCATCCGGCCATCGCCCTGTGCGCGATGGCCGCCGCCATCAAGCTGCCGGCCATCGTCGCCGTCGCCTTCGTGGCGTGGCCCTGGGTCATGGAGGCGAACCGCTTCCGTGACCGTGCGGGGCGGGCGGTGCTGACCGGCGCCGAGGCCCTGCTCGTGATCGCCCTCGCCGGTCGGCTCACCGGATGGGGCTGGGGTTGGGTCGACGCCATCTCGTCCACCGATCCCGTCGACGCCTACCTCAGCCTGACCCGGGTGGCGGGCGGTGGGGTCTCGCTCGCCACCGGGCTCGATCTGGCGTCCGTGCTCGCCGTGGCCCGATTGACCGGTCTGTTGGCCGCCACCCTGCTGACCCTGCTCCTGTTGTTCCGGGGGTACCAGACCTGGCCCCTGGCCCTGGCCTGGAGCCTCGTGATCTGGGCCATCATGCACCCGACGACCCAGCCCTGGTACCTGACCTGGGGGATCATGATCCTGGCCGCCTCCTCGGCCGGTGAGCGCAACCGGAGCTTCGTCACCGGCTGCGCCGTCGCCGCCTTTGTCGTGCTACCCGTCGGCCCTCAGCTGGGGTTGCTGGTCCTGGACGGCAGCGGGGCCGGCACGCTGACCCTGGCCGTGGCGCTCCTGGTGGCCCTGACCTTCAGCCCGGGCATCGCCCATCGGGCCCGCCACCGGGCGGGTCTCGACGCGTCGACGGTCAGCATCGTCGTCCCCACCCGTCACGAGGGACCCAACATCCGGCCCCTGCTCGAGGCCATCGGCCGCTCGTTCGATCGCCGCCGGGTGGAGGTGCTGTTCGTCGATGACAGCGACGACGACACCCCGTCGGTCATCGCCGACGCCGCCTCGTCGTCCGACCTCGATGTTCGCTGGGTCCACCGGCGTCCGGCCGACCGGTGGGGCGGGTTGGGGGGTGCCATCGTCGACGGCCTCGACCACGTCTCGGGCTCGATCGTCGTCGTGATGGACGGCGACCTGCAGCACCCGACCGACACGATCGCCGAGCTGGTGGCCACGATCGAGGGTGGCGCCGACCTGGCCGTGGCCAGCCGGCGGGCCCCCGGGGGCTCGACCGACGGTGGCTTCACCGTCAACCGGCGTCTGCTGTCGGGAGCGGCCACCTGGTTGGCCTGGACGTTCTTCCCCTCGCGGGTCGGCCGGATTTCCGACCCCATGTCCGGCTACTTCGCCGTCCGGCTCGGTCGGCTCGACCTGGCCCGTCTCCATCCCGACGGGTTCAAGATCCTGGTCGAGATCCTCGCCACCCATCCCTCGCTGGAGGCCGAGGAGGTGCCGTACCGCTTCGAGGGCCGACGCCAGGGGCTGTCGAAGGCGTCGGCCACCCAGGGCACCCGCTACGTGGGCCACCTCGTCGACCTACGCATTCGCACCAGCGGGGCGTGGAGTGGGGCCGCCGTGCCCCAGCGGGTCTTCCGTTCGACCTGAGCCCAACCGCCACAGGGCCGTGGCCACGGTGATCGGCACCGCCACCAGGGCCCCGTCGCGGGCCAGCAGGAGGAGGGCGGGAACCGTGTCCGCCACGCCGGCCGGGCCGTAGGCGACCAGGACGAGGCCGGTGAGCGTGGCCGCCACCCCGGTGGCGACCACCGGGGCCCGGTGCCGGGGCACCAGCCCGGCCGCCACGGCCGCCCACGGCGTCAGCCACAGCAGGAACTGGGGTGACAGGAGAGGGGCGGTGACCACCAGCGTCGCCGTGGAGCCGAGCATGGCCAGCGCCACCAGGCCGACCACCGGCCGTCCCCCGACGGAGCACCGCCCCACCCGGTTCCCGCCGCCGTCGACGCCGGCGGCCATCGGAGGTGCCACCTCGGCCGGGGTGGGGACGGGGGACGCCACCGTGGCCTCGCCCCGGTCGGCGGGCCGGGCCGCCCGCCCCACCAGAGCGGCCAGGGCGGCGGCCACGGCCAGCGCCAGGAGCTGGCCGAGGCGGACGATCGTCGTGTCGATCTCCCCGATCCGGAAGGCGTTGAGCTGCAGGGTCGGCTCCTCGTCGGTGAGGAGGGCGACCAGCGAGCCGGGCACGCTCTCGACGTGCCAGCCGCTGGCGCCCCGCAGCGACAGCACCTGGTCGATCGGCTCGAGCCGCCACCCGCCGTAGGCGATCCAGGCCAACGTCGACAGCACGGCGGTGGTGGCGGTGCCGAGCACGGCGGCCCGGCGACCCAGGGCGATGGCCGGCGCCACGAGGAGGGCTGGCCACACCTTGACCAAGGCCGCCGCCGTGACCAGGCAGGCGAAGGCGGCCGGGCGGCGACGACCGAGGGCCAGGAGCGCCATCAGGGCGAGGCCGGCCGCCCACAGGTCGAGGCGGAGCAGCCCCATCGGGACGAGCGGCAGGCCGAGGACGAGGTAGGTGGCGAGGCTGCGGACACCCCCGATGGCGGCCGCCAGCCCGGCGATCGTCAGATCGACCAGGAACGACAGGACGACCAGGCGGCGATGGGTGCCCACCAGGTCGCCGTCGGCCACCGCCTCGAACACCATGACGCTGCCGGGAGGGTACTCGACCGGCTCGTCGACCCAGTGACGGCCCGGGGCCTCGGCGATCTCCCAGAAGCGTTCCACGTCCCACCCGGCCAGCTCCTCCGGCTCGTCGGTCCAGGGACCGACCGTGAGGGCGAGCGCCGCCACGGCACGGACCACGATCGCCACCGCGATGCACAGGATCAGCAGGCGACGTCGCACCCGCCCATGGTGCCCCATTGCGGTCGCCGGGGTGGGGCGTGCCGACCGGCTGGCCCCCGGCTTCGGGGATCCGGCGATGGTTCGGTATCGTGGAACAACGCAACGAGGTCACCGGTTCCGGCGACAGCGGATACGCACGATGCGGCGAGGAGCACCATGACGACCACCACCGACACCGGGGCCATCACCACCGACGGGCAGCCGCTGACCGTGTCCCGGGAGGCGCTGGCGACCGTGCTTGAGGTGCGGGCCGGCGAGGACGATCCGGCCGGCACGGCTCTCAGGGTGGCAATCACCGGGGCCAACATGAGCGAGTTCGTGTACTCCCTCGACCTGATCGCCATCGCCGAGGCGGCCGACGACGACCTGATCTACTCCCAGGGCGATCACGGCGAGCTGACCGTCATCGTCCCCGCCGCCTCGGCCAGCGACATGGCGGGCGCCGTGCTCGACGTGCCGGCCAACTCGGCCGCCGGTGGCCTGGTGATCCGCAACCCGAACACGCCCGACCCGTTGGCCGGGCTCGATCTCGAGCTGACGGGTGAGCTGCCGGAGAAGGTCCAGGCCGTCCTCGACCAGGCGGTCAACCCCGCCCTCGCCTCCCACGGGGGCTACGCCGCCCTCGTCGGCATCGACGACACCCGGGTGTTCGTCACGATGGGCGGTGGCTGCCAGGGCTGTGCCGCCAGTGCCATGACGCTGCGCGACGGGATCAGGTCGATGCTGATGGACGCGCTGCCGGAGATCACCGACGTCGTCGACGCCACCGACCACACCGCCGGTGAGAACCCCTTCTACACCTGAGCGCTCCCGGCGACGCCGCCTCGGGGATGCCGCCACGAGCCGGCTCGAACCCCGGCTCCAGGGCTGACGCCGCACGCGACGTCCCGTTCGACCCCCTGTCGGCACCGAACTATGGTTGGCCGTCCAACCAGACGCCACCCCCATCCGGCGCGCTGCCGGGTCGGTCACGGGTGGACGTCGTGCCTTCGAGGGAGTTGTCTTGCGCGGCATCATCGCCTACGGGTCCTACGTTCCGTACCACCGCTTGCAGAAGAGCGCCATCACGCAGGCCCTCGGCACCGGGGGAGGCCGGGGCACGCGCGCCGTGGCCTCCTACGACGAGGATGCCACGTCGATGGCGGTCGAGGCCGCCCGGTCCACCATGGCTTCGGCCGGCGACGTCGTCCCGTCCTGCGTCTACTTCTCGACGGCCACCCCGCCGTACCTCGACAAGACGAACGCCACCGTGATCCACGCCGCCCTCGCCCTACCGTCGCGCGTGTTCGCCGGCGACGTCGGGGGATCGGCCCGTTCGGTCAACGCCGCCCTCCGCTCCGCCCTGGAGGGATCGCGGCCCACGCTGGTGGTGGCGTCCGACGTACGGTCGGGCCGCCCCGGGAGCTCCGACGAGGCAAACCTGGGCGACGCCGCCATCGGCTGGCTCATCGGCAACGACGACGACGGGCCCGTGATCGCCGAGTGGGTCGGCGGCGCGTCGTCGACGGCCGAGTTCCTCGACCGCTGGCGCCAGCCGGGATGGAACTACTCGAGGGTGTGGGAGGAGCGGTTCGGTGAGCACGCCTACCTCCCGCTCGTGACCGAGGCTGCCACCGCCGCCTTCAAGGAGTGCCAGCTCGAGCCGTCGGACGTCGACGCCGTCGTCGTGGCCGGCCTCCACGGGCGGGCCGTGCGGGGTGCGGCGGCGGCGGCAGGGGTCGACGGTGCCAAGGTCGTCGCCGACCTGACCGACACCGTCGGCAACACCGGAACCCCGCACGCGGGCCTGGTCCTGGCCTCCGCTCTCGACGAGGCGACGTCGGGCCAGTTGATCATGGTCATCCACCTGGCCGACGGCGTCGACATCGGCTTCGTCCGGACCACCGACGCCATCGCCGACTACCGCCCGGCGGCTACCGTGGCCGAACAGCAGGCGAGGTCCAACGACTCGCTCGACTACAACACGTTCCTGACCTGGCGGGGGTTCCTCGACCGCGAGCCGCCCCGCCGACCCGACCCGGTGGCGCCGGCCGCCCCGCCGTCGTTCCGGTCCGACGCCTGGAAGTACGCCTTCATCGGCTCGCGCGACCGCTCGTCGGGCGCCGTGCACCTGCCACCCCAGCGGGTCTCGGTCAAGGGGGGCGCGGTCGACGACATGGAGCCGATCCCCATGGCCGACGTTCCGGCCACCGTTGTCACGTTCACCATCGATCGCCTGGCCTACTCGCTGTCGCCGCCTGTGATCGCCGTCGTCATCGACTTCGATGGTGGCGGCCGGTTCCAGTGCCAGCTGACCGACGCCACCCCCGACGACGTCAGGATCGGCGCCAGGGTGGAGATGACGTTCCGCCGACTCCTGACCGCCGACGGCGTCCACAACTACTTCTGGAAGGCCCGCCCGGCCACGTCCTGACGGCGACCACGCCCGGTCCCGCCTGGCTCGTCGTCACCGGCGGCAAATAGAATCGTCGTACCGCTCATCACGCAAGACCCACACGCAAGACCCACACGCAAGGAACACGCACCATGGCTTCACGAGGCATCAAGGATCAGGTCGCCATCGTCGGAATGGGTTGCACCCCGTTCGGCGAGCACTGGGACAAGTCGGTCGAGGACATGCTGGTCGAGGCCAGCCAGGAGGCGTACGCCTCGGCCGGGATCGCCCAAGACGACATCGACGCCTACTGGTTCGGCACGTTGGGTTCGGGGGTCTCGGGCCTCACCCTCAGCCGGGCCCTGAAGATCGACTACAAGCCCGTCACCCGGGTGGAGAACATGTGCGCCACCGGCTCGGAGGCGTTCCGCAACGCCTGCTACGCCGTGGCCTCCGGAGCCTACGACGTCGTGGCCGCCATCGGCGTCGAGAAGCTGAAGGACAACGGCATGTCGGGCCTGGTCAGCGCCAACATCCCCGACGACGGCACGAAGCCCGAGCTGACGGCGCCCGCCATGTTCTCCCTCCTGGCTCCGGCGTACTCCGAGAAGTACGGCGTCGACGAGGCCGAGATGAAGGACGTCCTCACCCGGATCGCCTGGAAGAACCACTTCAACGGCGCCCGCAATCCCCGGGCCCAGTTCCGCAAGGAGGTGGGCAAGGACACCATCTGCAACGCCCCCCTCATCGCCGGTCAGCTCGGCATCTTCGACTGCTCAGGGGTCTCCGACGGCTCGGCCTGCGCCATAATCGTCAGGGCCGAGGACGCCCACAAGTACACCGACAAGCCGCTGTACGTGAAGGCGCTGGCCTTCACCGCCGGCCCCGCCGCCGGTCCGATCGATCCCGACTACGACTACACCACCTTCCACGAGGTGTCGGCCTGCGCGGCCGATGCCTATGCCCAGGCCGGGGTCACCGACCCCCGGGCGGAGATCGCCATGGCCGAGGTCCACGACTGCTTCACCCCCACCGAGCTGGTGTTGATGGAGGATCTGGGCTTCGCCGACCGGGGCCTCGGCTGGAAGGAGGTCCTCGCCGGGACCTTCGACCTCGATGGCGAGCTGCCGATCAACCCCGACGGCGGCCTGAAGAGCTTCGGCCATCCCATCGGCGCATCCGGGTTGCGGATGTTGTTCGAGTGTTGGCTCCAGCTGCGCAAGGAGGCCCCCGACGACCGGCAGATCAAGTCGGTTACCGAGGGCGGCAAGACGCTCGGCATGACCCACAACCTCGGCGGTGCGCCGGGCGAGTGCGTCAGCTTCGTGTCGATCGTCGGCAGCGAGCTCGGCTAGGGCATCGAGCGGTACCGGTACCGCCATGTGGCGGTACCGGTCATCGAGCGGTACCGCCCTGGCGCGCGGTACCGCCGTTCGTCAGGTCGCACAGGTGAGGGCGACCGGGGAGTGCGGTACCGCCGTTCGTCAGGTCGCACAGGTGAGGGCGACCGGGGCGTGCGGTCGAGCGAGCGCGTCCCGAAGCTCCTCAGCGGCGACGACCCAACCCCGGTCGTCGCCGTCCCTCGAGGCGGCGAACACGATCCCGATGAGCTCCCCATCATCGTCGGTCACGGGGGCGCCCGAATCGCCGGCCTCGATCTCGGCTGCGATCTCGAGTGCTGCCCGTCGACCGGTGCCGTCGAGCGTGGCGTCGACGTGGCGGAGCACTGTCGCCGGCTTGGCCGCTACGGCGTCGGCGGCGGCGGTGGTCACCGTCACCTCCGCCCCGTCGGGGGCGTCTCCCAGCGGCAGGGCCGGTAGGACACCGCCCCCGGTGAGGCCGAGGAGGGCGACATCGTGATCGGCGTCGAGCCACACGACCTGGGCTCCCAACGTGCGTTCCCCGTGGCGGACCTCCACGGCCTCGGCCTCGGTGAAGGTGTGGGCGACGGTGGCCACCAGCGAGCCGTCTCCGAGCGCCACGCCCGTGGCCCGCTGCTGGCGCAGGCCGCCACACCCGGTGACCTGGACCCGCACCACGGCGTCGGCCACCACTACCGTCCCGCGGCCACCACCGGCAGGCCCGGGGATGGCCGACGGTGGGCGATCCGGGGCGCCGCAGGCGACGCCGAACACGCTGGCGACGATGGCCGAGGCCAGCGCCCGCCGGGCCCGGGAGTGTGCCGGCGCCCTAGGCCGGGGAGAAGGCCGTGCCACCGTCGATCTTCAGTACGGCACCGGTGGTGTAGGCCGAGGCGTCGCTGGCGAAGTACAGGGCGGCTCCGACCACCTCGTCCGGCTCACCGCCCCGCTGGAGGGGGATCTCGACCGCGGCCCGCTCGGCGAAGGCGTCGAGGTCCCACGCCTTGGCGATGTCGGTCATGAACGGCCCCGGCATGATGACGTTGAACCGGACCTTCGGGGCATAGGCCCGGGCGAACGACGTGGTGAGATTGTTCAGCCCGGCCTTGGCCGCCCCGTAGGCCGCCTCGTTCGGGGTCGGCTTCACCGCTGCGATCGAGCTCACGTTGATGATGGACCCCCCGTCGCCGGCCGCCATCCGCTCGCCGAACAGGGCCGAGAGGCGGAACGGGCCCTTGAGGTTGACGTCGATCACCTTGTCGAACAGCTCCTCGGTGACCGAACCGAGGGTGTCGTAGAGGGGCGACATCCCGGCGTTATTGACCAGGACGTCGCAACGGCCGAACTCGTCGTAGACCCGCTCGTAGAGCTCGTTGCACTGACCCCAGTGGCCGACGTGGCAGGCCACGCCGATGGCGCGCCGCCCCGTGCGGGTGGTCACGCTCGTCGCCAGCTCCTCGCAGGCCGGGAGCTTCCGGCTGGCGATGACGACGTCGGCGCCCCGGGTGGCGAACGCCTCCACCATGGCCCGTCCGAGGCCCCGGCTGCCGCCGGTGACGACGGCGACCTTGCCGCTGAGGTCGAATAGGTCGGGAGCGGCGGTTACGGAGTCGGACGTGCTCATAGCGGCGCCTCCTGGGGCGATCGGGCTTGTCAGCGTCCCTACTGCTAGCAGGAACGAGCGTCGGCGGAAAGTCGGTGCCCGCCCGGCGCGTCCCACACTACGCTCGGGTCATGAGCTGACCGTCGAGTCCGGATCCGTGCCCGTCATCGAAGGAGGCTCATCCGTGCCGACCGCGTTCCGCTCCGTCCAGCTCCACGTCGACGACCTGACCGTCGAACGCGACGGACAAACCATTCTCCGTTCGGTCACCCTCACCGTCGGCCCCGGCGAACGGGTCGGTCTCGTGGGCCCGAACGGGGTCGGCAAGTCCACCTTGCTGCAGGCCCTGGCCGGGCGCCTGGCGCCGGTCGCAGGTTCCGTCGAGCTGTTGCCGGCCGACGCCACCATCGGCCTGCTCAGCCAGGAGCTCCAACCGGCGCCCGGTGAGACCGTGGCCGAGCTCGTGGCCCGCCGTACGGGGGTGACCGCAGCCTCCGGTGACCTCGATCGCGCCGCCGCCGCCCTGGAGGGGGCGGTCGCCGGCGGACCCGAGGGCGACGCCGTCCTCGTGGCCCACCAGGCTGCGCTCGACCGTTGGCTCCGTCTCGGTGGTGCCGACCTCGAGGCCCGCCTCGGCGCCGCCCTCGGTGCCGTCGGCGTGACCTCGGCCGGGCCCGACGCGGTGGCGGCTGACCTGTCCGGTGGCGAGCAGGCCAGGGTCGGTCTGGCGGTGCTGGCCTGCGCTCGCTTCGACGTCCTCCTTCTCGACGAGCCGACGAACGACCTCGACGCGGCCGGGCTCGCCTTCCTCGAACGGACGGTCCTGGCCTCCGCGGCACCGACGATGATCGTGTCGCACGACCGGCGATTCTGCGAACGCGTCATGACGGCGGTGGCCGAGCTCGACTCCCGCACGGCGGGGATCACCCGCTACAACGGCGGGTGGGCCGCCTACCTGACGGCCCGCGAGGTGACGGCGGCCGAGGCCGCCCACCGTTTCGACACCTACGTCGATGCCCGTGACCGTCTGCAGGACCGGGCCCGCCAGCAGCGACGATGGGCCGAGCACGGCGTCAAACGGCAGGCCGCACCGCCCGACGGCGACCGGTCGCTGCGGGCCCATCGCATCGAACGGACCGAGAAGCAGGCCAGCAAGGCCCGGCAGACGGAGCGGGCGCTGGAACGGCTGGAGACGGTCGACAAGCCGTGGGAGCCGTGGCGGCTCCAGTTCACGATCGGTGCCGTCGAGCGCTCCGGCGACCTGGTGGCGGAGCTGTCGGCGGCAACGATCGACCGCCGCCGTTTCCGCCTCGGCCCCGTCGACGTGAGCGTGGCGGCGGGGGAACGGGTGGCCGTCACCGGGGCCAACGGGGCGGGCAAATCGACGCTGGTGGCGGCCTTGTTCGGCCGGATCCCGGTCGACAGCGGGCGGCAACGGACGGGTCCGTCGGTGGTAGCCGGCTGGCTCGACCAGGGCCGCGATCTCCTCACCGGCGATGGTCCCTTCCTCGACCGGTTCGCCGATCGGACCGGGGTCAGGGGTGCGGAGGCCCGGTCGGTGTTGGCCAAGTTCGGCCTCGGGGCCGACGAGCTGGCCCGGCCCTCGATCCGCTGGTCGCCGGGGGAGCGGACCCGGGCCGTCCTCGCCGCGTTCCAGGCCACCGGGGTCAACACGCTGGTGCTCGACGAGCCGACGAACCATCTCGACCTCCCGGCCATCGAACAGCTCGAGTCGGCCCTCGACCACTTCGCCGGGACCCTCGTCCTCATCACCCACGACCGGGCCTTCCTCGACGCCGTCCGGCTCACCCGGCGACTCGGGGTGTCCGACGGGCGGATCGTGCTCGACGAGTCGGTCTGACCGGCCGGGGCGGCCGGGGGTTCGCCACCGCAGGCCGAGCCGGGTGGACACCGGTCACCGGTTGTTGAACGAGAAGTGCTGGAAGTCCTTGAGCGTCTCCCAGCGGCCGCCCCAGCCCCAGCCGATCTCGTCGAAGGCCGTGGTCACGAGGTCGCCCTCGGTGATCACACCCTTGTCGCCCGGGGATCGGTCGAGGTAGACCGTGGCCAGCTCCGGGAGCACCACGTCGCCCTTGTGGTACGGGTTGTGGAAGGGGTTGATGTCGACGGCCAGGCCGTGGGCGTGCTGGGAGAAGGTCGACGTGGTGCCGACGACGGCCCGGCAGGAGAACGAGGTGGTGTTGTTGCCGTCGCCCAGTGGCGGGGCGGCCAGGTCTTCGGGGGTGACGATCCGCATCTCCTCGATGGGGAAGCGGGCCTCGTAGAGCTTCCTGAACACGTCGACCACGTCGTCGGCCACCGCGACGTTAACGATCATTTCGCCGGTGTGCGACCGGTTGTCGAAACCCCAGAACGTCATCGTGATGTAGCTGAGCTCGTCGGACGCGACCGGGCACCGCGCGCTCCACGTCGAGCGGTCGAGGGGGTCGCCGGTCAGGGGCGCGACCGTGGCCGTGAACTCGTCGACGGTCGGGGGCGGGAGCGTGTCGACGGTGATCAGGTTGCGGTCGACCAGCTCGGGTGGCGTGGTCTGGGGCGGCACGCTCCCGTCCTCGAGGGTGGTGAGGGGGCGAGTGCCCAGCCAGTCGGGTCGGGCCCGGGCGTCGCCATCGGTCGGGTTCGACCCGTCGGTTGGGGTTGACCCGTCGGTGAGGGTGGACCCGTTCCCTCCCGCCCCGGCGGTGGTGGGGCTGGTGGCGACGGACGATCCCGCCCCGTCGGTGTGAACCGTCCCCGGTGGCGAGGTGACCTGGCCGACGGCGCCGACGGCGCCGACGGTTCCGCCTCCGCCACAGCCCACGACGGCCGTCGCCGCCGCCAACGCCAGTGCGGCGAGGGGTAGGAGGGTGCGGCGCTGTGTCGACGGTTGACCCACGGCATCACCGTACCGTTCATCGTCACGCCGGAGAGAGCGCCGTCGGGGGGACGCCGTCGGTGCGATCCGTGGGCCGTGGGCTGTGGGCCGGCACAATGGTCGGATGGCTCTGAACGTTCTGGGAACCGACTTGGAGACGTGCTCCAACCAACCGCTGACCGGGTTCTACCGGGACGGCTGCTGCAACACCGGTGGTGACGACGCCGGTGTCCACGTGGTGTGTACCCAAGTGACCGACGAGTTCCTCGAGTTCAGCGCCTCGGTCGGCAACGATCTCAGCACTCCGAACCCCGCCTTCGGCTTCGCCGGCCTGGTGGCCGGCGACCGCTGGTGTCTCTGCGCCGCCCGCTGGGTCGAGGCCCGAGAGGCCGGCATGGCCCCGCCGGTGGTGCTCGCCGCCACCCACATGGGCATGCTCGAGTACGCAACGCTGGCGGAGCTGACGGCCCACGCCGTCGACGTCGAGGATCGCTGAACGCCCCCGCCCCGAGCCACGCCACTCACTGCCCAGCCCCACCCGCTCCGGCTCACGGCCCACCCGCCCGGAACTGCGTCGCGTTGTCGCGTCGCGGGCGCGATAGCGCGACGCAGTTCGTGCGTTGTCGCGTTGTCGCGTTATCGCGTCATGACGCGGCGGGGGCGTCGGACCGGGTCGGTAGTCTGGGCGCTCCTCCCCCGAGCGTGACGGCAGCGCGGGAGGTCGCATGGGACTATCGACGGTGCCGACGTCCGCCTCTGGGCCGCCCTCGCCTGCGTCGCCGGCGGCTCCACCTCGCACACTTCGGCCGGTCGACGCCACGGTCTGCCTCTCCGGGCCCTCCCGGTGCTCGAGGTCGTCTCGCAGCGCCGGACGCGCCAACGGATCAGTGGTGTGCGGATCAGATCGACCACCTGGCTGCCCGCCGACGACGTCAGGCTGGTGGACGGGGTGCGGGTGACGACGGTGGCCCGGACGCTGTGCGATCTGGCGGGGGTGGTGGCCCGGAACCGGTTGCGGCTCGCACTGGAGGCGGCGATCACCGAGCAGCGGGTGTCGGCGCCGCAGGTGCAGGCGTGCGCCGCGGCCTGGTGCCGTCGCGGCCGCTGCGGATCAGGGCTGATCCGTGCCCTCGACCACGAGCTGCTCGACGACGAGCCACTCGCCGCCTCCGAACTGGAGCGGCGGGCGGCTCGGTTGTTGCGGGCGGCGGGAATCAGCGGGTGGACCGCCCAGTACCGACCCCCCCGGTTCGACGGGGTGCGGGGCGTGGTCGACCTGGCATGGCCGGCCGAGCGGGTGGCCGTGGAGCTCGACGGGCGCCGCTGGCACGCCACGAGATCCTGGGCTGAACGTCCCGATCAGCCGCCGAACGCCACAACGCTCCGGTACAGACCCGTCGCCGGGCGGTCTGTGGCCGAACCAGCGGGCGTGGCAACCTGGCTCGGTCCTGACGTGAACAACAGCTTCAGCTCTCCTCCCATCGACGATTTGTCCTTTGCCAATGGCGCGACGGCCGGCCATCACCGAGTTCGGGCGGACCGTGAGCTGGCTCCGGCTCGACGGCCCGCCGAGCGGCGGGCCCCGCCTCGATGCCTGCGGGCTGGCGTTCCTCTCGGACGGTGTGCCCACGGGCGCGGTCAGGGCCGCCCACCCGGTGCAGGTCCCCCGGTCGGAGGTCCGCTCCACGTTCGTCGGGGCCAGCTTGGACCACGCCGTCTACTTCCACCGGTCTATCCCCACCAGTGGTTGCTGGCCGATGTCCGGTGCCATGGCCTGGTTGGCGGCCGCGGCCTGTCCGTCGGCAACCTGTTCGACACCGATGGCACACATACCCTCACCATCGTGCAGGAGGTCGTGTTGCGTCAGCGGCGCCGGCCGGAGGGAGGCGAGGGCGGTCTGGGAGGCAAGGACGGCTGATCGAGCCTCGGTGGGCATCGCCCCCTCATCCGACTTGCCCGTCGGCCGATCGTTACGGGGAACCCAAGGTGGCCCCGCCACGCATCCGTACCCGCGAAGCACGCAACCCGTCCGATCCCGCGACGTCCCGGCTCCCACCTCGACCCCGTGCCGGTCCCCTGTCTCGGTCGATGCCGTCGTCGATCTCGCGCTCGGCGCCGTCGACGGAGCGTGGGCGGAGGTCACCGGCCGGCCCCTGGTCGACCTGGCCACCGGTGAGCCCGTCGGGTTCGACGCCATGGTCACGTTGGCCTCGGCACGGTCCGATGACGACGCCATCGACCCTCGGGTCCTGCTGGCCGGCATCGACGACGCCGACGCCGCCCGGGCCGTCAACGGCTGGCTCCTCACCGAGGGCGTGGCCGACGCCGAACGGTGGCGCCGCACCCTGGGGTGGCCCCGCACCAACTCCGTGGTCTGGGTGGCGGTCGACGTTCGCTTCGTCACCGCCGTCGACTTCCTCCCGGTGGTGAGGACGGCGGTCCGCAACGCCGGTCTCGAGCCTCGGCACCTGATGCTGAGCGTCGGCCACGACGCCTGCTTCGAGGGGGCATGGCCCAACCTCCAACGGTTGAAGTCACACGAAGTCACGGTGGCACTCGAGGACCTGAGGCTCGGTTCCGGCGGGGCCGAGCTCCTCCGGCGTCACCCCTTCGACGTCGTCCGCCTGGACCCCGACGTGATCGGGCGGACGACCGTCGCCACCGGTGCCCCCTTCCGCAATCTCGTCCGGCTGGCCCGCAATCTGGGCTGCCGGGTCCTGGCCGAGGGCGTGGACGACCGGGACCGGCTCGACCTCTGCCGCTGGGCCGGCTGCGATCTCGTCACCGGGGACTATGTGGTGGCGGCGGTGGTCGGGTCCTGACGGTCGGCTCGAGAGCTGCATCAGGCTCCCCGGGGGCACCCGCCGGAGTGGGCTCAGCCGGCGGCCAGCCGGGCCCGTACCGTGGCCGCCACCCCGGGCCCATCGAGCCCGAGCCGGGACAGGATCGTGTCGGCGTTGTCGTGGGGGATGTACTCGGTCGGTACGCCGAGAACGTCGACCGTCGGGCCCCTACCGGCCAGCTGGCGGGCCAGGTTGGACCCGATTCCACCCTCGGCCAGCCCGTCTTCGATCGTGACCACCAGTGGGTGGCCGGCGGCGTCGTCGACGAGGGCGGGATCGAGTGGCATGGCCACCCTGGGGTCCCACACCGTGGCCTCGATCCCCTCGGCCGCCAGGAGTTCGGCGGCGGTCGATGCTGCGCCGAGCATCTTGCCGATGCCGACGATGCACACATCCTGGCCACGGCGCAGGCGCTTGGCCCGCAGCCCGGAGCCGACCTCGGCGTCGGGGATCGATGGGGCGGGGGTCTTGGGCCACCGGATGCAGCACGGCCCGCCGAGGTCGTAGGCGTCGTGGAGCATCTGCTGCAGCTCCTGGTACGACGAGGGGCAGAAGATCGTCATGCCCGGCACCTTCGACAGGAGCACGAGGTCGAGAATCCCGTGGTGGGACGGCCCGTCCGACCCGGTCACACCGGCCCGGTCGAGGCAGAAGATGACGGGCAGGCCGTGCAGCCCGACGTCGAGGTTGACCTGGTCGAAGGCGCGGGTGAGGAACGTGGAGTAGAGGGCGACGACGGGCCGGAGACCCCCCAGGGCCATGCCGGCAGCCGCCGTCACGGCGTGCTGCTCGGCGATGCCGACGTCGAAGCACCGACCCCCGAACCGGTCGCGGAACGGCAACAGACCCGTGGAGTCGGGCATGGCGGCGGTGACGGCCACCAGGTCGTCGTGCTCCTCGGCCAGCTTCACCAGCGATTCGGTGAAGGCGTCGGTGTAGCTGTCCTGCTTCGTCGGCGGCGAGGGAGGGGGGAGCTCGTCGTCGAGGAAGCGGGGCCCGGTGTCGTGCATGTTCTTGATCGTGTCGTTCTCCGCCGGCCCGTAGCCCCGCCCCTTCTGGGTCTTGACGTGGAGCACGACGGGCCCGTCGAACTTGCCGGCGTTGATGAGGGCGGTCTCGAGTTCGGCGATGTCGTGACCGTCGAAGGGACCCATGTAGCGCACGCCGAGCGGCTCGAAGAACGTCTGGGGCTCGAAGGCTTCGCGGATGGCGGCCTTCGAGGCCCGGATGCCCCTGAGCGACAGCTTGCCGATGAGGGGCAGGCGACCGGTCAGGCTCTCGAGGCGACGCTGGCGGCTCATGTAGATCGGGTTCGACCTGATCTTGACCACGCTCTCGCTCAGCAGCGACACCGTCGGGGCGTAGGACCTGCCGTTGTCGTTGAGCACGATCGTGACGTCGGCGCCGGCGTGACCGAGGTTGTTGAGACCCTCGAAGGCCATCCCGCCGGTGAGCGAGCCGTCGCCCAGCACGGCCACGATCCGCCGGGGACCGCCGTCGGGGTCGCGCCCCTGGTCGGGGCCGCACCCGGCCTGCAGCGAGGTGGCGAGGCCGTGGGCGTAGGCCAGCACGGTGGACGCATGGCTGTTCTCGATCCAGTCGTGGTCGGACTCCTGCCGACTGGGGTAGCCCGACATCCCGCCGCCCTTCTTCAGCCCGGCGAAGCCGTCGCGGCGCCCGGTGAGCAGCTTGTGCACGTAGGCCTGGTGCCCGGTGTCGAACAGGAGGATGTCGTGGGGCGACGACAGCACCCGGTGGAGGGCGACGGTCAGTTCCACCAGCCCCAGGTTCGACCCGAGGTGGCCGCCCGTCTGATTGACGGCGTCGACGATGAACTCGCGGATCTCGGCGCACAGGTCACTCAGTTGCCGTTCGCTGAGCTGGCGGAGGTCGGACGGCTGGTTGATGGTTTCGAGAATCATGCGCTACCTCTCCCGAAACGGTACCGGCCGTCGCCGCCGGCTGCGGCGTCGGGTGCCGAAGTCGGCCTCCGGCCGGTCGACCGGTGTTCACCTGTCAGTCAGCGCACTTGGCCATGAAGACGGCCTCGTCGACGACGACCCGGGTCACCTTGCCCGCCGCCACGAGGCCCCGGTCATCGTGAGCGCTGATCGTGAAGAACAGCTTGCGACCGGCCACCTTCTCGAGCGTGGCCTCGGCCGAGACGCGCCGACCCACGGGGCTGGCCATCACATGGTCGAGGCGGACCTGGACCCCCACGGTGGTGAGACCGGGATCGAGGTGACCGGCCACCGCCGCCACGGTCGCCTCCTCGCACAGGGCGAGGAGGCGGGGGGTGGCCAACACGGCCACCGACCCGGATCCGATGTGTTGCGCAGTGTCTTCGGTCTCGACGGTGAGGGACACGGTGGCCACGAGGCCCGGCTCGGGGGTCATGCCCCCTACGGTGCCCCGATCGCGGTGGGGGGTCAAACTTCGAGACCGAAGGTGTCGTTGGCTCGTCATCTGCCATCCGGGCCGCAGGGCCGGACTCCAGGCGCCGGCGGCGGCACCGCTAGTCTCTGCGCAGGGTACCCGGACTTCGGCCGCCGGCCGAAACATCCCTAGGCTTGAACGGGTGGCGCACCACGGCGCCATCGCCCGGACCGACGAGAGGTGGTCGAACGACGGTGGCTGACACGATGATCGACCGGCAGGTGGTGGAAGAGGTGCTGGCCGTCGCCCTCGAGGGCGGCGCCTCGTTCGCCGAGGTGTTTGCCGAGGACGTGCGTCGTTCCTCGGTCAGCCTCGACGACGGACGGATCGAGAGCCTGGCCTCGGGTCGCGACCGGGGGGCCGGCATCCGGGTGGTGGCCGGCGGTACCACCGGGTTCGCCCACACCGCCGACCTGTCACCGGCGGGCCTGCGGGCCGCGGCCCGCGCCGCGGCCGCCGCTGTGGCCGCCGATGGTGAACGTCGGCGTCCCTCCGTGGTGGCGACGGCGACCGAGCCCGGGGCCGTGGCCATCGATCCCGCCGACGTGGCCAAGGACACCAAGGTCGCCCTACTGCGCCGGGCCGAGGACGTGGCCCGATCGGCCGATACGGCGATATCCCAGGTCAGCGCCCGCTACGCCGACAGCCGCCGCCGGATCCTCGTCGCCAACTCCGACGGGGTCCTGGCCGGCGACGACCAGACCCGCACCTTGTTCTCGGTGAACTGCGTGGCCAGCGGCGACGCCGGCCTCCAGACCGGTCACGAGTCGATCGGGCTGTCGATCGGGTTCGAGCTGTTCGACCGCTACGACGTGGAGGAGATGGCTGCCAGGGCGGCGGAGCGGGCCCTGACGAAGCTGCGGGCCCGTCCCGCCCCGTCCGGGACCCTGCCCGTCGTGATCGGCCCCGGGTCCGGTGGCGTCCTGTTCCACGAGGCCTGTGGCCACGGGCTGGAGGCCGATCTGGTCCGCAAGGGGGCCTCGGCCTTCGCCAACCGGCTGGGCGAGCAGGTGGCGTCGTCCCTGGTCACCCTCATCGACGATGGCACCATGGACGAGGAATGGGGCCGCTTCGCCATCGACGACGAGGGGGCCCCGGCCGGTCGCAACGTGCTGATCGAGGACGGTGTTCTCGTCGACTACCTGTGGGACGGTCTACGGGCCCGGGAGGAGGGCCGAGCCAGTTCCGGGAACGGTCGCCGTCAGAGCTATCGCCACCTGCCCATGGTGCGGATGACCAACACCTACCTCGCCGGCGGTGACACCGACCCGAGCGACATCATCGCCAGCGTGGCCAACGGGGTCTACGTGGCCCGGCTCGGCGGGGGGCAGGTCAACACCGCCTCCGGCGATTTCGTGTTCGGCATGGTCGAGGCGTACCTGATCGAGAACGGCGAGATCACCGCCCCGCTGCGGGAGGGCCAGCTGATCGGGAACGGTCCCCGGGTGCTCCAGCAGATCGAGGCGGTCGGCAACGACTTCGAGATGGGTCCGCCCGGGACCTGCGGCAAGGACGGCCAGGGGGTACCGGTGGGCGATGGCGTCCCCACCCTGAAGGTGGCCGAGTTGACGATCGGTGGCACGGCGGCATGACCCCTGACGAGCTGCTGCGACTGGCTCGCAGCGTCGTCGACCAGGCCGGCGACGGCGAGGAGATCGAGGTCGCCTGCTCGTTCGGTCAGTCGCGTTCGATCCGCGTCTACGACGGGGCCGTCGAGTCGATGACGACCGCCGACAACACCGGTATCGGGGTCCGGGTCCTGGCCAGCGGCCGGGAGGGTTTCGCCAGCGCCGGTTCCCTCGCCCCCGACGTGGTGGCCGACATGTTGGGCGAGGCCCGCGACAACGCCCGCTTCGCCGAGTCCGACCCCTACGTCGGCATCGCCCGTCCCGACGGGGTGGAGGCGGTCGACGTCGACCTGTGGCGGCCGGGGGTATCGACGCTGCCGACCCAGGCCAAGATCGATCTGGCCCTGGAGTTGGAGCGGCGGGTGCGGGCCGCCGATCGCCGCATCACCGGCATCAGGGTGGCGGGCTACAGCGACAACGACGCCGCCTTCGCCCTGGCCAGCACCGCCGGTATCGCGGTCGCCTCCACCGCCACCTCGGCCAGCGTGTCGGTCCAGGCCCTCGCCATCGACGGCGACCGCACCCAGACGGGCTGGGCCTACGACGGCGCCCGCGACCCCAGCGAGCTCGACCTCGAGCGGGTGGTGAAGCGGGCCGTTTCCCAGTCGGTCGACCTGATCGGGGCGACCAAGCCGGCCACCGCCCGGGTCGACCTGGTGCTCGACCCCCACCTGGCCGCCACCGTGATCGGGCTGGTGGCGTCGACGTTGAGCGGTGACCGGATCCTGAAGGGCCGTTCGCCCTTCGTCGACCGGGTGGGGGAGATGGTGGCGGCTCCGATGCTGACCTTCGTCGACGACGCCACCGACCAGCGGTCGCTCGGCGCCGAATCCCACGACGGTGAGGGCCTGGCCTGCCGGCGGGTCCCCCTCGTCGTCGACGGGGTGCTCCAGGGCTTCCTCCACGACTCCTACACCGGCCGCCGGTCCGGCGCGGGGTCGACGGGTTCCGCCGTGCGGGGCACCCGGGGACTACCGTCGCCCGGTCTCCACGCCCTCGCCGTCGAACCCCGCTCCGGCAGCCTGGAGGATCTGATCGCCGGCTGCGACTCGGGCCTGCTCGTGTTCAGCCTGGCCGGGCTCCACAGCGGGGTGAATCCGGTGTCGGGTGACTTCTCCGTCGGGGTCGAAGGCCGCATGATCCGGGGCGGTGAGCTGGCCGAGCCGGTCGGTGAGTGCACGCTCGGATCGACCCTGCAGCGCCTGCTGCTCGACGTGATCGCCATCGGCGACGATCTCGAGCACCTGCCGAACGGTGTCAGCATCCCCTCGGTGGCGATCGGTGGCGTGACGCTGTCGGGGTCCACGTCGTGACGCCGGGGTGGGGCGGTCGACGGTGACCCCGGACCCGGGGGCGGTGGAGCGCCACCCCCACCTGGGCGACCCCGTGCCCGAGGGATGGGTGCGGGTCGACTGCCACAGCCACACCATGTGGTCGGGCGACTGCACCACGACACCCGACGAGCTGGTACGGGCCGTGGAGGAGTCGGGAATCGACGTTTTGTGCATCACCGACCACAACGTGACCGCCGGCGCCGAGCGGCTGGCCGGCGAGCTGCCGTGCCGGGTGATCATCGGCGAGGAGCTGCGGGTGGGCCAGGGCGAGGTCATCGGCCTGTTCCTGTCCGAGCGGATCCCGATGGGCCTGAGCCCGATCGCCGCCGCCACCAGGATCCGGGAGCAGGGTGGGCTCGTCTACATTCCCCACCCGTTCGACCCGATGCGCAACTGCCTGCGGCCGGGGGAGATCGATCAGCTCGTGGGCGAGGGCCTGGTCGACGCCATCGAGGGCCGGAACGCCAAGACCAGCCTGACCTCTCTCAACCGGCGGGCCGTCGACTACGGGCGGGACCACGGCCTCGTGGTGGGGGCCGGGAGCGACGCCCACGTGCCGAACGCCCTCGGCGCGGTCTACGTCGTGATGCCGGACTTCGACGGGCCCGAATCGTTCCTCCGGTCGGCGGCGCAGGGTCACCTGGTCGGCCATCACTACGACAAGGCGAGGCCGTGGACTCCTCGGATCGTGCCCTCGATCGAGGACCCGGCCGGCATCTGACCCGACGCCGGGGTCAGCCCGGTGCTGCGATCAGCGCCACCGTCCCCGTGGCCTGGGCCGTCACCACGTCGGGCGCCCGCTCGGTCGGCACCGCCACGGTGACCGTACGCTCGTCGACGTCGACCACCCGGGCCGGGCCGAGCGGTACGGCCACGACGACCTCGGCCCCGTCGAGACCGACGGCGAGGAGGTCGACCCGGTCGTCGACCCGCACCGGGAGCGGGGCCGATGACCGGGCCACCGCCACCGCCCGCTCGTCGGCGGTCAACCCGAAGCGGGGGCCGTCACTGGAGCCTCGGAGGAGCCCGGGGCCGTCGGGGTCGTCGGGGCCGGTGGCGCTTTGGGCACCACTCGTCGGATCCCGGATCAGGCCGGTCGACGGCCACCGCGTCGACGCCGCCATGGCGGCGACGGCGGCGATGACGAGTGCGGCCAGGATCGGTCCGGCCCGTCGGGCCCCGGCCCGGCGTCGGGCCCGACGGCGCAACCCGACGTCGGGGTCCATCGTCGTCATCCGCCGCTCCTCCGTCGGGCCCGCGCCGGTTCTGCGGGGCCATGCTCTGTCGGGGGAGAGGAGGGGGTTTGCGGTCGTCAGTCGGACGACGAGCTGCCGCCGTTAGACGAGGAGCTGCCGCCGTTCGACGACGGAGCGCTCGTCGAGCCGCTCGAGGGTGCGGCCGTGGAGGTCGAGGTCGACGAGGAGCTGGCCGAGTCGCCGGACGACGACGCGGTCGACGACGAGTCGGTGGTGTCGGTGGACGAGGTCGACTTGGCCCGCTTGCCCCGGGCGTCGTTGCGATAGAAGCCCTCACCCTTGAAGGCGATGCCGACGGCGCTGAACACCTTCTTCAGCCGGTGCTGGGCGTCGTCGGCGATCTCGCAGCCCTCGAGGGAGGTGAGGGCGTCGTCGCTGAACTTCTGCTCGATCTCGAAGCGCTCATCACAGACCGTGCACTTGTACTCGTAGACAGGCATTTCTCTTCCGGTGTCCGAACGGACCTACAGGGCCGACTCAGCTTACCGGGACGTCGGGCCGACTTTTGGTAGGGTTGGGCGATCGAGACGTCTCGCTGACGGGTACGCGCTGGTCACCCGGCCCGCGCCAGCGTCGAGCGAGCGGCCCTCCCGCGGCCGTCGTCCATCCGCTCCCTCCCGGAGGTTACTGCGTGTCCACCGTCCGCAAAGCCGTGATCCCCGCCGCCGGCCTCGGCACCCGCTTCCTTCCGTTTTCCAAGGCGGTACCCAAGGAGATGCTGCCGATCGTCGACCGGCCGGTGATCCAGTACGTGATCGAGGAGGCGGTCGACGCCGGCATCGAGGACATCCTCGTCGTCACCTCCCGCCACAAGAAGGTGTTGGAGGATCACTTCGACCGACTCCCGGAGCTGGAAGACGCCCTGGCGGCCAAGGACAGGACGGCGGAGGCCAGCGAGTTGCGGCGGCTGGGTGAGATGGCCCAGCTGCACTTCGTCCGCCAGGGTGAGGCGCTCGGCCTCGGACACGCCATCGGGACGGCCCGCAACCATGTGGGGGCCGAACCGTTCGTGGTGCTGTTGGGCGATGACATCATGCACCCGTCGGTCGGGGTGCTGAAGGGCATGGTGGCCACCTACGAGCGGCACCACTGCTCGGTGGTCGCCCTCATGGAGGTTCCCAAGGACGACATCTCGTCCTATGGCTGCGCTGCGGTGCAGCCGCTCGACGACGACCAGCTGGTCACCGTGACCGATCTGGTGGAGAAGCCGTCACCGGATGTGGCTCCGTCCAATCTCGCCATCATGGGCCGCTATCTGTTCACGCCGTCGATCTTCGACGAGATCGACGCCACCGAACCGGGTGTGGGCGGCGAGATCCAGATCACCGACGCCATGGCCACCCTGATGAAGCGGGAGCCGATGCTCGGTTACACGTTCAGCGAGGGCCGCTACGACACCGGCAAGAAGATCGACTATCTCCGGGCGGTGGTCGAGATGGCGCTCGAGCGTGACGACCTGGGGCCGGCCTTCGCCGAGATCCTGGTCGACGTCGTCAGGCGCGAGGGTCTGCTCGACGCCTGAGGGAAGCCGACGGCGCTAGTTTGAGGGTCATGATTCCGCTGGAAGAGGCAAAGATCAGGATCAACCGCGACCTGATCGTCCTGCCGATCGTCGACGTGCCGATTGCATCGGCCCGTAAGATGGTGCTGGCCGAGATCGTGAGCGCCAACGAAGCGATTCCCCCCTTCGCCAACACCGCTATGGACGGGTTCGCCGTTCGGGCCGCCGACACGAGAGGCGCCACCCGGGACAAACCGAACGTCCTGCCCGTGGTGGCCACCGTTCCCGCCGGCGGTGTCGCCCCCCGTGCCCTGCAGTCGGGGGAGGCGATGCGGATCATGACGGGCGCGCCCATCCCGGAGGGGGCCGACGCCATCGTCATGGTCGAACTGACCCGGCCCGCCGGGTTCGACGTGATGATCCTCGAGGAAGTCCCCGTCGGCAACCATGTCCGCCCTGCCGGTGACGACATCAGGGCCGGTGCCGAGGTGTTCCACCCCGGCACCGTCCTCACTCCCGGCCATCTCGGCGTCCTGGCCAGCATCGGCCGGTCCTCGGTCAAGGTCTACCGCCGGCCCCGTGTCGGCGTGATGTCGACGGGTGACGAGCTGGTCGAGGGGCCGGAACCCCTGCAACCGGGACAGATCCGCGACTCCAACCGGCTGACCCTGCTGTCCCTGGCGGCCGAGGCCGGGTTCCACCCCGTCGATCTCGGCCTGATCCGCGACGACGAGAAGGCGATACGGGCGGCGCTGAAGGGGGCGGTGGAGCAGACCGACGCCGTCATCTCCACCGGCGGGGTCAGCATGGGCGACTACGACCTGGTCAAGGCCATCCTGACCGAGCTCGGCGACTTCAACTGGATGCAGGTCGCCATCAAGCCGGCCAAGCCGCTGGCCTTCGGGGTGATGTCGAACACCCCGGTGTTCGGTTTGCCCGGCAACCCGGTCAGCTGCATGGTCAGCTTCGAGCTGTTCGCCCGCCCGGCGGTGCGACGCATGATGGGTCGCCTCGACGCCGACCGGCCGCACCTCATGGCCATCGCCGACGAACCGCTGCGCCGCGCCCCGGACGGCAAGGTCCACTTCCAGCGGGTGGTCGTGACCCAGCAGGGCGACGGGGCATGGCACGCCCGATCGGCCGGTGGCCAGGGTTCGCACCAGTTGACGGCGATGGCGACGGCCAACGGGCTCGCCATCCTCCCTGACGGCGATGGGGTCGAGCCGGGGGGGACGGTCACCGTGATGTATCTCGGCTGATCGGCGGCGGTGCCGCGGCGTGCGGTTGGATGGGGCTCGTCGTCGACCGGTAGCCTGGACGACAGTGACAACCGACCTCGTCGACCGCTTCGGGCGGCGCCACACCGATCTGCGGATCTCGGTCACCGACCGGTGCAACTTCCGCTGCCAGTACTGCATGCCGGCCGAGGGGATGGAGTGGCTCGACCGCTCAGACCTGCTCACGTTCGAGGAGATCGAGCGGGTGGCGTCCGTGCTGGTCGAGCGGTGCGGGGTTCGGTCGATCCGCCTCACCGGGGGTGAGCCGACGGTACGAGCCCGACTGCCGGTCCTGGTCGAGAAGCTGGCCCGGCTCGAGGTCGACCTGTCGATGACGACCAACGGGGCCACGCTCACCCACCTCGTCCACGACCTGCGCTCCGCCGGGCTGGAGCGGGTCAACATCAGCCTCGACACCCTCCGGTCCGACCGGTTCGTCGAGCTCACCCGCCGCAACTCCCTCCAGGACGTGCTGGATGGCATCGACGCCGCCGTGGCGGCCGGGTTCGCCCCCGTCAAGATCAACGCCGTGCTGATGCGGGGCATCAACGACGACGAGATCGTCGACTTCCTCGACCTCGGCCGGGCCAAGGGCGTGGTCATCCGGTTCATCGAGTTCATGCCTCTCGACGCCCAGGGCCAGTGGTCGTCGGATCGGGTGGTCTCCTATCACGAGATCCTGACCCTCGCCGCCGAGCACTTCGACTTCGAGCCGATCGAGCGGGGGACGAGCCCGGCCGAGCGGTTCGCCTACACCGACGGTGGCGGTGAGTTCGGGGTCATCGCCAGCGTGACCGAGCCGTTCTGCGAGAGCTGCGACCGGATGCGGCTCACGGCCGAGGGACAGCTGCGCAACTGCCTGTTCGCCCTCGATCACGTCGATCTCCGGCGGGTCCTCCGCGGTGGTGGCACCGACGATGATCTGGTGGCGGCGGTGGCCGGCGAGGTCGAGCGGAAATGGGCAGGCCACGCCATCGGCCAGGTTCATTTCCTCCGTCCGTCGAAGTCGATGAGTCAGCTCGGCGGTTGACGGCCATAGCCCCTTTTGTGCCTGATTTGGCACTAGGTTGGTGTGGTGGCCGAGCGTGAACTAACCCATCTCGATCCTCTGGGTCGGGCGAGAATGGTCGATGTCACCCCCAAGGAGCCCACGTTCCGCCGTGCGGTGGCGCGGGGTCGGGTGTACATGGAACCGGAGACGACGTCGCTGGTGGCCAGGGGGGCGGTGACCAAGGGCGATGTCCTGGCCGTGGCGCGGGTGGCCGCCATCCAGGCGGCCAAACGCACCTCCGACCTGCTTCCCCTCTGTCATTCCGTCATGATCGGCGCCGTCTCCGTCAACTTCGACATCAAGGACGACTACATCGAGGTGGAGTCGCAGGTCGACACCGTCGACCGCACCGGCGTGGAGATGGAGGCCCTCACCGCCTGCTCGGTCGCCGCTCTCACCATCTACGACATGTGCAAGTCGGCCGACAAGACGATGGAGATCGGCGAGATCGCGCTCTGGGAGAAGACCGGTGGCAGGTCCGGGCCGTACCGCAAGACGGCCGATCAGCCACGGATCAGTCGAGATCGGTCCTCCATGTAATGGCCACCACGATCCAGCTCGTCGTGGCCGGCGCGCTGCTGGTGGCCTGGATCTGGGTATTGGGGCGTCCCCTCGTGTCGGGGACGATCACGAGGTCGAACTACGCCGACCTCGACCGCACCTACCTGGCGAGGCCGGCCGACCGCGCCGGCCTGCGCGCCGATGACGACGACGATGACGTGTCGCCACAGCCCACCGACGGGTTGGGCCTACGAGTATCCCGATGGTGGACCGGCTGGGACCTCTACGCCCGCCGGCGGCAGATGGTGATGGCCACCATGATCGCCGCCTTCGTCGCCTTCTTCCTCGCCATCGCCTTCCATCGGGCCTTCGGGCGTCTCTTCGTCTGGCTCTTCCTGCTCATGATCGGGGTGATGGTGACGGCCCTCCTCGTCGCCTCGGCCCGGGGAGCCCGGATGGTGGCCGCCGAGCGGTCCCGGGCCGTAGCCACGGCCAAGCGGCAGGTCCGGCCCGGCACGATCGCGATCCGGGCTCCCCGGGCCGGTTCCATCCTCGAGGACGACGATCGGGTCGAGCCGCTGGTCGTCACCGGCGATGCCGTCCTCGACGGTCCCTACGTCGATCCTGCGGCCGTCGTCAACGAGCTGATCGACAGCGTGTGGGGCGAGGAGGCCGCTGTCGCCGATTCGCCCGGGCCCGCCGAGCGCGTGCCGGTAGCCGATCCTGCGGTGCCCGAGTTCGAGCCGGCAGTGGCGGCCGACGCTGTCGTGGCCGAGACCAAGGCCGGGCCCGATGCGACGCCTGGGGCCGGTCCCCTGGTGGCCGATCCGGTGGTGGTTGATCCGGTGGTGGTTGATGCGGTCGTGGTTGATCCGGTGATGACCGATCCCATGGTGACCGAACCGTCGGTGGGGGCGGAGACCGATGGTCCCGCAGCGCCGGCGGAGCAGACGACATCGTCGCCCGGCGGTACCTCCTCCACCGAGGCCTCCGCCGCCCGGGCCACCGGCGCCGAGGCCATCTTCATCCGAGCGGCCAAGGACGAACCGCCCCGCCCGAAACGCCGTTCCCGCCCCATCCACATCGATGCTGAGCTCGACGACGACGTCCCGAGCCGGCGGGCGGTCAATCATCCCTGAGCCGGTCACCGGTTTGCCCCATCGGGGGCTATCCTGATGCTTCCCTTTCGGGGCTGTAGCTCAGCTGGCTAGAGCGCCTCGGTCGCATCGAGGAGGCCAGGGGTTCGACTCCCCTCAGCTCCACCGAGAGTCTCATCGGCGTTCGATCTCGTCGATCCGCCGGCCACCAACCGAGCCGAGCGTCTTCCTCGGACGGGCCCGCCGACCTCGACCTGACCTAGCTAGACCCGCTGGGCCCGGGACGAGGCGGGCCGGGGCCGAAGGTCTCTGTTCGACCCGGGCGCAGCGTTCTTAGTGTCGTCGCCATGGACGACGAGCCCTGGAGCGCCGTGCTGGCGTCGAGCCCGGTGCCGTGGCTGCTGGAACCGGAGGACCCGGCCGTGAGGGCCAGGACGCTCGAGCTGTTGCTCGGACGTAGGGCCGACGATGACGACGTCGTGGCGGCCAGGACGACGGCGATGACCATCGATCCGATCGCCGGGATGCTCGCCGCCCAGGACGAGGCGGGCTGGTGGGTCAAGCCGGGGCCGGGCTACGGGCCCAAGTACAGCGGCACCGTGTGGAACCTGATGTTCCTCGCCCAGCTCGGGGCCGATGCCTCCGATGCCCGCATCCAGCGGGCCTGCGAGTACGTCATGGCCCACACGGCCACCTCGAGCGGTGGGTTCGGTGCCTCCGGGGCGGCCGGAGAGCGCCCCCCTCCACCGTCGGCCGCCATCCACTGCCTCAACGGCAACCTCGTTCACGCCCTCATCAGGTTCGGCCATCTCTACCACCCCGTCGTCCGGGCCGCCACCGACTGGGCGGCGCGCACGATCCTCGGCGAGGACCACGACCGGTGGTACGCGTCGGGAACCTCGGGGCCGGGTTTCAGGTGCGCCGCCAACGAGGCCGAACCGTGCGCCTGGGGCGCGGTCAAGGAGCTGCGTGGCCTGGCCGCGGTACCTGCCCCCCTCCGGACCGACCGTGAGCGTCGGGCCATCGACGCCGGCATCGCCTTCCTTCTGTCGTGCGACCCGGCGGTGGCCGACTACCCCATGGGCTACGGCAACACCTCACCGTCATCGTCGTGGTTCAAGGCCGGATTCCCCTCCGGCTATGTTGCCGACGTGGTGCAGAACCTCGAGGTCCTAGCGGCGCTGGGCGTGGCCGCCGACCCCCGACTCGATCGGGCCTACGCGTGGCTCGTCGGTCTGGCGGACGACACGGGCCGGTGGAGGAATCGCTACGCCTACGCCGGCAAGACCACGGTGCCGATCGACCGCCAGGGCCAGCCTTCGAAGTGGGTGACCCTGCGGGCCTGCGCCGTGCTCCGCTCCCGCCACCGGCAGGGATCCGCCTGAGCTCGGGACGGATCGACCCCTTCTCGAACCCTCTGCCGTTCCTGCGCCGGGGCCGGGGTCGTGGGCCCCGATGAGGGCTGGTCAGCCGCCCCTGCCCGGTCAGCCGCCCCCGGTCGGCTCGCCCACCAGGAACGAGGTGCCCGTCGTGCCGACGTAGACCACGCCGAAGCGGTCGGGATGGGCGGCGAGGGCGGTCACGATCTGATAGTTCCCACCGGGATCGGAGGCGACCAGCTCGTAGGTGGTGAGCCCGTCGAGCGAGCGGTAGAGGCCCCGTTCACCGTCGATGGCGGCCACGAGGTAGATCGCCGGCGGGTCCCCCGGGGCGGCGCCGATCCCGGTGGCGATGGCCTCGACGTCGGCCACGCCCGGCACCGCGGCCCAACTCTCGCCTCCGTCGGTGCTCTCGTACAGGGGGAACTGCCCCTCTTCCAGCGGGCCGGGGGCGAAGAGCAGGTGACCCTCGGCATCGGGAACCATGTGCAGCTTGGCGTTGAACCACCCGACGGTCCATCCGGTGGGCAGCCCGGCCGAGCCGAGCTGGTCCCACGTCTCGCCCCCGTCCCCGCTCCGGTAGATGCCGCGTTCGGCGTGATAGAGATAGAACGTGCCGGGGGCCAACCGGTCGGCGGCCAGCGCCTCACGGTCGAGGAAGTGACGGAAGTGCGAGCCCCCGTCGAAGTTGCCCTCGACGCTCACCATGGTCTCGGTGCCCGGCAGATTGATCCTCGTCCACGTCGCCCCCCGATCGCGGGTCACGTGGGGCGCCTGATTGAACGACGGGAGCCACACGATCGTGTCCGGGTCGTCGGCCGCCACCGCGATGTTGCCGAAACGGAGCTCGGGCGGGTGGGTGCCCTGGTCGTAGGAGGCGAACCGCTGCCAGGTGACACCCCCGTCGTCCGACCAACCGCTGAGGTAGGCCTGGCCGTCGCCCTCGCAGCAGAACCGGTGGTCGGCGACAACGGCGGCCACGAAATCGGGGTCGGCTGGCGTCCAGTCGAGATCCCACGCCGAGTTGAAGCGGTCGGTCGGGCCCTGGGTGGCCTCGGCCGCCTCGACCGACGGCTGATGGAACAGGCCCCGGTCCCATCGGGCGGTGACCGGTACTCCGCCAGGGGGGACGACGACGTCGTTGGCCACCATGTTCTCGATCCCGTCGGTGGCGCAGGTGAATGTCACCTGCGACTGGTCGATGTCGGTGGTCTGCCAGACGGCGAAACCCTCGGGAAACCACAGCAGGCCGGGGTCGGACCGGTCGAACTCGAGGCTGCCGGAGCTCAGCCACTCCGCTCCGTAGACGTCGAGCCAGGGGATCTGGGGACAGGAGGTCGACACGTCGAGCGAGGTCCACGACGTCGCCCGATCGTTCGACCGCCAGAGACTCCCCGATCGGACGCCGTTCTCCCCGAGGATCACCCGGTTCGGATCGGTGGGGTCGACGGCAATGGTGGAGAACTCGGGACCGGACGAGGGGCTGACGTCGACCGGTTGCCCCTCGGCCGGGCCGTAGCGGACCACCCGGCTCGGCTCGCGCTCCACCACGTAGAGGCGGCCGGCGGTGTCGATCTCGGCATCGTGGGGCACGGCTGACGTCGACCACAGCTGGGTCCAGGTGTCGCCACGGTCGGTGCTGCCGTAGACGCCCTCCCGCCCGACGCCGGCATAGACGACGGAGCTCCGGCCGTCGATCTCGTCGCTGGCGCCGTCGACGACGACCCAGGTCACCCCGGACACGTGCTCCTCGGCGGGACCGGCCGGGACGTCGTCGAGACGTTGCCAGGTGACGGCGCCGTCGGTCGAGCGCCACAGCCCGTCGACCCGGGTACCCAGGTAGACGACGTCGGCGCGGCGGGGGTCGACCGCCAGGCGGGGGCCGCCGGCCCGCCACTCGGCGTTGCCGTGGAGGGCCCACCGTTGCCCTCCGTCGACCCACGACTCGCCCCGGTCGTCGCTGCGCAGGACCCGGCCCTCGGGGGTCGACACGCTGCCCCCGGCCGCCAGGTACACCCGGTCGACATCGGCCGCCGACACTGCCATCGACTCGACGATGTAGTCGCCGGGGAGGCGGGGTTCGGGCACCCGGGAGGCGTCGATTATCGGTAGCCACCGTCGGGCGGCGGGATCCCAACGGTAGGCGCCGCCCACGTCGGAGTAGGCGTAGGTGGGGCCGCCCGCCACGGGGTGGGTGACGAGGCCGGTCACGAAACCCCCAGCCCCGGCGGCCAGCGGCTCCCACTGGTAGTCAGCCGACACGTCCGTCACCGGAACGATCTCGTCGATGGCGGCGCTGTCCCCGGCCGATGGGCCGGCGATCGGGCCGGCCCCCCCGTCACCACCCGTCGGCGGTTCGGCCACGTCGTCACCACCCAGCAGCCGGATGGCGACGACGGCCAGTACGGCCACCACCACCACTGCCACGGCGCCGCCCACGACCCACGACAACCATCGCCGTTCCACCAGGTCTCTCATGCGCTCCACCCCGCGTCGGTGCCCGTGCCGGTCCGGTCCCCACCGCTCACGAGACGGTGATGGGCAGCGACTTGATGCCGGCGATGAAGTTCGAACGGAGCCGCGCCTCGCCGCCGTGGGGCATTCCACGCACGTAGGTGTCGGGGGATACGAGGTCGGCGTTGTCATCGCCGGTGACGACGGACGGCTCGGTGCTGGTCACCGCCCCCACGGTAGACCTCGCACCGGCGATGCCAACCGTCGGGTGCGTTCGACCTACGATGCGTTGGCCCAGCCGCTCAGGGGGAGCGGATCCGAGGCCAGGAGGCCGACATGGACAAGTCCGAGGTGACCGTCGCCGACACGATCGATGCTCCGATCGCCGAGGTGTGGAAGGTGGCCGCCGATTTCGGTGGCATCGACCGGATCATGCCCGGGATCGAGTCGTGCGAGACCGAGGGGGAGGGGATCGGCATGCTCCGCACCATCCCCATGGGCGGCGGGGCGGTGGTCGAGCGGCTGGAGGAGCTCGACGAGTCGGCCCACCGCATGGCCTACTCGATCGTGTCGTCACCGCTGCCGTTCAAGGACTATTACGCCGCCATCACCCTCACCGACCAGGGTGAGGCGACGGCGATCGCGTGGACCGGCACGTTCGAGCCCGACGGGGCCCCGGCCGAGAAGGTGGAGAAGTTGGCCCGCTCGATCTACGAGGGCGGGATCGCCGGCTTCAAGGGGGCGTTGGGCGTGTCCTGAGTATCGGTGTCCTGAGGTTTGGGGTCCGGCGGGCGGTGGCGCGTTCCACGATCCACCGGAACACCGGGTCGGAGGCGGTCAGCATCTCGGGATGCCACTGGACGGCGAGCACGGCCCCGTCGACGTGCTCGATGCCTTCGACCGTGCCATCGGGGGCCGTGGCAGTGACCACCAGATCGGTTCCGACGGCGTCGACGGTCTGATGGTGCAGCGAGTTGACCTCGGCGCCGGGGCCGAAGAGGCGGTGGAGCTCGCTGCCCTCCGCCATCGTCACCCGGTGGACGCGTCGGTCGGGGGTGACGTCGTAGCATGCGTGGTCCGGCACGTGTTGGTGGAGTGTGCCGCCGGCGGCGACATTGACTACCTGGAGGCCCCGGCAGATCCCGAGGACGGGGAGAAGGTGGCTCCTGGCCCCGGCCAACAGGGTCAGCTCCCGCTCGTCTCGGTCGGGTTCGTAGTCGCCGTTGCCGTCGGCTCGGGCGCCGTAGCGCTCGGGGCCGACGTCGGCCCCGCCGGTCAGCACCACGCCGTCGAGGTGTGGCAGGTAGTCGTCGATGTCGGCGTCGAGGGGGAGATGGAGGGGTAGCCCCCCGGCCTCCAGGATCCCGCGGGCGTAGTCGGCCAGATAGCAGTCGACGTCGATGAGGTGCAGGGCCGGCGGGAATCCGATCTGCTGACCCGACCTGCGACGACCGGGTAGGCCGATGAGGGGTTTCGCCATTCGTCGCAGTCTAGGGACGGGACGTTCCACCGTCCGGGACGTCGGGCCCGGACCCGAGGTCGTACCCGATCCGATCGACGACGGTGCGGAGGGCGAACGAGGAACGGATGCGGGAGACGCCGGGCAGTTGGGCGAGGTGGGTGCGGTGGAGCTGTTCGAAATCGGCCACGTCGCCACACCCGACGTGGACCAGGTAGTCGGCGTCGCCGGCCATGAGGTGACAGCTCAACACCGCCGGGTGTTCGACGACGGCGGCTTCGAAGGCGTCCAGGGCGGACTCCTCCTGGCTGTGGAGCGAGATCTCGACGAACACCGACGTCGCCCGCCCGATCGAGGACGGGTCGACGAGGGCGGCGTAGCCGGTGATGACTCCCGCTTCCTCCAGGGCCCGGACCCGCCGCAGACACGCCGACGGCGACAGGTTGACCCGATCGGCCAGCTCGGCGTTGGTGATCCGACCCTCCCGCTGGAGGACGTTGACGATGGTTCGATCTGTTGTATCCAGCATACCGTACGCAACATTACGTCAAGTTGTCGACGATCAATAGCAGCATGTTGTGTGAACGGTGGATTTCGAGACCGACAACGCAAGCGCCGGTCGACGGTTGGGACCTACGCTCGTGGGGAACGACGACAACCCGAGACGAACGAGCGCCAAGGAGCGAACGATGCTGATCGGAGTCCCCACCGAGGTGAAGGCGGCGGAGCTGCGGGTCGGCCTCACCCCGGCCAGCGTGCGGGAGGTGGTGTCCCACGGCCACGGCGTCATCGTGGAGCGGGGCGCCGGGGTCGGCATCGGGGCGGCCGACGAGGCCTACGAAGCCGCCGGGGCCTCGATCGCCCCCGACGCCGTCACCGTGTTCGACAAGGCCGAGATGATCGTCAAGGTCAAGGAACCACAGGCGGGGGAGCGGGCCCTGCTCCGCCCCGACCATGTGCTGTTCACCTACCTCCACCTCGCCCCCGATCCGGCCCAGACGGCCGAGCTGGTCGGCAGCGGCGCCACCGCCATCGCCTACGAGACCGTGACCGACGACGAGGGCCGTCTCCCCCTGCTGGCCCCGATGTCGAAGGTGGCGGGCCGGATGGCCATCCAGGCCGCGGCCCACTGCCTCGAGGCGCCGGCGGGTGGCGCCGGCCTCCTGCTGGGCGGGGTGCCCGGGGTGCCGCCGGCCGCCGTCGTCGTCATCGGCGGCGGGGTCGTCGGTGAGAACGCCATCGAGATGGCGCTCGGCCTCGGGGCCCGCGTCACCGTGCTCGACCGCAACCAGAACGTGCTCGATCGCCTCGCCGCCCGCTTCGGGCCGGCCCTCACCACCATCTACTCGACACGGGCGGCCCTCGAGGATCTCGTGATCGGCGCCGACGTGGTCGTCGGTGCCGTGCTGGTCAAGGGGGCGAGGGCGCCCCGGCTCGTCACGGCCGAGATGGTGGCGGCCATGGGAGCCGGTGCCGTGCTCGTCGATGTCGCCATCGATCAGGGTGGGGCCTTCGAGACGTCGCGGCCCACCACCCATGCCGAGCCCACGTTCGTGGTCGACGGGGTGGTCCACTACTGCGTCGCCAACATGCCCGGTGCCGTCCCCCGGACCTCGACCGCCGCCCTCAACAACGCCACCCTCCCGTTCGTGCTGGCCCTGGCCGACAAGGGGGTCGACCGGGCTCTCACCGATGATCCCCACCTGCGGAGCGGGCTCAACGTCCGCGCCGGCCGCATCACCGAGCGGGCCGTGGCCGACTCGCTCGATCTGCCCTACGTCGATCCCCTCGACACCCTGGACCCCGTCGGCACCCTCGACCCGCTGGCCTGATCGGGCGACGCTCGGACGGGCCCGGCAGCGATCCGGCCCGGCGGCGGGCCGGATGGCCGGCGGTCAGGTGGGTCGTCGTCAGGCGGCGCTGAGAGGCGCCTGGCCGAAGCCGACGCCGAAGCGGACGCACCAGATCTCCACCGTGTCGTACACGCCCAGGTCGACGTCGGTCGGGATCTCGTAGTTCTGGTCGCCGATGTTGCCCTTCAGGTCGCCGAGGTCGCGGAACGTTCCATCGCCGGCCCGGAGATAGACGTTGAGGTCGGGGCCGTTGCTCGACTCGAAGTTCTCGAACCGGAGGAACCGCTGCTCGGTGCCGTCGTTGAGGACGAGGGCGTCGCCCTCGATGGAGTACTGGGAGTTGCCGGAGAACTCGCCGGAGAACAGGGTCACGATCTCGCCCGGCATCATGCCCTCGTCGACCGTGACCGGTTCGGCCTCGGCCATGGCGTCGTCGATCGCGGCCTGATCCTCGGCGGCCAGGGCCCCCGAGGCGAACGCCGGCCCCTCCTCCGACACCTCGGTGTCGATGAAGGCGGCCTGGATTCCGAAGAAGCCGAAGGCGAGCCACGCCCCACCTGCGACGACGGCGGCCCCGAGCGCGCCGAGCAGCGTCTTGTTGCCAGCCAGATTCATGCCGCAACCATAGAGGGGCGACGTCACCGCCGCCTCCCGGGGGGTGGGACCGGCCCCACCGGCCCCGATGGCCAGTGCTCTGAGGCCCGCTCGAGGCGCCGTGTCAACTCGAACTTCTGGACCTTGCCCAGGGCGGTGCGGGGTAGGTCGTCGACGACGTGCAGCCGGTGGGGCAACTTGAACCGGGCCAGGCGCCGGCCGCCGAAACGGCGGAGGACCTCCAGGTCGAGCGTCGCTCCCGGCTCGGCCACAGCCACCGCCACCGGGACCTCACCCCACCGCTCGTCGGGGCCGCCGACGACGGCGATCTCGGCCACACCGGGGGCGGCGGCCAGGACCGCCTCCACCTCCGCTGGGTAGACGTTCTCCCCGCCGCTGATGATCACGTCGCCGAGGCGGTCGATCACGTGGAACCAGCCCTCGGCGTCACATCGGCCGACGTCACCGGTGCGGTACCACCCGTCGTCGAAGGCGGCCCGGGTCGCCTCCGGGTCGTCCCAGTAGCCGATGAACAGGTGGGGCCCGGCGACGAGGATCTGACCGTCGGCGTCGAGCCGGGCCCGGGCATGGAGCGCCGGCCGACCGCAGGAGCCGACTCGGTGGGCATCGTCGAAGCGGAGCACGATCGACGTCGGCCCCGTCTCGGTCGACCCGTAGACCTGCCCGGTCGGGACGCCGGCGTCGATGAATCCCCGCAGCAGATCGTCGGGGACGATCGAGGAGCCGGCCATGATCCCTCGCAGGGAGGCGAGCGGGGCGGGCCCGAAGTCCGGATGGTCGAGCATCGCACGCATCGTGGCCGGAACGAACAGCGACACGGTGGCCCGGTGCCGGGCGATGTCGTCGAGCACGAGCCCGGGGTCGAACCGTTCGTGGAGGACGACGGTGGCGCCCACCGCCAGGAGCGGCAGGACCTGGATGTTGAGACCGCCAACGTGGAACAGGGGCAGGAACGCGATCCCGACGTCGGCGGCCGAGAGGTCGTGGGCCGCCACGCCGTTGGCGATCGTGGCGGCCAGGCCCTGGTGGGAGTGCACCGCCCCCTTGGGTCGGCCGGTCGTTCCCGACGTGTAGACGAGGAGAGCATCGGCTGCACCGGCGGCCGGTCGCCACCCGGTAACGCTCCGGCTCGGGTCATCGGGGCACGAGCGGGGGATCGGGGTGGTGTCGCCCGCGTCGGCGTCGGGTCCGGCCACTGCCGCCAGCTCGACGACCGGCACCCCTGCCGCCGCCCGGCGCAGGTGGTCGAGCCGACCGGCGAGGCCGACGGCCAGAGCGGCCCCGCAGTGCCGGATCTGGAACTCGTGCTCGGCGGTGGTCAGTCGGGTGTTGAGCGGCACGAAGACGGCGCCGAGCCGCCACAGGGCGAGTGCGGTGACGAGCACCGCAGGATGGTTGTCGGCCATGATCGCCACGCGCTCGCCGGGTTCGACGTCGCGGGCCCGCAGCGCGCCGGCCGTCCGCTCCACGGCGGCCGCCAGCTGACCGTAGTCGAGCCGGTCGGACCCGGTCACGATGGCCGGATGGCGGGGTCGGTGACGAGCCCAGTGGTCGATGGGATCGAGCAGCGTCGACGGCACGCCGGTCACGACGGCCCGGCCCGGGACGCAGGCGCCGGCCCGGCGCCGGGGCCCGGTCACGCCAGGTCGCCCTGGAGCACGCCTCCGCTCACCACCTCCGCGCCGTCGAGGGCGACGGTGCAGCGCCGAAGGGGGAGGTCGAAGTGGCCCAGGGTGTGCCGGCCCGCCACCTCGTTGGCCCCGGTGGAATACAGGAAGTTGCCGGCGAAGGCCCGCAGCTCGGTCCCGTTGAACTGGCTCTTGTCGTACATGGTGAGGGCGTCCCAGCGGGCTGCGGGGTTCATCCCCCAGCCGACGTGCGACACGGCGTAGGCGTCGGGATCGTTCCACGCCTCGAAGTAGCTGGTCATGAGGGCGGCGTCGAGGCCGTCGCCGTCGATGGCGGTGATGTAGTCGTTCTCGATCGTCAGCCGCACCGGTGACTCCATGTACCGCTTGAAGGTAAGGTTCACGTCGCCGCTGTCGAGCACCAGGGTGCCGTTGACCGCACCGGCGGCGGGGAAGCACAGGCACAAGCCACCGGGCCAGTGGGCGATCGTGCCGGGGCGGCTGGTGTAGCCCCAGCTGGAACCGGCGGGGGCGCCGGTGACGTCGATCACCAGGTCGGTTCCCGCGGGCGAGGTGACCGTCATCGTCGAGGCCGCCCGCAGCCGTTTGGTCCCCGCCTTCACCTTCTCCTCCAGGGCGGGGTCGGGTCGGAGCCGCTCCAACAGCTCCGGGTGCTCGTTCGACACCATGAGGACCCGGGCCCCGTCGCCGAGGATGGCCGGCAGCTCGGGGGCGTGGAGCAGGCCCTCGACCGTGCAGTCGGCCACCAGGGTCGACGAGGCGAGGGCGGCGATCACGGGTTGGAGGCCGTCGATGGCGTCGGACGCCCCAGTCGAGCGGATCGGCACCCCCGCCGTCTGGGCCGGGGTCGGTACCGTGACGTGGAACACCCGGGCTCCCAACCGCTGCAACGCCAGCTCGCTGAGCTGCACGTTGACCGCCCGGCTCTGGGACTCGGACAGGACCGCACACACGTCGCCGGGGCCGACACCGCACAGCTCGAAGGTGGCGGCGAAGGCCTCGATCCACTTCGACTCGATCCGTTCGACCAGCATGGTTCGTCCTTCCTCCCGGGCGCCGGGCAACGGCGGCTGCCCGATGGCACGACCGCCCGGCGTTAGGGTCAACCTACTCGGAGGGGGGCGATCCCGCCGACCTGGCGCCGCCCGGCGCCGCCATTGCGGTCAGTCGGCTCCGCCATTGGGTCGCACGAGGATCTTGACGTGGTCCTCGGGGTCGGCGAGGGCGGCGAAGGCGGCGGGCACGTCGTCGAGTCCGACCTGCCCGGTGACGAACGCCGCACCGTCGATGCGGCCCTCGGCCAGGTTGTGGAGCGACGCCACGAACTCCGACGGCGTCCAGCCGAGCACGAAGCGGAGGGTGAGATGCTTGAGGATGCCCATCATCGGCCGGATCCGGTCGGGCTGCATGCACACGCCCACCACCACCAGCTCGCTCCCGGCCGGGGCGGCGGCCATGGCCGCATCGAGCATGCCCGGTACCCCGACGGCCTCGAATACGACCGGCGGGGTGCCACCGCCGGCGTGGCGCCAGGCGTCGACGACCAGCTGGAGGCCCGTCCGGCGGTCGTCGGCCTCGCCTGGATCGACGACGACGTGGGCGCCGAGGTGGGTGGCCAGGGCCCGCCGCCGGGGCGACAGGTCGGCGGCGATGATCGGGGCGACCCCGGCGGCGGCCAGGGCGGCGATGACCGACAGCCCGACCGGCCCGGCCCCGATGACGATGGCCGCCCGGTTGCGCTCCAGAGCGGCCTGGTTGGCGGCGTGGAGGCCGACCGCCAGTGGCTCGGTCAGAGCGGCGATGGCCGGGTCGAGGCCGTTGGGGATGGGCACGAGGGCGGCGGGATCGAGCAGTAGCTGCTCGCAGTAGCCGCCGGGGTAGCGGTTGTCGTAGCCGGGGACGACACGGTGCCCGTCGACGACGAGCGAGGGCATGGCGGCCGCCTCCAGGCCCGTCATCGAGGGGTCGACCCCCTCGCCCGTCGCCACGACCCTGACCGAGATCTCGTGCCCCATCACCAGGTCGGCCTCGGGATCGAAGCCGAACAACGGGGAATCGGCGTCGGCCGAGACGGCCACCATCTCGTGGGCCCCGTCCACGGTGTGCAGATCGCTGCCGCAGATGCCGCAGGCGATCGTGTCGACGAGGACCTGCCCCCGCCCGGGGGTCAGGGCGGGAAGCTCGTCGACGACCATGGAGGCCCGGCGGAGGATGGCTGCTCTCATGGAGCGCCACCCTAGTGTTTCGCTGCGGAGCGCTCACAACGAGGTCGGGCCGGTGCCATCGACCCTGCGCCATCGACCCTGCCCTTCTCCGAGAACCTCCACGATCAGGGCGGGGGGTCGCAGGATCTTGACGTGGCCGGAACGGTGACGTCATCGGGGCCAGGGTGCGGCTGCTCGATCCTGCGTGGGAGACTTGGTCTCCATCGACGACTCGTGACAAGGGAGGCGACCGTGAGCGGTCCTCTGACAGGCGTGAAGGTGATCGAGCTGGCCGGGATCGGTCCCGGCCCCATGTGCGCCATGCTGCTGGCCGATCTCGGCGCCGAGGTGATCCGGGTCGACCGGCCCACCCCGGCCGACCTCGGGGTCGACAGCGGACGCAAGTACAACGTGTTGAGCCGGGGGAGGCGCTCGATCGCCGTCGACCTGAAGAACCCCGAGGGGGTGGAGGTGGTGCTCAAGCTGGTGGAGCAGGCCGATGCCCTCATCGAGGGCTTCCGTCCCGGGGTGACCGACCGGCTCGGCCTCGGACCCGACGACTGCGCCGCCCGCAACCCGCGCCTGGTCTACGGGCGCATGACCGGCTGGGGCCAGGAGGGCCCGCTGGCCCACGCCGCCGGCCACGACATCAACTACATCGCCCTGACCGGCGTCCTCGACGCCATCGGTCCGGCCGGTGGACCGCCGGTGCCGCCGCTCAACCTCACCGGCGACTTCGGGGGCGGGGCCCTCTACCTCGCCTTCGGCGTCCTGGCCGGCATCCTCGAGGCCCGTCAGTCCGGCCAGGGCCAGGTCCTCGACGCCGCCATGGTCGACGGGGCAGCCTCGTTGCTCACCTCGATCTACGGCATCTACGGCTCCGGGCGGTGGAAGCCCGAGCGTGGCACCAACATCCTCGACACCGGTGCCCACTTCTACGGCACCTACGAGTGCGCCGACGGCAGGTACGTGGCCATCGGCTCGATCGAGGCCAAGTTCCACGCCGAGCTCGTCGAGAAGCTGGGCCTCGACCCCGCCGCCATCCCGGACCGCATGGACCGGGAACGCTGGGCCGAGCACAAGGTCACCCTGACGCGTCTGTTCCTGTCCAAGACCCGAGACGAGTGGTGCGAGATCATGGAGGGGAGCGACGTGTGTTTCGCCCCCGTGCTGTCGATGGGGGAGGCGCCGGAGCACCCTCACAACAAGGAACGGGGCACGTTCATCGAGCTCGAGGGCGTGGTCCAGCCCGGGCCCGCCCCCCGCTTCAGCCGCACGCCGGGCCAGGTCCACGGACCGGTCCCGGAGCCGGGCGAGCACACCGACGCCGTCCTGGCCGACTGGGGTTTCGGGTCCGACGACATCGCCAAGCTCCACGAGGCCGGCGCCATCACCTGAGCGCCGGTCGGCGAGCCATCACCGTCGGCCCGGCCGTTTCGATCGGCCGGGCCGGCCTTGTTACGCTCGCCCCGACGCCGAGACCCGGGGTCGCCATGGCGAAAGGGACCACGATGACCAAGCACGTCCTACTGGTGTTCACCGATCCGGTCGAGGGCAGGGAGGACGAGTACAACACCTGGTACAACGACGTCCACCTCCCCGAGGTGCTGCGGACCGACGGGTTCGTCAGGGCCCAGCGGTTCCAGGTGGCCGACCTCATGCCGGGCGTCACCGACCATGGCTACGTCGCCATCTACGAGCTGGAGACCGACGATCCCGGGGCGGCGATGAAGGCCCTCAACGGAGCGGCCGGCAAGTTCACCATGACCGATGCGGTCGACCTGCGGAAGGCCAAGATGTCGCTGGCGTCACAGGTCAGCGAACTGATCGAGGCGGGTTAGACATGGGTTAGATACCCCACGGTCGTAGGCGCAGGCTGGGACGGGCTGGACGCCGCTCGCCGGTCGGCTCGAGACCTGCGGCCGTCCCCGGCGGCGGGGTGCCTCAGGCGGTTGTCGGTTCCACGTCGAGGCGGACGGCCACACCGTCGAGCCCAGGACCGGCCGACGGGTAGCGCTCGAACACCGGAGGCTGTGGCCGGGCACGACCTAGGCCGGCGACGATGCCAGCTCGTAGCACCGCCGGTAGCCGTCGAGCATGGCGCCGGTGGCGAAGCTCATCTCGTCGTCCTGCGCGTGGAACCGGGCCACCGGGAACTGGGCGAACCCGCCGATGTGGTCGAGTGCAGGTGGGTGACGACGATGTGGGTGGTGGTGCCGCCGGACCGTTCCGTCGTCTCGCATCATCGGGCGGCGGTGGGTACGTTGGGGCCCATGCAACCGACCTATCCACCGGAGACGGACCAGTACCGCGACAAGATCACCGCCTTCCTCGATGAGCATCTGCCCGCCGGGTGGAACGGGATAGGGGCGCTCGACGAGAAGGAGCGGGGGGCCTTCCAGGCCCGATGGCGGGAGACGCTGCGCGATAACAAGCTCCTGGCCGCCAACTGGCCGGCGGAGTACGGCGGGGGAGGGTTGACCCACCTCGAGCAGGTCGTCCTCAACGAGGAGTTCGCCAAGCGGGGGGTGCCGACGTCGGGCAGCAACGACGGCTTCAGCATCGGCATGGTGGGCAACACGATCCTGCACTGGGGCACGGACGAGCAGAAGGCCCACTACATCCCCCGGATCATCTCCGGCGAGGACGTCTGGTGCCAGGGCTACTCGGAGCCCAACGCCGGCTCCGACCTCGCCAACCTGGGCTGCAAGGCCGAGCTCGACGGCGACCAGTGGATCATCAACGGTCAGAAGATCTGGACCTCCAGCGGTCACCTGGCCAACATGATCTTCGTCCTGGCCCGCACCGACACCGACGTGCCGAAACACAAGGGCATCTCGTTCCTCCTGGTGTCGATGGACCAACCCGGCGTCGAGCTTCGGCCGATCACCAACATCGCCCGCGACGACCACTTCAACGAGGTGTTCTTCACCGACGCCACCTGCCCCCGCGACCATGTGCTGGGCGGGGTCAACAACGGGTGGGCGGTCGGCAACACCCTGCTCGGGTTCGAGCGGGGGGTGGGGGCCACGACCACCGCCCTGTCGTTCGGGTCCGAGTTCGAGCAGTTCGTCGACCTCGCTCGCAGGCTGGGCAAGCTCGACGATCCGCTGGTGCGCCAGGACATCGCCCGGTTCCACACCAATGTCCAGCTCATGCGCTACCGGGGGATGCAGGCGCTGACCCGCTACCTGTCGGGCCAGCAGCCAGGGCCGGAATCGTCGATCGGCAAGCTGTTCTGGAGCCATCACCATCAGGACATCACCGAGGCCGCCATGAACCTGCTCGGGGCCGACGGCATGGTGGGTTTCGGCGAGGGCACGCGCACGGGGATCGGCGCACCGCCGATCGGCATCGAGAACACCCCGTCGAACTGGATGGCAAGCTTCCTCGTCGCCCGCCCCGGCACCATCTACGCCGGCACGTCGGAGGTGCAGCGCAACATCATCGGCGAGCGCGTGCTCGGCCTACCCAAGGAACCCAGGGCCGACACCGGCACCTGGAAGGAGAGCCAGGCCGCCTACCGGGCCTGAGATCTCAGACCTCGACGTCGGCGTCCACGTCGGAATCCGAATCGGAATCGACGCCGGCTCGGGGCTCCTGGCGGAGATCGATCTGCTCGCCGGCGCCGACGCTGGCAGCGGCCGGGAACTGCCGACGGAAGATCTCGATCTCCCCGAGGTCGTAGGGGTTCGCTCCATCCGGCACGCCGCCGGCGAGGAGGAGCTTGCGCAACTCGGTCGAGGTGAAGGCCACGTAGACCATGGTGCGGACGTCCCGATCCGACAGGGGACCCTCGCTCGACAGAACGCCCTGCTCCATCAGCGAGGCGATGACGTCGAGCTCGCCCGAACGGATGGCCGTCTCGATGTCGAGGCCGAGCTGCTCGTTGATCGTGTCGAAGCGCAGGTCGATGATGGGGGCGATCGGCATCGAGGTGTAGTCGTGGGCCACGGCGGCCCGGACCCGGGTCGGGGCGGGGGCTGCGACCGGTGTGTCGGCTGCGGCCGAGGTCGCGTCGGCGACCACCTCGATCACGTCGACGACAGCCGTGATCTCGGCCTCGCCCTCGACCACATCGGCGTCGTCGCCCTCGGGTTCCTCGCCTTGGTCCTCGGCGGCGTGGACGTCGACCATCTCGCCGTAGCTGCCACCCTCCCGGCCATCGTCACCCTCTCCCGGGAAGCCGCCCCGCGAGCTCGGCGCCTCCTCGAGTTGGACACCGCCATCGTCTCCCCTGGTGGGCATCCTGGTCGGGGTCAGCGTGGGGAACGCGCTGATCCGGGCCGACGGGCGGTCGGTGGTATCGAGCAGGCCGACCGGGCCGGTGAAGCGATGGTGGCCATTGACTGCCATCGGCTCCTGGAGGAGCTGCTCCTGCTCCGACCGCTTGGCGAAGATGGCGACCAGGCCGTCGACCTCCGCCGTCTCGTTCTCGTCGCAACCCGTCACGACCTGGCCGTCAGGGGTCAGCGGCCAGAGCGGCGTCACGTCGGCGGCGAAGTCGTCGTAGGGCGATGCCGGAGTGGTGTCGCCGTCCCTGACCGCAATCAGGGGCCGGCGGCCGCCTACCGCATCCTTGTCGATCCCGGTGTCGACCATGAACCCGGCGATCGCTGTTGCGCCCGACTCGCCCGACGCCGCTGCCGTCTCCCGGTCGAGGTCGGCGGGGTCGGCGGGGTCGGCGGGGTCGTCGTGGGTGCGGTCGTCGCCGACCCACGCCGTCGTCGGGAGCGACGCCGTTGACGACGAGGTCGACGACGACCTGCGGCCCGTCACCGTGGCCATGAAGGCGGCCGTACTGTTGGGGGGTGGTGCCCCCGTGGCGCCGGCCCGGCTGGCGGCCGGCATGGAGCGGGTCCCGGTCGTGGCCACCGCATTGTCGTCGGCCTGGAGCCGGAGGTCGCTGATCACGTACAGCCCGAGGGCGGCGACGATGATGGCGGTCAGGAAGCGGACGATGAGTTGCTCTCCGCTGGTGAGCGCTCCAGCGAGGATGAGGCCGAGGGCCCCGAGAGCAATGAGAAGAAATACACCGGAAACAATTCGCTTGGTCATAGCTGTGGCCTCCATCTTCGGAACAATAGATGGAATCTCTCAGCCGTGCATCCCTAGAATTTCGCCTTAACCCAACATGCTTGTTGCGGCTTAGGCGTCTAGCACCGGATTCTCGCCTCTTCTGGTATCGATCGGCGGTGCCGTCGACCAGGGAAAATTTATCCAGGCGTCGGTTCGCTTCCAGACGAAGTCGCACTTCACGAGGGAGTGCGACTTCTCATACAGCACCGCGGTCATGCTTTCTGCTACAACATCCTGGCAGAACTCGTGGACTACTTTGAGTGTATGGCCGGTGTCGGCAACATCATCGACGACCAATATGCGTGCATCTGCAAGGTCAACCTTGTCCAAGTATGGCGGTAGCATCACCGGCACATCGAGTCGCTCATCGACTCCCGTGTAGAACTCCAGGTTCATCACATAGAGGTTCTTGACCGATAGGGCGTAGCCCAGCGATCCGGCGCAGAAGAGGCCGCCGCGGGCGATGGCCAGGATTATGTCGGGGCGGAACCCGCTGTCGGCCACCGTCTGGGACAGTTCCCGCGCTGCCACACCGTAGGTGGCCCAGTCGAGCGTCTCCCGCTCCGTTGCGTCGGCTTCGCTCACGTCCTCGGTCCTTTGGTGCTGGGATGGGGTGTGTCGGGTCGGGTGCCGGTCGACGGTCCGTCCCCGGGTTCGATGCGCGCCGGCCTCAGGCCGGATCGGGAAGGGTCGAGAGTTGCAGGCTGACCCGGGTGGCGCCGTTGGCCAGGGCGGCGTCGACGACGGCGCTGGTGAGGGCGGGGGCCTCCGACGACGGAACGGTAGCCGCAGTGCCGAACGGGCCGACTTCGACCGTGGGTCCGGCCAGGCGGCGCGCCGCCTCGATCGAGGCCGTGACATGGGGTCCGGGGTCGGCGGGGGTGAACGGCTCGACCGTGAACTCCACCATCACCCGCCCCTGCGTCCGATCGTTCACTGATCGCTCCCTTCGCCCGGAGCCCGGGTGGCGGCGTTGAGGTAGTTGTAGACGGTGAATCGGCTGACCTGGAGACGGTCGGCGATGTCCTCGACCGCCCGCCGCAGGGTGAAGGCGCCGAGGCGATCGAGCCGGTGGACCGCCTCCTGCTTGCCGGCACGGTCGAGCTCCTCGATGGCACAGCCCAGCTCGCGCTCGACGGTCTCGACGAGCAGGCCGAGCGCACCGTTGATGCCCGCCACCCGGTAGCCGCCGACGACCCGGCCGTCGTAGCGGAGCTCGATGTCGCCCTCGCTCAACTCGTCCGGCGGGACGACGGTGCCGCCGAGGGCGGCCGCCAGCTGCTCGACCATCGCCAGTGCGGGATGCACGGGTAGTGACCCTAGTTGGTGGACTGGGTTCCATCCGCCGGTGAATCCCATTACAGTCTGATGTCGGCCGGGAACCGGACTCCCGTCGGGCGACCGGCCAGCCCCACATCCAGGCGGAGAACCCCGTGCTCAGACGCTCGCGTCGCAGTCATCGTGCTGCGCCTCCTGCCAACCGAACCGAATCGCCCACCCACCGGCCCACCCGTCATCCGGTAGCCTTCGCCTGTGTCGTGATCGGTGTGGTGGTCGTCGTCGGTCTCGGCAGCCCGCCCACCGGGGCCCAGGAGTCGACGACGAGCACGACCGCCACGACGACGCCCACCACCGCCGCCCCGACGAGCGCCTCGACGGCGACCACGGCGGCCCCCACAAGCGCCACCACGGCGCCGACGGCGGCCCCGTCGAGCACCTCCTCCGTCACCACGGCCTCCACCTCGGGCTCGTCGGCCGCGACGGCCACCGCCACCACGCTCAGCGAGGAGCAACGGAGGGAGAGGGCGAGGGCGGCCGGCAACCTCAACGCAGCCAAGGCGGCCGACTCCGAGATCGCCGCCGCCCTGCAGACGATCAACGAGGAGGCCCAGGCCACCCAGGGCAAGGTCGACCAGGCCCGACGCAGTCTCGAGGTTGCCCGCTCGACCGAGGAGACGGCGGCCGCCGAGCTCGAGGCGTCGAGCACCCAGCAGATCGCCATCGAGGGGCAGCTCCGAGCCAAGGCCGTCGAGGGCTTCAAGTCGAGCGCCAACGACCCGGGCATCTTCTTCACCGATCGGAGCGTGAACCAGTCGATCCGTCAGACCCAGCTGCTCCAGCAGGCCAACGTCAGTACGGCCGAGTTGCTGGAGGAGCTGCGGGACCTCAAGGAAGACCGGCGGGTGGCCCAGGCCGAAGCGGCCCAGGCGGCGGCCGACGCCGAGGCCCTGGAGCAGCAGTTGACGGCCGAGCTGGAGATCCTGCAGGAACAGCAGACCGTGCAGCTCCGACTCAAGTCCGAGGCCGAGTCCCGGATCTCCAAGTGGGAGTCCGAGCTCAGCGCCTACGCCGCCGAGGACGCCGGGATCCAGCGCCTCATCGCCAACTCCTCGGCCGAGACCGTGGCGACCCCCATCCCCCGTCAACCGTCGCTGCTCGGCTTCCAGTGGCCGATCGTCGGTCGGGTGTCGAGCCCGTACGGGTACCGCATCCACCCGATCTACCGAACGCGCAAACTCCACTCCGGGCTCGACGTGGCTGCGCCACGGGGCACACCTATCGCCTCGACGAGCAGCGGCACGGTGATCTTCGCCGGCGTGCGGGGCGGCTACGGCAACACCGTCATCGTCGACCACGGCGGCGGCATCACGAGCCTCTATGCGCACCTGTCGCAGATCGGGTCGAGCGAGGGAGCGAGCGTCGACCGGGGTGACGTGATCGGCCACGTCGGCGCCACGGGAACCGCAACCGGGAACCACCTCCACCTCGAGATCCGGGTCGGCGGGGAACCGGTGGACCCTGCTCCGTACCTGCCCTGAGACGCCACCGGGCAACGCCCCGGACCCACGCCGGCGAGCTGGAGGACGGGGAGCGGGGAACGGCGGAGCGGGATCAGGTGACCGTGATCTCCACCTCGTGCCAGCCGGTGGCCCCCGAGGGCGCCGGGGGCCGCATCTCCGAGGTCTGGGTCTCGCCGCTGCCGTCGGTGGCCCTGACCCGGATCCGGTGCTGCCCTTCGGTCGCCTCCCAGGGCAGCAGCCACTGGCGCCAGGCGTTGACCCCGAGGGAATGGCCCAGCTCGGCCGCCAGCCAGTCACCCTGGTCGATCTGGACCTCGACCCGCTCGATGCCGAGATCGGGAGCCCACGCCACCCCCGCCACCGGCACCGTCCCGACCCGAACCGAGGTGCCGTCGCGTGGGGTGTCGATCCGGGACTGCGTCTTCACCGGCCCCGACTTCGACCAACCCCGGGGAATCCAGTAGCCATCGAAGCCCTCGAGGGTCGTCAGCTCGATCTCCGACAGCCACTTGGTGGCCGAGACGTAGCCGTAGAGGCCGGACACGACGAGCCGAGCCGGGAACCCGTGGCGGAGGGGGAGGGGCTCGTCGTTCATGGCCACGGCCACGAGGGCCGTGCGGCCGTCGTAGGCCAGCTCGGTGGGAAAGCCGCAGGTCCAGCCGTCGACGGAGCGGCTGGCGATCTGGGTGGCGCCGGCCTCGATCCCCGCCTCGTCGAGTAGGTCGACGAGGGGCACGCCTTGCCACACGGCGTTGCCGACCAGGTTCCCGCCCACCTCGTTGGAGACGCACGAGAGGGTGACGGGCTCGACGGTGGTGGCCCGCTCGAGCAGCTCCCGGTAGGTGTAGGTCCGCTCCCGGTCGACCATGCCGACGATCCGGAGCTCCCAGTCGGCGGGGTCGACCTGGGGGGTGAGGACGGCGGTGTCGATCTGGTAGAAGCGGTCGTTCGGCACCACGATCGGCGTGATGCCCGGCGTCCTCGCCACCTCCGTGGTCGCCGCCGCGGCGAGGCGGGCCTCGAGCTCGGTCTCGGTGAGGGCCGAGTCGAGCCGGACGGCCGCCCGGGCGTCGGCGGCCGACGAGCGGCCCCGCAGGAGGTTGGCGCCCGCCGCCGCCGCCGCCGCCGCCGCCGTCACGCTGCCGGCCAGATTGAGGAAGCTGCGTCGGCTGACGGCGGGATCGATCGGCGAGCCGATGGGACGGCCCGCGAGCTCGGGCGTCGGCTCCCCGTCGTCGGCGGGCCGCTCGTCGCCGCCGACGGCGGTCGGCCGACGACGTGCGATCGGGGGCGCCCGCCGCCATCCACCCCGGCCCGTGAGGAGGAGAGCGATGAGGGTGAGGACGCCGGCCGCCACCGCCACGGCCGAGGCGACGAGGGCGATGACCCATCCTCCCTGGGCGTCGGTGCCGATGGCGAGCAGGCCGATCAGGCCGAAGGCGGCGATGCCGGTGATGCCGGGACGGGGGTCGCGGCGGGAGGCGATGCCGAGCCCCGCCCCCACCGCGAGGGCGATGATGACGGTGCCCAGCACGAGCGCCGGCTTGTCGGACAAGCCGAACACCGACTTGCCGAAGTCGACGAACCAGTTCGGGGCCAGGTCGATGACCCGGTTGGCAACGGCGATGACCGGCCCGGGCCGGGGGGCGGCGATGGCGCCTGCCAGCTCCCCGGCGCTGAGGGCGGCGGCCGCCGCCACCAGACCGGACACCGCTGCCCGCAACGGGCCGATGGCGGCCGTGGGGCCGTCGCTGGGTGTCGTCATCCCACGCTTCCTTCCTCGTTCGATAGCCACCAGTGTGCCGGCTGGAGCGGGCTGCCGGTTCAATCGGGCCACCGGTGCGGTCGTCGATGATCCTGGTCGGCAAGTGTTGCGGCCGCCGGCGGTCGTCCCCCGATCCCCGCCCTGCGGTTCACCACAAGTTCAGATCTCGGGCCTGCGCCGGGACCCGTCGAGGGCCGCGGAATGCGCCGGCCTGGTCGCCGGTTGGCCCCCGTCATGCTCGAACCACACCATGCCGGCGGCGCCCGGCGACCCATCCCGGTGACCGCCCGGGCCCGCCTGGCCGGCGGTCTCGGCGCCCTGGCCCTGCTGGCCGCGGCCTGTGGCGGCGGCGGCGACCTCGATGCCGGCGACCGGTCGATCGCCCCTCCGGCGGAGGACACCGGACCCCAGGAGCCGCCTGCGGCCGCGCGGTCCACCGCTGTCACGGGGGCCACGGCGGCCCCGGGGTCCGCCGCCGGGGACGGCGGGGGTGAACCCGATCCGGCGGCCGAGCACCTTTTCCCCGACGTCGACGTGGTGGCGGTGGCCGACGGTGGCGCCCTCAATCTCGCGGTGGAGCTGGGCGGGGGCGACCGCCCGGTCCTGCTCTGGTTCTGGGCTCCCCATTGACCCGCCTGTCGGGCCGAGGGCCCGGCCGTCGAGCGGTTCGCTCGACAGCACGCCGATGTCCTGCGCGTCGTGGGCCTGGGAACCCAGGACGACCTCGACATGGCCCAGGAGTTCGTCGACACCACCGGGGCGACGACCCCGTTGATGGTGTGGGACGAATCGTTCGCCAGCTGGCAGTACTACGGGGTGACCGGTCAACCGTCCGTGATCCTCGTCGACCGGACAGGGCAACCTCTCGGGGCCTGGCGCGGCACGTTCGACGAACAGGAGGTACTCGACCTGATCGCCGCCGCCTGACCGCGTCCCGGCCCGACGGACGGCGGGGCCGGTATGGGATGCTCGGATCCACGGAGCCGAGGAGATCCACCATGACCGACGCCACCGACACCACCGACACCACCCGCCGCCCCGCGGTCCCGTGCGGCCCCGGATCGGGCTACGGCCTCGCCGACCGATACCTGCGGACGGAGGGGACGGTGTTCGCCACCGGCATCCAGGCGCTGGCCCGCATCCCCATCGACCAGCTCCGCCGCGACCGGGCCGCCGGCCGCTCGACCGCCGCCTTCTGCTCGGGCTACCCCGGTTCGCCCCTCGGCGGCCTCGATCACGAGCTGGCCCGGGCCGCCGCCCTCGTCCCCGAGTTGCCGATCGTGCATCAGCCGGCCGTCAACGAGGAGCTGGCCGCCACCTCGGTCATGGGGTCCCAGCTCGCTCCCGGTCGACCCGACGCCCGCTACGAGGGGGTGGTCGGATTGTGGTACGGCAAGGCACCCGGCCTCGACCGGGCCGGCGACGCCCTCCGCCACGGCGTGTTCGCGGGGTCGAGCGCCCGGGGTGGGGCGGTGGTCGTCGTCGGCGACGACCCGGCCTGCAAGTCGTCGACCATGCCGTCGTCGTCGGACGCGACCCTGGTCGACCTCCACATGCCGATCTTCTACCCGGGCAATGCGGCCGAGTGCCTGGAGCTCGGGCTCCACGCCGTGGCCCTCTCCCGCTCGACGGGCCTGTGGGCGTCGATGAAGATCGTCACGCCCGTTGCCGACGGGTCGGGCACGCTGACCCTCCCCGCCCTGGGGACCGAACCGGTCGTCCCGCTGACCGACGACGGTCGACCCTACGTCAGCCACCCGTCGGCCCTGTTCCTCGGCCCCCGGATGCTGGACGTGGAACGGGAGTTCCGGGAGGTCCGCCTCCCGCTCGCCGCTCGCTATGGCACCGTCAACCGGCTCAACCGGATCACCGTCGATCCACCCGACGCCTGGATCGGTCTGGTCGCCACCGGGTTCACCTACCGGGAGCTATTCGATGCCCTCCGCCGTCTCGGCCTGGGCGACGAGCGGTCGATCGAGGACGCCGGGATCCGCCTGCTGCAGCTCCGGATGCCGGTCCCGTTCGACGCCGACCTCGTTCGCACCTTCGCCCGTGGCCTCGACGAGATCGTCGTCGTTGAGGAGAAGAACCCGACCCTGGAGTGGCTGGTGAAGGACGCCCTCTACGGCGGCTCGCACCAGCCGCTGGTCGTGGGCAAGGCCGACGAGGGCGGTGCCGCCCTGATGCGGTCGTGGGGGCTGCTCGACGCCGACGCCATCCTCCCGGGGCTCCGCCGGCGCCTGGATCGCCGCCTCGCCGCCCGGCTCGCACCCGAGCCGGGCCCGCCCCGACACCGGACCCTGCTGCCGCTCAGCGCCGCCCGCACCCCCTACTTCTGTTCCGGGTGCCCTCACAACTGGGGCACGAAAGTACCGGATGGAGCGCTCGTGGGCGCCGGCACCGGTTGCCACGGGATGACGCTGTTGATGGATCCAGAGAGGGTGGGGGAGGGGATCGGCATCACCGCCATGGGCAACGAGGGGGCGCAATGGATCGGGATGGAGCCCTTCGTCGAAGCCGACCACCTGTTCCAGAACTACGGCGACGGCACCTTTCTCCACTCGGCCCAGCTCGCCCTCCAGTACTGCATCGGGGCCGGCAAGCACATGACGTTCAAGATCCTGTGGAACGGCACGGTGGCCATGACCGGCGGTCAGGACCCGACGAACCCGCTCACCCTGACCGACCTGGCGGCCGCCGTGCTGGCCTACGGGGCAGCGGCGGTGGCGGTCACCACCGACGATCCCGACCGACACCGGACGGGCCTGCCGGCCGGTGTCACGGTTCACCACCGTGACGAGATCGTCGCCGTCCAGCAACGGCTGCGGGACGTGCCTGGCGTGACGGTCCTCATCCACGATCAGGCCTGCGCCGCCGAGCTGCGGCGGGATCGCAAGCGGGGTCGGCTGCCGGCGCCGACTCGACGGGTCGTCATCGACCACCGGGTCTGCGAGGGTTGCGGCGACTGCGGCGACGTCAGCAACTGCCTCTCGGTCCAGCCCTTCGACACACCGTTGGGCCGGCGGACGAGAATCGATCAGGCATCGTGCAACTACGACGAGTCGTGCCTCGGTGGCGACTGCCCGGCCTTCCTGACCGTCGAGGTGCCCGACGGCACCGACGGCCCCGGAGGGGGAGCGGGCGACCACCACGAGCCGGGCGGCACGTTGCCCGACCCGCCGTCGGCGGCCGACACCGACCACGTGCGGATCCGCATGGCCGGCATCGGTGGCACCGGGGTGGTGACGGTGGCCCAGATCCTGGCAACCGCGGCCATGTTCGACGGGTGGGAGGTGGGCGGGCTCGACCAGACCGGGTTGAGTCAGAAGGCGGGTCCGGTCATCAGCGACGTCGTGCTCGTCCGTCCCGGGGCGATGGCCTCCAACCTGGTGGGCGCCGGTCAGGCCGACGTGCTCCTCGGGTTCGACGGGCTGGTGGCGGCGGCCGACGGCGCCCTGGCCGCCGCCGACCCCGACCACACCGCCGTCGTCGTGTCGGTCTCGCCGACCCCGACCGGGGCCATGGTCGTCCGGCCCGACCAGCCCTACCCGGGCGACGAGATCCTCGACCGGTTGACCGCAGCCTCGGTCGGCGGTGGGTCGTGGGCCCTGGACACCGTCGCACTGGCGTCTGCCCTGGTCGGGGAGCCGGCCACGGCAAACGTCCTGCTCCTCGGGGTAGCGGTCCAGGCCGGCCTGGTGCCGGTGGACGTGGCCTCGTTGGAGGGGGCGATCGAGCTCAACAGGGTGGCGGTGGAGGCCAATCTCGCCGCCTTCCGCTGGGGTCGGCGGTGGTGCGTCGATCCGGCCGAGGTCGAGGCCAGCGCCGCCGCCGGAACCCGGACCGCGGCGATGACCGTGCCCCCGCTCCCGCCGTCGCTCGGGCGCCGGATCGGCGCCCTGGCCCCCGGCGACCATCCGGACGCCGTCCGGCTCCGTGCCTTCGTCGAGATGCTGACGGCAGACATCGTCGGGTTCGGGCGGAGAGGCGACGCCGCTGGCTTCCTCGATCTCGTGGCGGCCACGGCCGAGGCCGAACGGGCGGTCGACCCCGGGTCCACCGCCCTGGTCGAGGCGGTCGCCCGGGGCCGCCACCGCCTCACCGCCTACAAGGACGAGTACGAGGTGGCCCGCCTCCTGCTGCTCCCCGACGGCAGGGCCGAAGCCCGGGAGGTCGGGGGACCCGGGGCCAGGATCACCTGGCATCTCCATCCTCCCCTGCTCCGGTCGTTCGGCCTCGACCGGAAGTTGAGACTCGGCCCGTGGGCCGAGCCCGCCCTCCGGGCCCTGCGCTCGGGCAAGCGTCTCCGCGGCACCCGGTTCGACCCGTTCGGCCGGACCGAGCTCCGGCGGATCGAGCGGTCTCTGCCCGCCGACTACGACCGGGCGATCGACCGCCTCCTCGGTTCGCTCGGGGCCGACAACCTCGCGGCTGCGGTCGCCATCGCCGGGCTGCCCGACCGGGTCCGGGGTTACGAGGAGCTCAAGCGGCGCCGCATCGACAAGTACCGGCACGAGCTGGCCCGCGACCTCGACGCCTTCGTCGCCGATGCGGCGACCTCGTAGCCGTTCTGATGCGAACCTTGCTGCGTTGTGGCGTCCACGACGCGATCTCGCAACGAGGTTCGACGGGGTGACGAGCCGAGCCGGGCGGAGCCGGCCCGGCTGGGTCGGGCGGGGCCGGCCCCGGAACGTCGATGGCCGGCTCGGGGCGCTGGAGATCGAGCCGGTTCCGGCCTACGCTGGCCCCCGCCGGACGGCGCATCGCCGTCGAGGCGCCCGACCGTCGGCTCCGAGGAGGACCCATGAAGGTGGTGGTCGATTTCGACCTGTGCGAGAGCAACGCGGTGTGCATGGGCATCGCGCCCGAGGTGTTCGAGGTCCGTGACGACGACTTCCTCTACATCCTGAACGAGCATCCCGGTCCGGAGCTCCACGACCGCGTGCGGGACGCGGTCGAGCGCTGCCCCAAGCAGGCCATCAGCCTCGAGGAGGACTGACCAGCCGTGCACCGGGTCGCCATCGTGGGCGCCTCCCTCGCCGGTGTCCAGGCGGCCCAGGCCCTGCGGCGGGGCGGCTATGACGGGTCGCTGACCCTGATCGGGGCCGAGACCCATCCTCCTTACGACCGCCCACCCCTGTCCAAGGACTTCCTGGCGGGGACGACGGGGCGCGAGCGGCTGGGGCTGCGGGCCGTCGCCGATCCCGACGCCCTCGGCATCGACTGGCAGCTCGGGGTGCGGGCCACCGCCCTCGAGCTCGGCCCCGGCGACGAGGGCCCCCGCGCCGTCGTCGTCGACGACGACCGCCGGCTCGAGGTCGACGGGGTCGTGGTCGCCACCGGTGCCCGGCCCCGTACCCTTCCCGGCACCGGCGGCGTCGACGGCGTCCACGTGCTGCGGACCCTCGACGACGCCATGGCCGTGCGGGCCGCCTTCGACCGGCGCCCGGCGTCGGTCGTCGTCATCGGCTGCGGTTTCATCGGCGCCGAGGTCGCCGCCACCGCCCGCCAGGACGGCCTCGCCGTAACGGTGATCGAGGCGGCCGAGGCCCCCCTGGAGCGGGTCCTCGACCGCGAGGCGGGGTTGGCGGTGGCCGAGCTCCACAGCAGCCACGGGGTCGACGTGCGCCTTTCCAGCCCCGTCGACCGTCTCACCGTGGAGGACGCTCGGGTGACCGGCGTGGAGTTGGCCACCGGCGGCCGGGTACCGGCCGACGTCGTGGTGGTGGGGATCGGCGTCGTGCCCGAGACCGGGTGGTTGGCCTCGAGCGGACTCACCCTCGACAACGGCGTCGTCGCCGACGAGACGTGCCTCGCCGCCCCCGGCGTCGTCGCGGCCGGCGACGTGGCGTGCTGGCCCAACCCCCGCTTCGGGGGGCGGCTGCTCCGGATCGAGCAATGGGACAACGCCGTCGAGATGGGGACCTACGCTGGCCGTCGCCTCCTGGCCTGGGCCGAGGGCCGGGAGGTCGAGCCGTTCGCCCCCGTTCCCTGGTTCTGGTCGGATCAGTACGACCGCAAGATACAGCTCGCCGGGGTCGCCGCCGGCGAGCCCGAGCTCGTCCAGGGATCGCTCGAGGAGCGACGCTTCGTCCGCCTCTACGTCGACGATGGGGTGGTGGTGGGGGCCCTGTGCTGGAACCGGCCCCGCCAGGCCATCCAGGCCCGTCAGATGATCGCCGACGGCGTACCCGCCGACGACATCCGGGAGCGCCTGGCGTGACTCCCGACCCCCACCCCGAACCGGACCCCTGGCCGGTCGCCGGGGGCCCGGCGGTCGAGCTGGTGGAGGTGGTCGACGAGGCGGGCGGGGTGATCGACGTGGTCACCCGGGCCGAGGTACGTGACCGTCGCCTCCGCCATCGGTGCACCTACGTCGCCGTGGTCACCACCGCGGGCGAGCTGGTGGTCCACCGCCGGGCCGGGTGGAAGGATGTCTACCCCGGCTACTGGGACGTGTGCTTCGGCGGCGTCGCCTCGGTCGGCGAGGCGTGGGATGTCTCGGCCCGGCGGGAGCTGGAGGAGGAGGCCGGTCTCGATGCGGGCGACCTGGTCGACCTCGGGCCGGTGTCCTACGACGACGACGACGGCCGGATCTTCGGTCGGGTCTACCTGGTGTGGTCGGACACCGAGCCGACCTGTCCCGACGGTGAGGTGGTGGAGGTGGGCCGGGTACCCCTGGCCGCCATCGACGCCTGGCTCCTCGGGCGGCGGGTGTGCGCCGACTCGACCCGGGTGGCCCTCCCCCTCGTGAGAGCCCACGTCGCCGCCGAGCCCTCGACCCCGAACCCCGACGGCTGACGGCTGTCGCATCGGTTCGTGTCCCGTGGGCGCTGAACCGGGCAGGGCCGGGGTCGCCCTGCCTAGCATCGGGAGGGAGGTCGGAAGCGGGGCCCATGGCGCAACGGTCGAGAGCGAGGACGGTGGGCACGGTGGCGGCGGCCATTGCCGTGCCCGTCCTCGTGGCCGTGGCGGTGGCCGTGGCCCCGTCGATGTGGCCCTCGACCGGTGCCGCCACCGCGGTGGCCGGCGCCGGCCCGGCGTTCGGGATGACGACGCCCGCTCCCGGCCTCGGCCTCGACCGTGACGGCCACTGGGGCCCTGTCGAGGACTGGCCCCTCATCGCCATCCACGCCGTGCTCAGCGCCGACGGCGACGTCGTCACCTACGGCACCGATGGCGACGGGGTGCAGACCGGACGCTTCTCCTATGACGTGTGGACCCCGGGTCCGTCGGCGGCGGAGGGCCATATCACCCTGGCCAACACCACCCGCACCGATCTGTTCTGCAATCTCCAGCTCAACCGGGCCGACACCGGCGACGTCCTGCTGTTCGGCGGTGACACCCTCGTCGGTGGGGCCATCAGCGGGCTCGCCAACCGCGACATCGTCTCCTACGACCCCGACGACGACGGGCTGACATCGCTGCCGGGCATGCGCCGGCCTCGGTGGTACGGCACCGGTACCACCCTGCCCGACGGTTCGATCTACATCCAGGGCGGCGTCGGGGGCGAGGACCGGGCCGAACGGTGGACCCCGGAGGGCGGGGCCGAGCTCCTCCCCTTCGCCACCGACTGGCTCGACTACTGGTACCCCCGCAACTGGGTGATGCCCGACGGCCGGCTGTTCGGCTACGACGTGTCGGGGCGCATGTACGTGATCTCGGCCGAGCTGAGCACCATCACGCCGGCCGGCCAGCTCCCGGTGGCCGGCCACTTCCGGGGCTCGTCGGCGGTGATGTACCAACCGGGGCGGATCGTCCATTTCGGGGGCGGCTCGACGACCGTCCTCCTCATCGACGCGACCGGCGACGAGCCGGTCGTCACCATCGGCGAACCGCTGCGTACCGCCCGGCAGTGGGTCGACGCCACCCTCCTGCCCGACGGTCGGGTGTTGGCCTCCGGTGGGGCGGTGAAGGACGCCCAGGCCAACCCCGGCGATCCGATCGCCTCCTTCGGCGTGGCCTACGACGCCGAGATCTGGGATCCGGCGACCGGCCAATGGTCGCTCCAGGCCCCCGCCGCCGTGCCCCGCCTCTACCACTCGACTGCGCTCCTCCTGCCCGACGGGCGCGTCCTGACCGCCGGCGGCGGGGCTCCCGGCCCGGTCGATGAGGTGAATGCCGAGCTGTTCAGTCCGGACTACCTCCACCGGGCCGACGGGACCCCCACCGAGCGGCCGGTGATCCGCTCGCTGTCGGCGACCATCGCCGGTGCCGGCGACCGGCTCGGCATCGAGGTCGACGACCCGACGGCGGTGGCCCGGGTCACGCTGGTCAAGACCGGGGCCGTCACCCACTCCTTCGACATGGACCGACGTTTCGTCGAGCTGCCCCTGGTGGCCACCGACACCGGCGTCGAGATCGAGCTCCCGGCCAACCGGGCCGTCCTGACCCCTGGCTTCTACCTGGTGACCGCGCTCGACGACGAGGGCATTCCCTCGGTGTCGAGGATGCTCCACGTCCGGCCCGAGGCGCCGGGGGCCGACCAGGGTGCTTAACGATCGGTGAACTCCGGTCGTGCCGTGGTGTCATCGGCCCCGGTGGGCGGTTGGGTGCGTTGATGAGGATCTTCCTCCCCCGGTGTGCCTCCGGTACCGTCAAGGCCGTGAACGACGCGGCCCGGCCCGACGTGTTGATCGTCGACGACGAGCGGCAGGTGCGCGAGGTCGTCGCCACCTACCTGGAGCGGGCCGGTTTCGACGTGCGGGCCGCGGCCGACGGGCGGGGAGCGCTGGCCGAGATCGCCCGCAAGCGGCCCGACGTCCTCGTCCTCGACCTCATGCTGCCCGGGGTCGACGGGCTCGAGGTGCTGCGCCGGCTGCGTGACGGGGGCGACGAGGTGCCGGTGATCGTGCTCAGCGCCCGGGGCAGCGAGCCCGAACGGGTGGCCGGCCTCGAGCTGGGGGCCGACGACTACGTGGCCAAGCCGGCCTCACCCCGGGAGATCGCGGCCCGGGTGAAGGCGGTGCTGCGCCGGGCCCGGCCCAGCGGGCCGACGACGCTCGCCTTCGGCGCGGTCGAGATCGACGTGACGTCACGCATCGCGACAAAGGGAGGGGCGCCGGTCGAGCTGCGACCGAAGGAGTTCGATCTCCTGGTGCGGTTGGCCTCGAGCCCCGGCGAGGTCCTCAGCCGTCAGGACCTGCTGCGCGACGTGTGGGGCTCGAGCTCGGAGTGGCAGGACCCGGGCACGGTCACCGTGCATGTACGACGGCTCCGTAGGGCCATCGAGGACGAGCCGGCGTCGCCGGTCCACATCGTCACCGTCTACGGCGTCGGCTACCGCTTCGACGCTTCGTCCGACACCCTGTCGCCGTCGCCCGCCCCTGGCGACCGTCCGGCGGAGCGGGGGGTGCTCCGACCGTGATACTGGTCACCCCTCCCGACATGCCCGTCATGGACGACGGCCCGTCCGTGGCGCTGTTCGTCGTGCTCGTGGCGGCCGTCTCGATCGTCGCCGCCCTGGCCCTTCCCCCCGTGCTCGGGCCTCTCCCCCTCCGCTACGCCGTCCCGGCCCTGGCCCTGGTCGGACCGGTCCTCGGTATCGTCGGCAGCCTCATCGGCACGGGGGCGATGACGTTGTCGGGGCACGACATCTGGTACGTCCTCCTCGTGGCCGTCGCCTCGGGCGCGGCCGCCATCGTCGTCGGTCTGCGCCTGGCCCGCCCCGTCGCCCGCGACCTCGACCGGGTGGCGGGTGCGGTCGAGGCGGTGGCCGACGGCGATCGTCGGGCCCGGACCGGCATCGAACGCCAGGACGAGATCGGCCGCCTGGCCGCCGCCGTCGACGAGCTGAGTCGCTCCCTGGCCCGGGCCGAGGCCGAGCGGGCGGCGGCCGACGAGGAACGGGCCTCCGTGGTCAGCGCCCTCAGCCACGACCTGAGGACCCCGCTGGCCTCCCTCCTCGTCTCGGTCGACGCCCTCGAGGACGGTATCGGCGACCCCGCCGCCCACCTGCGGGCAATGAGGGGTAACGTGCTCGCCCTCGAGCGCCTCGTCGGCGACCTGTTCCTCCTGGCCCGGGCCGACTCGGGCCGCCTCGCCCTGGGGCGGGAGGTGATCGACCTGGCCGAGCTCATCGACGAGGCGGTCGAGGCCGTCGAGCCGATGGCGTCGGTGTCCGACGTCGCCGTGGTCTCGCTGGTCGGGGGCCCGCTCGAGGTCCTGGGCGACGATCACGCCCTCGGCCGGGTGCTGCGCAACCTGCTCGACAACGCCATCCGCCACTCGCCCACCGGAGCCACGGTCACCGTCGACGACCTCTCGGACCGCCGGGTGGCCCGGGTGTCGGTGGTCGACGAGGGCGACGGGTTCCCGCCGTCGTTCGTGTCGCAGGCCCTTGACCGGTTCTCCCAGGCCGACGACGCCCGCAGCCGCCCCGGCGGGGCGGGGTTGGGGCTGGCCATCGCCAACACCCTGCTCGCCGCCCACGACGGCACGATCACCGTCGAAGCCGGCCCCGGGGGGCGAGTGGTGATCGAGGTGCCGCGGCTGGAGGGTTCGGCGCCGTCTACGCCGCCGCCAGCACCGGCGGGGCGTCGCCCCCGAGGGCGCGCTCGATGAGGTCGGCCAGCTCGGCCGACGGCTCGCAGCCGAGACGGCTCACCACCATCGACCGGTAGGCGTCGAACTGGCGGCGGGCGTCCAGCCGGTTGCCGTTGGCCAGGTGGGCGTCGATGACGAGGCGGTGGGCGCTCTCCCGCAGGGGGTCGACCGCCACTGCGGTGAGCGCCAGCTGGACGGCCACCGCCGGCCGGTCCTGACCGAGGGCGAGGCGGGCTCCCTCCTCGAGCGACCCGAGCCGGAGCTGACGTAGCCGCTCCCGTTCGATCGTCAGCCAGTCGTCGTACCAGTCGGGGAGGAGGTCGTGGTCGAGGGTGTCGAAGGGCAGGGCGGTGTCGAGGATCGACGTCATGCCCGTCGCCGCCATATCCGCCAACCCGTGGCGGACATCGACCCAGACCCGCTCCGACAGCCGGAGGTGCGACTTGGTGGCCGACACGAGCTCGGCCGGGGCCTTGCCCAGGCGCCACAGGGCCGACCGCAGGTTGGCCTTGGCCCGGTGCTCGCTGTGCTCGGGCCACAGCTGGAAGGCGGTGAAGGTACGGTCGGCTCCCCGGGGGGTGAGGGCGACGAAGGCCAGGAGCCGCTGGGCCGCCGGGGTCATGTCGACCGGGCCACCCGCCACGGTCAGCCCGAAACCGCCGAGGAGCCGGAGCTCCACAACGGGCCCGGCGTCGGGTCGGCTGCTGGCTGGCACCATCGTCGCTCCTCGGTCGCGGTCGGGGTTGCGCTAGTCGAGAGCATCGGACGGGGGATCAGATACATCGAAGTGACCCCCGTCCCACGGTTGGACGGCGTCGAGGCGTGAGGACGTAGGGTACGACCGATGACGACCCCGTCACCACGTCCGTTCGCTTCGTCCCGCTTCGCCCTGGGCACCCAGTGGCCGACCGTCGATCCCTTCCTCTTCGTCGCCCACCATCGCGACGCCTATCCGGCCGGCGACGCCCGGATGGGGCCGGCGGCCTCGCTCGAGGGTCGAAACCTGGGCATGGACTTCGACGGGCGCGACGGTTGGAACATGTACCACGGGTCGGCCGTGCCCGGGTTCCCCCAGCACCCTCACCGGGGTTTCGAGACCGTGACCTACGTCCGCACCGGCCACATCGACCACGCCGACTCGTTGGGGGCGACGGCCCGTTTCGGGCGGGGCGACACCCAATGGATGACGGCCGGCTCGGGTGTCGTGCACTCGGAGATGTTCCCCCTCCTCGACCGCGACGGCCCCAACCCGCTCGAGCTGTTCCAGATCTGGCTCAACCTGCCGGCGGCCGACAAGCTCGTCGATCCCTACTTCACGATGCTGTGGTCGGAGGATACGCCGCGGTGGCGGAGCGACGACGTCGGCACGGCCGAGGTCACCGTGGTCGCCGGGTCGTTGACCGCGCCCGACGGCCGGACGCTGACCGGCGGCACCCCGCCGCCCGACTCCTGGGCCGCCCGCCCCGCCAGCGACCTCGCCATCTGGCATGCGGCTCTCGCCGACGGGGCCTCCGTCGTCCTGCCCTCCGCCGACGGGCCCGCCACCAGGCGGACGATCTACGTGTTCGACGGCGACGCCCTCCTACTGACCCCCCGCAACGGGGCCGGCGCGCTCGAACTGGCGGCCGGCGAGGGAGCCGAGGTCAACGCCACGGTGGAGGTGATGGCCTCGGCCAGGGCCGGAAGGCGGGCCGAGTGCCTGGTGTTGCAGGGCCGTCCGATCGGCGAGCCCGTGGCCCGGTACGGGCCGTTCGTCATGAACGACCGGGCGGGTGTGGCCGCCGCCTTCGAGGACTATCAGCGGACCGGTTTCGGCGGGTGGCCGTGGCCGAGCGACGATCCCGTCCACGACCGGGAGGCCGGCCGATTCGCCCGCCACGCCGATGGTCGGGTCGAGCGCAGGGACGGGGCGACGGCGGCCTCCGTCAGGCCAGACGGGCCTTGACCAGCTCGGCGACGGCCCGCCCGTCGGCCCGGCCCGCCACCTCGGCGGTGACCGCCTTCATCGCCGGGCCCATGTCGGACCGACTGGTCCATCCCCCGGCGGCCAGGGTGGCGTCGACGAGTGTGGCCAGTTCCTCCTCGGCCAGTCGGGCCGGGAGGTAGCTCTCGAGCACGGCCTGCTCGTCGCGCTCGTCGGCGGCCTTGTCGTTGCGGCCCGCCTGATCGAAGGCCTCGGCGGCCTCGACCCGCCGCTTCACCTGGGCGGCGATGACCGCCCGGACCTCGTCGTCGGAGAGGGTCTCGGCTCGGACCCCCGCCACCTGGGCCTCCTGGACGGCGGCGACGACGGCCCGCAGGGTCCGGAGACGGAGCTGGTCGCGGGCCCTCATGGCGGTCGTCAGGTCACGCCGGATGTCATCGATCAGCATGGCTCCATGCATAGCAGGTGGCAGAGGAGCGGCCGACCCGTTTCGTTCAGGCCGTCGGGAGGATCCAGGCCAGGTAGAAGGCGCCGACCAGGATGGCCAGCGACACCGCGGCGATGATGGCGCCCCAGAACCAATAGGGGAGGAGGAGCACGTTGGCGATGGTCTGGGTGTCGGAGTCGGTGAGCGTGCCGTCCTGGCGTCTGAAGTTGCGGGTGAACATGTAGTCGAGGCTGCCCCAGCTGGCGACGCAGAACTGGATGCCGACGAGCTGGGCCACAAAGATCCGGGCCACCTCCGGCGCCCGCAACGCCACCGGCACCAGGGCCAGACCGGTCAGTCCGAGGGCGACCCATCCGAAGCGGTTCCTGACGAACAGCACGACCGACACGAGGACGGCGGCGGCCAGGCCGGCCAACACCCACGGCGCGGTCGATTCCCTGGAGCCGAGGATGATGAACAGTCCCCCGACGGCCGCCGGGGCCAGGAGGCCACCGGCCGCCACCACGGCTCGCCCGAAGGGCCCGACACCGCTGGAGAAGGCGAGGCCGTCGAGGTTGCGGTGCACCTCCAGCCGCTTGAAGGAGCCACCGGCGATCAGCGCCGTCACCCCGTGGCCCATCTCGTGGGCCCACGTGGCCAGGAGGGCGAAGGGGTAGAGGACGTGGCGACCGAAGGGGAGGCGGGGCAGCACGACGCTGAGGCCGACGGCGGCCCAGAACACCCGGATCAGCTCCCCGTTGGTCAGCTCGTCGAGCCACCGTTCGGCCCCCGCCATGTCGATCACGGCGCCAGCGTAGTCCGGTGCCGGGATGGGGATGGAGGCGCCGGGCCACGACGCCCCCAAGCCGGCCCGAGGGGACGACCGGCGGCGGGCCTGCCGTCGCATTTCCGCTGGGGACCCCTAGGGTGGGAGCCGGTGACCCGGTGCTCCTCGGCGGCCGAGACCGGGTCCGTGCCTCCCCGATCGGTGGGAGAACCGGCTGCCCTCGATCGATCGTTCGAGGGAGTAGTCATGCACGAATGGTGGACCCACCCCGTCACCGGCGCGTCGCCCGGGGGCGGCGAGGAGCTGGCCCCGGCCCTGTATCGGTTGGCCACGGAATGGGCGGCCGCCTTCGATCGCCGCCGGGCGGTGGCCGATACCGCCCTGGCCTCGTGGACCGGACCCGCCGCCACCGAGTTCGCCGACCGGATGGCGGCGGCCACCGTCGCCAGCGACCGGCTCTGCGCCGAGCTCCGATCGCTCGCCGGCCAGTGGGCCCTGGCGGCCGCCGACGGCGGAGTCGACCGGTGAACGCCGCCGTCGACCCGGGCCTCCTGGCCGCATTCGTCGCCACCGGCCGCGCCGTCCGGGCCCCGTTCGCCGCCGCCACCGGCACCGTGGCCGCCCATCTCGCCACCGCCGGCGACGGGCCGGTCGGGGCCACCCGGGCCGCTCTCGCCGATCTCGACCATCTCCTGGCCGAACTGGCCGCCGACGAGGACGATGTCGACGCCCTCCGCCGCCGGATCGTCGGCGCCGACCGGGACGGGGCCTGCGCCCCGGCGCCGCCACCCCCGCCGGCTCCGTTCACCGTGGCCTGGACCGACGATCACACCGACAGCTGGGTCGTCAACCTGACCCGGGCCATGACCGGCCGGGGTCTCACCCCGGAGTTCACCCGCCGCCTCGTCGACGACGGCCCGGCCCACGCCGAAGCCCTCGCTCGCGCCATCGACGAGCTCAGCCCTCTCGGTAGCCAGCGGCGCCTCGTGACCGATCGGGCCGGCTGGATCGCCGACTGGCGGCGGGCCGGTGGCCGGGGCGCCGAGGCCACGCTCGAACAGACCTCGGCCGCCGTCGGCGTCGCCGTCGCCACCCTGCCGGGCGGCGACGACCTGGTCGAGCGGCTGACGGGGCGCCGGCCGGGCGACGAGCTGCGGGCCTCGGTGCTCGACCTGGCCCGTGGTGCCGTCACCGACCCCGACGCCGTCGCCGACGGGATCCTCGGCCTGTCCCGCCTCCAGGACGACCCGCACCTGTGGGTCGGCGACAACGCCCCCGATCTGCTGCTCCAGATGTCGGGCGTCCTCGCCGCCGCCCGCCCGGCACGGGTGTTGGCCGGGGGAGGCCGTGCCCTCGACGGCGCCGACGCCACCCCCCACCTCCCCGACCTGCGGGTCCAGCGGCTGGCCGAGCCGGAATGGGGGCCGGCCCCGGCCGTCGCCAGCCGCCGGGCCGGGCCGTTCGAACCACCCGAGGGTTGGGTGGCCGACATCAACGGCGAGGGAATGGCAGCGCCCGGCCGGTCGACCAACTGCATCGACTGCGCCCGCGCCGTCGAGGCCAACTGGCGGGGCGACGACGCCGTGGCCGCCCCCCTGGCCGACGCCCGGATCACGGGTACCCCGTCGATCGCCTGGAAAACTGGTCGGGGGCCGAGCTCCGACCGGCGACCCTCGACGGCATCCAGGCCCGTCTGCAGTCGATGGGGCCGGGCTCGTCGGCCATCGTGGCCTCGTCGTGGGAGCGGGGCGGGGCCCATGCCTACAATGCCGTCAACGACCGGGGGGTGGTGACCTGGGTCGACGCCCAGCTGGCTCGGGTGGCACCGTGGCCGCCGTCGTACGCAGCCGAGGTCGACACCACGCTCGCCATCTTCTTCGACAGCCAGGGGCGGCCACGATGACGGCGATCGCTGCAGCCGTCGAGCAGACCCGCCGAGCAGACCCGCCGAGGAGGTCCCCGATGAACGAAGACGAGGCGAGGGCGCTCGCCGCCAACCATGCCGACACCCATCTCGCCGATCTGGAGCCGACGTCGTGGCGGGTCACCGCCTTCGACGGCGGCTGGTACCTGGTGCCCCAGGGCGATCACCTGCGGTGGCGCACCGGGGTGATCGGCCTGGTCGTGACCGACGATGGCGCCGTGCACGAGGAGAGCACGAGCCAACCTCCGTCGATCGTCATCGACCGCTACCGTCGCGCCCCCTGAGCTCCAGCACGGCGACGGCCGGGTCGGGTCACTATCAGGCGAAGTCGATCACGGCCCGGTTCGAGGCCCCGGTCCGCATCAGCTCGTAGCCCTCGTTGATCTCGTCGAGTTGTAGGTGGTGGGAGATCATCTCGTCGAGGCGGAGGCGACCGTCGAGATACATGTCGCAGTACCGGGGCATGTCGACCCGGAAGGCGTTGGAACCCATCATCGAGCCACGGTGTCCTTGCGACCGATGGCCTCGAAGGCGTAGTCGACACCTCCCCCGGTCATCTCCCGCACGGCGGCGACCGGATCGTCGACCTCCGAGGCGTTGATGACGTCGGTCGCCCCGCAGACCTGGGCCGTCTCCAGCTTCGCCGTCGACAGGTCGACGGCGATGATGCGGCTGGCTCCGGCGATGCGGGCTCCCTGGATGGCCGACAGGCCGATGCCGCCGGCCCCGACGACGCACACGGTCGACCCTGGCTCGATCCGGGCGGTCTTGAACACCGCCCCCACCCCCGTGGTCACCCCGCACCCGATCAGGGCGGCCTTGTCGAGCGGCATGTCGGGCCGGATCTTCACCACCCCGTTCTGGTGGACCAGCATCTCCTCGGCGAACCCGCCGAGGCGGGCGAACTGGCCGACCTCGGTGTCGCCCCGGCTCAGGCGGGACGCCGCCCCCTTGGGCCGCGAGGTGGCGGCCGAGTTCTGGCACAGGTTGGGCCGGCCCGTCAGGCAGAACTCGCAGTTGCCGCAGAAGATGCTGAGGCAGGTGATGACGTGGTCGCCGGCCTTGACGTAGTCGACGTCGGGACCGACGGCCTGGACGATCCCGGCCGATTCGTGGCCCATGACGGCCGGGAGGGGCAGACGGCTCCACTGGCCGTCCATGAAGTGGAGGTCGCTGTGGCACAGGCCGGCGTTGACCGTCTGGATCAGGACCTCCCCGGGACCTGGCTTATCGACCGTGATGTCCTCGATGACCAGTTCACCGGGGATCTCGTTGAGCACCGCTGCCTGCATCGTCGACCTTTCTTGTCGGAGAGGGGGTCGGCCGCCTGAATAGCACGCCGGCCGTTCGGGGCGCACGCCCGTCGCCGTCGCCGTCACCGCCAGAGGTGGGTGAAGCAGCGGTGATCGAGGGGGCCGCGGGCCCACCGACCCCACCAGCCGAGCAGGGCCAGACGACTGTACTCGTGCCAGGTGACGGCCTCGGGAGCGGCGGCCCGCCGGACCACCTGACGGATCCCGCCCTCGTGGACGACGTACCCGGCCCACACCCCCGGCCAGTCACGGGTCGAGCCCACCTCGGTGAGGCGCAGTGGGCCGTGATGGCGGGCCCGGTTGCGGTGGGTGTGGCCCGAGGTGACCAGCCCGTTGGGGTTGCGCGCCGCCAGCTCGTCGAGGAACTCGACCGAGCGGGGGTGGGCGATGCCGATCGGGTAGATCGTGGGCAGCGGCCATGGATGGAAGTGGTGGTGCACCGCCAACAGGAACGGGCGGTCGGCGTCGGCGACGTGGGCCAGGATCTCGTCCGCCACCGCGTCGATCGAGCCCTGGCCCCGCCCCGGCACCGACGTGTCGGCCACCACCACCCGGAGGCCCTCCAGGTCGGTGCTGAACGCGCCTCGCTCGTAGGGGATGGCGCGGCGGCCGACGGTGGCCGGCACGGGGCCCCGGCCCCGCCCGTCGACCTCGTGGTTGCCGGGCACCAGCAGCACCGGGATCCGGTCGCTCACCTCGTCGAGCAGGTCGCCGACGAGCTCGAAGTGCTCGTGATCCTGGTGGTCGGCGGCGTCGCCCTTGACGATCAGCAGCTCGGCCCCCCACGCCACTGCCTCGCTCACGGCGGCCCGGGCGCAACGCAGGGGGAACGGCACCGTCGCCCCGGCGTCGTCGGTCATCGTCTTGAGCGCCCCCCACCGCCGTGACCCGAGGTGGAGGTCGCTGATCGTGGCCACCCGGCACAGTTCCCGTCCTGGGGGCGGGGTGGCGGTGCGGGCGGTGAGCTGGCGTCGGCCCCCCGGCCACCGGACCAGTATCTCGTGGGCCGTGCCCGGGGTCAGCCCGCCGAGTTCGAGCGCCCCCGGTCCGCCCCGGTGCTCGACGGTGACGCCGGCCGTCCCGGCCTCCGCCGTAATCGCCCCGGCGGGCAGGGCGCCCCAGGTCAGCTGGACGGCGTCGTCATCGACGGCCCACACCTGGAGCGGTGAGCCGGGAAGGGCGAGAGGCATGGGCGGCGGACGTGATCGGGAGGCGGGGGGTGGACGGGTGGGCGGTCAGGAGGTGAGGAAGGCGGTCAGGCGGTCGCTCTCGCGCCGCCGCAGCGCCACCTGGACGCGCTGCTTCTCCAGGAGCTGGCGGAGCGTCTGGGCCCCGGTGGCCACCGGGTTGGCGGCGAAGAACGCCTCCGCCGCCTCGGCCTGCTCGGCCTCGTCGAGACGGGGGATGCCGGCCAACATCCTCACGATGGAGCTGGTGGCGAACATCTCGTTGAGTTTGGCCCAGTGCCCGGTGATGAAGTCCCACGTCAGCGGGCCCACCTCACGGTTGGCCAGCGAGCGCCCGAGGAGGAACGGGGCGTTCTGACTCCTCACCTCACCGTCGAGGATGAGCCGGTGGAGGCGCTCCACCTGCGACGGCCCCGGGAAGTCGGCCAGAGCGTAGAGGTAGCGGATCTCCTCCTGGGGGGTGGCGGCGTTGCGCCAGGCCTCGACGAAGTCGTCGAAGTCGACGTCGTCGCCCCGGGCCGCCACCACGTCGAGCGAGGCGGCGAGGAGAGAGGCGTCGACGAGCTCCGGGTCCCGGCGACCCGTGGCCGCCGCCCGCTTGGCCTCCTCCTGGATCTCGGGATCGTCGGCCACCGTGCCCAGGGCCCGGACCAGGTCGCCCCGGAGCTGTCGGGACCGGTCGTCGTCGTCCGGACGGGGGGCGAGCCCGAGGTTGGCCAGAGCGGGGGCGAGCACGTCGTGGGCGATGTCCTGGAGACGCTCCCGGGCCTCGCCGTCGACGAGCCGGTCGAGCTGGCGCAGACCGGCGATCAGGCGTTGCCACACCGAGCGGTCGCCCTCGCCGCTCATGGCCTCCACCAGGTTGAGGAAGGCGATCGAGCTGGAACGCCCGGCCAGGACGGCGGCCCAGGCGTCGTCGACGAGGGCGTAGCGCTCGACGGGGGCGAGCTCGTCGATGGCGATGTCGGCCAGCCGGTCGAGCTGCTGATCGTCGTAGCGGGAGCGGAAGAAGCCCGCACCCTCGGCATTGACCACCACCCAGTCGACGGTTTCGGCGACAGCGACCTCGGTGGACACCTGGTCGACGAGCGCCCGTCCGGTGCGCGTCTCACCGTCGCCGACCGGCCGCCACCGGTAGCGGACCGGGATGGCCCACGACGACCGGGGGGCATCGCCGCCCCCGAGATAGCTCATCGGCTCCTGGGCGAACACGAGCGATCCCTCGGCCCGTTCGACGCTGACGACCGGGAACCCGCCCTGCAAGATCCAACTGTCCATGATGCGGCGCACCGGTTCGCCCGAGACCGACTCGATGGCGTTCCACAGGTCGGCGGTGTCGGCGTTGGCGTAGGTGTGCTGGCGCATGTAGCGGCGGATGCCCTGGCGGAACACCTCCTCGCCGAGGTACTGCTCCAGCATCCTGACGACGGCGGCCCCCTTCTCGTAGGTCAGGATGTCGAACATGCCCTCGGCGTCGCTGGGGCTGACCACCTCGAATTCGATGGGCCGGGTCGAGGCCAGGGCGTCGGTGTCGAAGGCCTCGGTGCGCGACAGGCCGAAGTCGACCCAGCGCTGCCAATCGGGCCGGTAGGCGTCGGTGCAGCGCATCTCCATGAACGTGGCAAACGCCTCGTTCAACCACAGGCCGTTCCACCACGCCATCGTCACCAGGTCGCCGAACCACATGTGGGCCAGCTCGTGGTTGATCACGTCGGCCGCCCGCTGGAGCTCGCCCTGGGTGGCCTTCGTCGGGTCGATCAGGAGGAGGACCTCGCGGAAGGTGACGCAGCCGAGGTTCTCCATCGCCCCGAAGGCGAAGTCGGGAATGGCGACCAGATCGAGCTTGTCACCCGGGTAGGGGAGGTCGAAGTAGTCGGAGAAGTAGCGGAGGGCGAACTCGCCGACCTCCAGGGCGAACTCGGCCAGGCGACCCTTGCCGGGAACGTGGACCACCCGTAGGGGGGTCCCGTCGACGTCGACCGTGCGGCTCATCTCGAGCGGACCGACGACGAACGCCACCAGGTAGGTGCTCATGACCATGGTCGGGGCGAACGCCACCTCGACCGTTCCGTCACCGATGGCCCGGCGGCCGATCTCGGCGCCGTTGGCCACGGCCTCGTGTCCCTCGTCGATCCGCAGGATCAACTCGAAGGTGGCCTTGAACGCCGGCTCGTCCCAGCACGGGAAGCACTTGCGGGCGTGGGTGGCCTCGAACTGGGTGGTGGCCAGCTTGCGTTCGACCCCGTCGGCGTCCCGGAACCGGCTGAGGTAGAGGCCGACGAGCTGGTCGTCGAACTCACCGGCGAACGACATCTCGATGACGGCGTCGCCCGCCGGCACCGGTTCGTCACCCCGCAGCACCAGACGCTCGGTCTCGGCCCGGACCTCGATTCCCAGCGGCGTCGGGGCCGCGTCGCCGCTGGTGATCGAGGCCGAGCCGATCGTGAGGCCGTCGCCGTTGAGCACGATCTCGTCGACGGGCTCGGCGACCTCCACCTCGATCGTCACCGTTCCCTCGAAGCGCTCGGCCTCCAGGTCGGGTCGCAACGAGATGACGTAGCGGTGGGGGCGGACGGAGCTCGGCAGGCGATGTGGATCCAGCGTCACGGGCCGATGGTAGCGCCCCCCGACCGCCGTCCGGGGGCCGCGCCGCACGGCGGGGACGGCGGCGGCGGAACGGTCACGGCGGGGCCTTGGCCCGCGCCTGGGAGGGCATGCCACCACCCCCATCGGTCGTCATCACCGCCGCCCACCTGAACGGGACCGCCTTCTGGGATCCGCTGCTGCAGACCTTCGCCGTCCAGCTCGAGGTCTTCGCCCCCGGTCCGGCGTTCCCCCCGCCCGTGATCCGTCACGGCACCCGCTTCGCCGAGCTCGTCACGGTCGACGCTCTCGCCAACCATCTCCGGGCCCTCGACCTCGAACCCGACCGGCGTTCCGTCGCCGCTCTCGACGAGCTGGGTCGGGCCACCTTCGTCCACCGGCGGCGACCGGAGGTGGTCGGTCTGTCGGGGGCCGACGGGAGGCGACGCCTCCATCTGCTGACCCCCTCGGGGGCACTGGTGGGCTTCGGACCCCGGTGCGCCCACCCCCACTACGAGCCCGATTGGGGCCACACCGGTGCCAGCGCGGTGGAGGCGGCCCGGCTGATCTGCGAGCGGGTGTGGGTCCGCCATCCCCATCAGGACATCGAGGCGTTCGCCCTGGCCCTGGCCCTCGAGCACCTGGCCGTCGCCGGGCCCGACTTCTCGCTCGACGCCGTCGCCCTGTGCGACTGGTTCCTCACCGACTGCCCCGTCGGCACGTCCCTCGATCCGGCCGAGCTGGCCCGCCTCAAGATCGAGGCCGGTCTGGCCCCGACGGTCCCGCCCGCCGCCCCGGCACTACCATCGCCGGGATGGACGACGGGATCACGTCCGGTCCCGGCCCCGACCGGACGGTCGCCCCGGCGGGGCGGGGCAGCCTGATGGTGCTGTTCTGGGCGGCGGTCGTGGTCAGTGTCCTCGGCCCGCTCCTGCCGTACGGCCGCAACCTCCTCTACCCGTTCGCCCTCCTCGGAACGTGGGCCCACGAGCTCGGGCACGGGATGATGGCGGTGGCCCTCGGGGGTGGGTTCGAACGCCTCGAGCTGACGCCCGACCTCGGGGGGGTCGCCTACTTCGGGGGTGTTGGTCGGGTGGCCACGGCGGCGGTGGCGGCCGGCGGGTTGCTGGGGCCGGCGGTGGCTGGCGGCGTCGTCATCGTCCTGGGGGCCCGACCCGCCGCCGCCCGGCGGCTGCTGGGCGTGCTCGGGGTTGTCGTCCTGATCTCGGTGGTGCTCGTCGTCCGCACCACGTTCGCCATGGTGGCGATGACCCTCATCGGTGTGGCCCTGGTCGCCGTCGGACTGCGGGCGCCCGAGCTGGTCCGCTCAGGGCTGGCCCAGCTGGTCGGGGTCCAGTTCTGCTTCGCCAGCTGGGGCTCCCTCGACTACATGTTCACCCAGCGGTTCGAGCGAGATGGTTCGATGATCGACTCCGACACCCAGAACATCGCCGACGTGCTGCTCCTGCCCTACTGGTTCTGGGGCGGGCTGATCGCCGCCGCATCGGCCGCCATCGTCATCGGGGCCTTCGTCAGGGTGTGGGGCAGTCCGCCGGGCTTCCGAGCGCCGGTCGCCACCAGCGGCTGAGGCACCACCAGCGGCCGGTCGCCACCAGCGGCCGAGGCACCACCGGTGGCCGGGCTCCACCGGCGGCCGACCAACCGGCTGCTGCGAACCGCCGGCTCGGCGTGCGCCGTCAGGCCGAGGAAGGCCGACGGCGGGGTGGGCTGTCGGGGGCCCGCTCGGGGCCGATACCGAGGGCGTCGAGCCTGGCCGCCACGGTGGCGCAGGTGGCGTCGACGTCCGCCGTCGGTGGCGCCCCGGCGCCCGCCTCCGCCCACGCCGCCAGCTCACGGCCCAGGTCGTCGAGGTCGAGCATGGCCTGGAGGAGCGGGATGAGATCGATCTCGGCCGACCCGAGGGGGGTGACGGCGGAGTAGCCGGCCACGACCTCGGGAGCGGGGAGGCCGGAGCGGACGAAGCGCGCCACGTCGACGATGCGGAGGTCGGGGTAGGGCTCGGCCGGTCGCCCACCGTGGCCCGGGTCATCGTCCAGGGCGGACGGGGTGAGCGCGGCGTCGGCCACGACCGTGGTGTCGTCCAGCCCCCTGACCAATGGTCGCACGGCACCGTCGCACCGTCGCACCAGCTCGAGCACGGCGGCCGCCCGCACCGGCTCCGGCTGGGCGAAGCGGACGAGGGCCGATCGCAGCGTCCAGTCCTCGGTGTGTGATCGCTCGCCGACCTCGATCACGGAACGACCGGGGTCGGCGTCGGCCGGACGATGCCGTCGGGCCAACCGCTCCCCGGCCTGTTCTGCCGCTGCCACGCCGGGAGCGTAGCTGCACCGACGGTCTGCGCCCAACGGGCCGGCGGCCGACACCGTACTCCCTGTCGCTTCATCGCGATGGAGGTTGAGTGGTGTATCAACGACGACAATATTGCTGCTCTGTAGAGATATAAGTCGCCGGATTGTAGCCTCAAATTTGCATAAATAATCAGGGGATTCCCCTTAACAAATTCGACTGGTTGGTCTAGCGTTCGGGTCATGGAACACGTGGGAGTCGAGAACGAAGTCGATGAGCTGCTCGGTTCCCTCCACGACGGGTTGAGGCGGGTTGAAGAGATGATGGTCACGGTGCTCGAACGGATCGTCGCCGACAACGCCCGCTTCGTGTCGGAGCTGGAGGCAGCGCTCTCTGACGTGGAGGCGGCGTTGCTGACAGACTGACGCCTTCCTCCCGGACAGCGCTGTCGGGGAGGACGATCGACGAGTAGCCAGAGCTGTGCCTACCGTGCGGTAGACAGAGCTGTGGTCACTTTCAAGCCGATCTGTTCGCTGGTGCAGCTGGGCCTTGGTTGCGTCTCGAGCTAGGTTCGGCCTGTATCGACCCGGCACATTCGTGCCGGGTCGATTTATCTTTGGCGGACCGGTTCACGAGGGTGCTCCATTGCCCGCTGGGTCGGCCCCATCGCTCGATCGCGAGGCGCCGACCGGCGCACCACCGGCCCGATGGCGGAGGGCTCCGCAGGATTCGCGTCGCCACTGCCGACGGTGGGGACGGGTCCCTGACCTGGGACTTCGCATGCCGACCCCCTTGCATCGGTGGGCGGTGTTGCCTACGTTGTCCGGCGGGACGGGGTGAGCTGGGCGCATCGGACCATTGGAGTGGGTAGCGCGTCGCGGTCCTGGGACGTGGCCGTCAAAGGGGGTCCGGGCATCACCATGTCGATCTCGTCGTCGATGATCTCGTCGTCGTTGGCCGACGTCGGCGTCGACGGGGCCGGGGCACCGGCCCGACCGGTGTCGGCCCCGCTGCGGATCGTTCCGGGATCGCCGGTCACGGATCGGGCGTCCCGTGCGCTTGACCGGATGGCGGACGGCAGGGGAGAGGAATGGCCATGGCGGAGGGTGTGATGAGGGTCGAATCGGTCGTGTCCCGGCGGACCGACATCGGGCGGGGCCGATCGCGCCGTCCCGGCGACGGTGCCCGCCCGGCCCTGGCCGGCACCCTGGGTGGGACCCGTCGCCGTCGTCCGGTCCACGTGGCCCTCGGGGCCCTGTTCGTCGTCGGAGCCGGGCTGCTGGGCGCTCTCCTCATCACATCCGTCACCGCCACGCGGTCGGTGCTGGTGGCGGCGGTCGACATCGAGCCCGGCCACGTCGTCGAAGCGGGCGACCTCCGCGTCGTGGAGATCTCCGAGCTCGGCGAGGCCGACGTGGTAGAGGTGGCCCGCCGTGATCTCGTGGTCGGGAGGCTGGCCCGTGGTCCGATACCGGCCGGTGCGCTGATCCACCCCGATCAGCTGACGGCGGCCGAGAGCGCCGTGCCGGCCGGTTGGTCGGTGGTCGGTGCTGCCCTCGAGCCGGGAGCGGCCCCGGGCCCGGCGCTGCGGGCCGGCGACCGGGTCGACGTGCTGGCGGTGGCGCCCGTCGCCGGGTTGGACGATCGGGGCGACGGGGCCGAGGTGGTGGCGACGGCGGCCACGGTGTGGGCGGTGTCCTCGCCCGATGGTGCGATCGGGGGGCGGTCGGTCGTGTCGTTGCTGGTCCCCGTCGACCGTCAGGCCGCCGTGGCCCAGGCCGCAGCCGACGGCCGTCTGCGTCTCACCCTGGTCGGCGGGTGAGGGGGCGGCCGTGTTGATCACGATCTCGTCGGTCGGCGGTGCCCCCGGGGTGACGAGTTGGGCTCTCCTGCTGGCCGCCGCCTGGCCGTCGGGTGTCGGCGATCACGACCGGGTGGTGCTGGAGGCCGACTGCGACGGCGGTGTCCTCGGCGCCCGCTACGAGCTCGGGGTCGAACCCGGAGCGGTGGCCCTCATCTCGGCCTGCCGGCGACGCGAGGGCCAGCTCGTCATCGAGCAGCTCGGTCGCCCGTTGGCCGAAGGTCTGTGGGTCGTTCCGGGCCCCGAGGTGGCCGAGCAGGCCCGGCCGGTGTGGACGAGCGGGGCGACCGACGTCGCCGACCGGCTCGCCGCCGATCGCCGTTGGTGGATCGTCGACGGTGGTCGTCTCCGGCCCGGGTCCCCGTTGGCGGCCCTTGCCGCTGCCGCCACCGTCAATCTGGTGGTCAGCGGCCCGTCGCTGGCGGCCCTCATCCAGCTCCCGGCCCGCCTCGCGAGCCTGGGCGGGTGGGGAGGGACCGATGACCGGTCGGGTGGCGCCGGCGATGGTCCCACGGTCGGTGTGATCGTCGTCGGCCGGCCCGATCATCACCACGACGAGCTGCGGGAGTACCTCGACCCGGCGCCGATCTGGGTCGTGCCGAGTCACGACGACCTGCCGGCCCTGGCCCTGGGGGCGGTGCGCGGTGGTCGGGCCCGGCGCAGCCTCGTCTGGCGGGCCGCCCTCGACCTGGCGGCCGATATCGCCCTCCTGGCCGCACCCGTGGCGCCCGTGAGCCCACTCGGCTCCGCCGCCGGCGCCGACGGCCCCGCTCATCCCATCTCCCCCGCCATGGAGGCGGCGATGGCATCCGTTCGGGAGCACCGGCGGTGACGCCGCTGCTCGACTTCACGCTCGTGGCCGGCCTCGCCACCACGGTCGCCGATGCGCTCGAGGCCGAAGCCACCCGCCGCAGCGGGTCGGGTCAGAGCGCGCTCGGTGACGCCGGGCGGGAGGCCCTGGCCACCAAGGTCGTGAGCGAGGCCCTGGAGGCCCTCGACACCGACCGGCTGGCTCGCGGTGTCACCCGCCTCAGCCCGGCGCAGGAGCAGGCGCTGACCGACCGTGTCCTGGCCCAGGTGCTCGGACTCGGCCCGGTGGAGCTGCTGCTCGCCGATCCCACGATCGAGGAGATCACCGCCTCCCGCTGGGACCGGGTGTTCGTCTACCGCTCGTCGGGTGCCGTCGAGCTCCTCGACGACCGCCTCTGGTCGTCGGAGGCCGAGCTCACGGCGTGGCTGGCCCAGCTGGCCCGGACCAAGGGCCGCACGGAGCGCCAGTTCAATGCCCAGTCGCCGCTGCTGGTCATGCGGTTGGGGGAGGGCCTCCGCCTCGCCGCCCACCGCGACGTGGCCCAGCACGTCGGCTTCGCCCTCCGCCGCAACACCCTCGGCCGGGTCTCGCTCGACCAGCTGGGGCGGCGCGGCATGCTGCCACCGGCGCTGATCGAGCTCCTCCGGGCGGTCGTCCGGTCGAAGGAGATCAGGATCGTGTTCGCCGGTGCCACGTCATCCGGCAAGTCGACCACGGCCCGGGCCTGTCTGGCCGAGCTCGACCGCCTGGCCCATGTGATCGTGATCGAGGACACGGCCGAGCTCGATCTGTTCGACGAGGTCGATCATCCCAACATCGAGTCGTGGGAGCAGCGGGAACCGAACGCCGAGGGGGAGGGTGGTGTGACCCAGGGCCGACTGGTCACCCACGCCCTTCGAGCCCGCCCCGACTGGCTGGTGTGTGGCGAGGTCCGCGACGCCGATGCCGCCGTCCCCATGATCAAGGCCATGACCCAGGGGCAGGCGTCGCTGACCACCGTCCACGCCGGCTCGGCGGTGGCGGCCCTCGACAAGCTCGCCCTCTACCTCGGCACCGGTGAGGACCGGTTGCCGATCGACGTGGCCCACCACCAGTTGTCGTTGGCCGTCGACTTCGTCCTCCATCTCGCCCACCTGCCCGATGGTCGCCGGGTGGCCACCGAGCTCGTACAGGTGTCGGGGTTCGACGGCCAGCGCTGTACCACGAACCGCCTCTATCGCCTCGATCCCGACCGGGGCCCGGTCGGTTTCGCCCGCCTAACCGACGCCATGACGTCGACCCTGGCCGAGGCGGGCTTCGACACCTCGCTCCTCGCCTCGATCGGGGCGTGGTCGTGACCGCGCTCGGCGGTGTGTTCGTCGGCGTCGTCCTCGCCGTCGGCTGTCTCCTGATCGGGGCGGGCCTGACCCCGGTCGAGCGGGGCGGGCGGCGGACGTCGTGGGTCCGGTCGGTGGGGTGGCGGCGGGTGGCGGCGGTCGTGCTCGGCGCCGTCGTGGCCTTCCTGTCGACCGGGTGGCCGGCGGCCGCCGTCTTCGCCGGGGCCGTCGCCTTCATCGTCCCCACAATGGTGCGGGCCCGACGCCAGCGCGACGACGACCTGGCGATGACCGACGCCCTCGCCGGCTGGGCCGAGATGTTGCGCGACACGATCGTCAGCCACGCCGGCCTGCGGGAGGCGGTGGCGGTGACGGCCGAGGTCGCCCCGCCCGCCGTGCGCCCGGCGGTCCAGCGGCTGGCGGCGAGGGCCGAGCACGAATCGCTCTCCGTCGGGCTGTCACGCTTCGCCGAGGAGGTGGCGGACCCGGTGGCCGACCTCATCGTGGCCGCCCTCAGCGTGGCCGCCGACGGCCAGGCCCGCAACGTGCCCGCCCTGCTGGGCGGTATCGCCGCCGCGGCCAGGGCCGAGGCCCAGATGCGGTTGCGGGTCGAGGCCGGCCGGGCCCGGACCTACTCGTCGTCGCGGGCGCTGGTGGTGATCACGTTCGGGTTGTCGGTCTCGCTGCTGCTGTTCGCCCCCACCTTCATGAGTCCGTTCGCCACCCTGTGGGGCCAGTTGGTGCTGATGGTCGTCGGCGGTCTCTTCGCCGGTGCCCTATGGGGGCTGGTGGCACTCGGCCGGTCCGAGGAGGTCCCCCGGATCCTGGCCGGCGTGGCCGAGCGCTGGGACGGGGTCGGCCGGTGACCGCCCTCCTGGCCGCCCTGCTGGCGTCGACCGTGGCCCTCGGCGTCGGCCTCGTCGTCGTCGGCCTCGCCGGCCGTCGCCCCACGATCGAGGAGGCGCGGGCCGAGCTGCACCGACCTCGATCCGTGGCGGGCCCGGCCCCGGGCCCCGGCTGGGTCGACGTGTTGGCCGGAGGCGGGGGTGACCGCCGACGGTGCGATCTGACCGTATGCGACCGCGACGACCTGCGGTGGGTCCAGGACCGCCTGAAGTGGGCGGGACTGGTCGCCGCCCTGGCCCTGTTGGCCACCGTCGTTCTTCCCCTGGCCGCCGGCGGCGCGTCGAGCCCCGCTGCGGTCGCGGGGGCGGTGGCGGCCGGCGCCACCGGTGGCTGGTTCTGGGCCATCGCCGATCTTCGTGCCGACGCCCAGCGGGCCCGGCGCCGCCTTCGCCATGCTGTGGCCGCCTACCTGGAGCTCGTCACGATCCTCATGGCGGGCGGCGCCGGCCCCGAGTCGGCGATGTGGACGGCGGCGGAGGTCGGCCGGGGGCCGTCGTTCCGGCATTTGCGCCGTGCCCTCGCCGCCGCCCAGGCCCGCCAGGAGCCCCCCTGGTCGCAGTTGGGCCAGCTGGGGGAACGACTCGGCGTCTCCGAGTTGATCGAGCTCGGCTCCTCCATGGAGCTGGCGGGTGGCGGGGCGCACGTGAAGGACTCGCTCGTGGCCAAGGCCCACTCGATCAGGCTCGCCGATCTGGCGGCGGCGGAGGCCCACGCCCAGGCTCGCTCGGAGACCATGGCCCTACCGGTGGTGATGATGTTCACCGGCTTCTTGCTCCTGCTCGGCTACCCCGCCCTGGCCGGGCTGGCTGCGCCATGAACCGCTCGTATGAGGAAGGGAGACATGTCAATGTTGCTGAGAATCCAGGTGCAGCTGATCACCGCACTGACCCGGGTCCACCGGCGGACCAGCTCGGAGCGGGGCGAGATCACCTCGACCGTGGCCATCATCGGGGTGCTGGTCGTCGGCGCGCTGGCCGCCGGGGCCATCGTGGTGGCGAGGATGCAGGCCCACGCCAACGCCATCCCCAACCCCGGCGGCTGAGGCCACGACGACCGCCGAGCGACGCCGAGCGCGGGGCCGCCACGGTCACCGTGGTCACGGCAGGGATCGTCCTGGCGGCCATGATGCTGGTCGTCCAGTTCGGTTTGGCCTACTACGCCCAGCAGGTGGTGGCGGGGGCCGCCCAGGACGGTGCCGCCACGGGCGCTCGGCGGGACGCCACGCCCGAGGAGGGTCGTCGCCGAGCGGAGGATCTCGTCGACCAGGCCGGCACCTCCCTGCTGCTGTCGCGGGCCGCCGAGGTCTCGACCGACGGCGAACGGGTCACGGTGACCGTGACGGGGGAAGTCATCTCCCTCGTCCCGTTCCGTCGGTCGATCACGGTGCGGGCGTCCGGGTCGGCGCCCGTCGAGACCTTCACCCCCCAGCGGACGGGACGATGAGCGACGACCGGGCGAGCGAGCGCGGTGCTGGGGCGGTGGAGCTGGCGGCGGCGGTGACCGCCCTGCTGCTGGCCCTGTTCTTCGTCGTCGGGGCGCTGCGCGTCTCGACGACCCGCAGCGACGTGACCGCTGCCGCCCGGGGGGCGGCCCGGGCCGCCGCTGCCTCCTACGACCGGGCCGAGGCGATGGCGGCGGCGGAGACCGTGGCGGCCGACGTCCTGGCCGACCGGGGGGTGGCGTGCGTCGGCCTCGACGTGGCGGTCGGCGGCGACCACCGTCCCGGCGGGGTGGTGACCGCCACCGTCACCTGCTCGGTGTCGCTCGAGGACGTGTCGCTCGTCGGCTTCGGATCGTCGGAGACGGTCACGGCCACGGCGGTGGAGATGGTCGACGTCATCAGGGGCGGTCGATGATCCCCCGGTCCGACGGTCGGCCGACCCGCGATGGCGAGCGGGGCGACGTGATGCTGACGACGATCGTCCTCCTCACCGCCCTCCTCCTGGCCTCCACGATCCTCGTCTCGGCCAGCGAGCAGTGGGAGGCGAGGCGGAAGGCGGCGGCGGCCGCCGCCACCCTGGCCCGGGCCGCGGCCCAGGCCGATCCCGACCTCATCCGTCGGGGCGACGACGGCATCGACCCGGTCACCGCCCAGGCCAGGGTGAGCGCCGTGACCGCCGAACTGAACGACGCCGATCCCGAATCCACCTACGAGGGTCGCATCACGGCCATCGAGGATCGGGTCGTTTCCACCGAGGTCGCCACCAGCGTCGCCTACACCTTCCCCCTCCCGGGTTTTCCCTCCCGCATCGTCGGCTCGGCGCAGGCCGAGGCCGTTCGCGGGGGCATCGACTAGCGAGGAGCACACGTGCCATCGACAACGACACGACGACGTCGCCGACTGATGGGATCCGTCCTGGTCGGTGGCGTCATCGCCATCGGTATTCCGATCGCCCTGTGGTCGGCCGTCGGTTGGCCCCTACCGACCACGATCCCCGACCCCGACGCCATCCGCGATTCCATCGTCATCGGTGACGTGCCGGCCGAGCTGGTCGTCGACGCTCTCGCCGTCGCCGTCTGGCTGTTGTGGCTCCAGTTCATGTGGGCCGTGGCCTGGGAGCTCATCGTCAACGGCCCGGGGCTGTCGTCCGGTCGGCGGTCGCGGCCGGCCCCCCTGGTGCCCGCTGCCGTCAATGGCCTGGCCGTGCGCGTCGTGTCCGGGCTCTTGGCGGCCGGGGTGGCGTTGACGGTCCCCGCCACGACCTCCCTACCCTCGGCGCCCGGGCTCGGCCTCGAGCCGGTGGGTGCCGAGCCGGCCCCGCCGGCCGCCGCTCCCGGCCCTGTCGAGGGTCGGCTGGTGGTGGCCGAGGGCGATTCGTTGTGGTCGATCGCCGAGCAGATGCTGGGGGACGGGGCCCGCAGCGACGAGATCCTGCGCTTGAATCCGGCGTTGGGTTCGGCCCGTGGCCTGCGGGCCGGCATGGAGCTGCAGCTGCCTGTCGGAGCGGAGATCCCCGCCGGTCGCCTCCTGACCGCTGCCGCGTCGAGCGGTGGGGCGAGCGTCACCGTTGCGGCGGGCGACAGCCTGTGGCGCCTGTCGGAGCGACGTCTGACGGCGGCCGAGGTGGCAGTCGATGCCCCCGCCCTCGTCGACCACGTGGAACGGCTCGTCGATCTCAACGGTGCCGCCATCGCCGATCCCGACCTCATCTTCCCCGGGCAGGTCCTGAGCCTGCCCCCGCTGGATGGTGGGCTCACCACGACCGTTCCGTTGTCATCGCCGCCGGTCCCGGCCAACGTCGACGATGCCGGGGTGGGGGCCGACGGCGGGCGGGACGGTAGCACCACGGACGCCGCGGCCCCCGCCGCCGATCCGGCCTCGACCGATGCGGCCGCCGGCCCCGACGCCGGCCCGGATCCGGTATTCACCGACGCCGACGCCGACGCCGACGCCGACGCCGACCCCGGGCCCCAGGCCGGCCCCGGTCCGGCCGCCTCCGATCCCTCGGCCGATACCGCCGTCGTCGCCGCCGACGGCGGCGGGTCGGACCCGGCCGACGGTGGCACCGGCGGTGCGGCCGACGCCACCAGTGCTCCCGACCCTGTCCTGCTCGGGGCGGCGGGCGGGCTCATCGCCACCGGGGTCCTGGCCCAGGTCCGGCGCCGTCGGCGCTACCGGATGGCTCATCGCCGCAGGGGGACGGTACCGGTGGCCCCCGTCGGCACCTCCGCCGACGCCGAGCTCGAAGGGGCGCTGAACCACTGGACCGACGAGGAGGGGGCGGCCTGGCTGGCCGGCGCCCTCCGCTCGCTCGGTACCCGGCCGGTGTGGGAGGGGGAGGAGGTGGCCCAGCCGCTGCTCCTGCGGATCCACGCCGACCATGTCGACATCGAGTTCGACCGGGCCGACCCCATGGCGGCGCCCGTGCCGTGGGTCAGTGACGACGATGGTTCGACCTGGCGACTGGCCCGGACCGTTCCCGACGGGCATTTGCCGCAGGGTCCCACGATCGTCACGCCACTGCTAGTCACGGTCGGCGCCGGAACCCTTCTCAACCTCGAGGCGATCGGCTCGATCCGGATCGGCGGCACCGGCGACGGGCCGGTCGACCTCGCCCGCTCGATCGTCCACGAGCTGGCCTCCGCCCCCACCGGAGCGAGGGTCGACGTCCGCACGACGGTGCCGATCGAGGGCATCGACTGCTACGGGCTGGTCACGGTCCACGAGCCGGCGGCCCTGGTGGCGGAACTCGGACCCTGGCTCGACGACCTGCAGGCCGTGCTCGACGGCCGCGCCGTCACCAGCGCCTACGCCCACCGCCTGAGCGAGGACGAACCGCTCGACCCGGTGGTCGTCGTCACCGACGCCGCCGGCAGGCGGGCCCTGAGCGCCCTCGACGCCCACGCCATGCGCCGTACGCTGCCCTTCGCCATGATCACCGTGGCCGACGAGACCTTCGCCGATGCCTATGCCATCGAGGTCATCGGCGGCGACGCCACCCTCGAGCCGTGGGGACTGGTGGTCGAGGCGCAAGGCCTCTCGGCCGAGGTGGCCGACCGTCTCGGGACCCTCCTCGCGTCCGCCGGGGGCGACGAAGCGGAGCCGGTGCTGACCACGGTCCGGCTGTCGGCCCCGGCCGCCCCCGGCAGCGGCGCCGCCGGTTCGGGCGGTGCTCCGGGATCGACGGGCTCCCGGGCTGGTGGACGTGACGTCGGGGCCCTCGGGCCCGACGGGGTCGGATCCGCTACCGATCGGAGCATCACCGTCTCGGTTCTGGGGGAGGTCGAGGCCCACGGTCTCGACCACGAGCTCACCTCACAACAACTGTCGCTGTTGTGCTTCCTCGCCTGCAACGGGCCCTCGACCCGGCCCGCCATCATCGAGGCGCTGTGGGACGGGCAGGCCATCTCCGAGAGCCGGTTCCCCAACCTGCTGGCCGAGACCCGGTCCCGGGTCGGCCGCGATCATCTGCCCGAGATGGCCGACGGCCGCTACCAGGTCGTCGGCGTGCAGACCGATCTCGACCGGTTGGAGCGGTCGGTCACGGCCTCCCGCCAGCTCGAGCCGACCGAGGCTGCGGCCGAGCTGTGGTCGGCCCTCGCCCTTGTCCGGGGGGTACCGTTCACGCCTCCGGCCCGTCGCTTCTGGACGTGGACCGAGGTCAACGGCAAGTTCGCGGCCCGGGTCGAGGCCATGGTGGCCGACGCCGCCGCCCACCTGGCTTCGCTCGAGTTGGAGGCCGGCCGCCTCGACGCGGCCCGGGAGGGGTGCGAACGGGGGCTGATGGCCTCGCCCGACGACGTGACCCTCGTGACCCTCCTGACCGAGATCCACATGGCCGCCGGTCGACCCGGCCTGGCCCGTCGTCTCGTCGACGGCTGGGAGGACCGGATCAGCCGCCTCGACTGCGGGGAGCCGTCGGAGGAACCCCGGAGCCGGCTCGTTTCCTGAACCTCAGCGGCCGACCCCGGCCCCGTCCCGGCCCCCGAGCGAGGAGAGGACCTGTTCGGTGTGCTCGCCGAGGAGCGGGGCCCGGGACGTCACACCGTTGGGGGCCACCGCCATGAGCCACGGGACCCCGGTGTGGACGCGGCGACCGACCTCGGGATGGTCGAGGCGCTCGAAGAAGCCCCGCTCCCAGAGATGGCCGTAGGCCAGGAGATCCTTGGGACTCATGGACGGGAAGGCGGGGATCCCCAGGGCCTGCAGCTCCGTGGTGATCTCCCACCGGTCGCGGCCCGCCACCCAGGCGGTGATCCTATCGTCGAGCTCGTCCTCGTTGCCCTTGCGGTCGGTCAGGGTGGCGAAGCGGTCGTCGGCCGCCAGCTCCGGGTCGATGAGGGCGGCCAGGCGGGCCCACTCCTCGTCCGAGCGGCAGGCGATCGTGACCCAACGCCCGGGGTCGGGCTCGTCGCCGGCCACGTCGGCCGGGCCGGTGCGGTAACAGCCGTGGGGGCTCATCAGCGGGTCGCGGTTGCCGCTGCGCCCGGGCGGCGGCGCCCCCATGGCATGGGCCATCCACCCCTCCACCGCGTTGGACGCCGTCGCCTCCCACAACGCCACGTCGATCCAGCACCCCTCACCCGAGCGGCCCCGGGCCACGAGGGCGGCGCAGATGGCGTAGGCGGCCGTGATCCCGGCCCCGGGGTCGCCGATCGAGAGGCCAAGTTCCTCCGGCGGCCCGCCGGGGTACCCGGTGAGGGCCGTCAGCCCCGAGAGCGGACCGGTGGTCGGCCCGTACCCCATGTAGTGGCGGAGCGGCCCGTCGTTGCCGTAGCCGGAGATGGAGGCCACGATCACCCTCGGGCTGCTGGCCCGCAGGGCCTCGTAGCCGAGACCGAGGCGCTCCATGACGCCGGTGGCGAAGTTCTGGACGACGACGTCGCACGATCCGACCAATCGTCGAACCGTCTCGACCCCGTCCTCCGATGCCAGGTCGACCTCGACGCTGAGCTTCCCCTGGTCCCATTGGTTGAAGTAGGCGCACGTGTTGAGGGTGGGCTCGACGTCGGGCGGGTGGAGGGCCAGTCGGCGTCCCAGGCCGGGCCGCAGCGACGATTCGACCTTGATCACCTCCGCCCCCAGGTGGCCGAGGTGCATGGTGGCGTACGGACCGGCCCACACCCACGACAGGTCGAGGACCCGGACGCCGGCCAGGGGGCGGGACCTGGCCCCGAGCCCCGGTCGGGGGTCGGACGGGATGGCCGGCCCGGTGCCGAAGCGGGGCTCGGCGTCGGCGGCGAGCAGGGGGGCCGGGCCGACAGGAGCCCGGAGCCCGGCACCGTCGAGGAACGGGGCGCCGAGGTGGGTGACGGTGCCGGCCGCCGGATGGTCGACATCGACGAAGAAGCCGCGCTCGTGGAGGTGGGCCTGGCCCGCCATGTCGGCCATGGTCAGGACCGGGGCGAAGCAGATCCGTTGGGCCTGGCCCCGATGCCACAGGTCGGCCACGGTGTGGTGTCGGGTCCACTCCTCCAGGTAGAGGTGGAGCAGGTCCTCGTTGTCGAGTCGCTGCTGGGGCGTGTCGAACAGGCCCGTGATGGCCCACTCGGGGGTGCCCATCAGGGCCACCAGGCGTTCCCACTGGTCCTGCTCCACGGCCACCACGAAGACGAGGCCGTCGAGGCATTCGCAGATCTTCCACGGGTTCAGGAGGCGGGACCCGAGCCGACTGGGGTCGACGTCGAGGTAGCTGGCGGCGATCAGGGCCGCCTCCAGCATCCCCGCAGTGTGGGCCAGCGATGACAGGTCGATGAGGTCGCCGACCCCGGTGCGGGTCGCCTTGTCGTGGGCGGCGAGGCAGACCGTGGCCGCCACCATGGCGGCGTGGTAGTCGGTCTGGTGGCCGAACACCTTCAACGGGGGCCGCTCCTCATCGCTCATGGCCCCCGGGGCCTGGTAGGCCCAGCCCCCGCCGTGGCTGACGGTGAGGTCGACCGCCTGGTAGTGGTGGTGGGGGCCGGTGCGACCGAACGGGGTGATGGCGCAGGCGACCGCCTCGGGTCGTTCCCGATGGAGGCGGTCGAGATCGACGCCGAAGGCGGCCAGCCGGTCGTCGCTCCAGTTGGTGACGACGATGTCGGCCGAGGCGAGGAGGGGAGCGAGACGGTCGGCGGCGGTGCCGGGGGTGACGACCACGCTGCGCTTGCCGGTGTTGAGGGCGAGGTAGAGGCCGCTGGCGTCGACGTGCTCCGGGCCGGGGCGGAACGGGCCCCGCCGACGGGCGGGGTCACCGTCGGGTGGCTCGACCTTGATCACCTCGGCCCCCAGGTCGGCCAGCAGGCGGCTGGCGTACGGGGCCGAGACCAGATCGCCCAGCTCGAGGACCCGAATGCCGCCCAACCCGCCGCCGGGGCGGCTTTCGCTGGTGCTCATCGGGTCAGTCTGGCCCACCGACCGGTCCCCATGGCAAAAGGGGATGGAGGGGGCCCGACCGCTCTCACTGTCAGACGGCGATGGGGATGGCCGTGACCACGACGTTGGCCACATAGGACTGGGCGTTGGGGTCGAACGTGCCGCCACAGGTGATCAGCTGGAGCACCGGTTCGCCATCCTTGCGGAACAGCTCGTCGGCCGGGAGCTCGGTCTTGTCGTACACGGTGTTGCCGATCACCTCGTAGAGGATGATCGTGCCGTCCTCCAGCTCGACCTCGAGGGTGTCGCCGGGCAGGACGTCCTCGAGGTTGAAGAAGGCGCCGGGCACGCCCCCGTAGTCGACGTGGGCGGCGAGGACCGACGCCCCCGGCCGACCCGGCTCGGCGCTGTAGCGGTACCAGCCGACCGTGTCGGCCGCCGGGACGGCGAACTGGTTGGCGTCGTCGACGCCGACGGGGATGACCGGAGCCTCGAGGGCGATACCGGCCACCCGGACCGTGACCGGCTCGATCCCGTCCCGGTCCGGCAGCTCGTCGCTGAGCCGGGCCGACCGGATCGGCACATTGCTGGCGGCCCGCTCGGGTAGGTAGATCTCGGAGCCGAGGATGGCCCCGGCCGCCGACTCGTCACCGTCCGGCGGGCTCCAGTCGGTCGAGGTGGCGATGGCTCCTGCGGTGGCGAGGGAGATCGCCAAGGCGATCAGGCCCTGCGTCACCCGGTTGGTCATCGAAGCGAGCGTTGCCGCCGGATGGCGACGACACCACCGGCGAGGGCCAGCACCGCCATCATGAGGTAGACGACCCAGACGCCGCTCTGATCGTCACCGGTGCCGAGCAGGCCGCTGTCGCCGGTGGGAACGGCGGCCGGTGCCGTGGCCAGGCCGGTGAAGCGCTGGATCACGATCTCGGCGCTGTCGTCGCCGGGTGAGCCGATGACCGACAGCGAGGCCAGCTCGCCGTCATCCACGGCGACGGTGGCGTTGACCAGCGTCTCGCCGTCGGCACCCCGGATCTCGACCGGCACCGAACCGGCGGCCACCTCGATGGCGGTCTCGTCACCGGGCGAGAGCGAGCCGAGGATCTCACCGCCAACGGAGGCCTCGACTGCGCCGGCCGCCATCACGTGGCGGACCACGATCCGGCCCTGGCCCGGGTCGAGTGGGCTCAATCGCTCGGCGAACGACGACACGGCCAGCTGGCCTCTCTCGTCGAGATGGGCGATCACCGAGGCGGCATCGTCGTTGAGGGCGACCGTGTCGGTGAGGAGCGGCTGGTCGGTGCGATCGGCTGCGTTGGCCGGGGGATCGTCGGTGGCGGCGAAGAGCGCGAGCTCATAGTTGCCCGGCGCCATCGTCATGGGGCCGGCGACCGTGCCCGCCGTGAAGCCCGTGGCCACGGCGTTGCCGTCGAGGTAGGCGTCGACCGTTGCCCCCGGCACCCCGTGGAGGAGCTGGATGGCGGCGTCACCCGCCGCCACCGGACCATCGGCCGGGGCAGCCGCGGTCACCGGTGCTTGGGTGGTGGTGGGGGCTGCGGTGGTTACCGGCGCTTCGGTGGTCGTGGGGGCTGCGGTGGTTACCGGCGCTTCGGTGGTCGTCGGTGCTGCGGTGGTGGCGGGGGCGTCGGTGGTGGTGCCGGCCGTGGCCAGGTCCTCGTCGTCGCTGGACCCCAGGAGGTTCCAGACGATGAGGCCGAGGCCGACGGCAAGGATGGCGCCGACCACGAGCCCGGCCCGGTTGCGGCGCCGCGAGGGGACGAAGGTCTCGTCGAGATCGACCGTCCGGGCCACCGCCGGCGACTCGAAGGTCTCCACGGTCTCGGTGTCGGGTTCGGGGGTGGTGGCGGCGAAACCCGCGATCCCCTCTTCCTCCGGGCCGGCCTCGACCGCCGGCGGGGTGGGTCCCATGTCGTCGAGTACCACGGCCGGGTCGAGGTCGCCGGCATCGGGCCCGCCGGCGACGGGGTCGACGTCGCCCTCGCCGGCCAGGTCGATGTCGTCGTTCCCGCCGAGCAGTTGGGCACCGGCCAGCGCTCCGCCGAGGCCGACCGCCCCCGCCGCCGACGCCGTCTCCCGGGCCGTCGCCGACGGCGTGTGGTTCGATACGGCCGAACTCGCCCTGGTGGCCAGGTCGGAGGTACCGGCGGTGGGGATGAAGGCCGGGCCGTAGGTCTTGCGGTCCTCGCCCAGACCCTCGGCCAGGATGCTGGCGAACTCCATGGCCGACGGGGGCCGGGCCTCGGGGGTGTCCGAGCTCGACCACATGATCAGCCGCCGAATCGATCGGGGCACGGTGTCGATGGCATCGCCCAGGGCGCTCTCGAGGATCTTGCCGAGCGAGAACACGTCGGACCGCTCGCTCGGCTCGGCCCCGTCACGGACCTCGGGAGCCACCCAGTGGGCTCGCTCGCCGGGCGGGGTGCCGCCCAGACCGAGGCCGATACCGCCGATGGCGACATCGTTGTCGAGTACATGGATGTCGGACGGGCTGAGGGCGCCGTGGAACAGGCCCCGGAGGTGGGCCTCGTGGGCGGCACGGGCCGCGGCCTCGGTGATGCCGGCGCCGCTCGTCCAGTCGAGCGAACCTGCCGAGACCAGGGTGGAGAGGGTGGGGGCGTCGACGACGGGGGTGACGGCGAAGGGCTTGCCGTCGGCGGAGAAGTCGCTGTCGATGATCGGGACCATGCCCGGGAGGTCGCCCGACTGGCGGAGACGGCGCAGGTGGGAGCGGTCCCAGTGGCTCTCGGAGCCGATGGTGATGTCGACGGCCTGATCGCCGTCCGACAGCCGGAGCCGATCGAGACCGAACCAGTGGTCCGCCGCGCTGCGCTCCGTCTCACTCTGGTCGTTCACCGGTACCTCCGCCACAATGTCCCTCAGCGAGCCGCAAGGTACCACTACCTGGATCGGTCCGCCGGTGGATCATCTCGTCCACGTCGTTGTCGGCCAGACAGGGCGCGGTCCACTCACCGCCGTCCTTGTCAGCCGGTGAGTCACGTTACCAAGCCTGCTGCTGTGGGGCGACCATTGTCGACAATTGGCTTCGCAGCGGGGTTTGCGCTGGTGGCGGACCTACCGGCGCCGGTATTCGACGCCCTGACGGGTCCGTCTGACCGGGTCGAACAGACCGGTGGCCCGTAGGCAAAAGGCCATTTTCTGAGCCGATGGCCTGGAGATGCCGGTGGCGGCCGCCAGGTCGGCGGTGTTGAAGACCGCCGGGAGCTCGGGGGGGACCAGCGGTACCAGGTCGTCGACGGTGCGGAAACGGTGGCGTGACCGCACCTCGCGCAGGCGCCGGTCGACGGTCCGCCACCCTCCCCGGCGCCGGCGCAGGTCCGCGTCCTCGACCTGGATCCGGTCCTCGACCGTGAGCACGATCTCGAGCTCGAAGTGGGGGTGGTCGAGGAGGGTCGGCATGCTGACCAGCTCGTCGAACATCGAGTAGAGGGTGCGGCGCTTGGGTGACCGTCGGGGCTTGGCCTCCCCCTTGTGGAGGTACGTCTCCACGGCCAGCGGATGCACCACGAGGACCCGGTGGCCGCTGAGCAGCCGGTCGAGCTTGCGGCCCATGGCGCCGAACGACCCGGTCTGGATCTCGATCAGCCGGTCGCGGCGCCGGATGTCGATCACGAAACCGTCGAGAGCGAACTCGAACTCGTCCCCCGGTTCGGCGTACAGCTCCTTCAGCGCGGCATGGAGCGAGCCCTCGTTCAGCGTTCCGATCGATCCGATGGGACGACAGTAGGCGCCCGGGCTCCGGTCGGGTTGCGATCCCGGGCCGGGCCCGGGGTGGACGTGCGCCGCCGTCGCCACCCACATATGGTCCTGGGCATGTTCGTTCCCAAGGTGTCAGCGCCCGGCCTCGATGCGTCGGCCGAGGGCAAGTGGTTCGTCGTCGATCGTCGCTCCAACGTGTTGCTGACCGACGGCGACATCCCGATCGGGGCGGGCGCTCCCGTCGAGGTCGAGGCCGTCCACCTGCTCGGGCTCGACGACGGCGTGCCGGTGTGGGGGGTCGAGGCCGTCGAGGGGGCCGAGGTGCCCGAGGCGGGTCAGTGGCTGCACCTCCGCCAGCTCTACGGGGCGGTGCCGGAGGCGGAATGGGCCCTGGCCGGCAGGGCGGCCCAGATCGTCAACTGGGATCGCGACCACCGCTATTGCGGCCGGTGCGGGACGGCCACCGAACCCCACACGGCCGACCGGGCCCGTGAGTGCCCGTCGTGCGGTCTGCTGTCGTACCCGCGGTTGACGCCGGCCGTCATCGTGCTCATCGAACGCGACGACGGACGGGCGCTCCTGGCCTGGGGGGCCCAGTTCCCCGGCCGCTTCTACAGCGCCCTCGCCGGTTTCGTCGAGCCCGGGGAATCGCTGGAGGAGACCGTTGTGCGTGAGGTGAAGGAGGAGGTGGGGATCGACGTGGCCGATGTCCGCTACTTCGGGAGCCAGCCCTGGCCCTTCCCCCATTCGGTCATGATCGGTTTCAACGCCCGTCACGCCGCCGGCGAGATCACGATCCAGGAGGACGAGATCGTCGAGGCCGCCTGGTACCACCACGAGGAGCTGCCCCCGGTGCCCCGGGGCGGCATGTCGATCGCCGGCTGGTTGATCGAGGACTGGGTGACCCGGCAGCGCAACGGCTGACCTCGCCGGTCGGGAACCGGGGCGGCCGGAGCGGCGAGCGCACCACCGGCCGTCGGCCCGTCACGGTCAGTCCTTGGTCGCCACCGCGTTCGGGGTGACGTTCATCTTCGGTTCGTAGTCGGCCGCCTCGACGTGACGGGCCTCGCCCGACAGGGCGGCCCGGAGCTCGGTCCGGCACGACCCGCACGGCCCATAGAAGCGGGCCGTCACCTCCCGGTGGCATCGGGGGCAGGCAAAGGCCAGGTCGTCCTCGGTCGTGCTGTCGTCCACGACGCCGAGAGTAGCTGCCGCTTGGTCGAGCCCGGCAGCGACGGCCTTGCTAGCCTCGGAGCACGAACCGGGGGGTCCGCTTTTCGTGGCGCTCGGCCGAGGGAGAAGGAGGCAGCGGTGGCAGAGGTGTTGTTGAACGATGTCAACAAGGTCTACCCCAACGGGTTCCAGGCGATCACCGACCTCAACCTGGAGATCGCCGACGGCGAGTTCCTGGTGCTGGTGGGCCCGTCGGGGTGTGGCAAGTCGACGGCGTTGCGCATGGTGGCGGGGCTCGAGGAGATCAGCAGCGGCGAGTTGCGGATCGGTGATCGCGTCGTCAACGACGTCCACCCCAAGGATCGCGACATCGCCATGGTGTTCCAGAACTACGCCCTGTATCCCCACATGACCGTCGCCGACAACATCGGTTTCGCCCTCAAGCTGGCCAAGGTGCCCAAGGCAGAGATCGCCGAGCGGGTCCGGAAGGCGGCTCAGACCCTCGACCTGACCGAGCAGCTCGACAGGAAGCCGGGCCAGCTGTCGGGCGGGCAGCGGCAGCGGGTGGCCATGGGGCGGGCCATCGTGCGCCAGCCCAAGGCGTTCCTCATGGACGAGCCCCTGTCGAACCTCGACGCCAAGCTCCGGGTCCAGATGCGGGCCGAGATCGCCGGGTTGCAGCGGTCGCTGGGGGTCACCACCGTCTACGTCACCCACGACCAGGTCGAGGCCATGACGATGGGCGACCGGGTGGCCGTGTTGAAGCGGGGCATCCTCCAGCAGGTCGACAGCCCGCAGAACCTCTACGACTCGCCGGCCAACGTCTTCGTGGGCGGGTTCATCGGCTCACCCTCCATGAACCTGATGAAGGCCTCGATCGAGGGCACACCCGATGCCCCGGTGGTGCGCCTGGGGAGCCACCACCTCGCCATCGCCCCGTCGCTCCTGGCCAGTCACCCCGCCATCAAGGGCTATGTCGGCCGGGAGGTGGTGGTGGGCCTGCGGCCGGAGGACATCGAGGACGCCTCGGTGGCGGCCGAGGCCCCCGAGGAGCGCGTGTTCGCGACCGAGACCACCCTGCTGGAGGCGCTCGGTTCGGAGATCATCCTCCACTTCCCGATCGACGTGGAGCCCTTCGCCATCATGGAAGCCGAGTTCGAGGGCGAGGACGCGGTCACGGCCACGGCCGACGCCTCGGGCCGCTACACCTACACCGCCCGGGTCAGCCCCCGGTCGACGGCCCGTCTCGGCCAACCGGTGCAACTCGTGGTCGACACCGCCCGCCTCCACTTTTTCGACTCGACCACCGGCCTCGCCATCGCCGACTGACAGTGACGGCCCCTGACGGCCCGTCGAGCGACCGGAGGCCATCGGTGGAACAGATCGTCGGGCCCCAACCAGATTTGATCTCGGTTACCCGCTGGTAGTGGGTGGTTTTGCTTGACAGCAGATGTCCAAGGATGTTTGCATGCAGGGACACACCGCCGGACCGCAGACCGGGGGTCCGAACCAAACGACGTCCCGTCTCGACCGCAGGCGGGAAGCTTCGAAGCTGTTCGGGGTTGGATCCCGCTTACCGCGCTGAGTAGGCGGGCTCCAGCGCGTACGGCCCAGACGCCCAAGTGAAGTTTCCTCAGTGGTCGGGCTGGCCGTGGCCGGTTGGTTGTGGTTCATTGGACGGTGCGTGGGCGGCTCCCGGACCTCCACGGGGGGTGGGGTCGTGGCCCCACCGACGGCGGACAGAAGCCCATTGGAGGTCGAGAGGTCGTGGAGACCACCACCATCACCGCATTACTGATCGGCACCATCGCCGGCGTGGTCGCGGTCGGTGTCATGCTCCCGTCGCTGAGCAAGCGGCTGCGGGCCCGCCACGGGGCGGAGCTGCGACGTCTCGAGTCCGAGATCGCCGACCTCCGCCAGGAGCTGGCCCAAGACCGTGAGGTCAACCGTCGCCTGCGGCGGGAGCTGGTCATCAACACCCCCGAGAGCCTCGAGCTGACGCGGGAGGAGCGGGACCGCGCCCTCGACGAGTTGGGCAAGCTGAGCGCCGAGCTCCAGGGCGCCACCCTCGAGCTGGCCGACCGCGACCGTTCCCTGCGTGAGGCCCGCATGGCCATCCACGAGATCAGGGTGCAGTTGGAGCGCAACCGGTTCGCCGGGGAGGAGAGCGCGGCCGCGGCCCGCCAGATCGTCGACCAGGCCCGCCAGCTCGTCCAGGGCGACCCCGGCGACGACGAGACCCCCGGTTCCTCGTCAAGGTTCTTCGACGCATCCAACACCTGACCCGGTCGGTCCCGCCGGGGCCCCACCGCTCCCGGACCGAACGGCAGGGGCGGGCACTACCTTGGAACGGGTGAGCGACCCCCTCCTCATCGAACCGCTGGCCCAACCTCCCGACGCCGACGTCGTGGTTCCCGGCTCGAAGAGCCACACCAACCGGGCCCTGCTGTGCGCCGCCCTGGCCGACGGGGTTTCCCACCTCCACCGTCCGCTCGACGCCGACGACACCCGGGCCATGATCGACGCCCTCCGCACCCTGGGGGTGACGTTCGAGCGGGGTGCCGACGCCGACGACGAGATCCTCACCGTCGCGGGCACCGGAGGGACGCTGGCCTCCGGTCCGCTCACCGTCGACGTCGCCCAGTCGGGCACCACCAGCCGCTTCCTCCTCGCCGCCCTCGCCCTCGGCGACGGGCCCTACCTCCTCGACGGTCACCCCCAGCTGCGGGCCCGCCCCTTCGGCCCCCTCATCGACGCCCTACGCCGGCTCGGGGCCACCGTCGACGGCGACGCCCTGCCCCTCACCGTCGCCGGCCGCCTCCACACCGGCTCCACGACCGTGTCGGGCACCGTGTCGAGCCAGTTCCTCTCGGGCCTCCTGCTGGCCGCACCCCTGGCCGAGGTCCGGCCCGGCGGTCCCCTCGCCGTCACCGTCGAGGTCGCCGGTGGCCTCGTGTCGGCCCCCTACGTCGAGCTGACCCTGTCGACCATGGCGGCGTTCGGGGTCGAGGTCGACGCCGCCCCCGATCTCGGCTCGTTCGTGGTCGAACCCCAGGCCTACCGGGCCCGCCCCCTCACCATCGAGCCCGACGCCTCGGCCGCCTCCTACTTCTTCGCCGCCGCCGCCATCACCGGGGGCCGGGTCAGGGTCGACGGCCTCGGCCGCCACACCGTCCAGGGCGACCTGGCCTTCGTCGACGCGCTCGAGGCCATGGGCGCCACCGTCGAGCGGGGTGAGACGTGGACCGAGGTCCGGGGACCGGATCGCCTCCGCGGCATCGACATCGACATGGCGCATATGTCGGACGTGGCCCAGACCCTGGCCGCCGTGGCTACCTTCGCCGACGGCCCCACCCGGGTCCGCGGCGTCGGCTTCATCCGCCACAAGGAGACCGACCGGATCGGCGCCGTCGTCACCGAGCTCCAGCGCCTCGGCCTCGACGCCGTCGACGAGCCCGACGGCTTCGTCGTCCACCCCGGCCGCCCCCGCCCGGCCATCGTCACGACCTACGGCGATCATCGCATGGCGATGAGCTTCGCCCTGCTCGGGCTCGTCCACCCCGGCATCGCCATCGCCGACCCCGGGTGCGTGGCCAAGACCTTCCCCCACTACTTCCAGGTCCTCGACGGCCTCCGGCGCTGAGCGTGCGAGTCGCCCGACTGGCGGGTCGCCGCCGACTCGAGATCGCCGACGTCGACCCCCCGCCCCTGGTGCCGGGCAGCGTGCTCGTCGCCATCGACCGCTGCGGCATCGGCGGCACCGACGTCGAGGCGTGGCTGGTGGGCCACGTCCCGGCCCCGGCGTGGTTCGGCCATGAGTGGGTGGGCCGCATCGTGGCCATCGGCCCCGGGATCGAGGGCCGGTTCGAGGGTGAACGGGTGGTGGGGGCGACCGCCCCGCCCTGCGGGGCCTGCCCCCCGTGCCGGGCCGGGCACGGCGGCGCCTGCACCACCGCGGTGGCCATGATCGTCGGCTCCGACCCTCTCGCCTCACCCCACGGGGCGTTCGCCGACATGGTCAGGGTCGACGCCCGGCGGGTCCACCGGGCCCCCGAGGGTATCGACGACGACGAGGCGGCGCTGGCCGAACCGGTGGCCGTCGCCGTGCACGCCGTCGCCCGGTCGGGCCAACTCCTCGGCGATGTCGTGGCCGTCGTCGGTGCCGGCACGATCGGCGTGCTCGTGGCCCAGGTGGCCCGGGCCGCCGGCGCCTCCCGGGTCGTGGCCATCGACCCCGCCCCCGCCCGCCAGGAGCTGGTGTGCTCGTTCGGGGCCGATGCCGCCTTCGGTCCCGGGCCCGACGTCGGACGGTGGCTCGCCGACCACGACGACGGCCTCGGGGCCGACGTCGTCTACGAGTGCGCCGGCCGGCCCGACGCCGTGACCGCCGCCGTCGGGGCCGCCCGCCGGGGCGGCACCGTCGTCCTCGTGGGCGGGGCGACGACGGCGGGCGCCATCAGCCCCGCCGACCTGGTGGCGGCCGAGCTGACCATCCGCGCCTCGCTCGGCTACACGATCGCCGACGTCCACCGGGCCCTCGCCCTCCTGGCCGACGAGCGGATCAGGGTCGCCGGCCTGTGCGATCGGATCGTCGGTTTCGGCGGCCTCCGTCTCGCCCTCGACGAGCTGGCGTCCGACCCGGTCGCCCCCCGCAAGGTCCTGTTCGCCCCCCGGGCCTGATCGGCACGGCGCAGCGGCGGCCCCGGCGGCCGCCGGGGGGCTGGCCGCACGGCGGAGGGCGGCGGCCCGCTTACTGGGCCCGGAGGGCGTCGACGAAGCTCTTGGCCCAGGCCACGGCGTCGTTGCGGCGGACCGTGCGCCGGAGGCGCTGCATGCGGGCCCGCCCCTCGTCGGGTTCCATCTCGACGGCGGCGACGATGGCGTTCTTCACCCCGTCGATGTCGTAGGGGTTGACCAGCAGGGCGCTCTTCAGCTGGTGGGAGGCGCCGGCGAACTCCGACAGGACGAGCACGCCCGTGTCGTCGTAGCGGGTGGCCACGTACTCCTTGGCCACGAGGTTCATCCCGTCGCGAAACGGGGTCACCAGCATCACGTCGGCCGCCCGGTACAGGGGCACGAGCTCCCCGAAGTCCAGGGACTGGTGGATGTAGTGCACCACCGGGAAACCGACCCGGCCGTAGTCGCCGTTGATCTCGCCGACGAGTTGCTCGACCCGGGCCCGGAGGCTGACGTAGGCGTCGACGTCGTCGCGGCTGGGTTCCGCCACCTGGACCATCGCCACATGCGAGGGGTGGATCCGCCCGTCGGCCAACAGCTCCTTGAACGCCCGGAGGCGGACGTCGATGCCCTTGGTGTAGTCGAGGCGGTCGACCCCCAGCAGGACCAGGTGGGGCTGGCCGAGCCGGGCCCGCAGGTCGCGGGTCGCCTCGGTTGCCGAGTGGGAACGGGCCGCCTCCTCGTAGCGGTCGTTGTCGATGCCGATGGGAAAGGTGCGGGTGTTGATCCGTCGCCCCTGGCGCGTCAGCGAGTTCTTGCTCTCCCGCTTGGCCAGATCGAGAGCTACCGCCAGGCGACAGAAGTTGTCGGCGCCGTCCGGAGTCTGGAAGCCGACGAGGTCGCTGCCCAGTATCCCGGCGGCCAGCGACTGCCGCCACGGGAGTTGGATGAAGAGCTCCTCCGGCGGGAACGGGATGTGGAGGAAGAAGCCGATGCGCAGGTCGGGTCGCAGTTCCCGCAGGATCCCCGGCACCAGCTGGAGCTGGTAGTCGTGGACCCACACCATGGCCCCCTCGGCCGCAGCATCGGCCGTGGCCCGGGCGAACCGCTCGTTGACCCGCCGGTAGCCGTCGTACCACGTGCGGTGGAACTCGGCCGGGGCCGCCTTGTCGTGGTAGAGGGGCCACAGGGTGCCGTTGGACATCCCGTCGTAGTGGAGCGACTTCTCAGCGGCCGTCAGGGCGATGGGGAGGAGCTGCATGCCGTCGACCATGACCGGTTCGTCGTCGGCCGTGGTGTCGCCCGGCCAGCCCACCCAGGCCACCTGGCTCACGTCGGCCAGTGAGGGCGCCAGCGCCGAGATCAGACCACCGGGGCTCGTGGTCCAGCTGGTCTTGCCGTTGGTCGTGACCCGCCGGAACGGCAGCCGATTGGCGACGACGACGAGGTCCGGACGGTCAGCGGGGACGTCGGCCATGACCCAACCCTATGCCCCCGCCCCCGTCGACGCGGCGCCCGGCGGGGTGGTTCACCCGATCGTCGTCACCCCGTCGGCGGCCAGGATCGCCCGTCGACCGATCATCTCGGTCCGCATCATCTCGGTCATCGTGTCGCCGTCGGTGACCCGACCCCAGGTCCTGGCCCCGCCCGGTGTCCGCAGGGCGCAGAGGCCGACCTCCGGGCCCTCGTGGCCGTGCATGACGGTGTAGGCCTCGATCGTGACATCGCCGAGGTGGCCCTCGTCGACCGGGGTCGTCGGCACCCGGTCGACGGCCTCCTGCACGTCCTCCGCCCGGAACGGTGTCGCCGGGGGCTCGGTCGAGTAGATACCGATGGCGTGCTTGGTCAGGAACCCGCCGTTGGCGCTGACGAGGCCGATGGCGCCGGGGTCCGGGCGCAGGACCTCGACCATGGTGGCGATCGAGTGGGTCACGTAGTTGTTGAGCGGCCCGCCGGCGAACGTCAGGCCCCCGGTCTGGGTCAGCTGGCGGTCCTCGCTCAGGCCGAGGGCCCGGGCCCCGACCTGGACCGCCGACGGGAAGCACGAGTAGAGGTCGACGTGGGCGATGTCGTCGACCCTCACCCCGGCCAGCTCGTAGACCCGGCGTCCGGCCTCGGCGATGGCGGGGGAGGAGTGGAGGTCCCGGCGCTCGGACACGGCGTAGGTGTCGTGGGCGTCGGTCCCGGCCCAGGGGAACACCCAGCGGTCGCGGGGGACGCCCGCCGCCTCGGCCGCCTCCGCCGAGCACAGCAGCACCGCCGCCGCCTGGTCGAGATCCCAGTTGGAGTTCATGGCCTTGGTATAGGGGAAGCCGATCATCCGGTTGGCGGCCGTCGGGTTGCGGATCTCGTCGGCCGACATCGGCGTACGGGACCAGGCGTAGGGGTTGGCCACCGCCACCTCGTTGAACCGGGCCCAGAGCCCGGCCACCCGGTCGCGGTGCTCCTCGATCGTCTCCCCCCGGTCGGCCCTGATGGCGGACTCGAACAGGGGATAGAAGTTGACCGGGGCCTCCATGCCCCGCGATGTCTCGAACCCGGTGATCATGGGCACCTCGGCCCCGACCTGCTCGTCGGGCGCCTGGTCGGTCTGCTCGGTCATCGGCGACCCGAGCCCGGCCCGCCGCTGCCGGCGCCGGCTCCAGATCGTCTCGGCGCCGACGAACACGGCCCGGTCCAGCTCGCCGGCGGCGATGCGGGTGGCGAGGAGGTTCATGAAGCTCTGGGGCGTGTTGCCCCCGTTGGCCGAGACCCCCGTCCGGGCCCCCGCGGCCCCCACGGCGTCGGCCACGAGGCGGCCGGGATCGCTGTAGCGCCACGCCCCCTGGACGACGCCGACGTAGTCGAGCCGGGCGAGCAGCCCGGGGGCGCCGGCGTCGGCCGCCGCCGTTCGAACCACCTGTTCCATCAGGGCCACGGCCTCCACGGCCTGGGCCGGGTCCTCGGGGTGCTGGACGGCCTGGGCGACACCGACGACGACGGGGGTACGGGGATCGATCGACATGGGCTCAACCTACGCCCCCGGCCCCCTGCCCTCCAGACGGGTCGGCGACGACCCGTCGCGGGGCGGGTCGCCGGGTGGGGCCGCAGGGCCGTACCCGGGCGGCGAGGCCGATCCCGCCGCCGGCACGGGGTCGGCTGACACGTGCCATGCTCCGGCCTGCTGTGCCGGCTACCCTGCGGAACGGGTCGCGCCCAACACCGGGCGCCCCGACCCGAGGACGTACCGTTGAGGACTGTTGGTTCCGTGCTCAAGCATCGGTCGTGGGCGACCCGAGCGTCGATGACCCGAACGTCGATTGTCGGCCTGTTGTCGTTGCTGTTCGTCGTGCTGTCGGCCGGCACCGCGGCGGCCGTCGACGATGGGAGCACCGGCACCGGCACCGGCGACGGCGGGAGGCTCGACGCCTCCGCCATCGGCACCGACGACCTCGTCGCCGATCTGGTGGTCACCACCGACGAGCTCGACGAGGCCGGCGTGAACCGGCTGGTGGCCGACCTGAGAGCCCTGCAGGGGGTGTCATGGGTCGAAACCGACGGACCTGTCGACGCCACCCCCGATCTGCTGGTGGCCGTCGACGACGAGACCGACGGATCGATCATCGCCGCCGTGGGCGACACGGTCGACGCTGTTCCCGGCGCCTCGGGGCTCGTCCACGGCAGGGTCATCGCCGACGCCGCCATCGCCGACCGGATCGACGACGTGTCGCTCGTTGCGGTGGCACTGGTGACGCTGGCCGTGATCGCCCTCCTCGTGTGGCTCACGGGGCCGGTCCAGGCCGCACTGGCCGGGCTCAGCGTCGCCCTGGCGGCATGGCTCGGTGGCACCTTTGCCGACCAGGTCACCGGACCCTTCGACGGCTCGATCGCCACCACCCCGCTCCCCGCCACCCTGGCCGCCATCGCCGTGAGCGTCTGGCTGCTGTTCCGCCTCCTGGCGTGGTTCGAGGCGCCCGAGGGCGACGACCCGGCCGAGATGATCCACCGGGCCATCCTCGCCCTGGGCTCCGAGCTGATCATCCTGTTCTCCGGTCTGGCGGTGACGGCCCTGTTCCTCGAGTTGCTCGGCCCGGCCCGCTCGATCGCCTCCGTCATCCTCGCCGGGGCCGCGATCTCCGCCCTCATCACGCTTGCCGTCGCCGTCCCCGGCCTGACCGCCCTCGCCGGCCAGGCCGCTACCCCCGGTCGGTTGGGGGAGGAGCTCCGCAAGGAACGGCGCGGTCCCCGCTCGTTCCTGCCGGATGAACCGAACGTGCGCCACTTCCCGGTGGGCGTGCTCGTCGGCTTCGGCGCCTTCCTGGCCGTACTCGCCGTCCTCGGGCTCCAGTCGACGCCGGCCGCCGACCTGCTCGACGAACGTGCCATCGCCGAGGTCCAGGCCGTCGGGCCCGGCGACCAGGGCGATCCCACCAACGCCGTCGTGGCCCGCTTCCCCGCCGGCACCGACCGTCTGGCCAAGACGGCGTGGCTCCAGCGGGTCTCCGCCCTCCCCTCGGTCGGCCGGGTCGACATCGTCGGGGCTCGCTATGTCGGCGGGGCCGAGATCGAGGGCGACGTGGGGGCCGTCGGCCCCCACGCCGCCCTCGTCGACGGCGACGAGTCGCCCCGGGTGGCGGTGGTCGTCCCCACCGTCTCCGGGCGGGGCGAGGCGGCCCGGGCACTGGTGGATGCCATCGAGACCGCCGACGCCGGTATCGGCACCGAGCTGTCGGGCGCTCCCGTCGACGCCCTCCGGGCCAACGAGCGCGACCGGTCCCTCCTGTGGCTCTCCATCTTCGTGGTTGCCGTGGTCGGCGCCGTCGGCGTGTTCATGGTCGTCGGCGACCTGGCGCTGGCCGGCATCTCGGCTGCGCTCCGCATCCTCTCGGGGGCCTCGGCCATCGGCCTGGCCCAGCTCCTGTCGGGTTCGGTGGCGGGAGCGGAGCTCCAGCTGCTGGTCCTGTTGTCGTCGGCATGTATCGGCCTGTACGAGATCGGGTTCCTGCGTCGCCTCTTCGACGGTCACCTCGACCATCCGACCGACGATCTGCTCGACGAGTCCCAGGCCGGTCCCGGATGGGCGGCCGCACTGGCCGCCGCCGCCCTGGTCATCGCCTCCATGGGGCTCATCGTGTCCGACCTGTCGGTCGTGCGGCGCCTCGCCATCGTGTCGATCGTGGTCCTGATCGTCGAGATCGTGATCGGCATGTGGCTCCTGCGGCCGACCGTGCTCGGGGTCAGGGCCATCCACCATCTCGCCTCGGGCCCGGTCCGCTCGGCGTTGCGGGCCCTCGACGGCCCCAGCGCCGGCGACGCCGCAGACTTCCAGCGGCTCACCGTCGTCGTCTCCAACCTGCTCCACACCGAGTTCGGATTCCAGGCCGACCCGTTGGCGGCCGACGTGAGTCGGGTCTTCGTGGCCGACAGTCCGCTGGGGCGCAAGGCGGCCGATTACCACGAGAACCTGGCCAGCGCCGGCCTGCGGATCGTCGGTCGCAGCCCCAAGCTGCGAAACCTCCGAATCGTCGATCACCAGAGCCCGGTGACGGTGGCCGTCACCGTCGACCACCCCGGTCGCCAGCTCATCGACGCCGAGGGCCGGGTCGTCGGGCTCCGCCGGGCCGAGCGCCGCTCGGTCATGTTGTGGATGGTCGAGTACCCCGATGGCAGCCACCGCATCTCCGACTCGGTCGAGCTGGGAACCATGCCCCTCGGTGGCACCGAGGCTCCCGGGTCGATCCCCGCTCCCACGGTTCCGGCCAGCATCGAGTGAGCCCGGGCCGCGAACGCTTGTAGCCTCCGAAGGGTCGATGCGGCGCCGGGTCGTCACCCCTCGCCGCCCGCTCCGAGGAAGGACCCCCGTGGAGATAGCTGATTCGGTGCTGGATCTGATCGGCAACACCCCGATGGTCCGCCTCCCCCGGCTGACCGAGGGGATGGCCTGCTCCGTCGTCGTCAAGCTGGAGTCGACCAACCCCGGCGGGAGCACGAAGGACCGGCCGGCGTTGACCATGATCGAGGCCGCCGAGCGCGACGGGCTGCTCCTGCCAGGGGGCACGATCGTCGAACCGACCTCCGGCAATACCGGCGTCGGCCTGGCCATCGTGGCCGCCCAGCGCGGCTACCGCTGCGTCTTCGTCGTCACCGACAAGGTCGCCCCGGAGAAGGTCGACCTCCTCCGGGCCTACGGGGCCGAGGTCGTCGTGTGCCCGGGAGCCGTCGAACCCGACGATCCCCGGTCGTACTATTCGACGGCCCGCCGGTTGGTCGAGGAGATCCCCGACGCCTTCCGCCCCAACCAGTACGCCAACCCCGCCAACCCGGCGGCCCACGTCGCCACCACCGGCCCCGAGATCTGGCGACAGACCGACGGTCGGATCACCCACTTCGTGGCCGGTGCCGGCACCGGTGGCACCCTGACCGGCGTCGGCCGCTACCTGAAGGACAAGAGCCCCGCCATCCAGGTGGTGGCCGCCGACCCCGAAGGCTCGGTCTACTCGGGCGGTTCGGGTCGCCCCTATCTCGTCGAGGGGGTGGGTGAGGATTTCTGGCCCAGCACCTACGACCCCGCCGTCGTCGACCGGGTCATCGCCGTCTCCGACCGCGACTCGTTCCTCACCGCCCGCCGAATGACCCGCACCGAGGGCATCCTCATCGGGGGCTCGGGCGGCACGGCCCTGGCCGCCGGCCTCGTGCTGGGGGCCGAGCTCGGACCCGACGACCTGGTCGTCGTGCTCGTTCCCGACTCCGGGCGGGGCTACCTGAGCCGGGTCTTCAACGACCAGTGGATGGCCGGCTACGGCTTCCTGGAGTCGGAGGGCCCGACCGTGGCCGACGTCCTCGGGGCCAAGGAGGACGACACCCCGACCCTGCTCTACGTCCAGCCCGACGACCGCCTCCGCGACGTGGTCGAGCTCATGCACGAGCACGACGTGTCCCAGCTGCCCGTGGCCAAGGGCGACATGCCGCTCGCCACGGCCGAGGTCATGGGATCGATCGACGAGCTCCGGATCATGGAGTCGGCGTTCAGCAACCCCGAGGTTCTCGAGGGCTCAGTGGCCGACGTGATGAGCCCGCTCATGCCGACGATCGGCGTTGGCCAGTCGGTCGAGCTGGCCGTCCAGCTGCTCGACATGGCCCCCGCTCTTTTGGTGCTCGACGGCGGCCGCCCGTGCACCGTGGTGGCCCGGGCCGACCTGCTGTCGTTCCTGTCCCAGGAGTCGAACCGGTCCTCCCGACAGCCGACCTGACGGCGGAGCCCACCCCCGACCACCCCGGCGCCACCCGGCGACCCGAACGAGAGGAACCCCGATGACCGAGCACCCGATCGACGACGAGGTCGGTCCCGACACCGGATCCTGGGGATTCGCCACCAAGGCGATCCATGTCGGCCAGGAGCCGGAGGCGGTCACCGGCGCCGTCACGGTTCCCGTGTTCCAGACGTCGACCTTCGCCCAGACCGCGGTGGGCAAGCATTCCGGCTACGAGTACGCCCGCACCGGCAACCCGACCAGGACCGCCCTCCAACGGGCCCTGGCCGCCCTCGAGGGCGCCTCCTACGGCGTCTCGTTCGCCAGCGGCCTGGCGGCCGAGGACGCCATCCTCCGCATGCTCGACCCGGGCGACCACGTCGTCATGGGCAACGATGCCTACGGCGGCACGTTCCGCCTCATCAGCCGGGTCTTCGGCCGGGCCGGGATCACGTGGTCGGCGCACGACCTGACCGATCTGTCGGGGGGTGGAGCCGACTGGCCGGAGACGACGAAGATGGTGTGGGTCGAGACGCCGACCAACCCGCTGCTGACCGTCGTCGACATCGCCGCCGTGGCCGCCATCGCCCGCCGGGCCGGTGCCCGCCTGGTCGTCGACAACACGTTCGCCACCCCCTTCCTGCAGAACCCCCTGGAGCACGGGGCCGACATCGTGGTCCACTCGACCACCAAGTACCTCGGTGGTCATTCCGACGTCGTCGGCGGCTTCGTCGCCACCGACGACGCCGAGGTCCACGACCATCTGACCTTCATCCAGAACGCGGTGGGGGCGGTGCCTGCGCCGTGGGACTGCTACCTGACCCTGCGGGGCGTCAAGACCCTGGCCCTGCGCATGGACCGCCACAACGCCAACGCCGCCGCCGTGGTCGCCGCCCTCCAGGCCCACGACGCCGTGCGCTCCGTGCTCTATCCCGGCCTCCCCGGTCACCCGGGCCACGACGTGGCGGCCCGACAGATGCGGGGCTTCGGGGGCATGGTCAGCTTCCGCGTCGGCAGCCGCGACCTGGCCGACCGCGTCATCGAGGCCACCCGCGTCTTCACCCTGGCCGAGTCGCTCGGCGCCGTGGAGTCGCTGATCGAACACCCGGGGGTCATGACCCACGCCTCGGCCGCCGGCTCACCCCTCGAGGTTCCCGACGACCTGATCCGCCTGTCGGTCGGCATCGAGGACGAGGCCGATCTGGTGGCCGATCTCGTGCAGGCCCTCGACACCGCGTTGGCATGAGCGGGTCGGACGCCGTCGCCGTCGAACCGAAGTCGGGGCGCTACGAATCGCTGGAGCAGGCGGTACGGGCCGGCGGGGGCCGGATCGTCGGCCCCGGCGAGGCTGATGCCCTGGTGTGGGCCGACCCCACCGTCCCCGACGATCTGCCGGCCCTGATCGGGGCCAACCCCTCGCTGCGGTGGATCGGCCTCCCGTTCGCCGGTATCGAGCCCTACGTCCCCCACCTCGACCACGACCGGACGTGGACGTGCGCCCGCGGCGTGTACGCCCGGCCGGTGGCCGAGCACGCCCTGGCCATGGGCCTGGCCGGCCTGCGAGGGGTCGTCAGCTATGCCCGCCGCAGGTCGTGGTCGGCGCACCAGGGCCGGAACCTGGTCGACGGCAACGTCGTCGTGTTCGGCGCCGGCGGCATCACCGACGAGCTCCTCCGCCTCCTGTCGGGCTTCGGCTGCCGGGTCACCGTGATCCGGCGCCGGGCCGAACCACTGGCCGGGGCCGACCGCACCCTGGCCCTGGAGGGTCGGCTCGAGGCCCTGGTCGATGCCGACCTGGTGGTGCTGGCCCTGGCCCTCACCCCCGAGACCGAACGGGTCATCTCGACCGCCGAGCTCGAGGCCATGCCCGAGCACGCCTGGTTGGTCAACGTGGCCCGGGGAGGCCACGTCGACCACGACGCCCTCCTCGCCGCCCTCGACACCGGTTCGATCGCCGGGGCCTGCCTCGACGTCACCGACCCGGAACCGCTGCCCGACGGCCATCCCCTGTGGTCGAACGAGCGGGTGCTGATCACGCCCCACGTCGGCAACACCGAGGAGATGGGGGTGCCGCTCCTCGCCGCCCACATCGAGCGCAACGTCGCCCGTTTCGTTGCCGGCGAACCGTTGGAGGGCGTCGTCGACGTCGACGCCGGCTACTGACGGCTGCCCGGTCACCGCGCGGCGAGCCGTGACGGGTCCGGTCGGGGTCGGGGTCGGGGCGCACCGCATGTCGTGCGGTACGGTTGAACGGTGGTCGCGGACGGGAGGGAACCGGAGGGGTGAGCTATCAGGTCGGTGTCGATCTCGGCACCACGTACACCGCAGCCGCCCTCCATCGGGACGGTCGGGCCTCCATCTTCCCCCTCGGCACCCGGTCGGCGGTCATCCCGTCGGTCGTACTGCTGCGGGCCGACGGGACGATCCTCACCGGCGACGCCGCCGACAGGAGGGCGAGCAGTGAGCCCGAGCGCATCGTCCGGGAGTTCAAGCGCCGCATCGGCGACACCACGCCGATCATCGTGGGGGGATCCCCGTACTCGGCGGAGGCCCTGACCGCCCGCTTGCTCGAGGCCGTCCTCGAGCAGGTCGTCGAGCGGGAGGGCGGCCGGCCGTCGCGGCTCGTCGTGACCCATCCGGCCAACTGGGGCGAGTACAAACGTGACCTGCTGCGCCAGGCCATCCGGTTGGCCGGGGTCGACGAGGAGATCGTCGAGCTGCTGACCGAGCCGGAGGCGGCGGCCCTGTCCTACGCCGCCCAGGAGCGGGTCGAACCCGGCGAGGTGGTCGCCGTGTACGACCTCGGTGGGGGCACGTTCGACGCCGCCGTGCTGCGGCGGACCAGCGCAGGATTCGCCATCGTGGGCCGCCCCGAGGGTATCGAGCGGCTGGGGGGCATCGACTTCGACGCCGCCGTCTTCGCCCACGTGGCGTCGGTGATCGGCTCGGCCCTCGCCGGCCTCGACCACGACGACCCCGCCGCCCTGGCCGCGGTGTCCCGCCTGCGTCAGGACTGCGTCGATGCCAAGGAGGCCCTGTCGTCCGACACCGACGCCACGGTCCCCGTCCTGCTTCCGAAGCTCCAGACCGAGGTCCGGATCACCCGCTCCGAGTTCGAGGGCCTGATTCGCCCGGCCCTGGTCGACTCGATCGAAGCCATTCGGCGCGCCGTGGCTTCGGCCGCCCTGACGATCGACGACGTCTCGCGCATCCTCCTCGTCGGCGGTTCGAGCCGCATTCCGCTGATCTCGCTGCTGGTGGCGTCGGAGCTCGGGCGGCCCGTGGCCGTCGATGCCCACCCCAAGCACGCCATCGCCCTCGGGGCGGCCCACGCCGCCGGCGGCCTCCTGGGCGGGCTGGGACCGGGCTCCACCGTGGCCCCCGGGGAGATGCCGCCGGGGCGCCCGACGCCGACCCCACCGCCGGTGACACCACCACCGCTGGCGGCGCCGACGCCGACCCCGCCGCCGGCCGTCCCGGGCCCGACGCCCGAGGCGACACCATCGTCGCCGAACCCGGTGGGCGGTCGACTGGGCGATGCCGGTCCGGTCTCGACCCGAAGCCACCGGACACCGCTGCCGACGGCGGCCGACGGGGCGGGGGCGCCAAGCGGTCGCACCCCCCGACTCCCCGGCGATCTTGGCGGCGGCCAGCCCCGGCCCCGGCGGCGGCCGCTCCCGGTCGAGGGTCGACCGGCGGCCCCGGTCCCCACCGCCGGTCCCGACCGTCCCGGCC